>NZ_CAEUHO010000001.1:729972-1459944 GCF_903181435.1 Bacteroides acidifaciens
GGCTTTAAAATGGTACTTCTGACCGCAAAGCATCACGACGGTTTCTGTCTTTGGCCAACAGCTACCACCAAACATTCTGTAGTCTCTTCTCCCTGGAAGAACGGGCAGGGGGATGTTGTAAAAGAACTCCGAAAAGCCTGCGACAAATATGATATGAAGTTCGGCGTCTACCTTTCTCCGTGGGACCGCAATGCGGAATGTTATGGAGACTCTCCTCGTTACAATGAATTTTTTATCCGACAATTGACAGAACTGCTTACCAATTACGGTGAAGTGCACGAAGTATGGTTCGACGGAGCGAATGGGGAAGGTCCGAACGGAAAGAAACAAGTCTATGACTGGGACGCTTTCTATAAAACCATCCAACGCCTGCAACCGAAAGCAGTAATGGCGATTATGGGAGACGATGTCCGTTGGGTAGGAAATGAAAAAGGACTGGGACGCGAAACGGAATGGAATGCCACCGTGCTGACTCCGGGAATTTATGCCCGCTCGACAGAAAACAACAAACGCCTGGGTGTCTTTAGCAAAGCGGAAGATTTAGGAAGCCGCAAAATGTTGGAGAAAGCTACCGAACTGTTTTGGTATCCTTCGGAAGTGGATGTGTCCATCCGTCCGGGATGGTTCTATCATGCGGAAGAAGATGCGAAAGTGAAGTCCCTGAAACATCTGTCGGATATTTATTTCCAGTCGGTAGGATATAACTCCGTGCTTTTATTGAATATACCGCCCGACCGCAAAGGCTTGATTAATGAAGCCGACGTGAACCGTCTGAAAGAATTTGCAGCTTACCGTCAACAGATATTTGCTGATAACCGGGTAAAAAAAGGAAGAAACTACTGGAATGCCACTTCAGGCAGTGAAGCCGTTTATTCTTTGAAACCGGGCTCGGAAATTAACTTAGTGATGCTTCAGGAAGATATCACGAAAGGACAGAGAGTGGAGTCTTTCGTTGTAGAGGCTTTGACTGATAACGGTTGGAAAGAAGTAGGCAAGGGTACGACAATCGGATATAAACGTATGCTGCGTTTCCCGACCGTGAAAGCCAGTCAGCTACGGGTGAAGATTGACGATTGTCGTCTGACTGCTCATATCAATCAAGTGGCCGCTTATTATGCAGCTTCTTTGCAGGAAGTGGTTCAGGGTGAAGATTGGAATAATCTGCCTCGTGCAGGCTGGAAACAAGTCGCTGATTCTCCGTTGACGATTGATTTGGGCAAATCGGTGACATTAGCCAGCTTTACTTATGCTCCTTTGAAAGCGGAAGCGAAACCGACAATGGCTTTCCGTTATAAATTCTTTGTGAGCATGGACGGAAAGAACTGGAAGGAAGTTCCTGCCAACGGTGAGTTCAGTAATATCATGCACAACCCGCTGCCGCAGACGGTTACTTTCGGTCAGAAAGTACAAGCACGTTATATTAAGTTGGAGGCTACTACGCCTACCGCAACAACCGCGAAAGTAGAAATGGATGAAATAGGAGTGATAACTACTCCCTGACGGGATTGTTATCGCTGAAAGATATGCATAGAGAGTAGCAGTGAAGACTGGCAGTCCTGATTTCTAGTGAATCGGATGCCAGTCTTTTTTTTCTAAACCAAATGAATCTTTTGCTGTTATTAATAAAAAAAGACAGAAGTTATGCTCGTAGTAGATTTAGGAAAATGGATGAACAAAATCCTGATAGATTGGGGGATAGCCCCGACAGTTGCCGACCGTTTTGATGAGGCTCTTATTGCTGTGCTGATGATAGCAATTGCTATCGGCCTGAATTATCTCTGCCAAGCGATTCTTATAGGAGGAATGAAGCAGTACACCCGTCGGAAACCGCACCTTTGGAATACGTTGCTGATGAAGCGTAAAGTGTTTCACAACCTGATTCATACGGTTCCGGCTTTTCTGGTTTATTCTTTACTGCCAATGGCTTTTATTCGTGGCAAGGACTTATTGCTTATTTCCCAGAAAGCTTGTGCCGTTTACATTATCTTTTCTTTGCTGTTAGCCATTAATGGGATTCTGTTGATGATAATGGATATCTACGACGGGAAGGAGTCTATGAAGAACCGTCCGATGAAAGGATTCATCCAGGTGTTGCAGGTGCTTCTGTTCTTTGTCGGTGGAATCATTATTATTGCCATTATTGTGAATAAATCTCCAGCCAGTTTGTTTGCGGGATTAGGTGCTTCGGCTGCCATCCTGATGCTGGTATTCAAGGATTCCATACTAGGATTTGTGGCGGGTATCCAGCTTTCCGCCAATGATATGGTTCGTCCGGGCGACTGGATTACGCTTCCTTCCGGTGCTGCCAATGGCACAGTGCAGGAGATTACTCTGAATACAGTCAAGATTCAGAATTTCGATAATACGATTTCTACCGTTCCCCCTTATACCTTGGTCAGCAGTCCTTTCCAGAACTGGCGGGGAATGGTGCAATCAGGAGGACGAAGGGTAATGAAGAATATAACCCTGGACTTGACTACACTCCAATTCTGTACGCCCGAAATGCTCGACCGTTATCGGAAGGAAATCCCTTTGATGGCGGATTATCAGCCTGAAGAAGATGTAGTACCCACCAATTCACAGGTTTATCGTGTATATATTGAGCGTTATTTGTGCAGCTTGCCTGTGGTGAATCAGGATTTGGACTTGATTATCAGCCAGAAAGAAGCCACGATGTATGGAGTACCTATTCAAGTTTACTTTTTCTCCCGAAACAAAGTTTGGAAAGAATATGAACGTATCCAGTCGGACATCTTCGACCATTTGCTGGCAATGGTTCCCAAGTTTGATTTGAAGGTTTATCAGTATTCCGATTAAATGATTTGTGCCATTCTGATGTTACGACTGTTCTAATACGGTGACACAAAACAATTTGTTACAGATAGTTGGTATATTAATATAAAATCAGCTCGAAGTCTGTATAAATAGGCAAATGGTCACTGACACCACCTTGATACTTCATTCCCTTATAAGTGCGGAAAGGCTCTTTATCACCGTATTTCTTATCCTCAATTAGTAAAAAGGGGAGCAGGCAGACGTTTGCTTTATCCTCACTGGTGAAGAACTCGCCGGAGCGGTTCAACAAAGTGCCGGATACTATCAAGTGGTCGAGCAATCCCCATTCCCCCCGATATTTGTAAGAACCGAAATCTTTGGATTTGGCTTTTCGAGCGAGTAGATGATAGAGTTTCAATGGAGATAAGGTGGGGGATGGAGCTTCCGCTTCCAGTACTTCCCGGATAGACTTATTAGTCGGATAGTCATTAAAATCTCCCATGATGATAACTTGAGGGTGAAGCCGTTTGTGCAAGATACTATCCGCTTCCGTTCGTAGAATTTGGGCTGCATGAAGCCGGTAAGGTTCGGACTCTCTCGCTCCGCCCGAACGGCTCGGGAGATGGCAGACAAATACATCCAGCGTATCTCCTGTCAGTAATAAACCGCTGACATGCAATAAATCCCTTGTCGGACGATGTTGGCCGAAAGGGGGAATGGAGACAGGACGGGAAGATAATAATTTGAATAAATCCCGTTGATAAAGTAGAGCTACGTCAATACCTCTTAAATCGGGAGAATCCGTCATAACATAACGGTAATCGAGTTCTTTTAAAGGCGAACGGCGGGTAAGGTCACGCAGTACCGTATCATTTTCCACTTCACAAAGACCTATGAGGGCGGGCGGATTCCATTCGCCAATCGCTGTGATGGCACGTGCAATATCAGCCAGCTTCTTTTTGTATCTATTGTAATACCAGTGACGCGTTGCGTCGGGAAGAAATTCGCGGTCATTCTTCAGGCTGTCGTGATGAGTGTCAAACAGGTTTTCTATGTTCCAGCTTACGACGCGGAAAGGGACTTTTTCTTGGAAGAGGGAGTCTAGCCTGTGATGTGTCTCTTGTGCCGTAATAAAAGAAGGGGTAAGAAAACTGATGCCCGATAAGCCCATAACAAAAAGGAGTATGGTAACAGCTACTCGTTTTTCGCTGTTACCATGACCCTTAGTTCGTCGACTAGTCCGCCTGTTATTTCTTGGCAGGAACATGTACCAGAATATCCAGCAGGTGTTTCCAGAACTTATCTACAGTAGGAATAAGCATCCGTTCATCAGGAGAGTGAACACCCGTAAGAGTCGGTCCGAAAGAAATCATATCCAATGCCGGGTATTTGTCAAGGAACAAGCCACATTCCAATCCTGCATGGATAGCTTTCACTTTGGCGTCTACACCAAATAAACGCTTATAAGATTCGGCAGCCACTTCGAGAATGGCCGAATGTGGATTCGGCTTCCATCCCGGATAACCTTCGCCGAAGGTAACGTTTGCTCCCGCCAATAGGAATACGGTGCGTACAGTATTCGCCATATCATTGCGGGCAGACAAGATGGAACTGCGCTGGCTGGTTTCGATACGGATGACATTATTAGGTTTCATCTTCACGGAAGCAAGGTTTGTAGACGTTTCCACCAGTCCCGGGATGTCCTGGCTCATGGCATATACACCATGAGGGGCGGCATATAAAGCCTTCAGCAAACGGTCGGTTGTGCCCTGGTCTATAGCAGTCTTGCGGGGAGCTTCCGATTCGAGAACCAGTTTCAAGTCCGGTTCTACAACAGACAATTCATCTTCCATTTCGCTGGCGAAGATATTCAATTCGGTACGGACATCATGTTTTGCATCTTCGGGTACGGCACAGATAGCATACGCTTCGCGGGGAATGGCATTGCGTAGATTGCCACCGTTGATTTCGCAAAGATACAAATCGTGCTTATTGGCTATGCGGGTGAGGAAACGATTCAAAATCTTGTTCGCATTTCCTCTTCCCAAATGAATGTCGCCACCGGAATGACCGCCTTTCAGCCCTTTCACTTCCACCTTGAAGAAGAAATATCCGGCAGGAACTTCTATATCCTTATATGTAAATTCGGCTACAGAGTCAATGCCACCGGCACATCCGATAAAGATTTCCCCTTCGTCCTCAGAGTCGAGGTTCAGGAGAATATCACCGCTCATGAACCCCTCTTTCAAGGCAAAAGCACCTGTCAATCCCGTTTCTTCGTCTACGGTGAACAAACATTCCAGCGGGCCGTGTTCGATAGTGTCGTCGGCAAGGATAGCCAGTTCGGTAGCCACGCCGATGCCGTTGTCGGCTCCGAGGGTAGTCCCTTTGGCTTTCAGCCATTCACCGTCAATCTCAGTTTCGATAGGGTCGGTGAGGAAGTCGTGCTGGACGTCGTTGTTCTTTTCGCACACCATATCGATATGTGATTGCAGCACCACAGTTTGCAGGTTCTCTTTACCCGGTGTGGCAGGTTTTTTAATCAATATATTGCCGACTTCATCTACCTTGGTTTCGAGGTTATGTTTAGCTCCGAATGCCTTCAGATAGGCAATCATTTTCTCTTCCTTCTTTGAAGGGCGTGGCACCTGGCAGATTTCTTCAAAATACTTGAATACGCCAGCCGGCTTTAAGTCTTTTTTTTCCATGCTGTTTTCTTTTTTATAATAAGGAATAGAAGGGCGGTTTTGGCCTCTTCTATTGCTAAATATGGTTAATTTGATGGGCTTATCTGAACTCATATCTCATTAAAGCCTATCTTTGCACTCACAAAATTAATAGAAATGGTTGAGACTATACTGATAACTTTGTTAATAGTTGCTATTTCCCTGGCATTATTAGGGGTGAAAGTATTCTTTACTAAGGGTGGTAAGTTCCCTAATGGCCACGTGAGCGGGAATAAAGCGTTGCGTAAAAAAGGAATCGGATGTGCACAGTCTCAGGACCGTGAAGCACAAAAGAAGCCACGTTTTTCTATTGATGAGTTGGAAAAAGCCTTGAACGATAGTATGAATTAAATTTTTAAAAAACAATACTTATAAATTATGAATAGAATGAACTTCCTCATGAACGGTTTGGCTGCTCTTGCGTTTATCGTTTTATTTTCACAATGTGCTGGCAAAGCTGACAATCAAACTACTGCTGCTCCTTCTCAGGCTAACGCCGAATTGTCAGGAATGAAAATTGCGTATGTTGAAATCGATTCGTTATTAGCACAATACAACTTCTGTATTGACCTGAATGAGGCGATGGTAAAGAAGAGCGAAAATGTCCGTCTGACATTGAACCAAAAAGCGAACGCTCTGAATAAGGAAAAGCAAGATTTCCAGAAGAAAGTTGAGAATAACGCATTTCTGTCACAAGACAGAGCTCAACAGGAATACAACCGCCTGGTGAAGTTGGAACAAGACCTGCAGGAATTGAGTACCAAACTTCAGAATGGCTTGATGGAAGAAAACAATAAGAATAGCTTGCAGTTCCGCGATTCAATCAATGCTTTCCTGAAAGAGTATAACAAGACTCGTGGATACAGCTTGATTTTCAGCAACACAGGTTTCGATAACCTGCTCTATGCTGACAGTGCATTTAACATTACAAAAGAAATTGTGGATGGACTGAATGCAAGATATTCTCCAGTAAAGAAATAAGATTTATAAATAATGATAATTAATATGTTCCGTGCTTTGTGAAAAAGGACGGAACATGAATTCTAAAATTTTGTTTGTGTTGGTGCCTGTTCAAGACTGTGAAGCTATGAACGGGCTTTTTTTATGCCCTTTCCTTTTCTTCTTCCTGTGGAATACGGAAGGCGGTATAAAGTTCGAGTATAGCGGCAATAGTAAGACAAGCTATCCATTCATTGCCGCGTGTGGCGAACATGAAAGCTCCGGTCAGTATGAGTGCCAATGCTCCGAATATCTGCTGAATGCGCAGGCGTTTCAAAGTTTTGCTTTTTCCTTTGACGGGCGTGTTCACTTGCGCCAACGCGATGAATCCGGCTCCGATAGTGTATATATAGGGGGCGTAAATCCATCCGGTTATAAATACGGCAGCTCCGGTAAGAGTCATTATAGCGCCGACGGCGAAAAAAGCGGGTATTAATTGTTTCATTGTTTATTCTTCAAAAACGTAAATATCTTCGTTGGGTTTCTTCATCAGATACTTTTCGCGGGCAATCTGCTCGATAGCGTCTGGATTGGTGCTTATTTCATTGAGACGCTTCGTGTTTTCTTCATAATCCATCCGATACTTTTCTATCTCTTCTTTCAATAGGCTGATTTCACGTTCATATCCGAGACGACGCACCAAGCTGTTCTCGTCCAGAAAACCTATGATAACGGCAAATGCAACGACCGTAATGAGATACTTACGCCTGCATATGAAATTCCAAATACTGATTAGTTTACCCATGACTTCTCCTTTTAATCTCCGCAAAGATAAAACTAATAACTTAAAAACTTATCGCTTCGGCTTCAAAACTTCTATCCTTATCCTTTATTACTTATCACTTTTTTATGTACATTTGCACTGAACTCAAAAAACAGAGAGAATCCCGGATATGGAAAACTATATTGTATCAGCCCGTAAGTACCGTCCGTCCACGTTCGAGTCAGTGGTAGGGCAGCGGGCGCTGACCACTACGCTGAAAAATGCGATTGCCACCCAGAAACTGGCTCATGCCTATTTGTTTTGCGGGCCGCGTGGAGTGGGAAAGACTACTTGCGCACGTATCTTTGCCAAAACGATAAACTGTATGACGCCCACTGCCGACGGCGAGGCTTGCAACCAATGCGAATCCTGTGTGGCATTCAACGAACAGCGGTCGTACAATATCCACGAACTTGATGCCGCATCCAACAACTCGGTAGACGACATCCGCCAGTTGGTGGAACAGGTGCGTATTCCGCCACAAATCGGCAAGTATAAAGTATATATCATCGACGAGGTACATATGCTTTCCGCATCCGCTTTCAATGCGTTTCTGAAAACGCTGGAAGAACCGCCCCGTCATGCCATCTTTATTTTGGCTACAACGGAGAAACATAAGATTCTTCCGACCATCCTTTCCCGTTGCCAGATTTATGATTTTAGCCGGATTAGTGTGGAAGATACGGTGAACCACTTGTCGTACGTAGCTTCGAAAGAGGCAATCACTGCGGAACCGGAAGCATTGAACGTGATAGCGATGAAAGCGGACGGTGGTATGCGTGACGCATTGTCTATTTTCGACCAAGTGGTGAGTTTTACGGGTGGCAACATCACGTACAAGAGCGTGATTGACAATCTGAATGTACTTGATTACGAATATTATTTCCGTCTGACGGATTGCTTCCTCGAAAACAAGGTAAGCGACGCCCTGCTGCTTTTTAATGACATATTGAATAAAGGCTTCGATGGAAGCCACTTTATAACCGGCTTGTCCTCTCATTTCCGTGACTTGCTGGTAGCCAAAGATGCGGTGACGTTGCCTTTGTTGGAAGTGGGGGCGAGCATACGCCAACGTTATCAGGAACAAGCGCAGAAATGCCCGTTGACTTTCCTGTATCGGGCGATGAAGCTTTGTAATGAATGTGATTTGAATTACCGCATCAGCAAGAACAAGCGGTTGTTGGTAGAATTGACCTTGATACAGGTTGCACAGCTTACCACCGGGGAGGATGACGGTGGCGGTGGGCGTAGCCCTAAGAAGACTATAAAACCCGTATTCACACAGCCTGCCGCAGCTCAGCAGCCGCAGGTTGCTTCTGCAAGCCCGGCTCAGCAGAATTCTGTTCATTCGTATCCGTCTTCAACTTCAACACAGGCTGCTGGTTACGCTACTGCTGCCCGTCAACCGCAGATGCCTACGGCGGCACAGTCCGCACCGCCTTCTTCAACAAATGTGGCGGCTTCGTCAACTCCGTCACAAGGAGCAGGAATTCCCCAGACGGTAAGGGAAGAACAGCGGAAAGTTCCAGTAATGAAGATGTCCAGTCTGGGCGTGTCTATCAAGAATCCGCAGCGTGGGCAGGAGACTCAGAATACGGCTGCAACTACTGCTCCTAAGGTGCAGATGCAACCGGAAGAGGATTTGATATTCAACGACCGTGACTTGAACTATTATTGGCAGGAATATGCAGCACAGTTGCCGAAAGAGCAGGATGCGTTAATGAAGCGTATGCAGATGCTTCGTCCGGCATTATTCAAAAACTCGACGACTTTTGAAGTTGTGGTGGATAATGAAATGGCGGCGAAAGACTTTACTGCCTTGATTCCTGAATTGCAGGAGTATCTTCGTGTCCGGTTGAGGAATAGCCAGGTCGTAATGACAGTGAGGGTCAGTGAAGCGGCAGAAACGATACGCCCGGTGGGACGTGTAGAGAAGTTTCAGATGATGGCACAGAAGAACCAGGCTTTGATGCAACTGAAAGAGGAATTCGGACTTGAATTATATTAGTCTTTTGTGAAGAAACCATATAAAATGAGCTTTGCCCGATTGGTTGTCATTTGACAAAAATCGGGCAAGGCTTTTATTTTTAATGTAGTCTGTTATTCATACGGTCTTCATATCCGTCTGACGGCATTTTTGCTGGCATAACAATCCATAAAATAATATAGATGATTACTCCGGCGAAAGCAGTAAAGAATGTAGCCAATATATATACTATTCTCAGTAAAGTCGGGTCCCAACCGAAATACTCGGCAATTCCGGCACATACTCCCGCAATCATGCGGTTGGAAGAGCGTGTTAGTTTCTTGTTATTTTCCATATATGGTATTAATTTTAGTGCGAATATCGCTACAAATATAAAGAATATATTTGGTCTGTGTGGCAGATAGGGTAATTTATATTCTGTTTTTAGCATCTGAATGATGCTCTACCAACAAAGAAAAAGTCCTTGTAAGTATCTAACTTACAAAGGGTTTATATCTGGGGAAAGCCCGGAGTCGAATCGGCGACATTCAGAACCACAATCAGGCATAGTAACACCTTTATCTTTAATAGTTGTTAGTTTGTTTATACTTTCTCTTAACAGCCTATAGAACAACTATAGACCAACAATAGTAGTATTACTGCTATGCTAGTATCATACTACTAATAGCACTTGGACTGTGCTAAGTTTCCTGCTTCTGTTTCATAACTAAATTTATTTAAAGTGTTATCTCAATAGGTCTAAATCTGATTTGGGTATCAATGAAGTAAAGCTTGTCATCAATACCATACAGCACATTATTAGGTACTGCATCAAAAACCTCATATTCTGCATTGTGATATTCATCCTCATAGACCATTTCAAAGCCTAATGCTTGCATGTGTTCTGCTATTTCTTCCTCTGTAGCTTCTCTTTTAGCTCTGACATAAGGTTGAACTAACACAGCACAAAACTCATGTTGACTGTTATAAGCAAAGCCAATCATCTGATAAGTGACATTGCTAAAGAATACGTTATGAGCTTCTATCCTAATGAAGAAGTTCTCAAGGTCTTCACCTGCATACTCAAAGTTGTTTAACTTGAATACAATATCTTCATGACCTGTGAATACTTCATTTTCTCCCCCTTTACTAAGGTAAGATAAGGGGAGAGAGTTTATGTTAATCCATAAGTTATGTTGAGTAGCAAATAGTTTTAGCTCTTCAATTTGCCTTCTCTTATAGCCTTCTGCTGGTTCAACATTTCCTGTTGCTTCTTTTTCTCTTCTAATGAGATTGGTTGCTTCTGCCAAGAGGTTATTGACTTGAGAGTGCTCTCTATCCATTGCTTGTGGAATTCATTAATATAGGTTCTTTCCATACTTTAATCTGTTAAAGTGGTTGATGCAAATGTAGTAAATCAGTCTGATTTATCCAACATTACACTTCTATTTATTTAGAACACCTTCTCTATAGATGAGATGTAGCTATAATGGTAAGGATAACCATAACATAAGTCTTATTGCTTTCATAATTATTCTTTTTTCTTCATTTTAAGATACACCTTGTTGTCTCTTGTTATTATAAGCACTGGAGAATACTCATTAAATAGTGATACTTTTGGATGAAAGTCACCCTCATCATAGTTATTCTTTTCCATAAATAGCATTATATAATCTCTGGCATTATCTATAATAACTCTAGCTGTAAGTTCAGGACTTTTATAATCCATATATGAGAGTTTATACCCTTTATTTTCAACAGAACTTAGATCTACTATATACTTTATTTCAAGAGGTACTATTTTAGCTATATAATTTTGAGTATCTGATGACCCCTGATGGTTATATAGTATAATTGCTGTTACTACAAGTCCTATTGCTAATATTATAAGGAGTATTGTTTTTCTTATTTTATTCATAATTGCTTACTATTAGTTTGTTGAAATTAATCACCCACTTGTTCTCCAGTAAGAAGTCAGTGCCTAGTAGTCCATGTACCTGTATGCCATTTTCTTCTTCAATACTTTTAAAAGCATCTAGTAGAGGTGTTACACAGAACTTGGGCTTATATATCTGACCTTCAAAGTTAAAAGATAGAGTAACTATATCTACCTTGTGCTTAGTTCCTTCTATCCCACTGATACAATAGTCACCAACTGGTTCTACTATATCCTTGAAATATTCTACTACAGTACTGTCTATCAGACTGCAGGTACTTCCAGTATCCAAGATGAAACATAAATACTTATCTTCTATTTCAACTAGGATAATAGGGAGTTTAGTTTTACATATCCCGTAAGATAAATCCATGAGTTCTATTTATATTTAGGCAATAAATCATACATTATACTAGCTGTATTGCTTCTGTCAGAATAACTAATATAGACTGAAAAGTAAGAATATATAAAAGTATTCCCATTATCACCCTTTAAAATGTGGGTGTAGTTTGTTTTATAAAAAGCATTAGTCATAGCAGTATACCAGTCATAGGAATAATTACCTTCTCCTTCAACTGTCATAAATTCACTAATAACCCTATTATTCTTCAATTCAAACAGTATATTATCTTCATATTTATATCTTACAACATTGTTATCTGTTCCCCAGTATTGTAAGTTTGGAAATGTTATTTGAAGTTGTTCTAAGGTTTTATTTAAGTTGTTTTTAGGTTCTTCTTTACTTTGAGCCTGTATATTGAGGTTGAAAATTAACAGAGATAGAACAAGAGTAAGTATTCTCATATATGTATATATTAATTGTTGATGTTATTATTTACCCATGATAGACTGCATTATACTCATAGCCAGTGCTCCAAGTATTAATGAAATCCATAGTTCAGCACTGCACCAGATGCTTTTCCTTTTCAAGTTGAGCTTCTTCTTGACCTCAAGGGGAAGTTTCTCCATTTCAGTCTCATTTAGCTTTTCCAGTACTTCATCAGCAACAGCCTTTAGTGCCTGTTCTGTCATTCCATTGAGCTGTTCAATGGTTAATGTTTGTAGTTCTTCTTTGTTCATATTACTTGAGTTTAAGTGAGTTAATCATTGTCTCTGCAATTACCTTTTGTTTACTGTTCCTTGCTGCATCTGCATCTGTTGTTGCAGTAATGATAAAGGTTGTGTTATCCTTCTTTTTTACTATGTATTGTATGCCATGCAACTTGTACCCTTGAATGTTAAAGGTGTAGTCTATCATACTTCCTTGACAGTTGTTT
The DNA here is from genome assembly GCF_903181435.1 of Bacteroides acidifaciens. Classification (NCBI taxonomy): domain Bacteria; kingdom Pseudomonadati; phylum Bacteroidota; class Bacteroidia; order Bacteroidales; family Bacteroidaceae; genus Bacteroides; species Bacteroides acidifaciens. Next base: position 742,415 of record NZ_CAEUHO010000001.1, read on the forward strand.
ATGTAGATGTCATCATTCTGTTCTAGTAGGTGATAACTGTCCATTATTTGCTTATTTTGAGCTATTGTATTCTGGGCTAAATAAGAGGTAGGTTCACTCCATTTCTTTTTGGAGACAATGACGTTGATATTAGGTCTAAAGTCATGGTCATTCTTCAATTTCTCCATAATTTGAACAGAGACAGTTGTATTACCAGTTACTTGGTTGTCATCCTGAACTATCTGCCATGTGGTAGGGTATTTTATAGAGAAGTACTCATTAGAATATAGTTTTCCTAAATGAACATTGTCTACTTTGGATTTATCATCACTTTTAATAGTCCCATTGTTTATACTTGAAGTTTGGGTTACATGATCTTTAATGCTTTTAAAAGAATTTGTAAATCTATTGAACTTCTCTTCAATATTATCATTGGATATAACAGTTAAACAAATGATATAATTATCCTTAGAAAACATAAGTCCTCTTTGATTATATCCCTTAGTAGTACATTCTCCTATATATCCTTGATACTCCTCATAACCAAATAAGATTGGTTTGCAATTCTTTAAGTGTTTCATAGCATCTCTAATCTTGCTATCAATAGCACTCTTTAATTTATCTGCTGGTATATCTTTATATCCTACAGGAAGTCTATTTACTGCTAATTGATAAAATGTTATTTTATCTGGATTATCTTTCTCTGTTATGCCTCCATAATTTAATAGAAACTCTCCAGAAACTTGCTGTGATACATCTTCTAGAAGACAAGGAGCTTTAATGGTAAAACCATACTCTTGAAATATCTGATAACCTCTTTCTTGATAATAGGCAATGTCTTTAAGATTACTAATACTTTGATTTCCTTCATCTTGTCTCTGGGAATTGATTTGGCATGAAGAGACTAATATAACCAACAATATTAAATATGTACTTTTCATCATTCTTGCTTTTTGTTAATCAGGTTGTATATTAAACATATTACTGCCAGTACTACTACCAGTATTATTCCTATAGATAATAAAGATGAAGCAATAGAGGCTATCCAAGCGAGTAATGGTAGTAAACAAATTATACCTCCTATAAGCATTATTGACCCTAAGTAACCTAGCTTCTCATTGGAAGACTTTAGTATAAGAAATCCTATCAATATTAATGGTATTGCTATGAGTATACCATTAACAACTTCACTTGAGTTTGGAAGTCCTAAGTCTGGTGTAGGTAGATACCTGCCTCTGAAATATCCATCAGAGGAGATGAAGAAGAGTTGAAATGTTTTAGAGAGTATTATCATATTGTTTTCCTTTTGTAGCATACTACAAAAGAAAGTGTGAGCCTAACCTTATTGGGAGTCCAAGGTATTACCACATACCTACAATCACACAATATAAGGGAAGCCCACACCTAATGGTATGAGTATCCACTACTTACTGCTGTGATTGTTAGTCTTCAAGGTGGTAATTTTAGGACTGTCACAAGTAAGAAGCAAACACTTCTTTAGCTAATATGTCTTGTTAAACTTCTATTTCATTAGTTGTCATTTAATTAATACTGTTGCAAAGATAAAACTTTCCAATAATACTTCATCATTTGACTGCCATAATTTAATAGGTTTCAAGTCAGATTAGTACCATAGGTGTAGGCTATATCCTTATAATGCAAAGGTAAGCTTAATTATTTACTTTCTATATGCTAAATTGATAAATAGAGCACCAGTTACTATCAATAATAGCCACTGTAATATCATATCTAATGCTGTCATATATACACTAGTTAAAGCCCCAGTCCATTACAGAACTAGGGCTATCAACAACAATAAAACACATAGTAAGAGGCATATAACCTCTTAATCCTTAAGTATCATACTGGTGAGAACAAAGCCTACCAGAATCAAGATAATCTCACACATAATTCAATCAATATTTAATTTAGTCTAACTTACCAACTACTAATGTAGTTCATGTTTACATACTTCACCGAACCTCAAGTGGTTAAGTTATTATAGCAGCACTTCTCTCTATCCTGTAATCAAATACCATTAACCTATATTAGAAGAGGCAGTCAACCTCTATTAAACCATCCCCTGATTTGCCATTCAGCATCACTTACTTTGTATATATAATATGTAAGAAAGTGAGACAGGAGAAATTTCCCATCATAATGGTATAATAACAGTAGAGGGGAATGGATTTAATAGAAGGTAGGATATTGTAGAGCTTAGAAGGTTAAGTATTTATAGTTTTCCTTCATCATAATAGGAGTAGTATTCCTTCTCTGGGCTTAAGATTACATGGTCTGCTACATGAATCTCCATGAGTTCTGCTGCCTTCTTGACCTTTTCAGTCAAAGCATCATCCAAAGTACTGGGTTTCATGCTTCCAGAAGGGTGATTATGTGCCAATATTACCTGTGTTGCATTAGCCAATAAGGCAGCTTGTAATATCAACCTCACATCTACATAAGTTGCAGATATTCCACCTTCTGAAATAGGTACTATACCCAGTACTCTGTTAGACTGATTAAGCAGTACTACTTTAAAGCTTTCCTTGTATTCTATTGTATCATCAGGGAAGTACTTTATCAATAGTTCATAGGCATCTTGTGAGCTATTTATCTTGTATCTAGTTGATGATTTGACATTGCTTTTATAGCTCAATTGAACCTCTGCTACATTCATTATACTGTCCATAAGATACACTAATTAATGAACCAACTATATTCATTCTCACCATATAAAGCCTTATTAAGTCCTTCAGCCAATTGAGTGGCATTAAGTGACCTGTCCAAGAAGTTGTCAATGTAGCTACTTTTATTAGCTCCAGTTAGTAAGTTGTACACATTCCACATGCTAATTTCCCTGCTGTCCAAAAGGGTGCTAAAGTTATCATCATTATAATATGCTTTGGCAACTAATCCTATCTGGGTATCAGTCATTAGCATCTGTGGTAACTTCTTCTTCTGGTCTACAGGTAAGAATTGATATAATCTGCATCTACCTAAGAATTGTGCAAATTGGGACTCTCTCATATAGCTATCCTTATAAGCTGACATATAATACAAGTGTTGGGCTATATTGTACTCTTGGAACAGCCTCACCACTGCATTGAATAGTTCAGTTGTACTCATAACCTTTAATTCTGACCTGTAACCATCTGTTGATACACACATGTTACAGCAGACTAAGTTTTTGAAGCCAATGAACACCTTGAACTTCTCTGCACTCTTCTTGCTGTACAGATTCATGTGATTATAAGCTCTTACTCCACCTATGGTTAAATTCAGTCTGTTACCTGCAATATCCTCATATATGGTAGGTATCTCAAAACAGAACATCATTCTCTCAAAGTAGATGGTTTTATCAGATTCCAGTAGCTGATTTACTGGCTTATGAATAGCTTCCGGTATTCTGCCTTTGATAACATGGCTTACCCTAATGGCAGGTTCTTCTATTCTCTCATTGGAGAAGACTTTATTAGCTGCTTCCCATACAGTTTCAATGAAACTGGAGTGTGATATAGTAACCTCATTGTCCTTAGAAAACACAGGTGTAATACATTCCTCTTTGAGGTACTGCATGGTTACTTCCTTTGTATTAGCTTCAATAAAAGGTAACTTATTACTTTCTCTGGTGCTTATGGAATCAGCTTCTACAGGATTTGTTGACATAATACCTGTGTTGATGACTTCCATTGGCTCAACTATTTGAACATGAGAGCCTTCTTTGTTGATTCTATTAGGGTATATCAGATTAGCTCTGACTGGCTGCAACTGCATTATTTCCATATCTAATGTAATTAGGGGTATAGTTAATAGTTGGTTGATTCTTTTGTACCTGAAGTGCTGCTTTCTTCTGCATGAATTCTGATGTTAACTGCTGATACCATTCAGGATAAGCATGATAGATGGCAGTCAGTTCTTCAATGGTTTTACTGCTGTTAATCTTGCTCCTTATCATCTCCAAATTGACACCATCATTACACCAATCAAGTATTATCTGACCTGTAGCAGGTGTAATGGTAAAATCAGGCTTACCTATGAACAGGTTTGTCCTATCTTTAGATGCAATAGTCTGGTGCTTCATATTAATATCAAATACTATGGTAAATTCATAATCTATACCATCTCTCATGACTGCTTTAAGCCCTACTTTCTCTGGTATCATCTTGCCATTCTTCTCACTTAGAACATAGTCCTGTTTGCATCTCATAGTGCATATAATATGCCTATTGGATTGTAGAATTTTCTGCATGAAAGCATTGATTCTGGGTGTCACCTTCTGCCAATTAGTGAAGCTGTTACCTTGTAATCCTGCATGGTATTCAAGCAAGTTATCCCAACACTGTGAGATGCTATCAATTATGATAACTTCCATACCTGCACCTTCACATATTTCAATAGCTTGTATATAAGTTTCAGGTGTAAAGTTATCACTTAGACTTAATACATTATAAGCACCTAAGTGAGCATAAAGGTCAGCACTTCCATTCTCACTGTCAATAATGGCTATCTTAGTCCAGTCATTACATAAACCATAAGCTAAAAGCAATGCAGAATAGGTCTTACCTGAACCTGCACAGCCTTGTAAAGCAAGCTTTATTTTAGCCTGCTTCTTGGATGAAACTCTTAAATTCAACATATCTGAATAGGATTAATTGTTATACACAGTCTATAAAGAAAAAAGGAAGCAAGTCCTAATAAACTTGCCTCCTTGAGGTCAACATTGAGACCTGTCATAAAGTTGCTAATGTCATAGCTCCACCTTCACCTCTTTGATGCAGCATATAGAACATGTCACCTGTATCTGGTGAACATACTTGAGAGATAACAGGATTGGTAACCTCTCCATTGAGAAACTTGTCACTTACTGCACCAGTTTCACAGCCATAAACAAAGAAGCACTTACCTGTATGAGGATTCTGTTTTACCTCAATCTTGTTGACTCCCTTTTGAGCCTTGAACTCATTCACTGTCACTGTCTCTAAGAACTTTAACTTTTCCATAATCTTGTATTTTATTGTTGTGCAGACAGACTATTCTGCTGCTGTTGATTCAGTTACTATGGTGGGGTAATGAGCTAACTGTAATGAACTTATAATGTAAATCCAATAATCCCCAATATGCATAGGGGGACTATCCCACTCCTAAGGTAAGGGGAGGGAGACTTTGTGACTTAGAGTACACTTGTAAGTATCAAATTGAAGAAAAAAAATAAAAAATATTAAGGGTATACTATATCAGGTGACAGTAAGAAGTGTTATATATTAGTTATGTACATATAAAGCAATCCCCTGCCTTCTGGTGGGAAAACAGGGGATATTGGGGTATGTATCATTCATTCATCATTAATAGTATCAAGGTAATGCTTGATTTCATCATCATCTGGTACATGTGATATAACTTTGTCTATCCAAGTATTGTAACCCAAGTGAGGGTACAGAAGGACTTTAGCTTCCATGTGTTCAGTCCATGATAGTGCCATTGGAACATCATAAGAAGACCAGATTACTTTCTTCTCAATCAATAAGTCTCTATACTTTTTATATGTGTTCTTTGCTATATCTAAGTGGCTATAAATGGCTTTGTCTGATAGGTCTATCCTGAACTCTTTGTTAACACAAAGGCAGTATAACCCTATCATAACTCCTTTCTCTTCTGGACTTAAAGAGCTGTCACTGAATAACTCTGCCCATATAATTCTGAAATTCTTAGGAGGATTGGGTAGATAATAGATATTCCTTCTAATCTCTTTTTGCGGCTGTATAGTCTTTACTCCATATCCTTTATCTTCTAGCTCCTTTAGTCTGGGGATAAAGGAATCCTTGATATAATCTGTACTTACTCCTGTAAGCTCTGACAACTGGCTGAAAGTAGTATCTGTTGTCATGTAGTTGCTTTCCCTTTGAGGATAAGCATTAATATAGAGACCTGCTAATAGGTAGAGCTGCTTTGGATTGAAGTACCTGCAAGCTTCAATGGGGATGATAGTGAATTGTTTAACTGTTGTCATTAATTCTGATTTTATAGGGGTCAAAATCCACCCCATACTAATTACCTACAGTAATAAAGGATTAAAGGTAATTAGTATAGGGTGATATTTGACCCTAAGGTTGCTTCTGTTGATAGCTAATGTCATATTAGAGATGTGTCACTCCTATAACCATCTGATTATCAAGTGTAAATATAGTAAATAAAGTCTATAATACCAATATTCTTATCATTTATCTGATTACATATTAACCTTCTATAACATAAATAGCTTTAACAAATTATTCTCTTTGGTAGCTATCCTGCCAGTATGTTCTTTAAAACCTCTTGGATTCTCTCCTCTGATGGTGTACTTATTCCCAGATGTCCTGTCAGTGGCATATATGCTTTTCAATAAGGCTACATACTTTCTAGGTTTCAGTACCTTATGTAGATGATACTGGACTATAGGAGCTAATATCTCTTGTATCTCACTTGCTGAATAGCTCTTATTTAAGGTGAAACTTCTTCTTATTGCAACCTTGAAAGGATGCTCTTCATCTAGTGCCCAATACATAACTGCATTATTGAGATTCTTGTAAGCTATATTGTTACTTGTTCTAATCTCCCATAGCTGATGTAGCAAACTATCAAGGTCAACATATTTGTAGAGCTTAATGAATCTCTCTAAGAATATCTTTGTCCTGCTTCTACTTTGCCTAATGTATAAGTACAAAGTATTGTCATTCAACTGCCCTGTGGTTGATAATACTTTGATGTTATCTATGGCTTCTTGAATGTAACTATCTGTCAACTTATTCTGTGCATCCTTATTGGTTTTCTCTATGCTGTTTTGCTCTGGAGAAACACCATAAGGTAGGGATTTATAACTAATGATGTTAACCTGTTTACCTAGTACTTCTTTCAAGGTTTCAGGCATAAAATATGAGGCATATAAGTCGGTTCTTTCAATGATGTAATCTATATTGAGGTAGGCAGGTACATTCTTTCCATATATATCCTTTCTAGTCAAGTTAATTAACTCATTCCCTGCAATTCTTTCTTGTGCTTTCTCTCTTATGGCTTCTTTGATTATTGCAAATAGATCAGTCAAGGTATAATCCCCCTGTGAGATAGTATCTGCCGATTCAAGTACTTTGAGTACCTTTTGGGCTTTGTTTAATAGAGTGGCAGTGTACTTTTCCATACTTTCCATTACTGATACATATCCTAAGGTGTTATATATGATAGTTTCACTTAGTATTCCATTATCCTTTCTGCATCTACCATGTATTTGTGTCATTCTATCTAAGGTCAACATTGAGTGACTTCTTCTTACATCTGATACAGTGATTAGATGGTAACTATCCTCTATATCTATACCAGTGAAGTAGCAATAGGTGGCAAAGTTAATCCTAGCAGGTAAGGTATTATTGTCCCCCAATTTAGGTGCAAAGTATTCTCCTGCTTCCTTTATGGATGCCTCACTACATAGGATAGCACATTCCTTTCTGGTTTCTTCATCTAGTGATGATATAATGTTTCTTATCTGGAGTATGGAGTTATAGGCAATGAACACCTTCTCTGTAGGATGGGAGATAACCTTTTCTATGACAGCCTGTGTGACATTATCTGTATGTAGTAAGTCTATATTTCTATGGGTATTGTATTTCCATGTTATAGGAAATCTACATTCAGTCTTTAAGTGTGGATTGCTGAATTCCTTCATAGTAGCTGTTACCATACATCTGTTCTTTAATGGGAACATAAGGTAGTAGTCAATCACATTCTCCAATTGGGGTCTGAAGTTGTTGTCAGTCTGGAGAACATCAATCTCATCAACCATAAGGAAATAGTCTTTGTAGTTCTCTTTTCCTATGATACCTAATAGTCTACCTAGACTGTCTGCAACTACTAGAAGTTTCTTGTATCCATCTTTTGCTAGGTATTCCTCAATCTGCTGATTAGTTACCTTTTCCTTTTCACCTTTAATCTCACTACCTACATATAATGTATTAGGATGCTTTGAGTGTTTACCATAAGCCAGAGCCTTAGTAGGAAAGACTATGATTGAATTTCTCTTTGAGTTTATCTCAAGGGTAGTAGCTCCAATGCCGGGTATCTTCTTGTCTATAATACCATGAGGCATCTTATCTATGAAGTTAGCCAGATTCCAGAAGGAGTCACCAACTTCTTCTCTTATTACTTCTGGTGCTCTGCCAAATAGCAAGTTATCCAAACTAGTTATTACTGTATCTTGAGGTATGGTTTTAGTTTCTCCTACTTTCCCAGAGGATAATATCTCAATGTACTCTACAGGTGCATCATGTAAGTCACCATAAGTATTAGGTACTGTCTCTTCTAATTGGTTTTCAACTATGGAAGATTTAACCTCTTTAGAGTGCTCTTCTGATACAGGAGTAGTGCCTAATGTTATAACTTCTGACAGGTTGGTCTTCTCATCAGGAATCTGGAGATTGTATAACTCATCTATGAAGCTACTATCAAGTCCTGCTATTTCCTTTGCCAGTTCATCTTCTATGCTCATGTCTCACTTAGTTTGTAATTAGTATATAGATTGTAAGTGAACAAATATACTAAAGAGCCTCCATAATTCAATCAATTACAGAGGTTCTTTTGTGTTAAACTTACTTCACTTCTGGACTAGGCAGCTCACTATAACTACCAAATACATACTCAACCACCTTCTTGTTAGCTTCATTCTCTATCTTGAAGTCTCTTTCAATATAGATGTCAGTGACTTTCATAGCTTCATCAATATGATTTAAGGCAGCATGAACTGTATACTTATCTATACCTACTTTATTAACAGCTAATGTAGCCCATGAGTGCCTTGCAGCATAGTATTCCAAATCATCCACTTTCAGTATTTTGCCAATTTGCTTTAACCCAAGATTGATGGCTCTGTTGAAGTTCTTGAAAGTAGAATAGAGATGATAGAAGCAGAACACCTTCTTCTGGGTGTAATCTTCATATTTCTTCATTAAAGGTAGTAAGACAGGAAGAACATCTACTTTCATCTTAGCTTTATCAAGTCTTCTGTCTGTAGTCTTAGTCCTGTAATAGGTAATTGAACCATCTTCCAGTTCACTACAGTTATACAAATCAGCAGAGTTCATCCCTATAAGACAGAAAGAAAGGATAAAGCAATCCTTAGCTAGGTTAAAGGGGCATAACCTTTCCCTGCCATTAGCATTAATGATATAGGGTAATTCCCATATCTTCTTAATTAACTCTGCTGATAATGCTCTCTTCCTAGTTGCTTCCTGCTTTGGTATCACCAAGTTCTCAAAAGGTGAGTTAGGTATCCTAATGAGATTCCTGTCATAATCATTGTACTTCTTCTTAGCTTCATTGAATAGATGTCTGATGCTACTAGTGTACAGTGATACCATTCTGTTAGAGGGTATTCTCTTTCCTTTCTTCTGAAGTTCTGCTACTTGTTTAGCCCTTTTCTTGTGAAGGTATTCCATGAACTCCATCATTAACAACTTGGTAACTTGGTTAGTATTTAATTTGTCCTTTCCTAAGAAGGCAATGAAGGCATTGAGGGCAGTTTGATAATTCCTCTTACCTTTGACCTCTGTAGTTGTTAACCAGTCTTTGCAGAACTGGATAAAGTCAATAGGAGTATTCTTTTCCTTCTCTTTCTGGATATAATCAAGTACATCACTTAAGGTTAAATTGGAAGCCTCCAATGGAAGCCCCATACATAACTCTTCATAGTATCTGACCAATCTGTCAGCTTCCTTGATGTACTTAGGGTTCTTTAACTTGAAGTCCTTAGTCAGGTCTTCTGCTCTTACAAAGATATGAGTAGCCAACCTCTTAACCTCTCTGTTGTAGGTTAGCCTAATCTTTACGTTATAAGTTTTATCAACTTTTTGCTTAGATTTTAAGACTTCAGCTTTGATAGTCAATATGTTACATTGGTTTATTGGGAACAACAATAGACCAACAACTATACTTTAAAGGGGTAATTTAGCCTAATTTCTGCACCTGAATGATGCTTTACCAACAAAGAAAAAGTCCTTATAAGTATCTAACTTACAAGGACTTCTCTTTGGGTGGAAGACCGGACTCGAACCGGCGACATTCAGAACCACAATCTGACGCTCTAACCAACTGAACTACATCCACCATGTCTGCGTTTCTCTAACGCGGTGCAAAGATAGATATTATCTTTTAATCTCCAAAAGATTTTGCTACTTTTTTTCGTAAAAAGTATATTCTTTTATTCCCCGATTGTGCTTACTGAAAAGGGTTCGCGCATCATTCGTGAAGATTTTCAGAGAGTTACGTGCTTGTAACGGAATTGAATCAGCCGGTAGGTTGACGGGGAGTAATTGATGATTTTTTTTTCCCGATTGCATCGGGCGGGCTGTCCATACCAAACTGTACTCGCAATTATTGAGACGTGTGGTACTATCTTTTACTAATTCCATCCTTACCATAAGTCCGCCATCCGTGCGACGAGCAGACATATTGGAGATAAAATTCCCTAGTGAATAGACAACAAGATGCTTGTCGTTTGTCAGGCTGTCCGTACGGACTTCGATGGGTTGTACGACGTGCGGATGCGAACCGATTACGTGGTCGATACCTTTTCGGAGCAGCCAATCGGCGAGGAACTTCTGTTCTTTGTCCGGCAAGGATTGATATTCTATCCCCCAATGCATGCAGGCGATGATTGCGTCCGGATTCAGGGCTTTGCCAGCTTCTATATCTTTTGCGATAATCGCCGTGTCGATATAGTTCACGATGTTGGGCGGGGTGACGGGGATTCCGTTTGTACCATACGTGTAATTGAGCAGGGCGATACGGAATCCGTTTTTCTCTAATAGGAGAGGGTATTCTTTTTCGCGTGCTTCGGAGTTGATATACGTTCCGGCATGAGGAATCTTCAATGTGTCGATTAGTTGGATGGTACGTTCCAATCCGGGCCTGCCGCGGTCGAGGCTGTGGTTGTTGGCAGTCACGAGGACATTGAATCCGGCATCATGGATGGCAGTCAGAAACTCGTCCGGTGCACTGAAAGCCGGATACCCTTTATAAGGTTTTCCGCCTAACGTGACTTCCAGGTTGGCGATGGCAAGGTCGGCTTTACTTATCTCTTCCTTGACATATTCAAAACAAGTGGAATAATCATAGCCTTTTGCAGTCCGTGCGGCATTGATTTGTCCTTGATGTTGCATTAAGTCTCCTACGAAAAGGAGTCGGAGCGTATCGGCAGGTATAATACTGTCAATGGCGGAAAGGCTGTCCGCTGAGGTAGTATTAATAGAATCTCTCCTTGCCTGCGACCGTGAGGTGCAGGACAGGGAGAGAAGCATGATTATCAGAAACAGTGTGTGCCTCATAGATAAATGGCTTTCTTACCGGCTAGGAGTGTGTTTTTCATTAACGATACAATCGTCATCGGCCCGACGCCACCCGGTACGGGAGTGATGAATGAACACTTCGGAGCCACTTCATCAAACTTCACGTCGCCGGTCAGTTTGAATCCGGATTTCTTTGTAGCGTCCGGCACGCGGGTAGTACCTACATCAATAACTACTGCGCCTTCTTTCACCATTTCGGCTTTCACGAAGTTTGGCTGTCCCAAAGCAGCGATAATAATATCAGCTTCCTGGCATTCTTTCACCAGGTCTTTGCTGCGGCTGTGGCATACGGTTACGGTGGCGTCACCCGGATAAGCCTTTTGCATCATCAGTGCAGCCATCGGTTTGCCGACGATGTTGCTGCGTCCGAGCACGACGCATTTCTTGCCCGAAGTCTCTATTTCATAGCGTTTCAGCAGTTCGAGGATACCGTTGGGAGTAGCGGACACATAGCAGGGAAGCCCGATGGACATACGCCCTACGTTTATCGGGTGGAAGCCGTCTACGTCTTTACGGTAATCGATTGTCTCAATTACTTTCTGCTCGGAGATATGTTTCGGTAACGGGAGTTGCACGATGAAGCCGTCCACATCGTCGTCCTCATTCAGTTCGCGCACTTTGGCTAGCAGTTCTTCCTCGGTCACGTCACTTTCGTAACGGATAAGTGAGGATTTGAATCCGCATACTTCGCAGGCTTTTACTTTGGCGGCCACATACGTTTCGCTGCCACCATCGTGTCCCACAAGGATAGCTGCCAGGTGCGGGCGTTTTCCGCCACGAGCCACAATTTCGGCCACTTCGGCTGCAATCTCTTGTTTCACTTGTTCGGAAATGGCTTTTCCGTCTATCAGAGTCATATTGTCAGAGTATTTATTGGTGATGGGCAAAAGTAAAATAAATAACTGAACTGTCCAAAAAGATTAGAGCATAAAAAGTTGTTATCTAAAAAAGAAAGCAGGCGGTAACCGCCTTTCGGGCGGAACATCAATTGGATGCTGATGGCATTGTGGGCTACCGAAGTCGGGAAGCCTTGTCCTTTGCCGGTCATAATGCCGGAAATGATTATTTTCCAAAGACTTTCAGCAATGACAGCTTATCTTCTTCTTTCTTCACCCGCCCCAATCACCCTCATCCTTAACGGCTCAGTTGTAATCAAGACAGAAAGATAGGATGGTTATCAATTACCAATGCTGCATATACATTATTGATTGTCGACATGATATAAGTTACTGTTTGTCATGTTTTTGAAGCCGACCTAATAACAGCTCACCATGGTGGTTTATCTGAACTACTAATGTGGAGTATTTAAACCATTTTAGTCAACTAAGTGAACTACTTGAGTGGTTCATTGCTGAATTAACACTATCGACCGTAAGACTAGATATAATACTCCCTTAGTCTGTACGGTTTGCACTTGCCGGGTGAGGGCGATCAGATGCCACCCGGTATTAATCTATGGTTACAAAAAAAGAGGAAGCCGTGGCTCCCTCTTTCTATTTGGAATTTAGAAATGATTCTTTCTTTTATCTCTTCATTTTCGGCATCATCTTGCCCATTTTGCTGCCAGTCACCATCTTCATCATTTTACGGGTCTGGTCAAATTGTTTCAGCAAGCGGTTTACTTCCTGAATTGTTGTTCCGCTACCTTTGGCGATGCGTGTGCGGCGTGAGCCGTTCAGAATTTCCGGGTTGGAACGTTCTGCCGGGGTCATGGAATAGATAATGGCTTCGATGCTCTTGAAAGCGTTGTCGTCAATATCAATGTCCTTGATTGCTTTGCCTACTCCCGGAATCATGGAAGCAAGGTCTTTCAAGTTACCCATCTTCTTGATTTGGGCAATCTGGCTGAGGAAGTCGTTGAAGTCGAACTGGTTCTTGGCAATCTTCTTCTGCAAGCGTTTGGCTTCTTCTTCGTCATATTGCTCCTGTGCACGTTCTACCAATGAAACGATGTCACCCATGCCGAGGATACGGTCTGCCATACGGGCAGGGTGGAACTGATCGATTGCTTCCAACTTTTCTCCAGTACCTACAAACTTGATTGGCTTGTTCACTACCGAACGGATAGAAAGGGCCGCACCACCACGGGTGTCACCGTCGAGTTTGGTCAGTACCACGCCGTTGAAGTCCAGACGTTCGTTAAATTCCTTCGCTGTGTTTACGGCATCCTGACCAGTCATGGAGTCTACCACGAACAGGATTTCGTTCGGGTTGATGGCTTCTTTGATAGCGGCGATTTCGTTCATCATCTGTTCGTCTACTGCCAGACGTCCGGCGGTATCGACGATGACGAGGTCATATCCTTTGGCTTTGGCTTCCTGAATGGCGTGTTGCGCGATTTCTACCGGATTCTTGCTATCCAGTTCGCAGTACATCGGAACTTCGATTTGTTCTGCCAACACACGCAACTGTTCGATAGCTGCCGGACGGTAAACGTCACAAGCTACCAGCAACGGCTTACGGTTCTTCTTGGTTTTCAGCATGCGTGCCAGCTTGCCGGAGAAGGTAGTCTTACCCGAACCCTGCAAACCTGACATCAGGATAACTGCCGGACGGGAGTCGATATTGATTTCGGCCGTCTCTCCACCCATCAACTGGGTAAGTTCGTCGTGCACAATCTTCACCATCAACTGGCTCGGCTTCACAGCCGTAAGTACGTTCTGGCCAAGTGCTTTCTCTTTCACCATATCAGTGAAATTCTTTGCTACCTTGTAGTTTACGTCGGCATCAAGAAGTGCCTTGCGTACGTCTTTCAGCGTCTCCGCTACGTTGATTTCGGTGATTTTGCCTTCACCTTTCAGAATCTTGAATGACCGTTCCAGTCTTTCACTTAAATTATCGAACATAGTTGTTTAATTACTAATTAATTATTTGAGCTTGCAAATGTACAAAAATCTCTCGGATTTATATCTTTTTATTCTGCCATTTTGCTTTTTTGAGATAAATATAGCTTGTTATCAATAGCAAGGTATAGTACACTATCTCAATCGTAAAGCAGATTTCAATCGGTGCTTTCAGCCACATTCCGATGAATATGATGTATGAGCCGTAGATGACGATTGTAATTGTTTCGAGCAATAGGGCGGCCTGCGTATTTCCCGTGCCGGAGATGCCGTTGAACACGACATTGGCTACCGACGCGATGAGCATGGCGATGCAAATCACGTGGACTGATGGGACGGACTCTGTGATAAGCGCGGCTTCGCTGGTATAGACAGACAGAAGAAGCTGTGGAAACAGTGCCGTGACCGCTACGAGCCCCAGCATAATGAAGAACGAGAACCTAGCAATTTTGTTGATGAGCGGCATCACATGCTTGATACCGCCAGCACCGATGGCGTTGCTGACAAGGCTGTTTGTAGTGGTCGCCAGCGAGTTGACGGGAATCAACAATACGACGTAGATACTCCGGACGATGTTGGCGATGGCAAGTTCCCGCTGTCCCAGCCGCTCTACGGCTACAAAGAAGACGAACCAGGTGGCCATCGACAGGAAGTATTGGAGCATGGTGAAACAGGAGATGCTGAGAATCCGCATCAACAATGCAGGATCGAACGAACGCAGGCGGTTCAATCCGTATTTTTTTAAGTCGATAGTGACGTATGTGTAGATAAGGAAAAAGAGAATCGAAGAGGTTTCTGCCAGTACGGATGCGATGGCGGCTCCCTTAATGCCCATTTCCGGCAGGCCGAATTTTCCGAAAATTAATGCGTAGTCCAGCACGACATTGGTCAATGCCATGACTACTGCGTTGATGGTAAGCACTTTGGTGCGTGTGATGCCAATGTATAATGCCCGGAACATGACATTGACGAAAGAGAAGAAAAATCCGTAGATGCGCCAGTCGAGAAACTCCATCGTCCCTTCGTAGATGGACTCTGAAGATACGAGCAACCGCATGATGTTTCCACCGAACGCTTTGGTAAAGCCGAACAGTATCAGTGCCATGGCAAACAGGAACATGACGCCTTGGATCATGACCGGGCCTACATCCGTATAGCGTCCCTCGCCATTGCGCCTTGCGATGACTATCTGCGAACCGGTGCTGAACCCGAATGCTATGGTGAATACACATATGTAGAATAGCCCGCCCATGGCAGAAGCTCCGAGTGCTACCTCACTCACGTGTCCGAGGAATGCCGTGTCGGTGACGTTGATAACATTTTGTGCCAGCAAGCTCAGCAGTATCGGGTAACTGACACTCCAAATCTGTTTGTTGGTATACATAATTAAGCGTTTAAGTTTACACTTTGCAAAGATAGTGCTTTATTTCGATTCGGGAGTAGCGGGGGGAGATGAAAACTATTTCCGGTTGGCATCATGCTGGACGATGGTTTCGAGTAGTTCTTATGTCACCCGCATAATAAGGAAGAAATAAAGAGAGCGAAGATTTTCTTGTAATCTCCGCTCTTTTTACTATTTTATTTTCTTTTGAGAATTTCACGTGCTCCGGGACCTTCGTGATTTGGATAGCCTGGGGTGTGGTTCCTGCACCGTGGGTCGGCGTCTACTTTCAGGCTGCGGTAGTCGTCTTTTGTCCGGGTGATGTAGTCATCGAGCATTGCACGGTGCTCTGCAAGTACTTTTGTATATTTAGGATCTTTGGCAAGATTCTTGCGTTCTCCCGGGTCTTTCTTCATGTCGTACAGTTCCTCTCCGTTGCCTTCAAGGTAGTGGGTGTATTTGTATCTCGGTCCGCGTACCATACGTCCGGGAGTCGTCACGTATTCATATTCGCTGTGCCATTCGGAGACGGCATACGGGTGGGTTTTCTTCTGTTTCTCCCCTTTCAAGGTGGGGGCAAGGCTTATTCCCGCTTTTCCCGCCGGAATGGAAATTCCTGCCAGGTCGCAAAGGGTGGGCAGAAGGTCGAGTGTGGGCTGTGTGAGCAGATGGTCTACCGGTTTCTTCTGTTGCTTGATACCGGGGCCTGCAAAGATGAACGGAACGTTTGTCATTTCGTCGTAAAAGCTGATATGCTTGGTCACCATGCGGTGTGAAGCCATTCCGTCGCCGTGGTCGGCCAGGATGACTATGATGGTGTTCTTTCCGGCTGGTGTGGAATAGAGTGCTTTCAGTACGCTGTCCACCTGTTTGGATACCATCTTCGTATAGTGTTGGAAGGCTGCGATGTAGTGGCGGTAGTTCTCTTCGCTCCAATGGGAAGCCTGTGTCATGCGGCGGTGGCTGCAACAAATATACTGTACCGGAGTAGGGATGTTGCTCCAGTCTTCGACATCGAAGTTGGCAGGCAGTTCGGGAAGAGTGCCGCTGACAGGGCGGTCTGTATGTACGCCTTCGTTCGCTCCTACGAATCCGCAGATATTGTGAGGGTTTTGAAAGTCGGCGATGCAAATGAAAGGTTCCTGTGGCGGGTTGCTCAGATAGGCCGCTGCGTCTTCACAGGTTCCCACATCAAGGAAACTGTCGTTGTTGACGGGAAATTCAGGGTCGGTAAATGGTTTTGCTACCGGTTCCTTATGCTTGAATCCTCTTAGCGAACCCATGTCGTGAGTCTTTCCGAAGTGCACGGCTTCGTAACCGTTCTCGGAGAAAAGGCTTCCTAGTGTCGGGACGCTTTCCGGTATGTGTGTGTTGACGGGTTCGCTGGAATTGGAACGTACGTTGGTTTGATGAGGCATCATGCCGCTCCATAAGGCTGCGCGTGAAGGTTGGCTGAGAGGACAACCTACATAGGCATTGGAGAAGATGACTCCTCTCGAAGCTACTTCGTCCATAGGAAGGGTGCATCCTTGAGTATGCCCGTAAGCGCCTACGACGCGTTGCGTCAAATGGTCGCATTGGATAATCAGGAAATTCGGCTTTTCTTGTGCCTGGGCTGCTATGCCGCATAGGGCTAAACCCATGAAAGGATAAATCGTTTTCATTCTTGGTTAGAATTAGGTAATATTGATTTTGCAACAAAAGTAGGAAAAAAGGGAATGTAAAAAAGGGCAGGGGAGTGGTTTTGGACGTAAATGAAAGGATTTTGTACAAAAGTGGAATCCTGAAAATGAGAATGGTGGCCAATCTGCGGGATAATTGCAGTTTGACCACCATTCGTTATTTATTGTTTTCCGTCGATTAGCTGTTCATGCTCATCAGGAATTCGTCGTTGTCCCTGGTTTTCTCCAGACGGTCTTTTACGAAATCCATTGCTTCAATCGGATTCATGTCGGCAAGGTATTTGCGTAATATCCACATGCGGTCGAGCGTCGTCTTGTCAAGCAGCAGGTCGTCGCGGCGAGTGCTGGATGCGGTGATGTTGACAGCAGGGAAGATACGTTTGTTGGACAGGTTGCGGTCGAGCTGCAACTCCATGTTACCTGTACCCTTGAATTCTTCGAAGATAACTTCGTCCATCTTTGAACCGGTATCAATCAAGGCCGTAGCGATGATGGTCAGTGAACCGCCGTTTTCGATGTTACGTGCCGCACCGAAGAAACGTTTGGGCTTGTGCAATGCGTTGGCATCGACACCACCGGAAAGCACTTTGCCGGATGCCGGGGAAACTGTATTGTATGCGCGTGCCAGACGGGTGATGGAGTCGAGGAAGATAACTACGTCGTGACCACATTCTACCAGGCGTTTTGCTTTTTCCAATACGATACCTGCGATTTTCACGTGGCGTTCTGCCGGTTCGTCGAAAGTGGAAGCGATGACTTCCGCGTTGACGCTGCGTGCCATGTCGGTTACTTCTTCAGGGCGTTCGTCAATCAGCAGCATAATCATATATACTTCCGGGTGGTTGGCTGCTATCGCATTGGCGATGTCTTTCATCAGGATAGTCTTACCGGTCTTCGGCTGGGCTACGATCAATGCGCGTTGTCCTTTGCCAATCGGAGCGAAAAGGTCAACAACACGGGCAGACATGGAGTCTGAATAACCGCCTTTGCAAAGCTTGAACTTTTCATCCGGGAAGAGGGGAGTCAAATGTTCGAAAGGAACACGGTCGCGCACGAAAGCTGCGTCACGTCCGTTGATTTTCGATACTTTGACCAACGGGAAATATTTTTCTCCTTCTTTCGGCGGACGGATAACTCCTTCTACTACGTCACCGGTCTTCAAGCCGAACAGCTTGATTTGTGACTGTGATACGTAAATGTCGTCCGGAGAAGAAAGATAGTTGTAATCGGATGAACGGAGGAATCCGTATCCATCCTGCATGATTTCCAAAACGCCTACGCCATTGAGGATGTCGTCAAATTCGTATGGCTTTTCACGCTCGATAATTTTGCGTTCCTGTGGTTGCTGTGCCGGGAAGTTCTCACTGGCATTGTTCTGCTGGTTGGAACGCTGCATAGGCAGGCGCTGTTGGTTCTGAGCCTGGTTTTGGTTATTGTTGCGCTGGAAATTATTATTGTTGTTAGGGTTATTGTCACGTGGGCGAACAATACGCGGACGTTGCTGCTGGGCTTGTTGCTGTTGTTGGGACGGGTGTTGCTGAGGCTGTTGTTGCTGAGAGTGGGGGGCTTGCTCGGTCAGCATTTGTGCCGGTTCTGCTTTCGTTGCCTCGAACTTACCGAACAACTCAGTCGGAAGCTCTATTTTTTCTGAAGGCAGGTCCTCGATTGGGATAAAATCATCATTGTCGGCATTGGACAAGATATTGCTTTCTTCATCGATAACAGGCACAGCTTTCTTTTGTGGTTTTGCTATTACCTTCTTTTCAGCGGGCTTGTTGGCTTCAGCGGCAGGCTTATTAGTTTCAGCAGTAGAACTGTTAGTTTCTACAACAGGCTTGTTGGGTTTTTCCTTCTTTTCAGCAGGTTGCGACACCGGAGCTGCTTTCTGTGTAGCTTCAGCAGGCTTTTCTGCTGCTGCAACAGGTTTTGCTTCCATAGCCTTGGTCACTACCGGCTTGGCATTCTCCACCTCTTTTTTCTCTGTTGCCTCAGAATTCTTGCGTGGACGGCCTACTTTACGCTTCGGAGCAGCGTTCTCGTTTTTGGCATCAATGGCGGGAGTCTCTTTTTCTTTGTTTGTACTTTCCTCTTTGGAAGGTTGTTGCGTTTTTACAGGAGTAGCTTCTTTGGTCTTTGCAACTTCTCCGCCCTTGGCTGCGGAAACTGCCTTGTCTTCTTTCTTGGCAGGAGTTACACGTGGCGAACGCTTTTTCTTGTCTTCTTTGCGTTCTTCTTTGAGCTTGTCTGCGGCAACTTTCTTAGTAGCTCCTACGATTGCTTGTTCATCGAGTATCTTATAAACAAGGTCTTCTTTTTTGAATGAGTCTGCTTTTTTTATGCCTAAATCTTTGGCAATAATTTGAAGTTCCGACAGTTCTTTGTCGTTTAATTGGATAATGTTATACATATAGTATGGTAAGTTATTAATATTTCTTTTAGCTGAATTACGGACAGCATTACTACAGCTTATAGCTACAGATATGCAAGTATACGTTTTGTTTTTTTGTTATGAATTAGGGGTGTATGTGTTGAATCGTAGAATGTTTCAACGGGGGCAAAGATAATAATTTTTTTTGGTTTCATGAACAATCAAACATTTTTTTCCACGTAAAAGTGTATCTTTGCTACATAAAAGAAAATAGTATGACAGTAAATGAAGCTTATTTAATTTATTTTTCGCCTACACACACATCAAAACAAATAGCCGAGGCGATTGTTCACGGAACGGGCATAAAAAATATTCTTCCCGTAAATGTCACTCAACAGGCTACCGGAGAAATTGTAATTCCTGCGTCTGCATTGGCTATTATTGTGGTTCCCGTGTATGGGGGACATGTGGCTCCTTTGGCAATGGAACGTTTGCAGGGTATCCGCGGCTTGGATACGCCCACCGTTTTGGTTGTGGTTTATGGAAACCGCGCTTATGAAAAAGCTTTGATGGAGCTGGATGCTTTTGCCATACCTCATGGGATGAAGGTGATTGCTGGGGCAACTTTTATCGGAGAACACTCGTATAGCACCGATGAACACCCCATTGCCGTCGGGCGTCCTGATGACTCTGACTTGGCTCTGGCTGCGGACTTCGGGGAAAAAATCCGGAAGAAAATAGAGACAGCCGATACCATGGATACTCTTTATCCGGTAGATGTGCGTGCTATCAAACGTCCGAACCAACCTTTCATTCCTTTGTTCCGTTTTTTGAGAAAGGTCATCAAACTGCGCAAAAGTGGTATGCCGCTTCCCCGTACTCCCTGGGTGGAAAATGAAAGTGTATGTACTCATTGCGGATTATGCGTGGTTCGTTGTCCGGCGGGAGCTATTACCAAAGGTGATGAGTTGCATACGGATGAGGCTAAATGTATCAAATGTTGCGCCTGTGTAAAAGCCTGCACTAAAAAGGCGCGGGTATATGATACACCTTTCGCGACGTTACTGTCTGATTGCTTTAAGAAGCAGAAACAGCCTCAGACTATCTTGTAAATAACGATACGTTGGGTCGTTTCATCAATACGGAAGCGGTTGTCTGTCCGTTCGCCTATCAGCCACGCAATGCGTTTACCGCAACAGAGCACCCACTGGCGTTCTTTTTGGCTGATAGAGAATTTGCGGTCGGTCAGATAATCGCTTATCTTTTTCTTTCCTTTCATTCCGAAAGGAACAAAGGTGTCTCCTGTCTGCCATTTCCGGTAAGAGATTTCTCCATTCAGCTTGTCTGCGTCAAAACAGGCTATTTCCTTTTCTCTCGGAATCAGAAAGTCTGGCGTGTATTCTTTTTCTTCTTTGATAATCAGAAAAGGAAGTTCCTCTTTGTTTTCTGATTGGGCCTTTTCTAATAAAAGGAGTTCTCTGTCTTTAATCACTCTCCATTCTTTACTGCTGAATTGTTTTCCCGGTTGTCCGTGAAGCGAATTGGCAATATCTTTGATTTGTGCGGAGTTGAAGCCCAAAGGATGCAGAATTTCAAATAAAAGAGCTTCGGGTGCCGGCTCTTTTAATAATTGGCGGATTCGGATGCCTTCTGATGTGGTTATTCTCGTTTTGGCTTCTTCTATATATCTATTGTATATGGCAGATACGTCATTCAGATAATTACTGGTTTCTATCAGGCTGTTTTTTACCGACGGATTGATAGTCTGCATGAGAGGAAGAACGTTGAGGCGGATTTTATTACGGGTATATTCGTCTTCCAGATTGGTGCTGTCTGTTACATAATCTTGCCCGATGCTTTGCAGGTAATGTAGGATTTCTTCCCGGTTGATACAAAGTAAAGGACGTACGATTGCTCCATTGCGGGGACGGATTCCTAATAGTCCGGTAATTCCTGTTCCGCGAATCAGGTTGAGCAATATCGTCTCTACGCTGTCATCTTGATGGTGGGCAACTGCAATGACATCAGCCTGGCATTTGGTTCTTACTTCTTCGAACCAGTTGTAACGTAATTCGCGGGCGGCCATTTCGATGGAAATATGATTCTCGGTTGCATATCGGGTCGTGTCAAAATCAACTGTGTGCAGGCGGATTTCATATTTCTTGCATAATTGGCGGACGAATTGCTCGTCGCGGTTCGATTCTTCACCGCGCAAATGGAAGTTGCAGTGTGCGGCTTCGCAATGATAACCTGCTGCATGAAGGATGCATAACAGTGCCACCGAGTCGGCACCGCCGCTCAATGCTACCAGAATGTTACTGTCGGAAGAAAATAAATCTTCTTTGTCTATATACTGTATAATCCGTTGTTGTATCATATGCTGCAAAGATAATAGTTTATTAAAGTATCTCAAGTGAATGGGCATTGTTTTTAGTTACAAGCAGCGGGGTTTAGAATATGAAAACGCCTGTTATTTAAAAACAATCTAAATAATTTGCGTGCTCCGAAGTTATGAATTATCTTTGCCGAAAATTTTGAGAGTTATGCGTTTGTCCGAATTGAAAACAGGCGAAAAAGGTGTCATCGTTAAGGTATTGGGGCACGGTGGTTTTCGTAAACGTATTGTGGAGATGGGTTTTATTAAAGGTAAGACGGTTGAAGTACTGTTGAACGCTCCACTAAAGGACCCCATTAAATATAAAGTTCTGGGTTATGAAATTTCTCTTCGTCGTCAGGAGGCTGAGATGATTGAAGTGGTCAGTGAAGAGGAAGCTATAAAACTGGCTGAAGAGACTATTTACCATGAAGGGTTGCCTGAAGATATATCTGTAAAAGAAGAAGAGATGAAACGGTTGGCGTTAGGTAAACGCCGCACCATCAATGTTGCCTTGGTCGGAAATCCGAACAGCGGCAAGACTTCTTTGTTTAATCTGGCTTCCGGTGCTCATGAACATGTCGGAAATTATAGCGGCGTGACCGTAGATGCCAAAGAAGGTTATTTCGACTTTGAAGGTTATCACTTCCGCATTGTCGATTTGCCGGGAACTTATTCTTTGTCGGCATATACGCCGGAAGAGATTTATGTCCGCCGTCATATTATCGACGAAACTCCGGATGTTATTATTAATGTAGTTGACTCTTCGAACCTTGAACGGAATTTATATCTGACTACTCAACTCATTGATATGAATGTCCGTATGGTCGTGGCTCTGAATATTTACGATGAATTGGAAGCCAGTGGGAATACATTGGACTATCATTTATTGAGCAAATTGTTCGGTGTCCCGATGCTGCCTACGGTAAGTAAGAAAAATCGCGGACTGGACACTCTGTTCCATGTGGTCATTAACCTCTACGAAGGAGTCGACTTCTTTGATAAACAGGGAAATATGAATCCGGAAGTGCTCAGAGACCTGACCGAATGGCATGACTCTTTGGAAGATCGGAAACACCATGAAGAGGAACACTTGGAAGACTATGTGCGTGAACATAAGAAAACCGGACGTGTATTCCGGCATATTCACATCAATCATGGCCCCGATTTGGAAAAAGCGATTGATGCTGTAAAAGAGGAAGTCTCCAAGAATGAGTTTATCCGCCATAAATATTCCACTCGTTTCCTGTCTATTAAGCTGTTGGAGAACGACCCGGACATAGAGAGTTTCGTGCGTACTTTGCCGAATGCGGAGGCTATTCTCAGTATTCGTGATAAAATGGCTAAGCGTGTTCAGGGTACGATGAATGAAGATTGTGAGTCCGCTATTACGGATGCAAAATATGGTTTTATCAGTGGTGCATTGAAAGAAACGTTTACTGATAACCACTTGGAACAGGCACAGACTACAAAAGTGCTGGACGCCATTGTTACTCATCGTATTTGGGGATATCCCATCTTTTTCCTTTTCATGTATCTGATGTTTGAGGGTACGTTTGTGCTTGGCGAATATCCGATGATGGGAATTGAGTGGCTGGTGGGACAGATTGGTGATTTGATTCGCAATAATATGTCCGAAGGGCCGTTAAAGGATATGCTGGTTGACGGTATTGTCGGCGGAGTAGGGGGAGTCATTGTCTTCTTACCGAATATCCTTATTCTGTATTTCTGCATTTCGTTGATGGAGGATTCGGGATATATGGCACGTGCTGCATTTATTATGGATAAGATTATGCATAAGATGGGATTGCACGGGAAGTCATTTATTCCGTTGATTATGGGATTCGGATGTAATGTGCCTGCTATTATGGCTTCGCGTACGATTGAGAATCGGAAAAGCCGCCTTATTACGATGCTGGTGAATCCGTTGATGTCTTGTAGCGCGCGTCTGCCTATTTATTTGTTGTTGGTGGGATCTTTCTTTCCGAACAATGCCAGTCTGGTGTTGTTAAGTATTTATGCGATTGGGATATTTCTGGCTGTGTTGTTGGCGCGTTTGTTCAGCAAGTTTTTGGTGAAGGGTGACGATACTCCGTTTGTGATGGAGCTTCCGCCATACCGGATGCCGACAGCTAAATCAATCTTCCGTCATACATGGGAGAAAGGAGCCCAGTATTTGAAGAAAATGGGAGGGATTATTATGATTGCTTCTATTATCATTTGGTTCTTAGGATATTATCCTAATCATGACGCATATGAGACGGTAGCCGAACAGCAGGAAAATTCTTATATAGGTCAGCTTGGCCGTGCGATAGAGCCGGTGATTGCGCCTATGGGGTTTGACTGGAAGCTGGGTATCGGCTTGGTTTCGGGAGTAGGAGCGAAAGAATTGGTTGTTAGCACTTTGGGAGTTTTATATGTAGACGATCCGGAAGCTGATGAGGCTAGTTTGGCGGAGCGGATACCAATAACTCCACTGGTTGCTTTCTGTTATATGTTGTTTGTGCTGATTTACTTTCCGTGTATTGCGGCATTGGCAGCTATCAAACAGGAGTCCGGCAGTTGGAAATGGGCGCTCTTTGCTGCCTGTTATACAACGGGGTTAGCTTGGCTTGTTTCATTCGCAGTTTATCAGATTGGAGGACTATTTGTATGAATAATTGGCAGGAATGGGTGGTCGGAGTACTGATTGTACTCTGTATTGCCCGAGTCATATACGGGATTTATATTTTTTTTCGTCGCACGCGCGAAAGTGCTAATCCTTGCGATAGCTGTGTAAGTGGCTGTGAATTAAAGGATATGATGGAGAAGAAGAGACATGAATGTAGTGTAAAGAAAAAAAGTACAAAGAAAAATTGCTGCGGATAGTTGGTAGTTTCAAAATTTGTACTACCTTTGCAACCGCAAACGAGAAATTACGGTTCCTTGGATGAGTGGCTTAGTCAGCGGTCTGCAAAACCGTGTACGGCGGTTCGAATCCGCCAGGAACCTCGCAAAGCCCTTTCAGATGATTTCTGAGAGGGCTTTTTCTTTGCTCTTAACTGAAAATGGTACTACAAAATTAGGGGTCAGTCTGAAAACGGATCAGTCCGAAAATAGGGGTCAGCGGATTTTCCCGGTTGGCAAGCTTTCTTTTAAGCGTATAGCCTAGCCAGTCTGAACATGAAGAATTTCACATCAGCCACCCCTCTTAACTGGCTTCGAAAAGCTTTGATTTTAGCATTGAACGACTCCGCTGAAGCATTTGTCAATCGTTCTTCAAAATAATTTATGATGGTCGTACTATGGTTTGAAAAGGTATCAAGTACCTTGTTGAACTCCATATAGT
This sequence comes from Bacteroides acidifaciens, assembly GCF_903181435.1. Taxonomy (NCBI): domain Bacteria; kingdom Pseudomonadati; phylum Bacteroidota; class Bacteroidia; order Bacteroidales; family Bacteroidaceae; genus Bacteroides; species Bacteroides acidifaciens. Next base: position 767,736 of record NZ_CAEUHO010000001.1, read on the forward strand.
CAAACTTTTCCACTTCATTGTACCATCTTGCGAGATTTAGCCTTGCTTCATCGGGACCTGACTTCTTGTTGAAGATGTCTGTCAGTTTCATGCTAAGGCTGTATCCTTCCAGAAGCTTGGGGAATTTATCAAAGAGAATGGCAGCCCTGGTCTTTTGCTGTTCACTCCATTTGCTCCAGTGTTTCAGTATAATATGCTTGCTTCTGCTTACTATCTGTGGCAGGGTTTCTCCGTTCTCCATTCTTTCAGGTTCCCATTTCCCTATTCTCTCCCTTTCCGCCTTACTCTTTGTTTCTTTCTTCTTTTGGCGATGCTCCCTGATAGCCTGATTTTCCGTATCAAGTACTTTCCACCGATAGCGTATTCTTAACTGGTCAACAGCTTCAGACATGAGCTGCTGTACATGAAAACGGTCATTGATCAGCTTTGCGGCAGGAAACACCTTTCTGACCGTCAGCATCATGGCTGAAGATAAATCTGTAGTGACAGTCTTGACAGACAGCCGTTTCCGATGCGGAAGCCTGCGCAAGATTCCGCTTACCGCATCTGTGGCCACTCCACGAACCATTGCAACTAAAGCCCCTTTACGGCCTTTAGCTGCTTTATTGGTCAGAATCGTATAAACATCTCCATTGCTCAGGCAAGTTTCATCCAAAGAAAGGTTTTCTCCAATGTTTTCAGGATAAAGGAGGTAGTCATGCGCATGTTCGAGTTGGTCCCAGTTCCGGTAATCACTGATTTTCTCCTTGTATTGTTTACGAAGAGTCTGCCCTTTTACGCCATAACGTTCCACAAGCACACAGATGCTCACAGGAGTAGATTCAATCTCCTTCTTTTAAAAAAGAGACGAACTCAGAATTGAGCCGTGTACCGTCAAATTCGGATAAATCCCAGTCATAACTGAAGATTTCATAGGAAGACTTGTCAAGCCATTTACGTTTACGAACATGGAGATAAGTGGCGCGACCACGAATAGGATAGTCTTGGATTGTACGATACTTACCAAAACCATAGGATATGATATCCGGATTGGTCTTATCTTCTTTTAGCTGAACTTTTTTTTCATCAAGATAAATATCAAAACGGTCAGCACTCTTGTCGAAATTGACAATATCAAAGTTGTCTATAAGCACATCCGGAAGGATGGCACGAAGGAGTTGTTCGGGTTTCATAAAACAAAGGTAAGTAAAGATAGATAATTTTAAAACTTACCAACCAGAAATTTCCGCTGAGCCGAAAATAGCATACTTGTGCTACTATGAATTGGGAAAGGGGCGTCTATCTGGTGGTTCGAATGACGCTCTTTTACTTTTTATCTTCCGCAAAATTAGAAAACATTTGTCATAGTTGTTTTTTGTTCCTGCTTTTTGTACGTTTGCGCATTGTATAACATAAATCACACAATTATGAAGAAAATTTTATTTCCTTTAGTAGCAATATTGCTATTGGCAGCCTGTAGCTCAAGTGAAGACACCATAAATGAGCCAGAGCCTCCAAAATATGAAATTAATAGTGTTATTCTGGTAGGTGATTTAAAACTGCAATCTTATATATTCGAAGGAGATTACTATATAGAGGCTATTGACGAATCAGGCAACAAGGTGTTTACTATCAAGGACAAAGCAGAAAATTATACCCATGATCTTGGGTTCGGAGATAAGAGAGAATACATAGTCAAAGGGTGTTTCCTTCAAAGTGCCTTGAAAAAGGATGATTGTTTCTATATATTGGGAGATTTATATAGTTCAGAATTAGTTGCTCATCCTCATAAATTTATCCTAAAAATTAAAGACGGAAAGTTAGTTTTAAAAAAGTATTTTGATAAGGAACATTATTATGGTTTCGAACAAACTATCTTCTATCCTGAAGCAATAGCTGATTGGTATGGAGAATATGTTGCCATTTATAAAACTGTAAGAACAGGAATTTATGAAATTGGAGTATTGGATAGTGATTTAAAGCAGACAATTGGGAATAATGATCCAGGTGCTGAAAGATGGGTTAAAGAAATTGAAAGGAATAATTACATGCCTATATCTTACAGTAATATGGTATATATCTATAATAGTATGGTCATGTGTGTTGACATATCAAAATGGGGATATAATAAATATCTAATTTGGCAAGTCCCCATCACTGATGAAGAGATAAGAGTAAACAAATCCACATACTCCCTAGATGGCAATAACGTAGTAGTAGACATTGATGCCACCACTAAGGTAGGGGAGAAGAAGAAATACCATCTGGTCTTGAATAAGGAAACAGGGGAGTTAGTCAATCCGCAATCCTAAGCATTTCCCGCCCGTCTAAAGATGGGCGTTTTTTGTTTGTAATATAATCTAAACAAATTCGCTAAATGTGCGAATTTTAAAATTAAAATGCTATCTTTGTGGCATTAATAAATAACTATGAATGTAGAATTTGAAAAGGATTATCTAGCGGACCTATACGAAAAGGGGAAAACGACTGATAAAAAACATCGGTTTCAGCCCAATATAGTAAAGGGGTATTTAAAGTGCGTGAAAGTCTTAATGAATATTTCTAAAATGGAGGATTTATTTACTTTCCAATCTTTAAATTACGAGAAATTGAAAGGTGATAAAAAGGGGCTTTCTTCTTTGCGTATTAACGACCAATATCGTTTGGAGTTTAGAGAAATCCCTGGTCAAGGCGATCAATCAATAATAGAAATTTGTTCAATAGTAGATATAACGAATCATTATAAATAAGGATATGGGAAAATTAGCTAACAATTTACAGTCGTTCACCCCGTACCATCCCGGAGAGTTGGTAAAAGATGAGCTGGAATACCGAGCTATAAAGCAGAAAGATTTTGCTGAAAAGTTTAGTATATCGTATAGTGTGCTTAATGAGGTATTGAATGGGAAAAGAACTATAACTTCTGAATTCGCATTAATTTTGGAAGCTGCTTTGGGCGTAAAAGCGGATGTTTTGGTTAGGATGCAAACTGATTATAATTTGGATATGGCTAGAAATAGCGATAAGATGAAGGAAAAGCTTGATAATATAAGAAAAATTGCGGCTGCATTATAGTGCCAATCAAGATTTTAATGATGTCAGGTCCTAGTCAAGATGCTCCTGCGATAAAATGAGAAGACACCAAAAGATTCTATATCTCCTAGTACTATTTGTTGCCAAAGCGTCAAGCAAACAGAGATTATCTTTCTGTATCCGATATAGAAATACTGGAGGACTGCATTGCAAGATACGGAAGTATAAGTTTCGCTGAGTTAGAAGCTGTTTCATACCGTGACTGTGGGAAGATTGCTAGTGAGAACTCGGAAATTTTTCTTATAGAAACTGTCGGCATTGTTCGGGATGGTGGTGCAAATGGAAAACTTATTGAATATATTAATGGCATGATTGAATTTGACGAATTAATGATATAATTCTTTGTTAACCTATACGTACATCGTCGTAATGATAGGAGTACTCACACGGTTGGGCCCTACTTCTTCTACAGGGCTAACTGAAAACATCTTTATTTAACATTATTGGGATATTGCATCGTGATGATGAGATATCCCTTTTTATAAATGCCACCATTTCCGGCAAAATACCCTAATGCTCACCGGAGACGGACCCGCTTGTACGGTGGTGTGGGAGGTCGGTAAATACGAAAGTAGGAGATAAATACCTGCGATTAGTATTTACCTCCTACCCGATTGCCCTTAATTGAAAACGCTACTACATTGGTACTACAAAATTAGCGTAGAAGAAGTGGCGCGATTGGGATTCTTTTGATTTTGATAGCTGTCAGCGTAGTCGTATTCCGTAGACAGAAGTCTTGAGCATAAGTATTAAATAAAAAAGCTGTTTACCATATCGATAAACAGCTTTTTATTAGTGAGCCTCTTGTCGGATTCGAACCAACGACCCCGAGATTACAAATCACGTGCTCTGGCCAACTGAGCTAAAGAGGCGTTATTTTCTTTTGCGGGTGCAAAGGTATGAATTTATTCTAAAAATGCAAATACATCGCGCACTTTTTTTATATTTGCAGTCTCACTAATGATTATAAGAAGATGAAAAAGAGAATTATGAATGTGTGTGGAATGGCATTTTTAGCCATAAGTATATTGGCATGTTCCGGTCAGAAGAAGGGAACGACGAGTGCTGAAACAGCATCGGATAGCGTGGAAGTGACTTCGGAAGCGGTGATTGCCGAAGCGGATAGTACAGGATATATCGTTCGGGTAGGAGAGACGGCTCCCGATTTCACGATTACCTTGACCGATGGCAAACAGGTAAGCTTGTCTTCTCTTCGGGGGAAAGTGGTGATGTTGCAGTTTACAGCGAGTTGGTGTGGCGTATGTAGGAAAGAAATGCCATTTATTGAAAAAGATATTTGGCTGAAACATAAAGACAATGCTGATTTTGCATTGATTGGCATTGACCGTGACGAACCGCTTGATAAAGTGCTTGCTTTTGCCAAATCTACAGGAGTCACTTATCCGTTGGGATTAGATCCGGGAGCTGATATTTTCGCAAAATATGCCTTGCGTGAATCCGGTATAACAAGAAATGTGCTGATAGATAAAGAAGGGAAAATCGTAAAATTGACTCGTTTGTATAATGAGGAAGAGTTTGCTTCTCTTGTGCAGATGATTGATGAAATGCTGAAGTGATATACAGCTATTCTTTAGTGATTTATACCACATAATAATAGTGACGCTATCACATCAGGATGGCGTCACTATTTCTGTTATATAGCGTCACTATCCTTACTGCATACCGTCACTATATTCATCTTGGATTATTCAGGCGAGACTGAGCTTTGCCAAATAATCGTAGTGTTTGCCTTCTTTTACCAGTTCGGCTTTGAATCCACATTCGGATGCATATAAGCTAAGTGTCTGGAAATCTATATATAACCAATCGAATGTATCTCCTTTCACATCCTTATACTGCATCTGGAAATCAACTTCTCCGTAATAATTTCCGGCTAAATCAATGACTATGCTGCCATCTTCTTCCTCGAAAAGATAACGAAGGTCGCTGGAGTCCATCAATATGCATCCCCCGGGGCGAAGGATGCGTTTCATTCGTTGAAAGAAGCCGGGCATATTGCTTAACTTTCCGATAATTCCCGAACCATTCATCAGCATCAGGATAGAATCGAACGTTTCGGTAAATGTTTCATCAAAGAGATTGACGAGACGGGCGTCATTGACTCCCCGTTGTTTCATAACCTCGACAGATAGTGGAGAAATATCAATGGCACATACGTCTTTTCCCATTTCCTGAAGTGCCAACGCATGGCAGCCGCTTCCTGCACCTACATCTAATATCCGTCCTGTGGCCATTTGTAGAGCGGTACGTTCCAGTACAGGCATGGATTGGATATTGCGGAATAGTTCCTTGACAGGGATTTCATCTTCCTCGAATTGAGAAGAAAATACTCGTAAGCGGTTGGCTCTGCGATGATTGAAATAATCAGAAATAGCGGCTCCCATCGGGTCCTTTTCTGTGGAAAGAATTGTTGTTGCCATTGAGGGTTATGTATTGTTTTAGTCGGCAAAGATAAATAAATCCGTAGAAAAGGATTATCTTTGCCGTTGGAAATGTGAATATTAATAATGTATATTATATGAGTATAGAAGAAGCAATAATGGGTGGAATCGTCTTTAAAGGCAAGAAAGATAAGCCCAAAGAAGAGGAAAAAGTGAAAACGAAAGCGAAGAAAGCGACCTATATTCGTGGACAACACGGTTCGGGAGCAGCGAAGATGAAAGCAGAAATTCGTAAAAAAAGAGCAAATCGACATAAGAAATAAATATCGTGATAATCAATATTATTATTTGCGTAGCGGCAATTATACTACTAATTAAGGGAATTTCCTTGGTGTTAAGAACAGTGATGGTCTGGATGATGTTTGTTGGTATAATGAAGAATAGCAGAACAAAGATGCATGGAAGGGTTGTGGAGGTACAGACTAAGACTTATAGTAGCGATGATGGTGATATTACTGCGAATTATCCCATAGTGGAGTATAAATCGGATGAAGAGAAAGAAATGCATCGTCGAATGGCCACCTATGATTTTATCGTGGAAACGGCTAATTATTCTCATAAGTTATATTCTCAAAAGACACCTCATGTAGGAGATAAGGTGACAGTTATATGTAACCCGAAGACTCCGGATGAAATCTTGGCATTTTCCACTATGCCTCTTACAAGATTATTATGTAAACTGTTTGCTCCGGGATGTTTCTATGTGCTAGCAAGTATCTTAGGCGTCTGTTATGTATTTATTAAATGACTGATAAGGGAGTAAAGCACTCTCTCCTGAAAATAAATTACCCCTGTCACACATAGTTGTAACAGGGGTAATCTTATAATTGGGGTATTTTAACGCACTTTCAATTACTTCTGTGGAAGTATCTCAATCCAATAGTCGTCCGGGTCGTTGATGAAATAAAGCCCCATGGCAGTATTTTCAAAACATACACAATTCATTTCTTTGTGATAAGCCCTGACAGCATCGTAATCACCGGCCACACGAAAACAGAGATGGCTTTCATTCTCGCCCAGTTCATACGGAGCGGTATGATCTTTCAGCCAAGTCAATTCCAGGAGAAAGCCCGTCTCGTTATCTGTCAGATAAACTAACGTGAACGAACCGTCGGAAGCTTCTTTCCGGTGATGTTCTTTCAAACCGAGCGCTTTCTCATAGAAAGCAATGCTACGCTCCAGATTTGTTACATTGATATTGAAATGGTCAAATTTACTTTTTATTTCCATTGTTGCAATCTTCCTTATTTTTTCATTAAGAGCTTCACAATCTCACCGACATATGTACGGGGTTGTCCGGCTTGCGGAGCGGTTTGTGAAGGCAGTTTCTTACATTCAATAACAGCCGACGGAGTTGTTTGGTTCGGAGCATAGAGTTTCAGTGTATAACTGTCCGCTTTTTCGATGGCATCATAAGACTGTTCAGGAGAAAGCGTGCAGTAAGCCACGGCCTTGCCCGACTGATAACCCAGCGCGCCACCGGCATTTGCAGTCATATTTGTCATATTGAACTCATCCTTTCCGATACTGATAACCAATTTTCCGCTTCCCATCAAAGCATATACTTCGCCCGGAATCTGCTTTAAATTAACCTCTGTATAACCCGGCATATCTGCAGAAGCCTTGCCTATAGGAGTAGCAGGAGTGAGAGTTGCGGCGGGAACAGTCTTCTGAGCAGGTTCGGTAGTCGTCCCTTTAATATCAGTCTTCGCATTTGCGCCACCAATGACAATAGGCCCTGCGGCTGCAACGATTGACGGAGCCTTTTGCTCTTCTTCCTTCTTCTTTTTCTCTGCTTTCGGGCGCGTATCTGGTGCTCCGAAAGCTACGGCTACATCCATGAATATATCATCTGCGAAATCTACCGTTTTTCTGCGCCATTTTGCCAATCCGCGCACCAGTTTAGTCTTTGCTTTGTTAAGCGCATATTTGTCGGTAATCCATTCTTCCGCTTTATATTTTTCAGTATCGCGGTAGGTGAAACGTATCTTTTCCAGTTCTACCAGACAATTTCCGGGTTTGCAAGTCACTGTAATCTGGTAATTGATAAGAGTACGGTCTAAAGACAATGCACTGGAACTGAATACAATCCATTCTTCTCCCACGCCGGCAATCGTACCTTTGTCTTTGTCGGAAAAGACGATGCGGCTGTCGATGTTCTTATTTTCTTTCAGGCGTTCGTCCATCCACTTCATTACCGTATTGTAGATTTGTGCCTGGCTCATTCCGGGAATCTGGAATTCCTTGGAGAATACTACTTTGCCATCCACTTCGGGAACAGCCCCTACAAGATACCTGGTATCGTCTTTTTTGTCTTTTGCAGAATCTGCCTTCATTGCCATCGGCAATGCGAGGAACAGAGTAAGAAACAGAATCGTAAATTTATTCATAATTATAATGTGTTTATTTGGTAATTTCAAAACTTTCGCCCCGACGGGTGATGCTGATAAAACGGCATCCTGCATCTTCGGCAAAACTTTGAAGCGCGTTGCCGCCTTCGTAATCTTCACTGAAGTGCATGGGCACAAATATAGTAGTTTTTATTTGTTCGATGAACTGTTTTGCCCCTTTCATGTAATCTTTTCCCATTCTTCGGTCTACCGGAAACAGTACTAAATCAATGTTTGGCGCTTTTTCTTTTAAATATTTAACTTCTGCAAGGAAATCACCGTTGGCTTTTCGTATCTCTGCTTCGGTGGATTCTTCACTCCAGTGCCAGTTGTTCAGGTCGCCGGCATGGAAAATACTCCAACCTTGCAGATGAATCAGGAACGAACTGCCTACATCCGTCGAGCCGAACGCGTCAATGCGGATGGTGTCATCCTCGTAAGTTTCTCCTTTCTTAATATAGAAAGCATCTTCGGCTTTGGCGCGGTGTGATTTCAGGATGTCTTTGGAGAAAATATATTGAATGTCGGGACGTTGTTCTTTCCACGTCAATATCTCACGGTTGAAGTGATCGGGATGGAAGTGGGTAGCCAATACGTACAGTTTACCCGGTCTTTGCAGGAGATAATCATGCACGATTCCCCGGTTTTGTTCTGATTCGGAAGAATCTTTGTAGTAATCAATGATAACGGTCACGTCTTCCGCTTCGATGGCGAAACCGCTGTGATAAATATAATCCAGTGTCATAAGCTGAATGTTTTATAGTTGCAATATTACATATTCTAGTTGGAGTTGCCAAGAAAAATCGACGAAATCAGGGAGCAAGGCGACTGATTTCCCATTCGCCATCCGGTTGCAGGGTATATAAGAAGCGGTCGTGCAGACGGTTGGGACGCCCCTGCCAGAACTCGATTCTAGCAGATGTAACTGCATATCCGCCCCAATTGGCGGGTCTTTCCACATTTTTCCCTAACCACCGGGCTGCTTCTTTGACGAAGGCACGCATCAACTGCATCCTGCTCTTGATGGGCTGACTTTGTGGGGAGATTCGTGCGCCGATTCTGCTTTTGTAAGGACGTATACGGAAATATTCGTCCGATTCTGCCGGCTCTACTTTGGCTGCCGTCCCTTCGATGTGCACTTGTCTTTCGAGCGCATGCCACACAAAAGAAAGGGAGACATATGGATTTTGTGCCAACTGCTTTCCTTTGCGGCTTTCGTAATTCGTGTAAAAGACAAACTTACCATCATGTAGCCCTTTCAATAATACTGTGCGTGTGGACGGTTTTCCTTCGGGAGACACAGTGCCCACAATGACGGCAGTCGGCTCATCCACTTCTGCGTCAATCGCTTCTTGCAGCCATTGGCTGAAAAGCGAAAGCGGGTCGTCGGGAAGTTCATTTTCCCGCAACCCGCTTTTGGTATATTCTTGTCGGATATCAGCTAGACTTGTTCTCATCTACAAACTGTAACTTCTAATTAATAATTTCTCACATCGGTACTTCTATCAACAGAATATGTGAGTCCTTCAACGTTTCCAGTTCAAAACTGTTGGTTTCATAAATACCCATTCCGTCACGGCGTTTCATCACTTCGCCTTCCACTGTAATTTCCCCTTCGATAAGGAATATATATGCACCCGCATGGCTTTGATGCATATGGTATCCCAATTTCTTCCCGGCTTCTACCTTACCGATAGAGAACCAAGTATCTTGCAAGAGGGAAGCAGGTGTGCTGCCATCGGGTGATACGATAACTGCCAACTCATTCGGGCGTTCCAGTTCGCTGATATTGAAATCCTGGTAAACGGGACGTGTATTCCGTTCTCTCGGCATAATCCATATTTGCAGAAACTCCACCGGTTCTACGGGACTTGCGTTCATTTCACTATGGAAGATTCCTGTTCCGGCACTCATCGTCTGGATTTCCCCGACAGTGATAATCCGGCTGTTCTTCTTGCTGTCCCCATGTTGCAGATGACCTTTCAAGGGAATCGAAACGATTTCCATATTCTTGTGCGGATGAGTCTGGAATCCTTCTCCGGGTGCAACCTTGTCATCATTCAGTACACGAAGGGCACCGAAGTTGATACGGTCGGAATCGAAATATTCATCGAAACTGAAAGTGTGGTAACTATCCAGCCAATCATATTGTGAATGTCCTCTTGTATCAGCTTTATGTATAGCTTTCTTCATAATTTTCTCCTTTTTCTTGTGGTTATATTCTTGGTAAACAAAACCAAAGGTGAAAAGTTTTATCTCTTCACTTCATTTAGCAGAGGTTTGTGATTGATGAAATCTTTTATGTTTTGCAAGGTTGTCAGGGCAATATTCTCCATTGCTTCGCGTGTGAAGAATGCCTGATGAGAGGTGACAATCACGTTATTGAACGAGAGCAGGCGGGCAAGCACATCATCGTCGATGATGCGATCGGACTGGTCTTCGTAAAAGTATTCGCTTTCTTCCTCATATACGTCCAGTCCTGCGGAACCGATTTTCTTATTCTTTAACCCTTCAATCAGCGCATTGGTATGAATCAACTGCCCGCGACCGGTGTTGATAATCATCACTCCGTCTTTCATCTTGCTGATGGAGTAGTCGTTAATAAGATATTTCGTTTCTTCAGTGAGCGGGCAGTGCAGGGAGATAATATCCGAATTATGATATAGTTCGTCCAGTGAAGTATAGACAATCTTCTCTTCCCGTGCGAAGTTATAATCAGGGTAGAGGTCATATGCCAGCACGTTCATGCCGAAACCTCTTAGGATATGAATCAGGATTTTCGCTATTTTTCCTGTGCCGATGATGCCTGCTGTCTTTCCGCGCATATCAAATCCCATCAAGCCATGAAGGGAGAAATTGCCCTCCTTAGTGCGCCAGGAAGCACGTGGTATTTTACGATTCAGCGATAGCATAAGCGCCACCGTATATTCGGCAGTTGCATAGGGCGAGTAGGCAGGTACCCGTACAACGGTAATTCCGGCGGCGGCAGCCGCATCCAAATCCACATTGTTGAATCCGGCACATCGCAGTGCCAGTAGTTTTACTCCATTGGCTGCCATAATACGGATGACTTCTGCATCGGCAACATCGTTTACGAAGATGCATACAGCATCTGCGCCTTGCGTCAGTAGTACATTGTTCTTGTTCAGATTTCCTTTGTAATAGCGTATCTCAAATCCGAATTCTTTGTTTCTATCATTGAAAGAAGATTCGTCATAAGGCTTTGTGCCAAAAAATGCAATAGTATAGCCCATCATATTATTTTATAAGTTATTATATTATAAAAACGAAAAAACAGGTGGATTTGTTTACTCTCCGTATGATGATAAATCTAGATTGTTTCATTAGAAACAGTTTGTTTTTTCAATTAAAATAGGTGGGTAAATGAAAATAAATGCACAAACGTATGCTTCGTGCGCAATAATATCGTATCTTTGCGCCCGAAATAATTTAAAAAAGATTTAGATGAGAAAAAATTTCTTGATTGGATTTGCAATGTTAATCGTTTCAATTCCAACTTTTGCCGGAGGTCTTCTGACAAATACTAATCAACACGCTGCTTTTCTTCGTATGTTATCTCGTGGTGCCACTATCGAAATTGATGGTGCCTTGTCTAATCCTGCCGGTTTGGCATTTTTGCCGAATGACGGTTTTCATGTGGGTTTGAGTATTCAGAGTGCTTTTCAGACGAGAAATATTGATGCTAGCTTTATGACATATAGTGGTCTTGATTTAACAAACCCTACCGCTCCTATTCCTACCGTTTCTGACAAATATTATAGTAAATATTATGAAGGAAAGGCTGCTGCTCCCATTATTCCGAGTGTATTTGCAGCTTATAAAAAAGGTGATTGGACTATTTCCGGTTTCTTTGCAATTACTGGTGGAGGTGGTAAAGCTTCATTTGATGACGGTTTGCCAATGTTTGAGTCGGTGGCTATGGCAGGTATCTTTCAGGAAAGTTTAAAAAAACATTTAACTTCTGGTGGAAAGAGCCCTATCGTTACTCCTGGTATGTATGACATTAGCACTGCTATGGATGGCAAGCAATATATCTATGCATTACAATTAGGGTTATCCTATAAAATAAATGATTGGCTTTCTGCTTTTGCGGGAGGACGCATGAATTATTTTACTGGTGGTTATGTGGGCTTTTTGGATGCTAAAATGAAAGCAGACTTAGGAGGAGCCGACTTGATGCATTTGGCTTTAGACTGTGATCAGACAGGTTGGGGATTCACTCCCGTTATTGGTGTGGATGCTAAGTTGGGTAAATTGAATATTGGTGCTAAGTATGAATTCAAGACTAATCTTAATATAGAAAACAATACAAAAAAAATTGAAGCTTCTGTAGAAACGGATGCACTGGCACCTTTCAAACACGGTGTGAACACTCCTAACGATATACCTTCCATGCTTTCAGTTGCAGCTGCTTATGAATTTCTACCTGTACTGCGTGCATCTGTAGAATACCATTTCTATGATGACAAAAAAGCAGGAATGGCTGATGGAAAGCAGAAGTATTTGACAAAGGGAACAAATGAATACTTAATGGGTATTGAATGGGATGTAATCAAACGATTGACCTTGAGTTGTGGTGGACAGATTACGGATTATGGATTGTCTGACAACTTCCAAAGTGATACTAGTTTCTCCTGTGATTCTTATTCAATAGGTGTGGGTGCGAAATTGATGTTGAGTGAAAGAGCTGCTTTGAATGTAGGTTATATGTGGACTACCTATGAAGATTATACTAAAAAATCCCCAAATTACAATGGCACAGGGATATCCGGTACTAATGTATATAGCCGTACTAATAAAGTGTTTGGTGCAAGTGTGAACTATAAGTTCTAAATTTCTAATCCTTTATATATAGAAAAGAGGCTGTCTAAAAAGTCGGTTCTATCCTCATTCTCCTTCTTCCCGAAGAAGTGGAATGAGAATTATTAACGACTTTTTAGACAGCCTCTTTTTTGTTTTATTATTATGCCAGTTTAGAAAGAATACTGTACCAGCATATTCAACCGGTTGGCATGACTTGTTGAAGAGTCGTAATTGCTTCTCCATCCTCTCAAATATTCAACGCCTACTTGCAGATTGCTGCTTACATTCCAAAAAGCGTTAGCAACAAGATATTGACCTTTGCGGTAAGATTCCGGGTTTTCGCTTGGATATCCGTTTTCAGAATAAAGTCTGGATAAACTATAAGTGCCGGATACAAAGAATTTCGGGCAAATATTGTATTGTAACCCCGCATACCATCCCATCATTGGCAGAACCTGCATTTTTCCTTCGTCATCAGGATCGGGAACGATATCCACGTTCAGATTGCTTAAATCATTCAGATAAGAACCGATACCTTTTCCATAATTGAACTGTCCGTAAGCTTGCAACTTTTTTGTGATATTGAAAGTTGTAGATGCTTGTAGACCGAATCCGGTGGTAGAATATGCTTTATCGTATATATTGCTTGAATAAGTCATGCTGCGAACGATGGCTCCCAATTTGATGTGACTATTGCTATTCCAGTTGAATTGTGCAGAAGCTGCAAAATCCGGCATCCGTTGGGTGTTGACAGAAACATTGCTATTTGTAGTGCCGTCTACTGAAGGCATTTCTATAGCTGCACCGAACTTCCAGTTTTTCAACTTATCGTACATATAACTTAATTGCGTAGTGCGGTAAAAGGTAGAACCGTTAGGACCTGCAAAGTCGATAGTAGGAGGCAAGGCTGAAAGATCCATAAATGAACCATAGCTATATCCGATAGTGAAGCCCAAAAACTGTGCATACGCATTTTGCAGTTCAAAGGTTTTTCCGTCACCGCGGAAGTTACCGGCCGTGTAAACTATAAAGTCTCCCAAATGCTTCGTGCGTCCTACCAATTTGAGGAACAGGGTAGAAGTGGTGATGTCCATCTGGAATTGATTTTTGGTAAAATTACCTTTTCCCGGTTGGTGAATCAATGCCGGATAGAAATCAACATCGTCAACAATCCCATTAAAATCATACTCTGCCGTAGCACGTACATAACCTCCGATACCGAGGGCGAATTTTCCTTTTTGGTCAGTGAGCAGGAAGCGGGGAGTGTTGGGATCGTGAAAACGCATCTGTTGGCGGTTGTTCATAATCTGTATGATTTCATCGCCTGCTTTGTCTCGTGAGACAAACATGATCGAATTAGGTTCCTCATTTTCGATAATTACCTTCTTTTGTGCCTGGGCACAGACGGGGAAAATTCCTATCCCCAGTAGCATAGCTACCATCTTAATGCTTGTTTTCATTATAAGTTAAGTTTTAGGTGAATGCCCAAAGAACAACTAACAAAAGAAATGGTTGAGAGCTCCGAAGGAAAAATAGCCAAACTTATCGGAAGAATTGCTATTCATATTTGTTCTAAAAAAGCGGATCTTTGTATTATAGTAACTAGATAAAAGAAATACCGTGATGGGAAAAGTAGAATTTACTCAAGGAATATTAGATATACAATCAGATTTACAACGCTTTGCGTATAAATTGACGGCAGATCGTGATTCTGCCAAAGATTTGGTTCAGGATTGTGTATTACAGGCATTGGATAATCATGAGAAGTTTGCATATAGTAAGAATCTCAAAGGATGGATGTACACACTTATGCGCAATATTTTTGTGAATAACTATCGTCGTACGGTTCGTGAAATGAATATCATAGATGATACCTATTCTATTAATCAACAGCATATGATTGAAGACGAGGATGGTGAGAAGTTTGAGTTTGCCTATGATATGAGGCAACTGTATCGTGTGTTGCATTCCATTCCCGATGATATGAAAGTCCCCTTCCAGATGTTCGTTGCCGGATTTAAGTATAGGGAGATTGCCGAAAAGTTAGGACTGCCGATAGGAACGGTGAAGAGCCGTTTGTTTTTCATCCGTAAGCGGTTGAAAGAAGAACTGAAAGAATTTTCCTGATATGATTCTTTTTGATTGAGTGATGTGTTTATTAAGTTAGGTCGATGAGCCTTCCTGCCGTAGACGACAACTGGCGGGAAGGCTCATTCTTTACTGTCAATCCAGCATTTCCTGTACTCTGTGTTTAGCCTTTTGGGCAGTCTCTTGTGTGGTATGGGCTGCTTCCGTGGCTTTTTCTTTCACAGTGTTCGTTGCTTCTGTTACCTTTTCCTGGGCAACATGTGCGGCATGCTGTACTTTCTTTTTCAAGCTTTCGCCCGAATGTGAACTCGCTTCGGCACCTCTCTCCTTAGCTTCTTCGGCTCTCTCTTCAGCAAGCCGGGCATTTTCTTTTGCCTGCATTGCTGCTTCTTTTACGTCTTTTTTAAATTGATGTTCCATGATCTGGTCTTTTAGTTAAACATGGATTTTAAACACGTGGTCGTCTGAAAATGATTTGCCGATTAGGAAATTTTCATTCTTTTTCATTCATCCAAATATTTGTATAGGTAGCATTTTTCCTCTTTATCAAGGATATTCATGAGTTGCAACCGGTCAATCATCAAATATCTTTTGCTTTTTCATAGTTTTTCCTTTATCTTTGCAGCCCGAAAGAAAAAGAAAGTATGATGCCGTGAATAGCGGTCGTGTATTCTAGAACACCACGTAAAAAACAGGAATTATGAAAGAGAAAGTATCTGTACCTTTTATGCTGCTCGGTATTCTTTTTAATGTATGCCTTATCGCAGCCAATCTTCTTGAAACGAAAGTAATCCAAATCGGTAGCCTGACCGTGACCGCCGGATTATTGGTTTTTCCTATTTCTTATATAATCAATGATTGTATCGCCGAAGTTTGGGGATTCAAGAAAGCGCGCCTTATCATTTGGAGCGGTTTTGCGATGAACTTCTTTGTTGTAGCCCTCGGACTGATAGCAGTTGCCATTCCGGCTGCTCCTTTTTGGGAAGGCGAAGAACATTTTGATTTTGTATTCGGTATGGCTCCCCGCATTGTGGCTGCCAGTCTGATGGCATTCTTGGTCGGTTCGTTCCTCAATGCATATGTGATGAGTAAGATGAAAGTAGCCAGCCGGGGACGTAACTTTTCCGCCCGAGCCATTTGGTCGACTGTCGTAGGTGAGACGGCGGACTCATTGATTTTCTTTCCGGTTGCTTTTGGCGGGATTATTGCCTGGAAAGAACTGCTCATTATGATGGGAATTCAAATCGTACTGAAATCCATGTACGAAGTGATTATCCTTCCGGTGACTATCCGTGTGGTAAAAGCCATCAAGAAAATAGACGGTAGCGATGTTTACGATACCGATATTTCCTACAACGTACTGAAAATCAAAGATATTTAAGATAGATAATGAATAGAGAAGCAGCATTGGTTGTGTTCAGTGGCGGACAGGATTCCACCACTTGCTTGTATTGGGCGAAACGTAACTTTAAAAAAGTATATGCCCTGAGTTTCCTGTATGGTCAGAAACATCAGAAGGAAGTGGAACTTGCACGGGAAATAGCCCGTAAGGCGGAAGTGGAATTTGATGTGATGGATGTGTCCTTCATCGGGAAACTGGGACGTAACTCCCTGACTGACGCTACAATGGTGATGGACCAGGAGAAACCGGCAGATAGTGCTCCCAATACATTTGTCCCGGGACGTAACCTGTTCTTTCTAAGCATCGCAGCCGTATATGCCCGTGAACGTGGCATCAATCACTTGGTTACAGGAGTTTCCCAAACAGATTTCAGCGGTTATCCCGATTGTCGCGATGCATTTATCAAGTCCCTTAATGTGACATTGAACCTGGCTATGGATGAACAATTTGTGATTCATACCCCTCTGATGTGGATTGATAAGGCGGAAACATGGGCTTTGGCAGACGAGTTGGGAGTATTGGAACTGGTTCGCACCGAGACTTTGACATGCTATAATGGTGTTCAGGGAGATGGTTGCGGGCATTGTCCGGCTTGTACGCTGCGTCGGGAAGGACTGGAAAAGTATTTAAAAAGTAAGAATCAATAATATCTTTACATAGAGATAAAAAATGCATTTTTTGCTGTCATCTGTCACGCTTTTGTTATTAACCATTTGATTGTGAGATAAATAGTTCGTGACAGCAAGTGGTGACAGCAACTAAGACAGACATTTTGCCGTCACATCTATTGTCACCGGTAAGTTCTAGTGAATAGGGTGGTAGTAGCTTCTGTCCGGAATGTATCGGCTCAATTTAGTTTTAACGGCTTGAAACTGTTGTTTCATCGGTGAGAAACTAAAGTTTCAACGGTAGGAAACTAAAGTTTCTATTGCTTGAAACTATCAGTTCCAAGGCTTGAAACTCTTTGTTTCAAGCAATGAAACCGTTTGTTTCAAGGCATGAAACACTTCGTTTTGCCACATGCAACGTACCGTAACAAGCCAGGCGGAGACAAAGCAGCCATGGGGAGAAGAATTGGCGGTGATAGGTGATAGATACGGTGATAGGTTGTAAAATGAATCATTCACCACTCAAATGCTTATGAATGAGGTGTTTGAACCTAGCTGGTGATAGGTGAAAGAGGAAATGCATTTTTTTGTATAGTGTAGAGCTTGTAGTAAACGAGTACAAATGACAGAATTAAAAGACCAACTTTCCTTGTTAGGAAGAAAGACCGAGTATAAGCAAGATTATGCTCCTGAAGTATTGGAAGCCTTTGATAACAAGCATCCTGAGAATGACTATTGGGTACGTTTCAACTGCCCTGAATTTACAAGCTTGTGCCCCATCACCGGGCAGCCGGACTTTGCCGAAATACGTATCAGCTACATTCCTGATATTAAAATGGTAGAAAGCAAGAGCTTGAAACTATATCTTTTCAGCTTCCGCAATCATGGTGCTTTCCATGAGGACTGCGTGAATATCATAATGAAGGATCTTATTAAACTAATGAATCCCAAATACATTGAAGTAACTGGACTCTTTACTCCCCGTGGCGGTATTTCCATCTATCCGTATGCCAATTACGGTCGTCCGGGAACAAAATTCGAACAGATGGCGGAGCATCGTTTAATGAATCGGGAGTAATATATGAATATTGCTATACCAATGGAACTTCGTGAATATATTCAGCAGAATATTATTCCGCAATATGTCAACTTTGACAAGGCACATCAAATAGACCATGTAGAAAAAGTGATTGAAGAAAGTATGAAACTGGCTTCTTATTATGATGTCAATGTTTCTATGGTTTACGCGATTGCTGCTTATCATGACCTGGGGCTATGTGAGGGGCGTGAGTTCCATCATATAGTCTCCGGCAGGATATTGATGGCGGATGAAACCTTGCGCCACTGGTTTACGGATGAGCAACTGTTGCAGATGAAAGAAGCGATAGAAGATCATCGGGCTTCCAATAAACAGGCTCCGAGAAGCATCTATGGAAAAATAGTTGCCGAAGCCGACCGTATTATTGATCCTGAAGTAACGTTGCGCCGTACTGTTCAATATGGATTGTCTCATTATCCGGAGATGGATAAAGAACAGCAATATGCTCGCTTTCGTAAACATCTTAATGATAAGTATGCGGAAGGGGGATATTTGAAGTTATGGATACCTCAGTCGGATAATACCAAAAGACTTGCAGAGTTACGCTGTCTGATTGTAGCTGAAAAAGAGCTTAGTGGAGTTTTTAATAAAATATATACAGAAGAGAATAATGCTGTTTTATGAAATATAGCTATTAACTTGCACTCGATTCATTTTTTATTTCTATCTTTGCTATAAAGGATTATAATAGGATTAATGATGGAGAAATATATAACCCGATTTTCAACGTATCTTTTTTGGGATGTTGATAAAACCGCCTTGGATATGGAGAAACATTCTCAATATATTATAAAGAGAGTGCTTGAATATGGTCTGTTGCAAGATTGGAATGCAGTGAAACAATATTATGGACTTGAAAGAATCGTCGAAATAGCGAAGACGTTTCGTGAATTAGAGCCTCGAGCTTTAGCTTATCTTTCTGCAATCTCACAAACTCCAAAAGAACAGTTCAGATGTTATACTTATCAACGGTCGAATCCACAACGCTGGAACTTTTAAGAAAATTGCAGCAGTTACCTGTGCTTTGTAATACTCGTTTGGTGGTACTGCATTAGCTTTGCAATTAGGGCATCGGAAATCCATTGATTTGGACTTTTTTGGTCGGATAGATGCGGATTCTCAAGAAATACAGGAAGCTTTGCGGACAATTGGGACATTGACTATTTTAAGTGATTTCAAAAATATACACATCTATGTATTGAATGATGTTAAAATAGATATAGTGAACTATATTTTATTATTCCGGACATCAACTAACGATAGATACCGATATTTATATATTAGTAAATATAGCTGTTGGATTTGCGTATTATATGTGATAAAAGTTTTTAGTTGTTGTACTTTTATTTGCATCATCTGTTGGATGTCAATTTTACCTTTTTCTACGTTTAATTTCATTATATTTATCCGTTGACTGATAAGATTTAAAGCCTCCTTATTGTTCTTTATCGAACTTATTAGCAGATTGATTGTGTGAAGTTCTTTTTCATATCATAGAACAGACAGGCATAAACACAAGCATCTGTTTGTCATGAGGTACGTTGAATACATATCCTGTTGTATATTTCTCCAAAAAACCGCCAAAAGGTTTTAGTAATGCCTGAATTGTATTGATAAATTCTTTACCATTATTGTTGATAAAGTATGCAGAAAGAGCGTTTTGTAATAAAGATTGCTCATTCTTATATAAGCTTATTGCTCTATCCAAATGTTTGCCTGTCAAAGATTGTTTTCCTACTATTAATTGAGATGTTTGTCGGACAACTTCTAAAGCTGAATGCATCTTGTTAGTTTCGTCACTCCCTAAAATGTATTCAATTTCATTGGTTATCCGTCTTCTTAATCTTAGTATATCGATTTCACTATTGATAGAATCCTCCTGACCGCAAAATATATTCTGTAGTTTTTTTAATAAACCTTTACCATCAAATAGAATGATTCCTTTCTTGAACATTCTAAAAAACACTGATCTCGTTGAGGTTATATCATCAAAAATCAGCGTTGCTATTTTGCAATATGGGAAGATTATTAGTTGATACATCGTCCCATCTTCAATGATATTCTCGTGTTAATGCCAACAATATCTGATGCTGGACAATGATGCTTTATAAAATCAAGAATCTTTTCACTCATTCTTTTCGATGGTCAATTTGACCAATAGTTGTAACTTTCCCTTTGTATTTTACTGTTGTCTTATCTCCTATATAATATGAAGCAGAATCAAATATGGCAGGATATATAGTATCTCCTTTCAGATCGCCATATCCCCATTTACCACCTTCTATGAAACTATGCTCTCTATCCTGCACTTTTTTGCCTCCGGCATTGAATGCTGCCAATCCATTTTTAAATGGACTGACAAACTCGAATCGGGGGGTAATGACAATATGTCCCAAAGAATCTGCAAAACCAATTTTTGATTGTTCATCTACCATTCGGAATAGTCCCTCTGAAAGATAATCTGGACCATTGTCAAAACAGAAAACACGAAATCGCTCTTTGCCGGACGGGTCTATAGCCCATATATTCCCATCTTTAGCCACAAACCCAAGAGTCTTAAATTTTGTATGGTAAATCCAGCTATATTTGCCTATTGGAACAATAACTTCTCCTTTAGAATTGATGTATCCATATTTATAGTCATTATCCACTTCTTGATAAATTAATGAGAGCGTGTCATTATTACCTTGCTGTGCTAATAAACTTCCTGATTGCATAAATGCTACAATCAAGAATAATCTTAAAATTGTATTCATAACACTGATATTATAAACGAAACAAGGTTACTTTTCTGAATGCTTTTCTAAAAGGTGTTTATATACGGAAAGGATCTTTTCTTTGGTTATCAGAAGACCAAAATTGACAGTTTCATATTCATATTTTACTTTACTTTTAAAAGAAAGTCTTTTTTTTATTTCATTCCTAATTCTATAAAGTTCAGAAGAACTATATTTGAAAGCTATGTTTTGACTTATTAAAAACTTAATATTAGTAACTTGCCCTTCTGTATCAACATTAAAATCTATAATAAATGGACGGATATCTTGGCATTTTAATATGTGTTCGATTTCCTCTAATGTTAAAATGCTAATCCCGAAATATGACATATCTTCCTGTGAAACAGGAATATTCCCTATTACATTAATTCCTGCAGAGCTACCTCGTAAACTTGGCAATTTGATTTGATCACTAGCGACATAAATAGAAATATATTTAGTCTTAGCTGAAGGAATGATAATACTTTTCCATATCACAGTATCATTATTAACAACTTCCTTTTTGATGATATTAGGTTGTCCCATTACATCAAGTACACAATAAAATGTTAGGAACAAAAGTGGATAAAGCAACTTCATAATATAATTTTATATTAGATTTGTAAAATTAAAGAACTAAAACAAATCGATAGAGAAACGACTATTCTGATTTCATCATAGATCTATTGCGATAATTTTATTTAAAAAAAAGAATTTCTATAAATTTGTCCCAATGCCAATTAAAATTCTCATCTACTCCTTGATAACCTTCAATATTCTTATGCTGTTCTATAAAATAAGGAAAATAACTTTGCCATTTACTCTCAAAAAGTTCTTTATTGAAAGTATCGTCGATATTAATTAAACTACTCAACCAATTTTTATATTCTTGGTTAGCTTCTTCAGTTAATAAAGGAAGAGCGGTGTTTAATTGATTACCAGTATGTACTGTACGAATGAGATCCGTTAATAAATGTGTTTGAAATTCCACATTCGCCATTCCCTTATCATTTAACATTCCGATGCTATCTTGTATGGCATGAATGAGCTCATGAGTAAGATAAATGATGTTTGCATCATTTATCTCATTATTTTTTAGCGTAATTTCATGGTTCTGATAAGTTCCTACCGCTTCTCCCAAATTGGGGTCAGTGAAGAAGATGATATCTAAATATTCTGCATACTCGGCTAACGGTGGAAAAACACGACTTAGTAAAGTATCTGCCCAGTCTGGTCGTCCATTGCTGTCTCTATCTTCATTCCTTAGATGCTCCTCCTCTGTATAATCAGAAGTGTCTTGACCATCCCAATTGCTATCGTTATTTAATTCATTTTGGTCGTCTTTATAATTCTGTTCATTTTCCCAATCAGATTCATTATTCTCTAAATCCGACTTGTCATCTCTTTCATCGATTTGATCATTTTCAGAAGGCACTTGCACTTGCTCCATATCGGGATATTGAATCTCATAATCAGTCTCAAAACCGGCAGGAGGTCCATCATAGATGCCAGGATCATGCAAATTAGATTCCTCTGGATCTAATGGTGGTAAGTTTAGATCGAATTCAGGTAACTCATTACTATAGTCAAATTCAGGAGGATTAGTCGGTACGTATCCGTCTCCGCCTAGCAGCTTTCGTGTTGTTAATTCATCGAGACATGGTATTGATAATTGCAAATCTAGTAGATTTTTCATAATATTGTAATTCTTAATTTGGTAACTATATACAATCTTACAGTTTACAACCTTTAAGAGGTTTTAAACTGTAAGATTGTATATAGTTACCATAGATAATATGATACACTGTTTCATCTTCTTTATTTTTTATATCAAATAATATATGTTTATCTTAAAGGACGATCAATATAGTTACTGTCCACCAACTTCTCCATTATCAAAAAACAGTGGTGGTTGAGCATTTTCTAAACTTTCGAAAAAAGCTTCGATCATTTCATCCCATTTCCAATCGTAGTCTCCATTTATTCCTTGATAACTTGGGACATTTTTATATCTTTCATTAAAAGAAGGAAACCATTGTTCCCATTGACTATTAAATAAATCTATATTAAACTTATCAGATTCATCACCAAAATGAGTCATATCAAATAACCATTTCGAATAAGCGTCATCATCTTTCCCAACTGCTACAGAGTTCCCTCCCGCCCCATCTAAAACATAGCACATCATTATATCGGTTAGAAGATGCGCTTGAAATTCAATATTTGCACGACTTACATTGTCTGTTAGATTAAAACCATGTTGTACCATGTCTGAACCTATTGTTCCGTCAATAGTAGCCTAAAGAGGCGTGCTTGACTGGTATGTTTGTAGATATTTCTTAGCATGAGGTAAAGCAAAATATTTTATCTCATTTATAATATTATAGTAGACGTTTACTCATGATGATACGGCCCTCCATTCAATATCGTCATTGCCCGATAAATTTGCTCCACGAATATCAGCCGAATCATCTGATGCGAGAAAGTCATTTTCGACATTGAAATCTTCTCGTGGGCTGCTTGATAGACTTTTTCAGAGAAGCCGTAGGGACCTCCGATAATGAACACCAGCCGTTTGTTGACTGTATTCATTTTCCGCTTCATGTAATCGGCAAATTCAAGGGAGCGCATTTCTTTTCCGTGTTCATCGAGCAGCACCACGACGTCACCCGATTGAAGGGCTTTCAGTATCAGTTCTCCTTCCTTTTCTTTCTGTACTTCCATTGAAAGACTCTTGGTGTTTTTCAGTTCAGGAATCACTTCCATATCAAAAGTGATAAACCGTTTGGTGCGCTGTATATAGTCGTTGATAGCTGTAATATAGTGTTGTTCTACGGTTCGTCCAACGACGATCAGGGTTGTCTTCATGTCTCTATAATTCTGATTAATGCACAAAAATAGGCATTTTTTATGTTATTCTGCAATTAATGCTTACCTTTGCCTATCATTAGTTGAAAGTTTAAGGCTTTAAACTTCAACTTAAAAGCTTGTAATTATGAAAAAACGAGTGCTCGTAGGAATGGCCGCTTTGCTTCTTTCCCTCTCGTTGCTTATGGCGCAAGAGATACCGGCAGGAGTGATTACGGCATTTAAAAGAGGAAGCTCGCAAGAGCTGAGTAAGTATATGGGGGACAAGGTAAACCTGGTGCTCCAAGGTCGCTCGACAAACGTTGAAAAACAGAAAGCAACAGCTATGATGCAAGAATTCTTTACGGAGAATAAAGTCAGCGGATTTAACGTGAACCATCAGGGAAAACGGGACGAATCGAGTTTCGTTATCGGCACGTTGGCTACTACGAAGGGAAGTTTCCGTGTGAATTGCTTCTTGAAGAAAGTACAGAATAAATGTTTAATACACCAAATAAGAATTGACAAAATCAATGAATAAGGAAAAAGAACTGATCGACAAACTGATCGATCTTGCTTTTGCAGAAGATATAGGTGATGGCGACCATACCACCCTTTCGTGTATCCCTGCTACGGCAATGGGAAAATCAAAATTGCTTATCAAGGAAGCCGGCGTGCTGGCAGGTATCGAAGTGGCTAAAGAAATCTTCAACCGTTTCGACCCGACTATGAAAGTCGAAGTATTTATCAACGACGGAACGGAAGTGAAGCCGGGCGATGTAGCAATGGTAGTGGAAGGAAAAGTACAGTCATTGCTCCAGACTGAGCGTCTGATGCTGAATGTGATGCAACGTATGAGTGGTATTGCGACAATGACCCGCAAATACGCAAAGAAGCTGGAAGGTACAAATACCCGCGTACTGGATACCCGTAAGACAACTCCGGGCATGCGTATCCTCGAGAAGATGGCTGTGAAGATCGGTGGCGGCGTAAACCATCGTATCGGTCTGTTCGATATGATTCTCTTGAAAGACAATCACGTTGACTTTGCCGGAGGTATTGATAAAGCTATCACCCGTGCTAAAGATTATTGCAAAGAAAAAGGTAAAGACCTGAAGATAGAAATAGAAGTCCGCAGCTTCGACGAACTGCAACAAGTGCTCGATCTCGGTGGAGTAGACCGTATCATGTTTGATAACTTCACTCCCGAAACGACGAAAAAAGCAGTAGAGATGGTGGGCGGTAAATACGAAACCGAATCTTCGGGTGGCATCACCTTTGATACTCTTCGTGACTATGCCGAATGCGGTGTAGACTTTATCTCTGTAGGTGCGCTGACTCATTCAGTGAAAGGACTGGATATGAGCTTCAAGGCGTGCTGATGGAAAGGAGAAGATTGGCATGACGCTTTTTTAGACGCGGATAGCGCGGATGACATGGATTTAAGACTTTATAAAAAGAATCCGCGTTATCCGCGTTATTTGCATTTAAAGATTGCTTCCTACTCTTCCATGTTTTTCGCAAATGCTTCAGAAAAAACTTTTCTATTTGTATTCTTTAACATTTTCTGTTGCAGTATTCCCCAAACTCTTGCGTCTAATAGATAAAACGACGCAGACATACGTTCGGCTTTAAAAAAAGGTAATTGACTTGGAAAACGAGATAGAACTGGTAAAGGGCTGTCGGGCAGGAAAGGATTCAGCCCGAAAGGAACTTTACACCCTCTATTCCAAACAGATGTTGGCGGTATGTTTCCGCTATACGGGCGATATGGATGCGGCGCACGATGTACTGCATGACGGTTTCATCAAGATTTTTACCAACTTCTCCTTCCGGGGCGAATCGTCGCTCTGCACATGGATAACCCGGGTGATGGTCACTCAATCGCTCGATTATCTGAGACGGGAGAAACGAGTCAGTCAGTTGGTAGTGCATGAAGAGCAGCTTCCCGATATACCCGATATATCGGATTCGGGAGGAGGGGCTGGAATCTCCGAGGAGCGGTTGATGGCATTCATTGCCGAATTGCCGGATGGTTGCCGAACCGTTTTCAATCTTTATGTGTTTGAAGAAAAGTCACACAAGGAGATAGCTCAAATGCTCCATATCAAAGAGCATTCGTCTACTTCGCAGTTGCATCGCGCCAAGTATTTGTTAGCAAAAAGAATTAAAGAGTATAGGAACAATGAAGAAAGAAAATGATGAAATAACCGATCTGTTTCGCACACGTCTCGCTGATGCGGGGGTGAGTGTCCGGGATGGCTTTTGGGAAGAGCTCTCGCAGGATATTCCTGTGGCTTGCCAACATCGCCGTCGGATCCTGCTCTTCCGTGTGGCGGCTGCGGCATCAGTGTTGCTCGTCCTGGCGGCTGCATCGGCTACTTTCCTGTATTTCTCTCCCAAGGAAGAGATGGAAGAGGCGTTTACGAAGATAGCTGTGACGAATGGAGGACAAATGGACGGAGACGGAATACGTGTCAATCAATTGCCGTTGCCGGTGGAACCTGTTTTGCCGAAACCGGCTCCTAAGTCTTTCGGTATGTTGTCGCAATGTGTGGAAGAGGAGGATTCGCTTTCTATTACCTTCTCCATGTCGTTCTCTTTTTCGTCGACTACTGCGGGAAGTGGCAATCGTTACGGTAATCAAGGTTATAATGGTTATTGGCAGGCTGCAAATGGAAATACGGAATCATCTGCCGTGCAGGAAGAAACTGCAAGTCCGGCTGTTCCTCCCGGAAAAGTTGTGAAGAGACATCGCTGGGCGATAAAAGCGCAGTTAGGCACGGCACTTCCGGCGGATGACGGTACTTATAAGATGCCAATCTCCGCAGGGGTGACAGTAGAACGGAAACTGAATGATTATCTGGGAATAGAAACCGGATTGCTTTATTCAAATCTTCGTTCGGCAGGACAACATTTACACTATTTGGGTATCCCTGTCCGGGTGAATGTGACGTTGATGGATACAAAGAAAGTTGACCTTTACGCTACTGTAGGCGGAATAGCGGATAAATGTATCGCCGGCGCGCCGGACAATAGTTTCAAGGAAGAACCTATCCAACTGGCAGTGACTGCCGGCATTGGAATCAATTATAAGATTAACGACCGACTTGCGCTTTTTGCCGAACCCGGTATTTCGCACCATTTCAGCACGGATTCGAAACTGGCTACGGTACGCACGAAACGGCCGACTAATTTTAATTTACTTTGCGGACTTCGCATGACGTATTAATCCTTATGAAAATGAAAAAAACACTTGTAATGCTGTGGATGGCACTTTGCCTGATTGTATCTTTCAGTGGATGCAGCAGCGAAGAAATGGATTACAATAATCCGGATGTTGGCCTTTTTGTGAAGCAATTGAAGTCGGGCACGTATAAGATGAAGAATGACAAAGGAGTGGTGGAAGTTCCTCATTTCATGGAAGAGGATATTCCCGAACTTTTGAAATATGCAGAAGATCTGACAATTATCCCTTCTTTTCCGTCGGTTTATAATACGAACAACGGTAAGATTCGCTTGGGTGAATGTATGCTTTGGGTGATTGAATATATCCGTCAGGGCACACCGCCGTCAATGGGTTGCAAAATGGTATTGGCGAATGCCGAGAATTATGAAGCAATCTATTTTCTGACCGACGAGGAAGTGCTCGATGCAGCCGCCTGCTATCGTAGCTGGTGGGAAGAACGGCAGTATCCGAAGACCCGGTGGACGATTGACCCGTGTTATGACGAACCGCTTTGCGGATCGGGCTATCGTTGGTGGTGACACTAAAAAGGAGATGCGTTCGGAATAAAAAATAGCGAACATTCATGTGGGAACGTTTGTTTATATCAGTAGTCTTTTTACTGCTGAGAGGGGCTTGTTACGCTCAATGGACTGCACTAGAATCGGGTTGTGTGTAGGTACATATGAGGCATTTGAAAGGTATTAGGTAATGAAAGAATAAAGAGGATGAATAGATTGATGAAACGTTTCTGGACAACTATGGCTTTGTGTCTGATGACTTTACTTGCATATTCGCAAGTATGGACGGCACAAGATTCATTGCATCTGAAGAAGTTGCTGGATAGTGACCAGGAGTTGCATCTGAATATGGATGCTGTAAAGTCGATTGATTTCGGTGGTGCGGTGGGAACTCCCCGGATGTCGGAGGAAAAGAATTGGATGCTGCCTGACGAATCGTTGCCCGAAGCATTGCCTAAACCGAAAGTGGTGTTGAGCCTGATGCCTTATAAGGCAAATACCCGTTTTAATTGGGATCCTGTCTATCAGAAAAAGATAAGGGTGGATAAGAATACCTGGCGGGGAGATCCTTTCTATGAACTACGGAATCAGAGATCATACTCCAACTGGGCACGTAATCCGATGGCAAAGGGAATGCGTAAGTCTTTGGATGAGATACAGGCAAGCGGGGGGTATATCAATGGCGGAACTATCGGAGGGCTTGACTTGATGGCAGTCTTTACAAAAGATTTTTGGAATAAGAAGGGGAGGGATAATCGTGCCCGCACGTTGGAAGTCCTGCGAACTTATGGAGACTCGACGACTGTATTGATAAATAAGCCAATTGAACAGATTGCCCGTTAAGGGCGTTATATATGTACTAATGTTGCGATACGACAATATACTGACTGGAGAGTGTTTGTAATTGAATGATTTATATATTTGTATATTGTTGTATTGGCACATTAGTAAATAACCCGGTTTCTTATGGGGGATGAAATTATTAGTGCATTGATAAATTATTAATTATGAATAGAATAACTTCTCTTCTAGGGATACAGTATCCTATAATTCAAGGTGGAATGGTATGGTGTAGCGGTTGGCGGCTGGCTTCCGCAGTGAGTAATGCGGGTGGCTTAGGTCTGATTGGTGCAGGTTCTATGCATCCCGAAACTTTGTGCGAGCATATTCGTAAATGCCGTGCGGCTACGGAATTTCCTTTTGGTGTGAATATTCCTTTGATGTATCCTCAGATAGAAGAGATAATGAATATTGTGGTGGAAGAAGGAGTGAAGGTTGTTTTTACTTCTGCCGGAAATCCGAAAACATGGACCGGATGGTTGAAAGAACGGGGAATAACGGTTGTCCATGTAGTTTCTTCCTCCCGTTTTGCAATGAAGTGTGAGGAAGCGGGTGTGGATGCTGTGGTGGCTGAAGGCTTTGAAGCCGGTGGACATAACGGTCGTGAGGAAACAACAACTTTCTGTCTGATTCCTGCTGTGCGTGAGGCTACTACCTTGCCTTTGATAGCTGCTGGAGGCATTGGTACGGGAGAAGGTATATTGGCTGCTATGGTATTGGGGGCTGAGGGAGTGCAGATAGGTACTCGTTTCGCCTTGACCGAAGAGAGCTCTGCAAGTCCGGTGTTTAAGGATTATTGCCTGAGCCTTGGTGAGGGAGATACTAAGTTATTATTAAAGAAACTGGCTCCGACGCGTTTGGCAAAGAATGGTTTCCGATATGCAGTGGAGAAAGCGGAAGACAGTGGTGCCTCTGCCGAAGAATTACGAAACTTGCTGGGAAGAGGACGTGCAAAGAAAGGAATGTTTGAAGGCGATTTGGAGGAAGGTGAGTTGGAAATAGGGCAGGTGTCGGCAATTATATCCCGTCGGCAGTCGGTGGCAGAAGTTATGAGTGAATTGATTGAATCTTACCGGCAAGCGGCGGAGAAGAAATATTTGTTTGGGTATTTTGATGAACATAATCCATAAAGACCCACTCGAGCTATATGTCGGATACGTGGTGGGGAGAATAGAAAAAACTCCTTTTGCAAATGAGGTTGCAAGAGGAGTTTTATCTGATTTATAATTGAGAAGGATAAATAAACCTTTAGTTTAATAATCCAGGATTTGCATCGATTGCCGCTTGTGGAATCCGTAATGTGTAGCGTGCGTCATTTTCTTCTAATGTATAAGGTTGACCATCTATGACTTTTTGGATGCTAGGGCGAGTTGTGCGACGTAAATCAAACCAACGGTGTCCTTCGAAAGCTAGTTCGCGCGCCCGTTCATTTAAGATCTCTTTTATTAGATTGTTTTGATTCATCGCATTTATAGAGTTCTTCTTTTCCTCGTATCCTTCCGAAGTGTATCGGTTTTCCATAAGGTGAAGAAGTCGTTTTCGTGCTTCCGAAAGATTGTTTAAATGGGCTGCAGCTTCGGCGATATTCAGATAAAGTTCTCCGGTACGAAAACTACATCTATATTGTGAATACCCATCGGTCTTTCTTATTGGATAATTGCCATCACTATTTACATTTCCAAAGTATCTGCTTAGACGAAGATCATTGCTTTGGTCGAATTGTTGTACAAATGATTCTGTAGCTTGAGAAGCTTTCACTATACTAGAATTATAGATAGTTTCATAGGCAGTAATCATTTCTATTGATTGATATTGGTTGGGAAGTTTACTGTCTTCATTATTGAAGTTTTCTAAAGCTGGACTTTGAGCTAGTACACGTTCTGCTGCATCATATGCTTTTTGCCATTCTCCCATATAAAGATATATACGAGACTCTAAAGCATCCACAGAAAGAGTGGAGAAACGGTAATTGTATCCTGCATCCCATTCCTTCTTGTTAATGAGTTCGCGAGCACTTTCTATATCAGATATAATAGCTGTATATACTTCTCCTACCGTACTACGCGATGGAACTTCCTCAAGATCGAGATTTAATTTGATGGGTATAGCTTTTGTTTCTGTTGCTCCGGTTTTAGTATAAGGTTCTCCATAAAGATTAACTAACAAGAAGTGCATATACCCTCTCATAAGATAAGCTTCTCCCACAAGTTGGTTAATATCTTCTTGAGTACCTTCTGTGATTTCGTCTTTTTTATCTATAATGGCATTGGCATAGTAGATATTTGTATAATACTTGCTCCACTCAAATGTTGTTGTCTCAGGTCCGGGATTGATATCTGCCCATTTCTCTATATCACCATAATTGTTTTGGTCATATTCATCCTTTCTGATTGTTATATCTCCCGTGCGCATATCACAAAGGCTTCTGTCGATAAGTGGTACGTTATAGGCAGTGGCGAATAATGCTCGATATTCTTCTAGTGTATTTGGAATAACTTTACCTACAGGTTGAATATCCAGAAAACTGTCACAAGAAGACATTAGCGAGCTGCTTGCTAATATAAAGGCTATATATAATTTCTTTATCATATTACTGTTTTCTTTTAAAAATTAAGACTCAAATTGAATGTCACAGATTTGGCTACCGGAGTAGAGTATAGATTGCCCATTGACTCCGGATCCATATAGTTTTTATAACTAGATCCAAATACAAACAAGTTACGCGCTTCTAAACCAACAGTTGCTCCACCAATGCTCAATTTATGTAACCATTCTGATGGAATATGATAAGCAAGACGGATATTTTGTAAACGTATATAGCTTAGTTTCTTAACCCATATATCTAAGTTTCTGTAAATAGCTTTTTCGTTGGCAAAGAGATAATAATCAGCGGGATAATTATTAAGTGTCGTTAGAGCTGGAAATTTTCCATTTTTATTTTCGGGGGTCCATCTATCCAGAATATCTTTGTTCATATTGTGACCGGGATCCAAATCTGCAATATCATAAGATGGACTTGTACGTACATGGGCACCTAAATTGTAGGAGAAATTCACATTTAGTTCCCAGTTTCGATAATTGAATGTATTCATGAATCCTCCAGTATATGGTGCATCAGTTGTTCCTACATATTCATAATATTCTCTTACTGTTTTAGGATCCATATCATAAGAAAAGAAGCCGATTCCCCATTCATCTTTCACATTAAACAGCTCTTCTACGGTGACAGCTTTGTCACTTCCTTTCGGCTTGATGAGGACGCGTCCGGTATTTGGATCTATTTCACTTTTCAAAGCGAAGATAGCCCCTACAGGATATCCTTCTAAAGTTGGCGTTTTGTCTGTAGATGAAGGGGTAACTTTTAATACTTTGTTATTGTTATAGGCAAAGTTAAAAGTGGTGTACCATGAGAAATTCTTAGTAGTAATATTACGTGTTTGCAGATTCACTTCGACACCCTTATTTTCCATACTTGCCCAATTGATATTCATGAGTGCAAATCCATTTTCCAACGGAAGTTCTTTGCTGCCTATTAAGTCCGTCCCTTTTCTGTAATAGTAGTCTACACTCATATTTATAGCTTGGTTAAGTACGGAGAAGTCTAATCCGATATTGTATGAGGCTGTTTTTTCCCAACGTAATTTACTGTTAGGAGCACTGGATATCGTAATATTCGACTCGGTATTTCCAGGTAAGATTGTAACATTATTGTAGTCTCCTACTAAGAAAGGAGATGTGTTCTTATCAATATTACCTTGTAAACCATATGATAAACGAAGTGCCAAATTATCTATCCATTGGTTTTGTTTTAGAAATTCCTCGTTAGAAAGACGCCACAAACCGCTGAGTGAATATATAGGTAAGAAACGGTATTTCTTATCAACACCGAATAAGTCGGAACCGTCTAAACGAACACTGCCGCCTAATGTATAGCGATTCAACAGGGTATATGAACCGTTGGCGTAGAAAGAAGCAAATGCGTTTTCCTGATAACTATTTGTATGCAAGGGATAGGATTTTGCTTTAGATTCATCGGGGAATATAATTGGTATAGTAGTCAATGTTTTGGGATCGTATCCATATCCGATGGAAGAAAGTGATTTATACCAGTTTTTTCGGATTTCTGATCCTGCCATTACTTGTACATCATGAATGTCATTAAAAGTTTGTTTATATTCACCTTGTAACTTCCAGGTTATTTGTGAGGTTGTGGAGTCTCCTCTTTTGTGCATTCCTCCTTCGGGAAGAAGATATTTATTATCTTGGCTTTGATTGTCCCAATACTTACTATTTTCACGCATATTACGCATGTTGAAAGTATTCTTTCCTACATATTGCTCTTGTTCGGACTGGTCCCATTGTAAACCTACTTGTGAAGTGACTTTCCATTGATCATTGAAACGTAACTCTACATCAAAAATAGAATTGAGTGCAGTTATGATAGTTTCATTGCTAGTGTTGTCGCGTTCTTCAAATATATTAAAACCTGTTTTTGAATTAGGAGAGCTCGAAGTTGAAATATCATAATCGTATTGATAATTATGATTAGCATCATACGGTTCTAAATATGGATTAGCTGTGCGGGCATAGTATATAGGGTTGGAATATCCATAAGTATCAGTTACGAAGTTTTCATTCTTTCGTCTGTTAGCAAAAATAGATACTCCAAATTTTAGAATTTTATTAACTTGATAGGATGTTTTGCTTGTTAAATTGAAACGGCTCATACTTACACCCGGTACATTACCATTTTCTTTGGAATAACCAAGAGAATTATAATAAGTCACTTTTTCTCCACCACCTGAAATGCTGAAATTATACTCTTGTGTGAATGCATCTCTGAATAGGATGTCATTCCAATCGGTATTTATTGTTTTTAATTGATTAATGGCATTTTGTACTTCAGGGGTTAAGGCATCCCATCCTTGTTGTTGATATAAATCTAACAAATTATGTTGATTCAAAATAGAAGCAACTCCACCTTTTCGATAAAAAACAGGTAATTTGTTATAGGAATCTTTTGGCTCTCTCATTAATTGTAATTCTAGGTTTATTTTTTCCTCAGAATTAAGTAGATTCAAACGTGATGC
This sequence comes from Bacteroides acidifaciens, assembly GCF_903181435.1. Lineage (NCBI taxonomy): Bacteria > Pseudomonadati > Bacteroidota > Bacteroidia > Bacteroidales > Bacteroidaceae > Bacteroides > Bacteroides acidifaciens. The sequence continues at coordinate 800,961 of NZ_CAEUHO010000001.1, forward strand.
ATCTAGGTTGGGGGTGTATGTTAATTTAGTGTTAAAGTTAATAACAGGTTTTCCTGTTCTTCCTCTTTTAGTTGTAACTACAATTACACCGTTTGCTGCACGAGCACCATAAATAGCAGTAGCGGCAGCATCTTTTAGGATTGTGATGCTTTCTATGTCATTCGGGCTGAGTCCGGCTATTGAAGATTGGCTAATATCGCTGATCTCATTGTCTGTTTTACCTTCCATCTTGGGTATATCTGTTCCTTCCAAAGGAATGCCATCCAATACCCACAACGGATCTTGTGTTCCATTTAATGAAGCAGTACCACGAATACGAATTTTAGCCGGAGCTCCCGGAGCACCGGACGTATTTGTAACTGCCACACCCGCAATTTGTCCTGTCAATGCCTGGTCGATACTTTTGGTAGCACCTACCATCGCATCCGATAATTCAACTTTTGAGATGGCAGCAGTCAGTTTTCTACGTTCCAATGTCTGATAACCCGTTACTACCACATCTGCCAAAGCATGAGCCGAGGGTTGAAGTACGATGTGATAGCTTCTCTTGTCTCCTTGCAATACAATAGCCTGTTCTTCAAAGCCGATATAACTGCAATGGATACGCGTTACTTTTTCCGGAACGGAAATAGAGAATTTACCATCCATATCAGTGATAGTACCCAGAGAAGTCTGTGATGCTCCGGCTTTCTTCAAATCGTCTGCATGGACATAAACAGAAGCACCAATCAGAGGTTCATTATCTTCACCGGAGATTACTACTCCGGTAATAGTGCGGTTGGCAGCACTGGCGGAAGCCAGTGCATTAACAAATAAGCATATAATAATGCACAAAAATTTGATTCTCATTAATTGTAAGATAGTTTAATTAATAGGTTTGTTTTACTTGATTCCCAAAGCGGTATTAATACGTAAAATCATATCTTCATAATGGTAGCGTGTAGCTGTATCGGAAGTTCCGAGACGATTCTGTAATAACTTCTTGATGCGTAATAACTCACCGCGTTTCACAGAGATGGCATCTGAAATACGGTTGAGTTGGCTGCCGTAGAAATTGAGCACACGCGGCGCACCCATCCGGTCTTCCTGGCGGAGTGCACGTTGTTCGGCAGCATAACAGCTACAGAAAGGAGTGGCATGGTCAAGCAAGAAATGCTCGTTCGCAATTTTCTTGTTGATTTTCACGGCTTCCGGTTCTGCGGCAGCAGTAAGTAAAGCATCCAGGAAGTTCTTCTGCAAAGAGCGTTCCATCACGTTGGGGATACCACCGCGTTCAGTAATACCGAAAATGTTCTTGTGGAGTCCGTCCATCAGTTCCACTACTGTAAAGGCTTTCTTTCCGTTGACGGATTCATTTTCTATCATACGCATCAGACGGGTGTTGCCAAGCAAGTCCCAAAGAATATAGGCTTGGGCATTTTTCAATATCTGGGTAGGAGCGTTCTCCTGCTGACCGATTGGAGTATTGCGGAGCAGGTAAGTATATTCTCCCACTTCTGTGTCGAACAGCCATTTGGGATAAGTCAGAACTTCGTCCATGAGGAACTTCAGCGAAGCTTGTTGCTTCTCTTTTTCTACGAATGTGTAAGTCTTGACGCCATCTCCTACGGTTGTGTTCTCGATATAAATACCGCCTATGTTGGCAAGTACATGATACAAATAGTTGTTCCACTGATTAATAACAGCGTAATAGAGACGGGATGCTTCTTCATAAGTCTGCCCCTTTTCTCCGGTAGTAGTCCATTGAAGGATTTGCGGGACGATACGTTTCAGGTTTTCGATACCGAGTAAAGAAGAACGAACAGGGTCGTCTCCTAAATCCTCATTCTGCGCGCGCGGGTCTACGGCATCGCGTACATCTTGTGCTTCGCTGTATTTGTAAAGACGGTCTGTATGTTTGCTCAGGAAATCAAACAAGAGGTCTTTCTCTTCTTCCGGAGTACTCTTTCCATACCAGCGATAGCCATATTCGATAGCGAACATATCATAAGGACCGATATGCGGAGAAAGTACTTTCACACCGTCTCCCGGCTGGGCGACGTAGTTGAAACGTGCATAGTCCATAATGGATGAAGCGGTAGAATTCATTCTGCTAGTGAAGGCTTCCGAACGTAGCGAATCTGTCGGGAAAGCCCATGAGCCCATCATGTTGTGGCGCAATCCCAAAGAATGACCTACTTCGTGGCAAGCCACAAAACGGATGGCGTCGCCCATCAAGGCATCAGGTAACTGCACGCTGCGGGCTTCCGGGCAAACGGTTCCCGTCTGTACTGTAATCCATTCGCGTACCATGGAAAGCACATTATGCCACCACATAATGTCAGCCTCCAGGATTTCTCCCGAACGTGGGTCCAATAGGGAAGGCCCCATTGCGTTTTTCTTTTCCGAAGCGGCGTAAGTCAGTACGGAATAGTTGACATCATCCATATCTACATGCATGTTGTCCGTGATTTCTTTTGCAATAATCGCATTCTTGAAACCAGCTTTTTCGAAAGCGGTTTGCCAGTCTTCAATTCCTTTTTTGATATACGAACGCCATTGGTAAGGAGTCGAGTTATCAATGTAGAATACGATGGGTTTGGCAGGTTCCACTAGTTGACCTTTCAGGTAAGCTTCCCGGTCTTCCGGTTTGGGTTCTATACGCCAACGTGTGATATACTGCGTTTTGTCCGTTCTTTGTTGTGCATCGCTGAAACTTAATAACGGGTTGGTGAAGTATCCGACTTTCTGATTGTCGAAACGTCCCATCATCGGTGTTTCAGGCAGCAGAAGGATAGAAGAGCTTACTTCTACCGTCACGTATACAGTTGTGGTGCCTTCTGTCACCCGGGTGGTTAACTCGGAAGTTGCCACGACGTTGTTTGAGAAAGACTTGATAGAAAGGATACGTGATAAGTTTTTGATAGCCGAAGTACCCAGGTTGATATTGGTAAATACATTATTGATACTGGTTTCCGTACCGTCATAAATGTCATTTACTTTGATTACCAATGCAGTAGAATCCGCGTTGATTGCTTCGATTTTGAATGCGGCAATCAGCGGAGAGATAAAGTTGTCCTTTACCGAACGGAATATGGCATCTTTCTGAGGAGCCAGAGGCAATGGACGTTGTTGGCGGAACATCAGTTTGCCGCTTGCCTTGTCCCATTCCATGCAAACCATCTGGTTCTCATAATTTACTCCACGGTTTACACCTGCTTCATTCAGTTCGGCGGGGACTCTTTGCAGTTTATTGACAACTAATAGGTCACGTCCTAAAAGTGATGTGGGAACTTCAAAATAATAATCGTTCTTCTTTTGATGTACAGCAAACATTCCTTTTGTTGTTTTGCTGCCTTCCACTAATTTTTCGTAGTCGTTTTTACTCTTCTCCTCTTTTTCTTCTGGTTTCTTCTTTTTCTTTTTAAACCAACTCAGATTTTCTGTAGCGGGGGTAGTTGCAAATGCTGAGTGCGCTTCTCCACTCATCAATATACATGCAATGACCGCTGCCATTACTTTTACATACATTCTCATTGAGTTCTTTATATTTAATTATAATTAAAAACGGATGCAAAAGTACTAATATAAATAACATAATAGATACAGGTTTGCAATGAATATAATAATAAAAAGAATTATTAACTAGTATCTCCGGCTATCATTCCGCCCGGATATTTCGTAATTTAGTTGGAATAGTGTACATTTGCGGGGAGTAAAATAGTGAATGGAATGATAAAACAATATATCACTGCTTTGATGCTGGCTTGTTGCATCGGAGTTTGTGGACAAGAAAAGAAGCAAGCTACCTTTGTACCACCTTTTGACTTTCCTCTTACATTGAGCGGAAACTTCGGAGAAATCCGCTCTAACCACTTTCATGGCGGATTGGATTTTAAAACAGGCGGAGTTATCGGAAAACCTGTCCGTGCCCTTGCCGACGGGTATATTTCACGTATCCGTGTCACCAATGGTTCAGGATATGTACTTGATGTCTGTTATCATAACGGTTATTCTACTATCAACCGGCACTTGAGCGGTTTTACTTCCCCTATTGCCGAAAGGGTGGAGAAACTTCAATATGAGAATGAGAATTGGGAAGTGGAGATTATTCCCGAACCGGATGAATATCCAGTGAAAGGCGGTCAACAGATAGCATGGAGCGGGAATACAGGCTATTCGTTCGGTCCGCATCTGCATTTGGATGTGTTCGAAACAGAATCGGGGGATTATATCGACCCGATGCCTTTCTTCAAATCGAAGATAAAAGATACGCGTGCCCCCAAAGCTGATGGAATTATGTTTTTTCCGCAGCCGGGTAAAGGTGTGGTAGATGGAAAACAGCAGACCAAAATAATTCTTCCGAACGCGGAAAGTCCGGTGGAAGCATGGGGAGTGATAGGTACAGGCATCAAGGCATATGATTACATGGATGGGGTCAGCAATCATTATGGAGTGTATTCGGTTGTTCTTACGGTAGATGGAAATGAGGTTTTCCGTAGTACGGTAGACCGCTTTTCTCAGGAAGAAAACAGGATGATAAACTCATGGACGTGCGGGCAATACATGAAATCTTTTATTGAACCGGGGAATACTTTGCGTCTGTTGAAGGCATCGAATGGTAATCGCGGTTTGGTGACGATTGACGAAGAACGGGATTATCAGTTTCTATATACCTTAAAAGATGCTTTCGGGAATACTTCCAAATACAGTTTTACTGTACGTGGACGGAAGCAGCCGGTTGAACCTTTGAGTCATCGGGAGAAATACTTTTTTGCTTGGGATAAGACAAATTATCTGCAAGAACCGGGACTGAGCTTGGTCGTTCCGAAAGGGATGTTGTATGACGATGTTCCTCTCAACTATCAGGTGAAAGCCGATAGTGGGGCAGTAGCATTTACTTATCAGATAAATGACAAACCTGTTCCGCTTCATGCGGGGTGCGAGATTCGTATCGGTCTGCGCAGAAAGCCGGTAGCCGACACAACAAAGTATTATGTAGCCCGTGTGACTCCGAAAGGCAGGAAATATAGTGTAGGCGGGAAGTATGACGACGGTTACATGAAAACATCTGTCCGTGAATTGGGGACTTACACCGTTGCCATGGATACGATACCGCCCGAAATCATCCCTATCAATAAGAACCAGTGGGGAAGAAACGGAAAGATTGTCTATCGGCTGAAAGACGAAGGCGCCGGCATTGCTTCCTATCGGGGCATGATTGACGGAAAGTACGCACTTTTCGGGCGGCCTAATATTGTGAAGTCATATTGGGAATGCAAGCTTGACTCAAAACACGTGAAAAAAGGCGGCAAGCACACCGTTGAATTTACGGTGACCGATAATTGCGGAAATGAGACTGTATCCCGTGAGACTTTTGTTTGGTAATTATTAAAAGTGAATCATATATAATATTATGAAGAAAAGAATGATTTTGTGTGCCGCCGTACTGATGGCGGCTGTGGCGAATACTTTCGCTTGTACCAATCTGATAGTCGGTAAGAATGCTTCTACCGACGGTTCGACCATCGTTTCCTATTCTGCCGATTCGTATGGGCTGTTTGGAGAACTGTATCATTATCCGGCAGCCACTTATCCGAAAGGAACCATGCTGAAAGTGTACGAATGGGATACCGGTAAATACTTGGGAGAAATCGAACAGGCACGGCAGACTTACAACGTGACCGGCAATATGAACGAATATCAGGTTACGATTGGTGAAACGACCTTCGGCGGGCGTCCCGAATTGGCGGATTCTACTGGTATTATTGACTATGGAAGCCTTATTTATATCGGACTGCAACGTTCGCGTACTGCCCGCGAAGCTATCAAGATAATGACTGACTTGGTACAGCAATACGGCTATTACAGCAGTGGGGAATCTTTCACCATTGCCGACCCGAACGAAATATGGATTATGGAAATGATTGGCAAAGGTCCCGGTATCCGTGGAGCTGTTTGGGTAGCTGTTCGTGTGCCGGACGATTGTATCTCGGCTCATGCCAACCAGGCACGCATCCATCAGTTTGACATGAACGACAAAGAAAACTGTATGTACTCTCCCGACGTTATCTCTTTCGCGCGTGAAAGGGGATACTTTAATGGAGTGAATAAAGATTTTAGTTTTTCGCTTGCGTATGCTCCCCTTGATTTCGGTGCACGTCGTTTCTGCGAAGCCCGTGTATGGAGCTATTTCAATAAGTTCACTGACAATGGAAATGACTATCTTCCTTATATAGAAGGAAAAACAGATACACCGATGCCTCTTTTCGTAAAACCGAAACAGAAGTTGTCCGTACAAGATGTGAAAGATATGATGCGCGACCATTACGAAGGAACTCCGCTCGACATCTCTAATGATTTCGGGGCAGGACCTTACAAAACTCCATACCGTCTCTCTCCTCTGAACTTTAAGGTAGGCGACCAGGAATATTTCAACGAACGACCTATTTCTACTCAACAAAGCGGCTTTGTATTTGTTGCACAAATGCGTGCTAATATGCCCGACCCGATAGGCGGCGTACTTTGGTTTGGCGTGGACGATGCGAATATGGCGGTATTTACTCCCGTCTATTGTTGTGCTACGAAAGTGCCGGTTTGCTATACGCGTGTGGATGGAGCCGATTATATTACCTTCTCCTGGAATTCTGCTTTCTGGATTTTCAACTGGGTGGCAAATATGGTTTATCCGCGTTATGATTTGATGATTGGTGATGTTCGTGAAGCGCAGAAGGAGATGGAAACGACTTTCAACAACGCACAGCAAGGTATTGAAGAGATGGCAGCCAAATTGTTGGAAAAGGATAAGAACGCTGCAATTGCTTTCCTGACAAACTATACTAACATGACCGCACAGAGTACTTTCGATACATGGAAGCAACTAGGTACTTTCCTGATTGTGAAGTATAACGATGGAGTAGTGAAACGGGTGAAGGACGGACAATTCGAACGTAATTCTATCGGACAACCTGCCGGAGTGCTTCGTCCCGGTTATCCGAAGGAATTCTTACAGGAATATGTCAAACAGACCGGAGACAGATATCTGGTAAAATAAGAATAGAGAATTGAAAATTGAAAAATAACGGCAATCAATCATTTTTTAATTTTCAATTCTCAATTTTCAATTGAATAACTAGGAATTATAAACTTATTATTTTACATTTGTGTGCTCAAGAATATAACAGTAAATAATTCATTAACCATATAAATAACAATCGAAATGGAAAATCAGGAACTCATTAAACAGGTCACTGAGAAAGCCGAAAAATGGCTGACCCCGGCTTATGATGCCGAAACTCAGGCTGAAGTGAAACGTATGTTGGAAAATGACGATAAGACCGAACTAATTGAAGCATTCTACAAAGACCTGGAATTTGGTACAGGCGGTCTGCGTGGTATCATGGGAGTAGGTAGCAATCGTATGAATATCTATACGGTAGGTGCCGCTACTCAAGGACTTTCCAACTATCTGAAAAAGAACTTCAAAGACTTGTCACAGATTTCTGTAGTGGTTGGTCACGACTGCCGTAACAACAGCCGCTTGTTTGCAGAAACTTCCGCTAATATCTTCTCTGCCAATGGTATCAAAGTATATCTGTTCGACGATATGCGTCCCACCCCGGAAATGTCTTTCGCTATCCGTCACCTCGGTTGCCAGAGCGGTATTATCCTGACTGCTTCTCACAACCCGAAAGAATACAACGGTTACAAGGCATATTGGGATGACGGAGCTCAAGTATTGGCTCCGCACGATAAGGGCATTATCGACGAAGTAAACGCTATTGCTTCTGCTGCCGACATCAAATTCCAGGGTAATCCGGATTTGATTCAGATTATCGGTGAAGATATCGACAAGGTTTATCTGGATATGGTGAAAACCGTTTCTATCGCCCCGGAAGCTATTGCCCGCCACAAGGATATGAAAATCGTTTATACTCCGATTCACGGTACAGGTATGATGTTGATTCCGCGTGCATTGAAGATGTGGGGATTCGAAAACATATTCACTGTTCCCGAACAGATGATTAAGGACGGTAACTTCCCGACTGTTATTTCTCCGAACCCGGAAAATGCGGAAGCTCTTTCTATGGCTGTGAACCTGGCTAAAGAAATTGATGCTGACCTCGTAATGGCTTCCGACCCGGATGCTGACCGTGTAGGTATTGCTTGCAAGGACGACAAAGGCGAATGGGTGCTTATCAACGGTAACCAGACTTGTATGATGTACCTTTATTATATCTTGACTCAGTACAAGCAACTGGGTAAGATTAAAGGTAATGAGTTCTGTGTGAAGACTATTGTTACTACCGAGCTTATCAAGAAAATAGCCAATAAGAATAACATCGAAATGCTCGACTGCTACACAGGCTTCAAATGGATTGCACGTGAAATCCGTCTGCGTGAAGGTAAACAGAAATATATCGGTGGTGGTGAAGAAAGCTACGGATTCCTTGCCGAAGACTTTGTTCGCGATAAAGATGCTGTATCAGCTTGCTGCTTGATTGCCGAAGTTGCTGCCTGGGCTAAAGATAACGGTAAGTCACTCTATCAATTGTTGCTTGATATTTACGTAGAATACGGATTCTCTAAAGAATTCACCGTAAACGTTGTGAAGCCGGGTAAGAGCGGTGCTGAAGAAATCAAAGCCATGATGGAAAACTTCCGTGCTAACCCACCGAAAGAATTGGGCGGTTCTAAAGTAATCCTGAGCAAAGACTACAAGACTCTGAAGCAGACAGATGACAAAGGAAATGTAACTGACATTGATATGCCGGAATCATCAAACGTTCTTCAGTATTTCACAGAAGACGGCAGCAAAGTTTCAGTTCGTCCTTCCGGAACAGAACCTAAGATTAAGTTCTATATGGAAGTTCAAGGTGAAATGGGATGCCGCAACTGTTTCGCTTCTGCCGAATCTGCCGCTATGGAAAAGATTGAAGCAGTGAAGAAGTCATTGGGCATCTGATTCTGTTTCTTCTGATAGTTTCAGAATAGGACAATAATAAAAATAGCGCCTCTATAATCTTTCCGAAGAGTATAGAGGCGCTTCTTTTTTATCTATATGATAGTCTTGATTTCTCTTGTTTTCAAGCGTTTTGCCTGCTTTAGCACAGTTCTTTCAATTCCTTTGCATTCTTTAAGCCGACTTTCTAATCAATCTTGGAAGAATCTTGTTCTATTGGCATCATCTCAATTTCAATAAGCAGGCTGCGGATACACATGTTTTGTTGATGCTTTAGAGTGATACGTTCAGTTTCATATTCATAAGTTGTTCGTTTGTAGTTTGAGTGTATTTCGTAGCCTGCTTTCTTTATTTTATAAGAACCTTTTTGTTATTTTTTAGTTCCTATCCAAGTCCATTTATGCCATATCGTCTCCAACGGCCCTTGTTTATGTTTGGATAGCCACCACTTACAGAACTGAACCTGCAATATGCAAAGAACGATACCGATAATCAGACTTAGAGTATATCCGCAATAAGGAGCCAGATAAAATCCGAATGGAAAATAGATAATGGCACCCAGGATAGACTGGGAAATATAGTTTGTCAGACTCATCTTACCGTAGAAGCGCAGGCTGGAAACGGCTTTTTGAAATTTGGCTTTCTGATACAGTAAAATGAAAGAAGAAATTAATACGATGGTGAACGCGAATTTCTGCCACATATCAAAAGCGGTCCCTACTGTCTGTTGGATAAGGCTACTGTCACTATGCATGATTTGCTCTTTCAAAGAATAAAGAGGAGCGAAGCTGATAGCAGCGATAATAAGCGCTTTCATCCAGAATTTCAGATGAGATTCGGTGGTGACGAACAACTGTTTGCGTCCGATATACAGACCGAACAGGAAAAGTCCGGCAGTCTGTAAGAAACGTCCGGCGCCGATAGCCCAGAATAGGCTGGCTTTCTGCCCCAGAGTGACATTACCTATCAGGAACTCCCAGAAGTTGCCGTCTTTGGTGTAGGCAGCCACTTCGGCATACATCGCTCCAACGTTTAAGTCGGGCAGGGTATAGGCAGGGTTGAAAAGGCTCATAATGTAGTGGAACCATTCAATAGGTTGCAGCGAGAACAGGATAGCAGTGATTAAAATAGCCTTATCGCTCCATTTGCGTACGATAAACAGTACGATGCCGACCACAACAAACAGGAGCAGAACATCTCCTGCCGGAAAAAAAGCGGCGTTAAGAGTGGCAAAACCTGCAAGTAATACCATTCTCCATAAAAAACGATAGCCGAAGTCTTTTCCTTTCAACTGCTGGTTGTGCGACTGGATATAGAAAGTGAATCCGAAAAGCAGGGCGAAGATAGCGTAAGATTTTCCCGCAAACAGTGAGAATGTCGCGTTAAATACCCCGGCATCCAAAATGGTGAGCCATTCGGGAGAACTTTCCGGATAGACGGGGAAAATGAAATGCTCCAGGTTATGCACCAAGAGGATAGCCATGACGGCAAAGCCTCTGAGGGCATCTACTACTTCAATTCGTGGTGTTTTTGTTGATAATTCCATGAGGTTGGTTTATGATTGTTTTTTTAGTGAATATTCGTTTTACCCATATACCGGATAATATCGGCGGATACCTTTGATAATGTTTTCCATGTCCGGTTATTGGTTAGGAGATTCCAGCCACCAGTCAATCATCTTCCGTGCAAGGCTCAGTTTTCGGGGAAGTTCCGGTAGGTTATCCCGTGTATAGAAATCTCCGGAGCTTAACTCTTCCTCTTGCAATTTGATTTCTCCACCGGCATAATCTGCGATAAAACCGACCATCAACCCGCTGGGATAAGGCCATGTCTGATTGCCGAAATAAGTGATATTCTTCACGTCCAGTCCGGTTTCCTCTTTCACTTCACGCGCTACACATTCTTCTAGTGTCTCTCCGGTTTCCAAAAATCCGGCAACAAGACTGTTGAACGTTCCTTTAAAGTTGCGGGCATGGACCAGAAGCAGTGAATCTTCTTTTCTCACCAGGACGAGAACTGCGGTTGAAATGGACGGATATACTTCCCTTCCGCATTTCGGGCAACGTTTCATGATGTCCTCTTTCTGTTCCATAGGAGTGCCGCAGGCAGAGCAGAACTGGCTGTTTCTGTCCCAATGCAGAATCTCGTGCGCTTTTCCTGCTGTCTGGTAATGAGTCAGCGGGAGATACTCATATGAGGTACGAAGCCCAATCATCGTATACTGCCCTGTTTCTTCAATAGGCGCGGAGAGGGAGAAAGACTTGCAGTTTCTCCCTTCCAGCGTTGTGATATTGTGCACGGTTGTTTTTTCTTTGATGACAATAGGAGGTATTTCTCCATAAGGAAGGGCAAATGTGCCATCCTCTCTTTTCTCAAGTAATAGCTGGTCTTTATAAAAGACAAACCACCATGATTGCATTGTTCTATTCATTTTATTAGTCTTCTTTTGCTTCGCGTTGCGAAGGTATAAAAAACGGTATTAATATTTGATACTTTATCAGATAAAATATCAATGCATTAGCTTAATGCAATAGATTGGTCGATACCAATTTCCTGAATGAAATAATTATCGTGCGAAATGGCTATAACAGTACCGGCATAATTCTTGATAGTCGTAGTGACGATTTCAATACTCTGTATATCCAGATTATTGGTCGGTTCGTCCAGGATAAACATATCCGGTGTATTATTACTAATCATCAGGCAGCAGAAAGCGAGCCGCATCTTCTCACCACCGCTTAGTTTCCGACAGGATTTATCCCATTCGGATGCGGGAAACAGGTAACGGTTCAGAATAATCTTTATTTCGTGCTCCGGCAGGTTCCGGCTGTTGAAAGCGTAAGCCTGTTCGAGGATGCTGTTCCGGTCGTCGATGATAGAATACTCCTGATTCAGATAGACGTATGAGAAATCTGCCCGTGTGAGTGTTCCTTCCTGTGGCTGGAGTTGTCCGGTGATGATTTTCAGAAGAGTGGTCTTTCCGCTGCCGTTGGTCCCTTCTATGCGGAGACGGTCGCCGCTCTTTAGCTGAAAACTTATGGGAGTTTGCCAAAGCAGTTGTGCTGGCGGGTTATTGCCGTTGCTGCAGGAAGTATCATTCTCGCTTGGACAATCGTTCTCGTTTTGACTATCATTGTCGTTCAGGGTAGGATAATAACCGAAATTAATCTCTTTTGCTGTAACTAACGTTTTCCCAGTGTGCAGGGAAGAACTGTTGAAATCAGTCTTTAGCGCAGCTGTTGGAGAGAGTGAACCTCGGAGCTGGTTGCGTTCGTCGGTCAGTTTTTCAGCTTTCTCCTGATGGACGCTATTGAGTTTGCTGGTACTTTTTTCCGATTTGCTTTGCAATGCGTTTAGTACGATGCGTGGAACACCTTTTTTAATATTAGCTTTTTCGCCACGCACATTTTGCTTATCTCTTCGTTCGGCCGTTTCACGGGCTACCTTGCGGGCTATCCTCAATGCTTTCTCTTTCTCTTCGATACGCTGCTGTAAAGCTTCCTGCATCAGGGCTTTCTGTTCTTTGTAGAATTCGTAGTTCCCACCATAATACGTGATTTGGTGTTTCTCCAATTCACAAATTTCGGGAAGAAGATTGAGTAAAGTGCGGTCATGGCTTACTACAAGCAATGTTGATCGCCATTTCTCTACCCAATCATACAAACGTTGCCTGCCCGAAGAATCAAGATGATTGGTCGGTTCATCCATGAGGATGACAGATGGTGTGTGAATATCCATACCCGCTAAAAAGATACGGGTCTTTTCTCCGCCACTGAGCAGATGCATCGGGTAGGATAGGGGAAACTGCCCTATCCCCCACGAATCGAGGGCGGCGATGGAACGTTCTTCGATATTCCAGTCATCATCCAGTAGTGCGAAATTCTCTGTTGAGGCATCTCCTTCTAGAATAGCGTGTAGGGCTTTTTGCTTGCTGTCTATATGCAAGGCTTGGGCGATAGTTAATGAATCATATTGTCCAAAATGTTGTGGAATGTAATAAAGGTCGTCCGGTCGGACAATGACACCGGAAGACGGTGGTATTTGTCCGGCAATAATTTGCATCAGGGTCGATTTACCACAGCCGTTGTTGCCGACTAATCCCAGTTTCTGCCCCTTACTGATGGCAAAGTTGAGGTCACTGAATAATACTTCTTTATCCGGATGGATATAGCTGATTTGTTGAATACTTATAGGCATGGTTGTCTATTGGGTTTGAAGTGAAAGAAATAGTGAAAGATAATCACGGAGAAGAGGGCGACAAACACAATACTGGCTAAACAACACGGATTTCGTGATGCTTAACGATAAGTCAAAAGCATAAATGAAAAGTGATGTTTACTTAGAAGTGTTGTCTTACTTGGAAATTATCATTGTAGTAAGTATATAGTTTAACTTGGTCGCAAAGATAACACTTTCCGGTAAAATCCTACGTTATTTCGGCAGAAATGTTTTTTTAGAAGTTCTGTTTACTCAAATCAGAGCCTCTATTTACTGAATTCAGAGACTCTATTTACCTAATTTAGAACTTCTGTTTGCTTGGTTTACAGATTCTATTTGTCCGTTTTGCAGACTTTATGGCTTACACGAAGCTAGTAATTCTTCTATTCCTACTATTGTAGCTTTTCAAACTAGCTGTAAATCATGTACAGAACATTAAGAAAGAAGTTTCTTTCCATTAATAGGAAAGTTCCGCTTAGTAGGAAGTAAAGTTGTTTTGTACTAATAACAAACTATAAATGAAACTTGCATTTATAAAAACAAAGCTTTCATTTATAAAAATGGAACCTGAATTTATAAAAACAAAAGCTTTGTTTATAGTTTGAGATTAGTGCATAAAAAGTTTAGTACTAATCCAAAATAAGTTTGCTAGTAAGCTATATAAAGTTTGTTACTAATAGATTGGCTCATAGAACTATACCTTTCTACACAGAAATAAGGCTTTCAACGAAATCGCTGAAAGCCTTTATCCTTTAACTATGTTATCCTTTATACATCAAATAGTTGATTTAATCCCTCACTCATACTCGGATGAGTAAAGATGAAATCGCGTAGAAAAGCAGCATCTTGCCCGGTTTTCATAGCCATAGCTACGATGTTGATAATCTCGGGGGCATCGGCACAAAACAGCGTGCATCCCATAATCTTTCCGCTGTGGCTGTTCACAATAGTTTTTAGCATACCGTCCGTCTGTTGCAATGTGCGCGAACGGACTACGGAAGTGGCCGGTAAGCGAGAAACTTTAAAGGAATAACCTCTTTTCAGTGCTTCTTCTTCAGTGAGACCGATGTGAGCCAGCGGCGGGTCGATAAATACTGCATACTGAACAGGGTCACGGTCGCCGATATCCCGTTTTTTATCTCCGAAGAGCTGGTTGCGGATAATCCGGAAGTCGTCCAATGAAAGATAAGTGAATTGCGGACCGCCTTTCACATCGCCCATTGCCCATACATGAGGGACGGTAGTGCGCAACTGGTCGTTTACCACGATAGCTCCGTGGGCATCCACTTCCACGCCTGCTGCTTGCAGGTTCAATCCTTCAATCATAGGTTTCCGTCCGGTAGCGATAAGGATAGCGTCACCGTCCACAAAGTAAGGGGTTCCGTCGGACACATCCGAATAGGTCAGTGTCACACCGTCATTCGTATCATGGATAGATTGTGCACGGGCATTGAGATGAATCTCTATGCCTTTTCTTTCCATCACCTCTCTGACGCTTTTGGCAATATCCTGGTCGTTGCGGGGCATGAACCGGTTGCCGCTTTCAAGGATAGTCACTTTACTGCCGAATCCGGCATACATCGAAGCAAATTCCAGTCCGATATACCCACCGCCAACGATAATCAAGTGTTTGGGCAGGACGCTCGTATCTAGAAGAGTGGTACTGGTGTACACATGCTGGCTTTCCTTGAGCCCGTCGATTGCCGGAATAATGGGAGTAGAACCGGTATTGATGAAAATCTCTTTCCCTTGCAGTTCTATATTCCCGTCAGGGAGTGTCACTTTCAGGGTATTGGCAGATATGAAGGAAGCTGTCCCTGTGTAGACAGTCACGTTCGGATGTTTGCTTAATCTTTCGTAATTGTTTCCTCTAAGAAAAGAGGTCAGACGGTTTTTACGGGCAACAGCCTGTTTATACATGCTTGCCAGTTTCGGGAAATCCTCGTGATACAGTAGGGAAGAAATTCCGGCTTCGTGTATCAGAGTTTTTGTTGGGATACAAGCAATGTTCGGACAAGCCCCCCCATACATCATATCGGAGCGTTCGATGACGGCAACCTGCCATCCTCTGTTTGAAAGTTCGGCAGCCAGTGTTTTTCCTGCCTTGCCGAACCCTATAATAATTGCGTCATATTGTTTCATAACTTCTTTCTTTAACGATTTGTATTAGACTATATAACAGTCTGAAAATAAGATTTGTTCCGTTGCCCCAAGAAGTCAGAATCCTCTATAGTAGTGTGATTAGTCTTTTTTAAGTGTTTTGAGTATGCGTTGTGACGAGAAAGGAGAGTGTGTCGAGCGTCATGATAATAGCCTGTGTATCACCTATCAGCCCGACTTTTTCATTTTGTAGGGTTTTTGATTTAACTTACACCGCAAAGGTCGTGCTTTTTCAATCCCCCCAAAATGGCAATACTTCCGTATCCCTTATCAACTCTTCCCTTCCTGCGTATTTCTGAATTGTACGGCGCTCTGTCCCGTCATATTTTTGAAGAAACGGCTGAAAGAAGCTTGGTCTTCGAATCCCAGAATATCGGCAATTTCTTTGGCGCTTTTGTTACTGTAAAGCAAGAGGCGCTTGGCTTCCGCTTCCACCCGTTCGTGAATCACACGGAGCGGAGAGGGCAGTTTGCAAGTGGAAAAGATATTCGACAGTGTCTTGGGCGACTTATGCAGCATGTCGGCATAATCCTGCACCTGCTTCTTCGTCCGGTAATGTTCGTCAACGAGATTATAGTACTGGCGTATAATCTCGAAACCGGATTCTTTTTCACGAGTAATATTCATGCGATGGCGTGCAATCCGGGTACACTGGATGATGAACCTTTTCAGCAATATGCGCAGCATCTCTTCCTGCAAACTGTCGGAAACGGTGAATTCGTTTGCTAATGCTGTGGTGATGGCATCCAGTTCTCTGCGCTCTTTCTCATTCAGCGTGAAACGGATGAGATGGGACGAACCGTTGAAGAGGAAGCCGCTGCATGATACCTCATGGTCGTTACCATAAATACAGTAGAAATTACTGTTAAACAGTAAAGTCAGGTAATCGCCGTCGATTGATTTGAATTCGAGATGTTGCAGGTGGGTCAGTGAAATCACTTCATCTTTGGCAAGTACCATTTCCTGATGGTCTATCTCTACCGTGATGTTTCCGTTGCGTACCCATATAAACTTATAAAGTCCTTTTTCCTTTTGCAATGCTTTCTCCGTCAGGTATGAATCCGTAAGCGCGAGCGTTCCTTTTAGTTTTGTGTGATATTGCTGTAACATGGCTAATCCTCCATTGCTGATGCGTCAAATGATAACGGCAATAAATCACCTATACTTTTAATTTCGTAAATACACTCTTTGCCGTAGAGCAAGATACGGATGGGGTGTCCATATCTCTTTTCCGTTTCCAAAATTACCTGGCGGCAAGCACCACAGGGCGGAATCGGGTTGTCTATAAAGTCCTTTTCGGTTCTTGCGGCAATGGCAAGGGTAATGACCGGTTGGTCGGGGTATTGGGAATTGGCGTAGAATAGGGTTGTGCGTTCCGCGCAAAGTCCCGACGGGTAGGCGGCATTTTCCTGATTCGTTCCTGTTACCACGGTGCCGTTGCCTAACAGTGCGGCAGCCCCTACCGAGAAACGGGAATAAGGGGCGTAACTGCGTGCTGTTGCATCCATGGCTGTTTTCATAAGTGCCCGGTCGGCTTCATTCAACTCATTATATTGATATACTTTGATAACTGCGGTAATTATGAGGTCTTTCATACGCGTTGAGGTATTGGTTTCTAACAATTAATGTTACAAAGTTAGGAAAGAGATTGATAATCCCAATTATTTTTCAGATTTTTGTGTCCTATAATCCACATCTGAATTAAAATGGAGAACAAATTACATAGGCTTGTCTTTTTAACTATCGTATTCTTTTTTGCCATAGGAGTGCAAGCACAGAAACGGAACGCCCGTTATACCGAATATATAAATAAGTATAGTGACCTGGCTGTCGAACAAATGAAGCTTCATAAGATTCCCGCCAGTATCACGCTGGCGCAGGGACTGCTGGAAAGTGGTGCGGG
This sequence comes from Bacteroides acidifaciens, assembly GCF_903181435.1. Lineage (NCBI taxonomy): Bacteria > Pseudomonadati > Bacteroidota > Bacteroidia > Bacteroidales > Bacteroidaceae > Bacteroides > Bacteroides acidifaciens. Next base: position 818,183 of record NZ_CAEUHO010000001.1, read on the forward strand.
ATACAGCCAGTTGGCACGGAAAAGCAACAATCATTTCGGTATCAAATGCGGTAGTAGCTGGCGAGGACGTACGGTTCGCCATGACGATGACGCGCGCAACGAATGTTTCCGTGCCTACAAGCATCCGCGTGACTCCTACGAAGACCATTCCGATTTTCTCAGAAGAGGCGCCCGTTATGCTTTTCTTTTCAAACTGGACATTACCGACTATAAAGGCTGGGCACGCGGACTGAAAAAAGCGGGTTATGCCACCGACCCTTCCTATGCCAATCGTCTGATTACGATTATTGAAGATTACGACTTGTATAAATATGACCGCAAAGGCGTTTACTCGGAACGCAAGTTGCGGAAGAACCCTTGGCTGATGAATCCGCACCAGATTTACATTGCCAATGACATAGCTTATGTCGTTGCCCGTAGTGGGGATACTTTTCAGGATTTAGGGAAGGAACTGGACATTAGCTGGAAAAAGCTCGTGAAGTATAACGACTTGCATCGTGAATATACATTAATGCCGGGAGATATCATCTATCTGAAATCCAAAAAGAAGAAAGCTTCCAAACCTCATACCGTATATATCGTAAGAGACGGTGATTCCATGCACGGCATCTCCCAGAAATATGGTATCCGTCTGAAGAATCTGTATAAGATGAACCGCAAGGACGGTGACTATGTTCCGGAAGTGGGAGACAGGCTGCGCTTGCGATAAGTGCGCTTTCTGATAAAAATTGGATACCGCAAAAACTTAATGACTCATCCGCGTGTTATCATGTAGATAAAACATGATTGGAATATGAGTCTGAACATTGCAAAAAGTGATAAGAAGCGTGTCGTCATAGTAGGCGGTGGTTTCGGTGGTCTGAAGTTGGCTAACAAGCTGAAAAAGTCAGGCTTTCAAGTCGTATTGATAGATAAGAACAACTATCATCAGTTTCCTCCTTTGATATATCAGGTGGCTTCGGCGGGTATGGAACCTACTTCTATCTCTTTCCCCTTCCGCAAGATTTTCCAGCATCGGAAAGATTTCTATTTCCGTATGGCGGAAGTACGTGCCATTTTCCCGGAGAAGAATATGATTCAGACTTCTATCGGGAAAGCTGAATATGACTATCTGGTTCTGGCAGCAGGCACTACCACCAATTTCTTTGGCAACAAGCATATCGAAGAGGAAGCCATGCCGATGAAAAACGTGTCGGAAGCAATGGGACTGCGGAATGCCCTTTTGGCAAATCTGGAACGGGCACTTACCTGCTCTACCAAGCAGGAGCAACAGGAATTACTTAACATTGTAATTGTAGGCGGCGGCGCTACCGGCATCGAAGTGGCGGGAATACTCTCCGAAATGAAAAGGTTTGTATTGCCGAATGATTATCCGGATATGCCCAGCAGCTTGATGAACATCTATCTGATTGAAGCGGGCCCGAGATTGCTGGCAGGAATGTCGGAAGACTCCTCAGCCCATGCGGAAAAGTTTCTTCGTGAAATGGGCGTGAATATACTGCTTAATAAGCGTGTGACCGATTACCGTGACCATAAAGTCATACTTGAGGACGGCACTGAGATTGCCACGCGTACTTTTATATGGGTGAGCGGTGTCACCGGAGTGACTATTGGAAATATGGATGCTTCGTTGATAGGTCGTGGCGGACGTATCAAAGTCGATTCCTTCAACCGTGTGGAAGGAATGAACAATGTGTTTGCTATCGGCGACCAATGTATCCAGTCATCCGATGAAAATTACCCGAACGGACATCCCCAACTGGCACAAGTCGCTATCCAACAAGGCGAACTGCTGGCAAAGAATCTGATACGCCTTGAAAAAGGACAGGAGATGAAGCCTTTCCATTACCGTAATCTAGGTTCGATGGCAACGGTGGGACGTAACCGTGCCGTTGCGGAATTCAGTAAGGTGAAGATGCAGGGGGGGGTTGCCTGGGTAATGTGGCTGGTCGTTCATCTGCGTTCCATCCTTGGGGTGCGGAATAAGGTAGTAGTTCTTCTCAACTGGATATGGAATTATTTCACTTATGACCAGTCCATGCGTATGATTGTCTATGCCCGTAAGGCAAAAGAAATCCGTGACCGGGAAGCTGTTGAGGCAACTACTCATTTGGGGAAAGACTTGCTAAAAGAACCGCAGCAAACAAAATAAATGGGATAACCGCAATAAACAAAACAAATATAAGAACAGAATAACAAAACAAACAAAATATACGCAACAAGCAAAACAAACAAAAATATAAGTCCGCTTTATGTGGCTCCGTCTTGTTCTTAGACGGTAAATTCGTACAGGGTGTTCGATTTCGGACACCCTGTGTTTTTAATTATCCTCTGTTTATCAGTAGTTTATGGTTTTGGCATAGATTTGGTATAATAAATGCCGAATAAATACATGATAAAATCATAAACAACCAGATATGGACAGAGAAATTCCAAAAGAAGTTCGTCAGAAAGAACGCAATAAGAAAATCATTCGTTACTCGCTCATTGGAGTGGCGGGAATTATTGTTGTCAGCGTACTCATTTCTTTGATGAGGGCGGGAGTAGAAGAAAAAGACCTTGTTATCTCTACTATTGACAAAGGAGTGATTGAAGTCAGTGTCAGCGCGTCGGGAAAGGTAGTCCCTGCTTTTGAAGAGATTATCAATTCACCTATTAACTCCCGTATCCTCGAAATCTATAAAAAAGGGGGCGATAGCGTAGACATCGGCACTCCGATTCTGAAACTCGACCTTCAAAGTACGGAAACGCAATATCAGAAACTTCTGGACGAAGAGAAAATGCGCCAGTATAAGCTCGACCAGCTCCGTGTCAACAATCAGACCAAGCTCTCCGATATGGCAATGCAGATTAAAGTTTCCGCCATGAAACTGAGCCGGATGAAAGTGGAACTAAGAAACGAGCACTACCTGGACAGTCTCGGAGCAGGAACGACGGATAAAGTCCGTCAGGCGGAACTAAGCTACAATGTCGCCCAGCTTGAGTATGAGCAACTCCAACAGCAATATAAAAATGAACAGGAAGTAGCCGCCGCCGAACTGAAAGTGCAGGAGCTTGATTTCAATATCTTCCGCAAGAGTCTGGCGGAAATGAAACGTACCTTTGAAGACGCGCAAATCCGCTCTCCCCGCAAAGCAATCCTTACCTATATTAATAATCAGATTGGCGCACAGATTTCGCAAGGAGAGCAGGTGGCTGTTATCTCCGATTTAAGTCACTTTAAGGTAGAAGGCGAAATTGCCGATACCTATGGCGACCGTGTGTCGGCAGGTGGAAAGGCGGTTGTGAAGATAGGCAGTGACAAACTGGAAGGAACCGTCAGCAGTGTGACGCCCCTTTCAAAGAATGGAGTCATCTCTTTCAGCGTACAGCTGAACGAAGACAATCATCACCGTCTGCGTTCGGGCTTGAAGACAGATGTCTATGTGATGAACGCTATGAAAGAAGATGTGATGCGCATTGCCAATGGCTCTTATTATGTGGGACGCGGCGAATATGAACTGTTTGTCTGCGACTCGGACAGCGAACTGGTAAAACGTAAAGTACAATTGGGAGATTCCAATTTTGAATATGTAGAAGTAATAAGTGGTTTGCAACCGGGTGATAAAGTGGTTGTCAACGACATGAGTGCATATAAGAACAAGAATAAATTGAAGATTAAATAAACTAAATACAAGAAGTTATGATAACACTGAACTCTCTTTCAAAAATTTACCGTACGGACGAGATTGAAACGGTAGCGTTGGAAAATGTGAATCTGACGGTAGAGCGTGGCGAATTTCTGAGTATAATGGGACCTTCAGGATGTGGAAAATCTACTTTGCTGAATATAATGGGACTGCTCGACGCGCCTACAATGGGGACGATAGAAATAAATGGAATCCGCATCCAAGGGATGAAGGACAAGGAACTGGCAGCTTTCCGTAACAAGACACTTGGTTTCGTTTTTCAGTCTTTCCATCTGATAAGTTCGCTGAATGTAATGGATAATGTGGAACTGCCGCTGCTCTATCGCCGTGTCGGTAACAGCGAACGCAAACGGTTGGCACAGGAAGTGCTGGAGAAGGTGGGACTAAGCCACCGCATGAATCATTTCCCCACACAGCTTTCCGGTGGTCAGTGCCAGCGCGTAGCTATTGCCCGTGCCATCATCGGTAATCCGGAAATAATTCTTGCTGATGAGCCGACAGGTAATCTGGACTCCAGAATGGGAGCCGAAGTCATGGAACTTCTCCATCGTCTGAACAAAGAAGACGGGCGTACCATCGTAATGGTGACTCATAATGAAGAACAGGCGAAGCAGACATCCCGTACCATCCGTTTCTTTGACGGACGGCAGGTGCGATAAATCTCTTTGTAGAATATTGCAGGTACAGTTCTGGTTATCATTGAAAGATGAATAAAAATAGATTAAACGTTATAATGATACGATAATGATAAAACTCTACTTCAAGCAGGCATTCCAACTGCTGAAAGAAAATAAACTGCTTTCTTTTATCTCTATCATCGGCACGGCATTGGCTATTGCCATGATAATGGTGATTGTAATCACTTTGCGTGCGACCATTGCTCCTTTTGCACCGGAGACTCATCGTGACCGCATGCTTGTCTTCCGTTATGCCGGGCTCCAGAATAAATCAAACGTAAACTGGCAGAGCAACGGCTCTATCGGATATAACACGGCAAAGGCCTGTTTCAAAGAGATGACCGTGCCCGAAGCGGTGTCCATCACCAATTCTTTCCGGGAAACGATGTTGGCAGCCAAACCGGCAGGCGAAATGGAAAGTTGCAGCGTACTGCAAACGGATGATGCTTTTTGGAAAGTATTTGAATTTGATTTTCTCTCCGGTAAGCCGTATGATAATGCCGATTTTGATGCCGGAGCAGCGAAAGCCGTTATATCCGAAGATATGGCGCGTCGGTTGTTCGGAACGTCGGAAGTCGTAGGAAAGACGTTCTTGCTGAATCATTCTGCTTACTTGATAAGCGGAGTAGTGCGCCCGGTATCCAAATTGGCACGATACGCTTATGCGCAAGTCTGGATTCCTTTAAGTTCGACGAATGCTTTCACCGCAACTTGGGGATATGAAAATATCATGGGAATGGTTTCTGTTTTCATATTAGCTAAATCAGAAAAAGACTTTCCGGCTATTCGCAATGAAGCAGACCGCCTGAGGACAGTATTTATGGCAGGGCATCCTAATTTCGATTTGCTCTATCGCGGACAACCCGACACGTATTTCGTTGCTTCACAACGATATTCCGCCAATAATCCCCCGGCAGTGAAACAAGCCGTCCGGCAATATATAATAACATTACTTGTATTTCTGATTGTTCCTGCGGTCAACCTGTCCGGCCTCACTTTATCACGTATGCGCAAACGTCTCTCCGAAATAGGAGTGCGGAAAGCCTTCGGTGCCCCAAGAAGAGAATTAATGATGCAGGTACTTTCCGAAAACATGCTTTATTCGCTTTTTGGTGGTATCTTCGGATTATTATTGAGCTACATTGCCGCTTTCCTTCTCGGGGGAATGTTGTTCTCCGTAGACTTCGTATCCGATGGGGTGAACGATTTGCGGACGATGTGCGTCGACCTCTTGTTTGACCCTGTCGTATTCCTGTTGGCATTCCTAGCCTGCTTCCTGCTCAACTTGCTCAGTGCGGCTATTCCGGCATGGAGAATCACCCGTACCAATATTGTAGATGCCATAAATGAGAGATAACCCGAACAGTCAACTAATAAATTGAAAAGAAGATGCAGCTATTAAAACAAATATGGAACGAACGCCGGTCGAACGGATGGTTGTGGACAGAGTTATTACTTGTTTTTGTTGTCCTGTGGTATGTAGTCGACTGGACATATGTGACCGCCCGTACCTATTATGAACCGGTAGGGTTTGATATTACCGATACCTACTATCTGGAGCTTAGCCTGAAAAATAACAAGAGCAACTCCTATATCCCTAAAGATAAAAAGAATACCACGTTGGGGCAGGACATTACTGAACTGGTAAACCGTCTTCAACGATTGCCGGAAGTGGAAGCAGTTTCCATATCCAATAATGCACGTCCTTATATCGGAAGTAATTCCGGTAGTATATTGCGTGTTGATACCGTAGTCCGTAATCCCTTGCGGCGTACGATGACTCCTGAGTTTTTTCAGGTATTCCGTTACCAAAGCGCAGATGGTCGTGGTTATGAACCGTTGGTACAGGCTTTGAAAAACGGGAATGTGGTAGTTAGTGGGAATTTTTGGCCGGATGATTATAAGGGTGACCGCACATTATTGGGCAAGGAAATGGTGAATGTGGATGATTCTACCCAAGTGCACAAGATAGGAGCTGTATCGGCAAAAGTTCGCTACAATGATTTTTGGCCTAATTATAGCGATATTTATATAGCTAATGCTTTCACTGAAAAGCAAATGGCTGAGCTTGATGATGACTTTTATCCTTCCAGCCTGGAAGTTTGCTTGCGGGTGAAGCCGGGTACTAGTAAAGACTTTCCGGAACATTTGATGAATCTGTCAGCCAGCCAGTTGAGTGTTGGTAATCTGTTCATTCTGAAAGTACATGATTATGAAAATATACGGAATGACTTTCAACAGGGTAATTACAATCAGGTACAGGTTCGTTTCTGGATGATGGGCTTTCTGTTGCTGAATATCCTGTTGGGGATTGTCGGTACATTCTGGTTCCGCACGCAACATCGCCGTTCCGAATTGGCTCTTCGTGTGGCGGTCGGCTCAAGCCGGATGCAACTTTGGGGGCGACTGAACAAAGAAGGACTGTTACTGCTTACTTTGGCGGCTTTGCCTGCTGCCGTGATTTGCTATAACATAGGCTACCTGGATTTAACTGGCGGATATATGGAATGGGGAATTACCCGTTTCCTTATAACGTTTGTCGTAACTTATTTCCTGATGGCTGTGATGATACTGGCCGGTATTTGGTTTCCTGCCCGTCAGGCAATCCGCATACAGCCGGCAGAAGCATTGCGCGAGGAATAAAAAAATAAGGCTATTTGCATTGTTTTCAATATAATAACTTATCTTTGTGCGCATAATACTGAAAACAATGCAGTTTTTTTGCTTATGAATAGACGATATTACTGTTTGTTTGTAGTTCTCTTTTTAGCTGTCCTCGTTCAGGCGGTAGCTTCGGAAAGTACATTCAATATACTCTTCATCCAGTCATATACTTCTCAGACTCCTTGGCACAGTGACCTTAATCAAGGTTTGGTGAAAGGATTCAGAGAGAGCGGGGTGAAGGTGAATATTACGACAGAATATCTGGACGCTGACTTCTGGGCATTCAATTCGGAGAAAGTAATCATGCGTCGTTTTTGCGAACGTGCCCGTGAGCGTCGGACGGACTTGATTGTAACGGCGAGCGATGAGGCTTTCTATACACTCTTCGCATGCGGAGACTCGCTGCCATTGCAGGTTCCGGTTGTCTTTTTCGGTATCAAGTATCCTGACGCAAAACTGCTTGCAGCTCACCCCAATGTCTGCGGATTCACGACCAATCCCGATTTTGATGTCATTCTGCGTCATGCGCAAAAGATATTTCCCCAGCGAAAAGATGTTGTTTGCGTGATAGATAATAGTTTTCTGAGTAACAAAGGTTGCGATGACTTTGAAGAAGGGTGGGAAATCTTCCAACAGGATAACCCGGATTATAGCATGAAAATTTATAATACTCAGAATCATACCACCAGTCACATTATTGCGGCAATTTGTTATCCGAGCAATAGCTACGGGCGCATTGTGATTGCTCCCAAATGGTCGCCTTTCCTTTCGTTCGTAGGCAAAAACTCCAAAGCTCCGGTGTTCTCAACCCAGACTGTGGGACTGACCAACGGTGTCTTCTGCGCCTATGACAGCGATGCCTATGCTTCTGCGTTTATGGCAGGTCAAAGAGCTTCACAGGTATTGAAAGGGACTTCTCCACTGAGTATCGGAGTGACACAAGCCGAACAGGGATTTATATACGACTACAAGCAACTGGAATTTTTCCATGTTGACCCCGATAAAGCGACAGCTGCTGGCGGAATCATTGTCAACGAACCCTATTGGGAGAAATACAAATTCCTCTTCATCCTTCTCTATCCGTCCATCCTGGCCTTATTGATAGCATCTATCGTATGGCTGATGCGTGCCAACCGTCGCGAATCCAAACGACGGATACAAGTCCAGACCCGCCTGCTCGTACAGAACAAACTGGTAGAACAGCGCAATGAGTTTGACAATGTTTTCCACTCCATCCGCGATGGCGTGATAACGTATGATACAGACCTACATATCCATTTCACGAACCGTTCTTTGTTGAGGATGCTCCATCTGCCGTATGAGTCGGGCGGACGTTTTTATGAAGGGATGGTGGCAGGCAGTATTTTCAATATCTATCATGAAGGGCAAAATATTCTTCATAAAATGCTGAAACAGGTAGCCCGTACGGGAGAGAGCGTACAGATACCACAAGGCTCTTTTATGAAAGAAGTGTACAGTGAGAATTACTTCCCGGTATCCGGAGAAATCGTTCCGATTTATTCGAAAGGGGGAATTACGGGCATGGCTCTTTCCGCACGTAACATCTCGGATGAAGAAATGCAGAAACGTTTCTTTGATATGGCACTGGATGAAAGTTCCATATACCCGTGGCAGTTTGATATGAAAACCAATTGCTTTATTTTCCCGCAAGGTTTCCTTGTGCGGATGGGATATGACGAATCAGTCACTACCATCACCCGTGAAGAGATGAACTGTACGATTCATCCGGACGATTTGAAGGAAATCGTTCCTCAATTTGACAAGGCATTGACAGGAGAGAATAAGAATCCCCGTCTGAGTTTCCGCCAACGCAATGTGAATGGTGAATATGAGTGGTGGGAATACCGTTCTTCAGCTATCGGCGGTCTGACACAGGATTCACTGTACGGCATATTGGGTGTGTGTCAAAGCATCCAGCGATATAAGACAGCCGAACAGGAAATGAGGGAAGCGCGCGATAAAGCTCTCCAGGCAGATAAACTGAAATCTGCTTTCCTCGCCAATATGAGCCACGAGATTCGTACTCCGTTGAATGCCATTGTAGGCTTCTCCGACTTGTTGAGTGATACAAGCGGCTTCACGGAAGAAGAAATTGCCCAGTTTATAGCGACTATTAACAAGAACTGTGGCCTGTTGCTGACATTGATAAACGACATTCTTGATTTGTCCCGTATCGAGTCCGGCACGATGGAATTCATGTTTGCAGACCATAACCTGCCTTTACTTTTAAAGACCGTCCACGATTCGCAAAGGCTGAACATGCCGTCGGGCGTAGAACTGGTATTGCGTATGCCCGAAAGCGACAAGAAATATCTGAAAACAGATAATGTCCGCTTGCAGCAGGTAGTCAATAACCTGATTAATAACGCTGCCAAGTTTACGAGTAGCGGGTTTATCACTTTCGGCTATGAAGAAGATGAAGTCCCCGGATATACCCGTATTTTTGTAGAAGATACAGGTGTCGGCATTTCAGAAGAGGGCATCCGGCATATTTTCGAACGGTTCTATAAAGTCGATAACTTCACGCAAGGAGCCGGACTGGGGTTGAGTATCTGCCAAACTATCATCGAACGTCTGAAAGGTTCCATCTCCGTGACTTCCGAGGTAGGTAAAGGTACTCGTTTCACCGTACGCCTTCCCAACCATTACGAATAATCCCGAACGTTCGTTTTTGCGTATAGTGTCCGAAAATGAACACTATGCTTATCTTGTAACCGATTGGAAATAAATGCTTTATTCTTTTGGCACATCGTTTGATTCTCCTTTAGTGGAAAATACTGTGCATAATGAAAAAGAAAAGTATATTAGTAGCTCTTGCCGCAGTTTGCCTTCCATTGGCATTGTCGGCTCAGAAAGAAGGACAGAAAGAAAGGGAGATAACCTTAAATGAAGCTATCGCAATGGCACGTTCGCAATCCGTTGATGCAGCCGTTGCACTGAATGAACTGAAAACCGCCTATTGGGAGTACCGTACCTTCCGTGCCGACCTTCTGCCGGAAGTCAATCTCACCGGCACTTTGCCCAATTACAATAAATCATACAGTTCTTATCAGAATTCCAATGGTTCCTACAGCTTCGTCCGCAACAGTGCACTGGGGCTTTCCGGCGAACTTTCCATCGACCAGAACATTTGGCTGACCGGCGGTAAACTCTCTCTGACTTCCTCTCTCAACTATATGAAACAACTCGGTTCCGGTGGTGACCGCCAGTTTATGTCCGTCCCCGTAACCTTGAAACTTACACAACCCATCTTTGGAGTGAACAACATCAAGTGGGACAGGCGCATCGAACCGGTGCGCTATGCGGAAGCGAAAGCGGCTTTTATCACCGCTACTGAAGAAGTGACGATGCGCGCCATTACCTATTACTTCAATCTCCTGCTGGCAAGAGAAAACCAGGGCACCGCCCAACAGAACCGGAAAAACGCCGACCACCTCTACGAAGTAGCCCTTGCCAAACGGAAGATGGGGCAGATTTCCGAAAACGAACTCCTGCAACTCAAACTTTCCGCCCTGAACGCGAAAGCGGCCTTGACGGAAGCGGAGAGCGACTTGAATGCCAAGATGTTCCAGCTCCGTGCCTTCCTGGGAGTAGGAGAGGATGAGATACTCCGTCCTGTCATTCCCGAAGCCGTAGACGGCTCAAAGATGGAATATAATAGGGTATTGAACAAAGCGCTCGAACGTAACTCATTCGCGCAGAATATCCGTCGCCGCCAGTTGGAAGCCGATTATGAAGTGGCTACGGCACGGGGCAACTTGCGTAGCGTCGACCTCTTTGCCAGCATAGGATATACCGGAGAAAACCGTAATTTCCCCACCGTCTATAAAAACTTGCAAGATAACCAGATAGTACAGGTAGGCGTCAAAATACCTATCCTGGATTGGGGAAAACGCCGTGGCAAGGTTCGTGTAGCCAAAAGCAACCGTGATGTGGTACTTTCAAAGATTCGCCAAGAACAGATTAATTTCAATCAGGATATTTTCCTGCTGGTGGAACATTTCAACAATCAGGCACAACAGTTGACTATCGCCAAAGAAGCCGACGCTATCGCCCAGCAACGTTACAAGACCAGTATCGAAACTTTCCTGATAGGCAAGATTAATACCCTCGACCTAAACGACGCTCAGAACTCAAAAGACCAGGCAAGACAAAAACATATTTCCGAACTTTATTATTATTGGTATTATTTCTACCAAATCCGCAGCCTGACGCTTTGGGATTTCCGTACCAACACCGAACTGGAAGCTGATTTTGATGAAATTATCCGGCAATAAAAAGCGGAAAGCATGATGTCCGTTAGTAATTTTTTGTAGATTTGCAATATCATAAAGATACTGTAACTATCTTCCCTGATAAATAAAGACACGAATCATGATTCTGATAATTGACGATGACAGCGCAGTGCGCTCTTCCCTCAGCTTCATGCTGAAGCGGGCAGGGTATGAGGCACAGGCAGTTCCCTCTCCCCAGGAAGCCATGGATGTGGTGCGTTCCGTAACTCCTGACTTAATCTTGATGGATATGAATTTCACCCTTTCCACAACGGGCGAAGAAGGTCTGACTTTGCTCAAGCAAGTAAAGATATTCCGTCCCGAAACTCCGGTTATATTGATGACCGCTTGGGGAAGTATCCAACTTGCCGTGCAGGGAATGCAGGCAGGTGCTTTCGACTTCATCACAAAACCCTGGAACAACGCCGCCCTGTTGCAACGAATCGAAACCGCCTTGGAACTCTCAACGACTTCTAAAGAAACTACACAGGAACAAAGCGACTCCTTCGACCGCAGCCATATCATCGGACGCAGCCAAGGTCTGACGGACGTATTGAATACCATCGCCCGTATCGCAAATACCAACGCTTCCGTGCTAATCACGGGCGAGAGCGGGACAGGCAAAGAACTAATAGCCGAAGCCATCCATATCAACAGCCAGCGTGCGAAGCACCCGTTTGTAAAAGTCAATTTGGGCGGTATTTCCCAAAGCCTGTTCGAGAGTGAAATGTTCGGGCATAAGAAAGGAGCTTTCACTGATGCTTCCGCCGACCGTATCGGACGTTTCGAAATGGCGAACAAAGGAACTATCTTCTTGGATGAAATCGGTGACCTCGACCCTTCCTGCCAGGTGAAACTGTTGCGTGTATTGCAAGACCAGACTTTCGAGGTTCTCGGCGACAGCCGTCCCCGCAAGACCGACATCCGTGTAGTCTCCGCCACCAATGCCGACCTGCGCAAGATGGTGAGCGAACGCTCTTTCCGCGAAGACCTGTTCTACCGCATCAACCTGATAACTGTAAAACTGCCCGCCTTGCGCGAACGCCGCGAAGACATCCCGCTGCTGGCACGTCATTTTGCCGACCGTCAGGCTGCAATCAACGGATTACCTCACACGGACTTCTCTGCCGACGCCATGCAATTCCTGAGCCGTTTGCCTTTCCCCGGAAATATCCGTGAACTGAAGAATTTGGTAGAAAGAACCATACTGGTAAGTGGCAAACCACTTCTCGACGCTTCCGACTTCGACGCCCAATACATTCGCCACGACGATGCAAGAGCAGTCGAAGGCGCATCCCTGGCAGGTATGACATTGGATGAGATAGAACGGCAGACCATCCTTCAAGCACTGGAACGTTACAAAGGAAATTTGAGTCAGGTAGCTACGGCATTGGGTATCAGCCGTGCCGCCCTCTACCGCCGTCTCGAAAAATATAATATTACTGTATAGGTAACCATTAACCACAGATAAACGTGCGTATAAAAGGATTTTTCTACATACTTGTCTTTCTGTTGCTGGCATTGGGTAGTGTATTGCTGCTCCTTTCCAGTCAACTGAATGTAGTCTTCTTCTATATAGGAGAGGGGTTGATACTTTTCATCCTCATTTATCTGACCTTTTTCTATCGCAAGCTCGTAAAACCTTTAAATACCATCGGAAGCGGCATGGACTTGCTGCGCGAGCAGGATTTCAGCAGCCGCCTCAGTCCGGTGGGACAATACGAAGCCGACCGTGTCGTAAATGTCTTCAACCGCATGATGGAACAACTCAAGAACGAACGTCTCCGTCTGCGCGAACAAAATCACTTTCTCGACCTGCTGATTAACGCTTCCCCGATGGGGGTCATTATCACAACCCTCGACGACGACCTCTCGCAACTAAACCCGATGGCATTGAAAATGCTCGGTGTCCGTCTGGAAGACGTACAAGGCAAGAAGATGAAAGAGATAGACTCCCCGCTAGCCATGGAGCTGGCCAACGTCCCGAAAGGCGAGACAACCACCGTCCGCTTGAACGACTCTAATATCTACCGTTGCACTCACTCTTCCTTTATCGACCATGGATTTCAACACCCTTTCTTCCTCGTAGAAAGCCTGACGGACGAAGTGATGAAAGCCGAAAAGAAAGCCTACGAGAAGGTAATCCGCATGATAGTCCATGAAGTGAACAACACGACCGCCGGCATCACTTCCACACTGGACACCGTAGAACAAGCCCTTTCCACCGAAGAAGGCATGGACGACATCTGCGATGTGATGCGTGTGTGTACCGAACGCAGCTTCTCCATGAGCCGTTTCATCACCCGCTTTGCCGACGTTGTGAAGATACCCGAGCCTACCGTCTCGCCCGTCAACCTGAACGACCTGGCTTTTACCTGCAAACGTTTCATGGAAGGAATGTGCAACGACCGCCATATCAAGCTCCGCATGGAACCGGACGAAAGCCTGAAAGATGTCATGGTGGATGCCGCCCTCTTCGAGCAAGTACTTGTGAACATCATCAAGAACGCCGTCGAAAGCATCGAAACAGACGTCGAAAGCATCAGGACAGACGGAGAAATCATTATCCGTACCTTGTCTCCCGCCACTATCGAAATCACAGACAACGGCAAAGGCATCAGCAAGGAAACGGAAGCGAAACTGTTCAGCCCTTTCTTCTCTACCAAACCGAACGGGCAGGGCATCGGCCTTATCTTTATCCGCGAAGTACTGATGCGCCACGGGTGCACCTTTTCATTGCGGACTTATGCCGACGGATTGACCAAATTTCAGATTGTTTTTCCTTGATTGTGTTAAATAAGAACAGTTCTTCCGTCAAACAGACCTTTTTTTGAATTCAAATACCCGTACCTTTGCCCCGCTCAATTCAATAGGATATAAGGTCTGAGATTAATGATGAAAGGTATATCGACGCTCTTTCTTTTATTGACAATCAGTATTCCCCTTAGTGCACAGTATGTGGTACAGGGTGTGGTTACTGATTCTCTGACAAAAGAACCCCTGCCTTATGCATCTGTACGTTTGAAAGACACCACCGAGGGAACTACTACCGGAAGCGACGGACGCTTCTATTTCAAGACCAACCGTTCCGAAGCAGTACTTGTGATTTCCGTAATCGGCTATAATGACGATAGCCGGAACATTCGTCCTGCCCGTAACGTATCCTACAAAGTAGCGCTTTCACCTACCTCGTATGACCTCTCCGAAGTCGTAGTGAAACCCAAACGCGAGCACTACCGGAAAAAAGACAATCCCGCCGTAGAGTTTGTTCGCCGGATGATTGAAAGCCGCGACAACTATTCCCCTTACGAAAAAGACTTCTGGCAACGCGAACGTTACGAAAAGACCACCTTCGCGTTGAATAACTTCGACGAAGAGAAACAGAAGAAATGGCTCTACCGCAAATTTGATTTCCTCACCGAATACGTAGACACCTCTGCCGTCACCGGAAAGCCGATTCTCACCGTATCCGCCCGCGAACTGCTCGCTACGGACTATTACCGGAAATCTCCCCGTTCGGAAAAACAATGGGTGAAAGGACGCAAGCAAGCCGGTGTCGACGAATTTCTCTCTAAACAGGGCATGCAGGCAGCCATCAATGAAGTTTTCAAGGACGTGGACATCTACGAGAACAACATCTCCCTCTTCACTAATAAGTTTGTCAGTCCCCTGTCCCGTATCGGCACAGGATTCTATAAATACTACCTGATGGATACGTTGCAGATAGCGGGTGAGCCTTGCGTAGACCTCGCTTTTACCCCTTTCAACTCCGAGTCTTTCGGCTTCAACGGGCATCTGTATGTCACGCTCGATTCTACTTACTTTGTGAAACGTGCCGTATTTAACTTCCCGAAAAAGATAAACCTGAACTTTGTAGATTATATGTTGCTCGAACAGGAATTCAAACGTGCCGAAGACGGTACGCGCCTGCTCGACCACGAAAGTATCACCGTAGAATTCAAACTGACCGAAGGGCAGGACGGTATCTTCGCCCGTCGTGTGGCGGATTACAGCAACTACACCTTCACGCCGACCGCCGAAGCGGACAAAGCCTTCGGCAAGCCGGAACGCATCATCGAAGAAACAACCGCTCTGGCACGCCCCGAATCTTTCTGGGCGGAGAACCGCCCGCAAACTGCCATCTCGCAACAGGAGAATTCGGTAGACCGGCTGATGGCACAACTGCGCGGTTATCCGGTTTATTACTGGACGGAGAAAGTACTCTCCATCCTCTTCACCGGCTATATCCCCACATCGAAAGAAGCCCCTCTTTTCTATATCGGTCCGATGAATGCCACCGTCAGCGGTAACACGCTCGAAGGCGTCCGTATCCGTGGTGGGGGAATGACCACCGCCTGGCTCAACCCGCACCTGTTTGGTAAAGGCTACGTCGCCTACGGCTTCAAAGACGAGAGAGTGAAAGGACTGGCGGAACTGGAATACTCCTTCAAGAAAAAGAAAGAATATGCCAATGAATTTCCCATTCATTCGTTGAAATTGCGTTACGAATCAGATGTCAACCAATACGGGCAAAATTATCTTTATACAAGCAAGGACAACGTATTTCTCGCCTTGAAACGTGAGAAAGACGACCGTATCGGCTATTTCCAACAAGCGGAAATGACCTATACCAATGAATTTTACTCCGGTTTTTCTTTCCAACTGACAGCGCGTAGGCGGACGGACGAATCCTCTTACCTGATTCCCTTTCTGCTGAAGCAAGGCAATACCTTCACTCCGGTAAAAGATTTTTCTACCAGTGCGGCAGAACTGAAACTGCGTTACGCTCCGAACGAGAAGTTCTTCCAGACCCAATGGAACCGTTTCCCCGTATCCCTGGATGCTCCCGTGTTTACCTTGTCGCATACCATCGCCGGGAAGGGAATCCTGGGCAGCGACTATACATACAACCATACCGAAGCCGGCGTACAAAAACGTTTTTGGTTCTCCGCTTTCGGTTATACGGATGTGATATTGAAAGCAGGGAAAGTGTGGGATAAAGTACCGTTCCCGTTGCTTATCATGCCCAATGCCAATCTTTCCTATACCATCCAGCCGGAATCTTACTCATTGATGAACGCGATGGAGTTTATGAACGATGAATATTTCTCATGGGATGTCACCTATTTTCTCAACGGGTGGTTGTTCAATCGTGTTCCGTTGTTGAAAAAACTGAAATGGCGTGAAATAGTTTCCTGTCGTGGGCTGTACGGACATTTGAGTGACAAGAACAATCCTGCATTCAGTGATGATTTGTTCGCTTTTCCGATTGCGGATACCCGTACAATGGGAAAAACGCCTTACGTAGAAGCAGGAGTAGGTATTGAAAACATTTTTAAGGTGTTACGTTTGGACTACGTGTGGCGGCTTACTTACCGTGATTTTCCGGGAATTGACAAGTCCGGTTTGAGAATAAGTCTCCACATGACCTTTTAAAAGTTAAATCCTGCTAATTGCAATGTTTATATAGCAAACAAAGCTCGTATTAGTAATTAATTAATCTTATTTTTGCATCAATTTTAGTTTAATTTTAATAGAATAGAAATGAAACAAGAAATTAAACCTGCTACCGGACGTCTCGGTGTATTGGTAGTTGGAGTCGGTGGTGCAGTTGCCACCACAATGATTGTAGGTACACTAGCCTCTCGCAAGGGACTGGCAAAACCGATAGGATCTATTACCCAGTTAGCCACAATGCGCATGGAAAACAACGAAGAAAAACTCATCAAGGACGTTGTGCCTTTGACGGATTTGAACGACATTGTTTTCGGCGGATGGGACATTTTCCCGGACAACGCATACGAAGCTGCCATGTACGCTGAGGTTTTGAAAGAAAAAGACCTGAACGGAGTAAAAGACGAATTGGAAGCTATCAAACCGATGCCGGCTGCTTTCGACCACAATTGGGCAAAACGTCTGAACGGAACACATATCAAGAAAGCTGCTACACGCTGGGAAATGGTGGAACAACTTCGCCAGGACATCCGCGACTTCAAGGCTGCCAACAACTGCGAACGCATCGTTGTGCTTTGGGCTGCAAGTACTGAAATCTACATTCCATTGTCTGACGAACACATGTCACTCGCTGCTTTGGAAAAGGCAATGAAGGACAACAACACAGAAGTGATTTCTCCGAGTATGTGTTATGCATATGCTGCCATTGCAGAAGATGCTCCGTTCGTAATGGGTGCTCCTAACTTGTGTGTGGATACTCCTGCTATGTGGGAATTCTCCAAACAAAAACAAGTACCTATCTCAGGTAAAGACTTCAAGAGCGGTCAGACACTGATGAAAACCGTATTGGCTCCGATGTTCAAAACCCGTATGCTGGGTGTGAACGGTTGGTTCTCTACCAATATCCTCGGCAACCGTGACGGTGAAGTGCTCGACGATCCGGACAACTTCAAGACAAAAGAAGTCAGCAAACTGTCTGTTATCGACACTATCTTCGAACCGGAAAAATATCCAGATCTCTACGGAGACGTTTACCATAAAGTACGTATCAACTACTATCCGCCCCGTAAGGACAACAAAGAAGCGTGGGACAATATTGACATCTTCGGATGGATGGGTTATCCGATGGAAATCAAGGTGAACTTCCTTTGCCGCGACTCTATCCTTGCCGCTCCTATCGCACTCGACCTCGTATTGTTCAGTGACCTGGCAATGCGTGCAGGCATGTGTGGCATCCAGACTTGGTTGTCATTCTTCTGCAAGAGTCCGATGCATGATTTCGAGCACCAGCCGGAACATGACTTGTTCACTCAATGGAGAATGGTAAAACAGACGTTGCGTAACATGATCGGTGAAAAAGAACCTGATTATTTGGCTTAATTCGGGAAGATGTTCCTGAAAAATATATAAACTTTCCCCTTTTTCAGCAAGGGGAAAGTTTTGTTATTCTTATACATTCTATTGCAAATAATGAAAAGACCTTCCTTTCTACCTGTTTTTATAGGCACGGGCTTTGGCTCCGGTTTTTCTCCTTTTGCTCCCGGCACGGCTGGGGCGATATTGGCTTCTATCATTTGGATTGTACTCTATTTCCTGTTTCCCTTTACTACTGTTTTATGGATTACTGCCGTTTTGGTGATTGTATTTACATTCGCCGGCATTTGGGCTGCCGACAAGTTGGAGCCCTATTGGGGGGAGGATCCTTCGCGCGTGGTAGTGGACGAGATGGTGGGAGTGTGGATACCGTTGCTGGCTGTACCGAATGATGAGAACTGGTTTTGGTACGTCATCGCGGCTTTTGTCCTGTTCCGTGCATTTGATATTGCCAAACCGCTGGGCATCCGCAAGATGGAGAGCCTGAAAGGTGGAGTAGGGGTTATGATGGACGATATTTTGGCGGGAGTGTATAGTTTGATTTTGTTGGTGGGAGCGAGATGGGTGATTGGCTGAAAAAGATTGCGCGGATGATTTCTCAGAAAGGCGGCTTCTTCATGTTCTTGAGGGCGCAACTTTCTGCTCAGATGGCAACCATTGCAGACTTTCTCGTAACGATTCTTCTGGTAAGGCTGTTTGATGTCTACTATGTATATGCTACCTTGGCGGGTGCCATCTACGGGGGAATTGTCAATTGCATCATTAATTATAAATGGACATTTAAGTCGAAAGGCAAAAAAACGAATGTAGCTGCCAAGTTTGTCATTGTGTGGCTTTGCAGCGTTTGGCTGAACACATGGGGGACATATGCGCTGACGGAATCTTTGGCGAAGATTCCCTGGGTGCGGGATACGCTTAGTCTCTATTTCGGTGATTTTTTCATTATACCCAAAGTGGTGGTGGCGGTAATTGTCGCGCTGTTCTGGAATTATAATATGCAGCGTCTCTTTGTTTACCGGAATATAGATATAAGGAGCTTGTTCGGAAGAAGGCATTGAAGAATTTGAAATAAATAGAAGAATTAGATATAAACAGATTTAGACACATGAATTACAGAGATTATTTACAACAACTGATTTATAAGATTATCAATCCTTTGATACACGGGATGATTAAAATCGGAATCACTCCCAACTTCATCACCACTACCGGATTTATCCTGAATGTGGTAGCGGCGGGTATGTTCGTATATGCCGGAATCTATGGTGGAGAAAACGACCTTGCCATCATCGGATGGGCAGGCGGTGTGATTCTGTTTGCCGGACTGTTCGATATGATGGATGGACGTGTAGCCCGCTTGGGTAACATGAGTTCCAAATTCGGTGCGCTTTACGATTCGGTACTCGACCGTTACAGCGAACTGATGACTTTCTTCGGTATCTGCTACTACCTGTCAATGAAAGATTATTTCCTTTATGCACTTATTGCTTTCGTGGCGCTTATCGGCTCATTGATGGTAAGCTATGTCCGTGCACGTGCCGAGGGTTTGGGGATAGAATGTAAGGTAGGATTCATGCAACGCCCCGAACGCGTGGTGCTGACCAGCCTTGGTGCTCTGTTTTGTGGCATATTCAAGGACATCACCGCTTTCGAACCGATTCTGATATTAATCGTTCCTCTGGCTTTAGTCGCCGTACTGGCCAATATCACTGCCTTTGCACGTGTGAGACACTGTTACAAAGCGATGAAGGAATAATTATTCAATATGCCGATAAGTTGATATGCCAATTGGAAAATGACCGGCATATTCCTTAATTGGCACATAAACGTACTCTTATAATGATAAAGAACATTCAAAAGCCATCGAAGAGAGAAACCCTGACCGTTATAGTCATCATGGCTCTTTTTCTTCTGCTGACAGCTATTTTCATAGGGCTCCGCTCCGAACATCTGATGATAGCAGTGCTCTACCTCGTCCTATTCTTCTCCGGACTGCCTACCCGCAAACTGGCAGTAGCCCTGCTGCCTTTCGCCCTTTTCGGAATCTCGTATGACTGGATGCGTATCTGCCCCAACTACGAAGTGAATCCGATTGACGTGGCCGGACTCTATAATCTGGAGAAATCCCTCTTCGGCGTAATGGACAACGGCATCCTCGTCACTCCCTGCGAATACTTTGCCGCGCACAACTGGGCGATAGCCGACGTTTTTGCCGGAATCTTCTACCTCTGTTGGGTTCCCGTCCCCATCTTGTTCGGTCTTTGCCTGTACTTCAAGAAGGAGAGAAAAACGTACCTTCGCTTTGCCCTGGTATTTCTTTTCGTCAACTTAATCGGCTTCGCCGGTTATTATATCCACCCTGCCGCTCCCCCCTGGTACGCCATCAACTACGGCTTCGAACCGATACTGAACACCCCGGGCAATGTAGCGGGCTTGGGACGCTTTGACGCTTTCTTCGGAGTATCAATCTTTGATTCTATCTACGGACGCAATGCGAATGTCTTTGCCGCAGTACCTTCACTGCATGCAGCCTATATGGTCGTAGCCCTGGTATATGCCATCATCGGCAAATCTAGATGGTATGTCATTACCCTCTTCTCTATCATTATGGCAGGTATTTGGGGAACAGCCGTTTATTCCTGCCATCACTATATTATCGACGTATTGCTCGGCATCTCATGCGCATTGGCAGGCTGGCTGATATTCGAATATGTATTGATGAAAATCCCGGCATTCCGAAGATTCTTCGACAGATACTATACCTATATAAAGTAGTAGTATTTGCTATTATATTTTAGATATTCTATAATGGAAAATTCGGCAGTTGCGACTGCCGATGTGCAAACAAGTGTATAAGTGAAGAGCAGCTACCGTAATATATTCCTCGCCTTCGGCATCATCGCCGTCCTGATAATGATATTCACTTTTGATATGGATTATCAGGAGCTTTGGGTGAACTTGAAGCGTGCGGGAATATATTTGCCTTTGGTCTTATTGCTATGGCTATTCGTCTATCTTATTAATAGCATATCGTGGTATATCATCATCCGTAGCGGCGGCAAGACCGGTTTCTCATTTGCCCGGCTCTATAAATTCACCGTCACGGGTTTCGCGCTTAATTATGTGACTCCTGTCGGGCTGATGGGCGGTGAGCCGTATCGTATCATGGAGCTGAAACCTTACGTCGGCATAGAAAGAGCCACATCTTCCGTGATTCTCTATGTGATGATGCATATCTTTTCCCACTTCTGCTTTTGGCTAAGTTCTGTGCTACTCTACGTCTGCCTATATCCGGTAGGGTGGGTGATGGGCATTATCTTAGGAGCTATCACCCTATTCTGCCTGCTGATTGCCATCCTTTTTATAAAAGGTTATCGCCACGGAATGGCAATAGCCTGTGTCCGCATGGGTAGCCATATCCCTTTTTTGAAAAAGAAAGTGCTCCGCTTTGCCGAAACTCACCGGGAAAAACTTGAAAATATAGATACACAAATCGCCCTTCTTCATCAGCAAAAGAAACGTACCTTTTACGCAGCCCTCTTTCTCGAATATACAGCCCGCGTCGTTAGTTGCCTTGAAATATGGCTGATACTGAACGTATTGACAACGAACGTCAGTTTTGCCGACTGCTGCCTGATTGCCGCTTTCTCTTCTTTACTTGCCAACCTTTTATTCTTCCTGCCGATGCAGCTAGGCGGACGTGAAGGCGGATTCGCCCTCGCCGTAGGCGGTCTTTCTCTCTCCGGTGCTTACGGAGTCTATGCTGCATTGATTACCCGCGTGCGCGAAATGGTCTGGATTGTCATCGGGCTTGTCTTGATGAAGGTTGGTAATAAGAAGAAAAACTAGACAATATCTTGCGCCAATATTGAACAGGAAAAAAATAATTCATGTCGCTTTGTAAAAATAAGATAGTATGATTTGGATAGCTCACATGAATAGTTAACTTTGCAGTTACTAACATCTTAAAAATAAAAGCATGAGAAAACTAACTACCTTTTTGTTGCTCCTGGCAATGTTGATTCCAACAGCCGGAGCACAGTCTACGGACCTCTTTAAGAAGAAGAAAAAAAAGAAAAGTGCTACCGAAATGGCTGCAGACAAAGCTAAGGCCGACTCCATAGCCAAAGCCAAGAAATCCCCTTTCCAGCCTTACGCAAGTGTAATCACTAAAAAAGCCAAGACAATGAACGGCTTCTTCAAGGTGCACTGCATAGAAGGAAAATACTTCTTCGAGATACCCGATTCCTTGTTCGGACGCGACATATTGATTGTGAACCGTATTGTGAAAGCCCCGGTAGACAAGCAGAAACGCAAAGCCGGTTACCCCGGCGACCATATCAGTGACGAAGTAATCCGCTTCGAATTGGGACGTGACAACAAACTGTTTATCCGCCAAATCTCCTATCTGGAACATTCTACCGATACACTGGGAATGTATCAGGCAGTGCTGAACTCCAACGTCCAGCCTATCGTCGCCACCTTCCCCTTGAAAACAATGCGCAAAGACAGTCTGACGAAAAATTACGTAATCGAAATGACCGACTTTATCCGCAAGGACGGCGACATGTTCTCTTTCTCCAACTTTGCGAAAGACAATATCGGCGCAACCTCAATGATACCGGACGCCAGCTATATCGACACACTGAAAGCCTTCCCGCAAAATATCGAAATCCGCACCGTGCGTACTTTCCAGCGCAGGCCGCCGATGGGCAGCGCCTTCGAGAAAATGATGGCCCAATATACCAATTCCACCGGCCCGATGACCTACGAACTGAACAGCTCCATGTTGCTTCTTCCTAAAGAACCGATGAAGCCGAGACTCTACGACAGTCGCGTAGGCTATTTTGCTGTCGGTTACAAAGACTTTGACGGCAACCCGCACGGAGTGAAATACAAAGCGAACATCACCCGCTGGCGTCTCGAACCGAAAGACGAGGATAAGGAGAAATACCTCAGGGGCGAACTTGTAGAACCGAAGAAACCAATCGTTATCTACATCGACCCCGCCACTCCTAAAAAATGGGTTCCTTACCTGATTCAAGGAGTCAACGACTGGCAGAAAGCCTTTGAGAAAGCCGGCTTCAAGAACGCCATCATCGGCAAAGAAGCCCCCACAGACGACCCGACATGGAGTCTGGAAGACGCCCGTCATTCGGCTATCGTCTATAAGCCGTCCGATATTCCCAATGCAAGCGGCCCTCATGTACACGACCCCCGCAGCGGTGAAATCCTCGAAACACATATCAACTGGTATCATAACGTAATGCTCCTGCTCTACAACTGGTATATCGTGCAAGCCGGCGCCATCGACCCGGGAGCACGCAAACCTCAGTTTGACGATGAACTGATGGGCGAACTGATTCGTTTTGTATCTTCCCACGAGGTAGGTCACACGCTGGGCTTGCGTCATAACTTCGGCTCTTCCGCCACCGTTCCGGTAGAAAAACTGAGAGACAAAGCATGGGTGGAAGCCAACGGCCACACCCCATCCATTATGGATTATGCACGTTTCAATTACATCGCCCAGCCGGAAGACAGCATCTCACGTGCTGGAATCTTCCCCCGCATCGGTATCTACGACGACTGGTCTATCGAATGGGGTTACCGCTGGATGCCCGAATTTGAGACGGCAGAAGCTGAAATCCCCCACATGAACAAGTGGATTATCAGCAAACTAAAGGAAGACAAGCGCTACACTTTCGGCACGGAAAGCGACCGCGACGACCCTCGTAACCAGAACGAAGACTTGGGCGACGACGCAGTGCTGGCAGGCACATACGGCATCAAGAATCTGAAACGTATCATGCCCGAAATCATCAACTGGACGTACGAACCGAACGAAGGCTACCAAAAGGCAAGCACCTTATACAGCAACGTAGCCGGACAGTTTTCCCTGTATATGGGACATGTGGCAACCAATGTCGCCGGTATTTACAGTACCCCGATTTCGGTAGAACAAACCGACGTGAAAGCAGTGGAATTTGTGCCGAAGGGTATACAGAAGAAAGCTGTGACATTCTTAAACAAAGAATTATTCACCACGCCTACTTGGTTGATGGACGACAAACTGACAGAAAAGGCCGGAGTCAATACCTTCAATTATATTTTCCGCGTGCAGAGTAATATCTTGAAACGTTTGCTTAGCAGCCGCACGCTGGACAAGATGACGACCAACGAATTGATGAACGGCAACAAAGCCTATACTTCCAATGAAATGTTCCAAGACCTGAAGAAAGGCATTTGGAGCGACCTCAGAGGTGGCAAGAAGCCCGACCTCAATCAGCGTGCTTTGCAGAAAGTCTATGTGAACGCACTGATTGCTATGCTCGACAAACCGAAAAATAATTCTAATCCGATGAGTTATTCCTCGGATTCCCCTTCGGAAGCGCCTGCCATTGCCCGTGGACAACTGGCTAGTCTTAGAAGTGAACTGAACAGTGCGGCAAGTGCTTCAAGTGGCATATACAAGAGCCACTATCAGAACTTGAAAGCATTGATTGATACTGCTTTTGATACTAAATAAAAGGATGATATAAACAAAGCAAGAGAGTGTCATTTACGCTTTGCAGGTAGGTCCATAACTCTTTCATTTTCTTGCAAGAACAAGAGTAAAAAATGAAATTTCCGGTGATTGTACGATACAAAAAGGCGACTCGTTGCAACGAGCCGCCTTTTCTGTTTATTTGATTTCGAATTCTTCCTTCATATCGATTTCCTCTCCATGTATATCGTAGAATACATATTGTAGGAATGCGAGTTTCTGACTTGGAATAACCTTGATACCGAATCCGTATTTCATCTGCCACTTCCGTTTCAGGGAAACGAGTCCCTGGTTGATGTAAGCGGCTACATACGGATGGACGTGTAACGAGAATTTCTTAACCTTCAGTTTATTGACCAGATAATCAATTTTACTATCCAAAGTGTCCGTAAAGAGAATGGACGACTTGATAGAGCCTTTGCCGAAGCAGGTAGGGCAGGTTTCGGTCGTGTTGACGTCCATTGCCGGACGCACACGTTGGCGTGTAATCTGCATCAGCCCGAATTTGCTGAGCGGCAGAATATTATGCCGTGCCCTGTCTTTCTGCATGTTGGCACACATTCGTTCATAAAGCTTTTGGCGGTTTTCGGCTTCATTCATGTCGATGAAGTCCACGACGATGATACCACCCATATCCCTTAATCGCAGTTGGCGCGCCAGTTCATCGGCGGCTCCCAGATTTACTTCGAGTGCGTTACCTTCCTGTCCGTTGGCATTCTTGGTGCGGTTTCCGCTGTTCACGTCTACTACGTGAAGCGCCTCAGTGTGCTCAATAATCAGATAGGCACCACTCTTGTAAGAGATGGTTTTACCAAACGAGGATTTAATCTGCTTGGTGATACCGAAATTGTCGTAGATGGGAAGCTGGCCTTTGTACAGTTTCACGATATTAGCCCGGTCGGGCGCAATCAGTGATACGTAGTCTTTGATTTCATTGTACACAGCCTCGTCGTTGACGTAAATATTCTCAAAAGATGGGTTGAAGAGGTCGCGCAACAAACCTACGGCACGACTGGTTTCTTCATAAATCAACGTCGGATACTTGGTGGCTTTCTGTACTTTTGCCATCGCATCTTCCCAATGCTTAATCAGGACTTTAAGCTCTCCGTCGAGTTCGGCTACGCGTTTGCCTTCGGCTACCGTGCGGACGATGACACCGAAGTTTTTCGGCTTGATGCTCATCAGCAGTTGTTTCAGGCGGGCACGTTCTTCGCTCGATTTAATTTTTTGCGATACAGAAACCTTGTCGTTGAAAGGGATGAGTACGAGATAGCGTCCGGCAAACGAAATTTCGGACGTCAGTCGCGGTCCTTTCGTAGAGATAGGTTCCTTTACAATTTGCACCACTACTTCTTGTCCCACCTTGAGTGTGTTGGATACAGTTCCATCCTTGTCGAGGTCGGGAAGCAGGGTTGCCTTGCTGATGGAGGTCAGCTTCTTTTTGTCGCTTAAAGTCTGCTTTACAAACTTTTCGAGTGAGTTAAATTGAGGACCCAGGTCAAGATAATGAAGGAAAGCGTCTTTCTCGTAACCGACGTCTACAAAGCATGCATTCAGTCCGGGCATCAATTTCTTGATACGGCCCAAATACATATTGCCCACAGAAAAGGAAATGTTTCTTCCTTCGCTTTGAAGTTCCACCAGGCTCTTGTCTTCGAGAAGGGCGATGGACACCTCTTTGGGCTGTACGTCAACTACTAGTTCACTTGTCACTGTTTTGTTTCCTTATTATTGATTGAATCTCATTTATATGAACAACTTTTTTGACAAATTGTTCATTTTGGGTTAGCTACTTAAACAAAGAACAAACTTGAAAGACATAGGGCTTCGCAAGTTTGTTCTTTATTTCTGTGTGATCCAGACTTAAAAATTATTTTTTGCTTTTATGTCTGTTCTTTCTTAGTCTTTTTTTACGCTTGTGCGTAGACATTTTATGTCTTTTTTTCTTTTTTCCGCTTGGCATAGCTTTACATTTTATGGGTTAATACTCTTGTTTATTATTTCTTTACTGAAATTGTAAATGTCTTAGCCGGTTTGAAAGCCGGAATGTTGTGCTCAGGGATGATAATAGTAGTGTTCTTAGAAATATTACGAGCGGTTTTCTGTGCTCTTTTCTTCACTACGAAACTACCAAATCCGCGTAAGTACACGTTCTCATCGTTAGACAATGAATCTTTAACAGCGTCCATGAATGCTTCAACTGTTGTAAGAACTGTCTGCTTGTCAATTCCAGTTTTCTTTGTAATCTCGTTTACAATATCTGCTTTAGTCATTTTTCCTTAAAAAAAATATTATTACTATGTTGTTGCTAATTTTTTGGACTGCAAATATATAGCTTTTTAAGCTCCTAAAAAAATATATTATGCACATTTTTCTAAAAAAATGGTGGCGTTGAATTTTCTTAGAGCCAAAAGAGTTACTTTTGTATGGCTTTTGAATAGCATATACAAGATAAATGTTAGATGATACGTTAAGGATGGTCTTATGAATGAGTTTACTGAAACGATTATAAAGTGGTATGAGGAGAATAAACGTGAATTGCCCTGGCGGGAATCTTCTGATCCGTATCTGATATGGATTTCGGAAATTATCCTTCAGCAGACACGTGTGGTGCAGGGATATGATTATTTTCTTCGTTTTGTCAAGCGTTTTCCTGATGTACGGACATTAGCGGACGCAGAAGAGGATGAGGTGATGAAATACTGGCAGGGATTGGGGTATTATTCACGTGCCCGGAATCTTCATGCTGCTGCAAAAAGTATGAATGGGGTTTTCCCGAAAACGTATCCGGAAGTGCTGGCTTTGAAAGGAGTGGGGGAGTACACGGCTGCGGCCGTCTGTTCGTTTGCTTATGGCATGCCTTATGCGGTAGTGGATGGGAATGTATATCGTGTGCTTTCACGTTATTTCGGTATTGACACGCCGATTGATTCGACAGAGGGGAAGAAACTCTTTGCAGCTTTGGCGGACGAGATGTTGGACAGGAAGCGGCCGGCTCTTTATAATCAGGGGATTATGGATTTCGGAGCGATTCAGTGTACTCCGCAGTCGCCTAATTGCTTGTTTTGTCCGTTGTCAGACAGTTGTTCGGCTCTTTCGAGAGGGCTGGTCGGCAAACTGCCGGTGAAGCAGCATAAGACGAAAACGACGAACCGTTATTTTAATTATATTTATGTACGTGCGGGCGCGCATACCTTTATTAATAAACGGGCGGCGGATGATATTTGGAAGAATCTGTTTGAGTTGCCTTTGGTAGAAACTCCGACGGCTTTGTCGGAAGAAGAGTTTTTGGCTTTACCTGAGTTCCGGGCACTCTTTGCGGCGGAAGAACAGCCGGTGATTCGTTCGGTTTGCAGAGAGGTGAAGCATGTGTTGTCTCACCGGGTGATTTATGCTAACTTCTATGAAGTGGTATTACCCGAAGATACGGCTTCTTTCAGTAAGTTTCAGAAAATAAAGGCGGAAGATTTGGAGCAATATGCTGTTTCCAGATTAGTGCACGCTTTTATAGAGAAGCATATCGAATCAAAATAAAAGTTACAACAATTCTTGCATCCTATTGTAATTCTGTTTAATTTTGGCAGCGCATTTGAAACTAAGAATAATAACTTGATACATATATGTCAGTAAATAAAGTGATATTGATTGGGAACGTGGGGCAAGATCCGCGGGTGAAATATTTCGATACAGGCTCGGCTGTGGCAACTTTCCCATTAGCTACGACAGACCGTGGCTATACGTTGCAAAATGGAACCCAAATTCCTGAAAGAACGGAGTGGCATAATATCGTTGCATCCAACCGTCTGGCTGAGATTGTGGATAAATATGTGCACAAAGGTGACAAATTGTACCTGGAAGGAAAGATCAGAACACGTTCTTACAGTGACCAGTCGGGAGCTATGCGCTATATCACCGAGATTTATGTAGATAATATGGAAATGCTGTCTCCGAAAGGAATGAATCCGGGGACTTCTGTTTCTGCGCAACAATCCGGCATCGGTCAGCCACAACAGCCGCAACAATCCCAACAAATGCAACAGCCGCAACAAACGCAGCAGTCGCAACCTGTACAAGATAATCCGGCAGACGACTTGCCGTTCTAAATAATGTGATGGTGTGCCAATAGGTTTTCGCGAGCAGATTGGCACATTATCTTTTGTTAAACTAAAATATATACTCTTTGGACTCAGATGGTTATTTAAGCCAATTGGCTGACATTTTCAACGGTATTACCGTAAACACTCCTTCTATCTCTGCTATTATCGCCATAGTACTGGCAGGTGTGCTCTTGCTTGCTTCCGGTTTTGCTTCGGCTTCTGAAATCGCTTTTTTCTCGCTTTCTCCTTCAGACCGGAATGACATTGACGAACGCAATCATCCTTCCGATGATAAAATAAGTGCCCTTCTTGACGACACCGAACGTCTCTTGGCAACGATATTGATTACTAACAATTTTGTGAACGTAACCATTATCATGCTCTGCAACTTCTTTTTTATGAATGTCTTTGTTTTTCATTCTCCGTTGGCGGAGTTCTTGATACTGACTGTAATACTTACTTTTCTGTTGCTCCTGTTCGGTGAAATTATGCCGAAGATTTATTCTGCGCAGAAGACGCTGGCTTTCTGCCGTTTTTCCGCACCGGGAATTTATTATCTGGAAAAAATATTTTATCCGGTAGCTACTGTCCTTGTACGTTCCACTACTTTTCTGAACAAGCATTTTGCCAAGAAAAGTCATAATATTTCTGTTGACGAACTGTCTCACGCATTGGAACTTACTGATAAGGCGGAGTTAACTGAAGAAAATAATATTCTGGAAGGAATTATCCGTTTTGGTGGGGAGACTGTGAAGGAAGTAATGACATCACGCCTGGATATGGTGGATTTGGATATCCGCACGCCTTTCAAGGAAGTGATGCAGTGTATCATTGAAAATGCTTATTCACGTATTCCTATCTTTGCTGGTTCGCGGGATAATATAAAGGGAATACTGTATATAAAGGATCTTTTGCCTCATGTGAGCAAAGGGGATAATTTCCGTTGGCAGTCATTGATTCGCCCGGCTTATTTTGTGCCGGAAACGAAAATGATTGATGATTTGCTTCGTGATTTCCAGGCGAATAAGATTCATATTGCCATCGTTGTGGATGAATTCGGCGGAACTTCCGGACTGGTGACGATGGAGGATATTATCGAAGAAATAGTGGGGGAGATTCATGATGAGTATGACGATGAAGAACGTACGTATGTCGTGTTGAATGACCATACTTGGATATTTGAAGCGAAAACGCAGTTGACGGATTTCTATAAGATTGCGAAAGTAGATGAGGATGAGTTTGAGAAAGTGGTGGGGGATGCCGATACCTTAGCAGGTATGTTGCTTGAGATTAAAGGTGAGTTCCCTGCATTGCACGAGAAAGTGACTTATCACAATTACGAGTTTGAGGTATTGGAGATGGATAGCCGCCGTATTGTGAAAGTCAAATTTACGATTCTGCCTAAGGATACGGAAGCATCGGAAGGGAAAGAATAATCTTTGAAAATAGAATCAAGAAAACAGATTCGAGAAAGCATAATCACGAAAGCTAAATCAAGCAAATGTAAAATGGCGTTATTTCTGCAACATAAGACGGATGATATACAGTGGGCTGTCTGGAAGATGGAAGAATCTCTGGATACATTATTGGCTCTTCTGCCTGAGGCGCGAAGAATCTCTTGCGAACAGGAATTGAACCGCTTTGTCTCCGAACGGCGGAAATTGGAATGGACATCTGTCCGTGTCTTGCTGTATTCAATGCTTCGGGAAGACAAGAAGATTGCTTACTCTTCTGAAAACAAACCTTATCTGTCCGATGATTCTTTTTTTATCAGCATTTCTCATACCAAAGGATATGTAGCTGTGATTCTTAGCTCGCGGACTGCTGTCGGCATTGATATTGAGCAATATGGTCAACGTGTCCATCGGGTATCAGACCGCTATGTCCGTTCTGACGAACAGGCGGAAGCTTATCAGGGAGATATAACTTGGAGCCTGTTATTGCATTGGTCTGCAAAGGAAGCGGTTTTTAAACGTATGGAAGATGCCGACGCTGATCTTCGTAAACTCCGTTTGACACATTTTGTTCCTCAGAAAGAGGGTACGTTTCAAGTTCAAGAGTTGGTGACGGGGTTGCAAAGGCTTTATACTATCGGTTATCGTATCCATTCGGACTTTGTGTTGACGTGGACGCTGAATTGAATATATCATAATTTGATTATAGAAAGAATTTGAATGTAATATAAATTATTGCTGTCCGATAAAACTTTTTGAAGCGTTGAAAAATTAGGGCTGACACCTATTGAAGGTGTCAACCCTTTATGGTTATCATTTTAGCGAACAGCCGCGGCGGCAAGACACCGAAATAGATGAGAAGGCTTCAAATCATCGACCCTCGGCAAAGGAGACATCGTGGCGATGAACCGTGTCTACATTGACTATGAATACAATCTTTCATCTTTCACCGATTTGTATGAAACCGTCTGTTTATCGCACTTTCCGAACGTTGATAGTTCATTTTCAATCTTTCACCACATCATTCATCTTTCACCACTTACCACACTCAAAACTACCGCTACTTTCCGCCCAAAGTATTAATAGATAAGTTCCTTTTCATTAATTATAAACTTCCTTTCTATTAATTACAAACTTTCTTTCTATTAATCACAAACTTTAAATGCAAGTTCCGTTTTTATAAACGCAAGCTTTGATTATAAAAATAAAGCTTGCAATTTTATAATCAAAGCCTTCATTTATAGTTTCTAATCAGTAAAGAACAACTTTGCTATTAATCAAAAGCAACTTTACATTTAATAGAAAGGAAGTTATCTATTAATAGACTGCGGGGAAAGTAGTATGTTCCAAGACCCTATGGGTTCCGGAGGACATTCCGTAAAGATATGAATACGATTTACACGACCGGACGAGTACGAATCAAGCCCGGAAAAGAATGACTTAGATGAACGCCGCATACGGTGAAAGATGACAGATGCCGATTGTTTGCATTTTCATCTTTCACCGTCATGAAACACCTATGAATAAAGAGTTTCAAGAAGAAGGTGAAAGATTGAAAGATAAAAAGCTGTTTTGCTATTGATTGCTTTTATCTTTTCCCTTCCTATCCATCCGCCCTGCTTCCATTTCATGTCCGCAGGCATCTGGTTGGTTACGGAGTTATATGTTGACTTCTACAGTCTGTTCAACAACCCCGAAAAAGACTGGGAAAGCCTGCTACTAGAGGCATCCGGCGCACCACCTGAACCTTCGCTGTTTGAATGAGGGGCTTGGAAAACGCAAAAACAGAATCGACCATCGTAGAATCAACGGTCGAGACATATGTTTTTTACTTTTTCAAGTTTTATCGGACAGCAATAAATATAAATTAGGAAACGGTGAATAATCAGTGGAGAATCTCCTCTATTATTCACCGTTTTATTTGGTTACTTCTCTTTCTTGTTCGCTTGTTAGCTTGATGCGCCTGACGAGCATTTCCTGTTTATACGGACAGCCTTTCTAATTGGACTGTGAAATGCCGCATTAAAGGAGCTTCCCAAGCGATACGTACTCCGCGGGTAATGCTTTCCCTGCGTTCGTATACATTTTTGAGGGCGGCGGCTATTACGTTCATATGATTGTCCGTGTACACCCTGCGGGGAATGGCAAGACGTAGTAAGTCAAGTCCGTTGAACCGGTTTTCATGAGTAATCGGATCGCGGTCGGCAAGGATATAGCCGATTTCGCATCCGCGGATACCGGCTTCCAGATAGAGTTCGATGGTCAGTGTCTGTGCCGGAAATTCTTCCTTAGGTACGTGCGTCAGCACTTTGGGCGCATCAATGAAAATGGCATGACCGCCGGCAGGACGCTGATAGGGGATTCCGTATTCATCCAGTTTCTTTGCCAAATATTCTACTTGTTTGATGCGTGTTTCGAGATTATCGAATTCAGTGTTTTCATCCAGTCCGATGGCGAGTGCGTTCATGTCCCGTCCGTTCATTCCGCCGTAAGTGAGATACCCTTCGTATTGCACGCAGAAGCCTTTTGCGCCTTCGTACCAGTCTTCGCGCCGTGTGGCTATGAATCCGCCCATGTTGACTATTCCATCTTTCTTGGCACTCATTGTCATGCCGTCGGCAAGGGAGAACATCTCTTTCGTAATTTCTTTGATAGATTTATCTTGATAACCTTCTTCACGCATTTTGATAAAGTAAGCGTTTTCAGCGAAGCGTGCGGAGTCGAAAAGTACCGGCTTGCCGTATTTGTCGGCGATAGCTCTTACTTCACGTAAGTTTTGCATGGATACGGGCTGTCCGCCGGCTGTGTTGTTGGTGATGGTTACGATGATAAAGGGGATACGTTCTGCATGTTCTGTCAACGCTTTCTGTAATTTATCAGGGTCTACGTTTCCTTTGAACGGGAGTTCTAGTTGTGTCTGTTTGGCTGCATCAATGGTGCAGTCTAATGCGGTGGCATGGCGTCCTTCGATATGTCCTTTGGTGGTGTCGAAGTGTGAATTTCCGGGTACGATGTCTCCTTCGTGTACCAAATAGGAGAAAAGTACATTTTCTGCGGCACGTCCCTGATGTGTCGGAATGATATACTCAAATCCGGTCAGTTTCGTAATCATCTCTTTCAGTTTGAAGAAAGATGTCGCACCGGCATAACTTTCATCACCGAGCATCATTCCAGCCCATTGGCGGTCGCTCATGGCTCCTGTTCCTGAGTCGGTTATGAGGTCTATATAAACTTGTTCTGATTTGAGTTGGAAGACGTTGTAATGCGCTTCTTTAATCCATTGCTCGCGTTCTTCACGAGTGCTTTTACGGATGGGTTCTACCATCTTTATTTTCCATGATTCAGCAAAAGGTAATTCCATTGTAGTATATTTAAGTGTTTTACTTGACGAATGTAGTGGTAATTTATGAAAGATACAAAAATATAATAACTTTTTGTTAGTGGTGCGATGGTGGAATATTTCCTTAGATGCAGGAATTCTGTAAACATCCGATAAAGTACCCGTTGTCTCCGTTATATTCTCATTGCACCTTTGCCTCTGCAATATTGCATGAACTTCTAGCATATCTTCATTATGACAAAAGAACAATTTTCTTCTTTACAGGAACTGCATTGTTTAAGCGGTCTGAGTCTTCTGAAATTTCTGCAACGTGAACATGTCAGTTACTCCACGTACAATTATTGGAAACGTAAATCTTCCAGTGTTCCCGTTCACGAGACATCTGCTCCCCAATCAGTCTTAGCCCCCATCAGCCTGAAGTCCCCCTGTATTGCTTCCTCCTCTTCCGTTTCCGGAATGACCCTGTTGTTTCCTAATGGCGTCCGTGCCCATTTGGGTGCCGGTATGGAAGAAGCCGCTTGCCGTTTGATTAACCAATACGCTTGTTGCCATGTTCTGCCTGAATGATACTATTTTCTCTGCCCCGGCAGGACTGATATGCGCAAAGGGATCAGTTCCCTCTGCGGTGTGGTACACGAGCGTATGGGCTGCAGTGTCAGGAACGGTGGTGTATTCATCTTCATTGGCAGCAGCCGTAAATTGATGAAGCTTCTCCATGCCGAGGATGGCGGTCTGGTGATGTATGTCAAGCGTCTTGAAGCCGATCATTTCAAAGTTCCCGAATATGATGAGAAATCGCGCAGCTATCCGATGGAATGGCGTGACCTTGTCATTATGGTGGAAGGAATCCAGGAATCTCTCGGGCAGCGTTTGAAACGTCTGAGGGCGGAGCGAAATGTATATACAGTATAAAAATAGATGTCGTATTCCTTGTCTGTCCGGGATATATTTTGTACATTTATAGTGTAATTAAAAGAAACGGATTATGACCCAGGAAGAGATGCTTTCACAGACGAACTCAATGCTGCAATCCCTGCAGCAGGTGAACGCATTCCAGGCTGAGACCATTATCAGGCTTACCCGGCAAAATGAATCCTTACAGAACCGTCTCAATGAGCTGACGGCTCAAGTCGCATGGCTGAACCGCCATGCTTTTCGGTCACAAGTCAGAGAAACTCCCGTCTCTTGATTCCAACCAGCCTGACCTGTTCGGTGACTTTCTTCCAGATAACGCGGCTGAACTGGAAGAAGCGCGTGAAGTAGCGGTGCAGACAATCACAAAAGAAACGGTGGAGAGCAAGAAACGGGAACGGAATAACCGCAGGATAATGGAAGGTCTTCCCGTACTTGAAAGGGTAATCATCGAACCGGAAGACATTGACCTGGAACTGTACAGGAAGATTGGTGAGGAAGTGACCCGTGTGGTGGAACATAAGCCCGGACAACTTTATATAAAGGAGATTGTACGGCCCCAAGTATGCCCTTAAAAACAACACTTCACTTCCACCGGTCGGCAGAAAAGGAGTGGAAATAGCCGCCATGCCGCTGTTGCCTATATACAAAGGAATAGCGGGACCTACACTTTTGGCGGAGATACTCCTACAGAAATATGAGTATCATCTTCCTTTCTACCGCCAGGTGAAACAGTTGCATCACCTGGGCTTCAAAGCTAGTGAAAGTACCGTAGACGGATGGTTCAAGCCTGCGGTTGAACTTCTCAAGCCACTTTACGAGGTACTCAGGCAGGAAATCATGAAATCCGACTACATACAGGGGGATGAAACGACCGTACCTGTACTGGACAAGGCAGGACATCAGACCAACAAGGAATACTTGTGGATGGTCAGGGCGGTAGTCGAACGACTGGTGCTTTTCCATTATGACAAAGGCTCACGGTCAGGTACGGTGATAGGGCAACTGGCTAAAGACTTCAAGGGTTATTTCCAATGTGACGGCTTTGAGGGTTACGAATCGGCTTTCAAGGGCAACCCGAATGTGCGCCTTGTTAACTGCATGGCTCATATACGCAGGTATTTTGAGCAGGCACTTGCTGAAAACAGGCAGATGGCGGAACATGCCTTAAAAGAAATACAGCTTCTATATCGCATAGAACATGACTGTGACCAGAAGCAGCTTACAGAAAATGAACGGATGGAAAAACGTCAGGAACTTGCCGGCCCCATTATGGATGCCTTGAAACTATGGATGGAAACAGAAGGGATAAAATACAGCCCAAACAGCCTGACCGGGAAGGCGATAACCTATGCCTATACCCACTGGGAGAATATGATGAGGTATCTGCAGGATGGACGTATCCAGATTGATAACAATCTGGCGGAAAATGCCATCTGGTCAATCACATTCGGTAGAAAGAATTACCTGTTCTGTGGAGATCATCAGGCGGCCGTCAGCATGAGTGTCGTCTGTTCGTTGCTGGCGACGTGCAAAGCGCATAAAGTAAATCCGCGCACGTATCTGAATGACGTTATAGCAAGAATGCCATATATGCAGAAGGCAAATTATGGGCAACTGCTACAAATGTTGCCACACAAATGGAAAGAAAGGAATAAAGAATGAGAGAGATACAACTATAGATGGCTGCATACTTGAAAAGGAGATACAGCCTTTTTTATAGTGTACTTTATCGGATGCTTACAGTTCACTGATTGTTTCCGCATAATTGAATGTTTGGTAAGAAGGCAAGTCAAGAAGCCATGAAAGCAGGTATTTCTTGGTAAAAGTATGTATGTCTTTGATTTTAAACTATTGCTAATAAGCTCCGCAGGACAGATTATATAGTAAGCAGTTTCTGATCGGTAAAGATTGGATAATTGTTATTACTGAACCTCTGGCATTAGAACTTGAGTGAAGACTCGTAAACATCGCAGATATACATATATACTTTTATAAGTTTTAATTCTTTCACCTTGGGGGGAGCATAATTAGAAAAATAAGTGGTTTTATTCTTCTGATATAATGATTTTCAAGGAGATTAGAAAATTGACTAATGAGATAATTGGTTGAGTAATAGTATTTTGACAAGCGAAAAGGTAGAGGATTGTCAACTGCTGATTCGCATTATTAAATAATGCCGAAGTTCATGCTTGAAAAGAACATGAACTTCAGTATTGTTAGGTAGTAAATAATATAGTTACATTATGTTGTTTTAATGTATGGATTTAGTTCTTTAATAGTGTCCAATAAAAAGTACTATCATTTGCAATAATGTTGTTATAGAATTTGAGATCATAGGATGATAAATATTGATTGTTTGATAAATTCTTTAGTGTAAAAAAACTGTCATCAATAAAGTTTATTTCCCATTGTTGAGTCTTATTGTGTTTATTAGCCGTATATTTAAGAGTATTGTCTAAGTAGTCATTATTTCTTCTTTTAAATTTAGCATAATTAGTTTCTTGCTGTAAAATAAAAATACATTTTGGGAAAAATATTGAAGGGCGTGACATAACTAAGCCATAAGGAAGCAATTCCATTTTAGAGGTTTGACTGTTTTCAGATAATATACCTGTTTCTATATTGTTATTATAAAGAATTCCTTTTGGTGATGCAAGCATGTTCTCTATTTCATTATTAGAATCTTTGAGTTGTAGAGCAAATTCAATATTCTTTTTCTTACCTGGGTCATCTATGAATTCACTGAGTAAATAGATTTTTGTATCTGGATTACCTATTCCTATGAGTGATTCGGTTTCAGTAGATACACTATTAATCCAACCTGTATAATCAAAAGATACATTGTCTAATTTTCCATTAGGATCCTGACTTATTATTGAAGTTACAGTTTGGGAACCACCTTGTGTTTTGATATAAATATTTACATTGTTAAAACTGTTGAATAAATTACTGTCATAGTGAACATTTGCC
Source organism: Bacteroides acidifaciens (assembly GCF_903181435.1). NCBI lineage: Bacteria > Pseudomonadati > Bacteroidota > Bacteroidia > Bacteroidales > Bacteroidaceae > Bacteroides > Bacteroides acidifaciens. Next base: position 855,656 of record NZ_CAEUHO010000001.1, read on the forward strand.
GTGATTGATGACATTAAGAAATTAGATGATGCTTTGAATTCTTGAACCTGTGTTGCTGATGTACTTGTATATTTACCTGTATAAAATGCGGAAAATTTGCCTCCTAATAGTATATCAGTCATAACATGTGTACCATATTTTTCAACTAACTCTTTACCTGATAAACTTTTTAAATCGGATAAAAATACATCTGTGAAAAAATATTTAAGTCTTGATGGTGTTGTGTATGGTAGGGTTAGCCTTCGTGTCATTTTGAGTGCATCAACTCTGTAAAAAGCGTTTCTTTCCTCTTTAGTTCCTCCTGAATTTATTGTTGCTTCTAGATCTAATGAAAATAATTTTAAAATTTTGTCTCCGATATTTGCAGTGGCATGTATATTGAGATTTTCTGTTAATGTATATATTGATGATCCGTATGCTGTTTTTGTTTCTGTCTTACCGTGTAATATGGATGTTTCAATATCTGCAGGAGTAAATATAACTTCTTGTCCAGTGATAGGATCCCGTCCTAGTCCTTTTTGAAGTCGTTCTAAATCTATTACTTTGGCTTTTGCATATAAAGGGTCTTGGAAATCAGAATAGAAACAATTATACCCATAACCGAGTAAATCATATTCACCGTCACCTGCACTTCTTGTTGTTACTATGTTTTTTTCTAATTTATCAATAATAAGTTCTTCCTCTGAACATGCCAATATACAAAAGAATAGTAAAAAAGTGATGAGTTTATTCATAAGTTTATTGTGTAAAATATTATTTTATTTGAGAGAAGTCTGAAAAGTAACTATTTAGTTTCCATACCAGAGAGTATATTCTTATAGGGACTAAATAGTTACTCGAAAAGATTTATGTTTTAATTGACATCTTCGATAAGAGTAATCCCATCAAGACAGAAATAGGTAGGAGTCATTGCACCCCAATCGTTATTCTTAGTTGTCTGTAATTCAAATTTTAGTCCTTCAGTTTTTCCTAAAGAGGTGAGGTCTACCCACTTCCATTCATCTACTAGATTAGTCCCTTGCGCTAAGTAGTATTCTACTTTTTTTGTTTTATCTATATTGTAAATAATTACCTTGAATGAATCATTACTATCAAATTTATCTTCTTCACCATGTTCATGAAAATAGTCGCTCCCTTCTTTCATACTATTATAGGCATACATACAATTAGTTATAAATAAGCCTTTTACTTGATACGCTTTCTTATTATTGGAATTATTGTTGTCTTTGAAGCGTATAGCAGCTTCTTTGTCGTTATTAGCACCAATTTTATAGCCAGAGGATCCTACAATAATATAAGTATTATTCTTTACGCCTTTTTTAGGGACAGCACTGTAGTTACCGGATGTAAGATTAGTAAAACCGAAAGCATCCATACCAAACCCATATGAAGATGATACACAGTCAAACTCAAAAGCCTTTGTATTATCCAGTAAATAAGTTAAATAATAAGGAGTATTTCCCTGTTTCCAACTTTCTGCCGGATTCTCTGTATCTCCCAAATAAAGTGTTTCTGCTTCAGTTAATAGATTCTCGAAGTTAACAACAATCTCTTTTGTTTCATCACCACCTTTTATTTCATCACCACCTTTTGTTTCATCGTTATCATCACTACATCCGCAAAAAGCAAATATGGATACTAATAAGAATAAAGATAACTTTTTCATGTTTTTGCTCTAATTTTAATTATTAATAGTTTGATTATTTTTTGTAATGTAAGTTTTCTACTGTGACGACTTCGGTAGATATTTCTCCTGTCCAGCCTATGTCCTGATTGACGGCGGTATAGATTCTTACGAAGTCTATTTGGTCTAATAATACAGGTTGTCCGTTTTGGTCTACAGCCCGGTCTATTTTAAATTGGCTGTATTCGGTTCTGTTGGGATGATTGTCTGCATATCCCCAAGGATAACAATAGCCTACCCAAACATTGCCTTCTTCTACGGCATTGTCTTTTAGACGTGTCCCATGGAAAGTTATTTCGTTTTCTTCTATCCAGTTCGGATAATAAGAATCTTGTTGATGGAATGTGTTACGTTTGACGAATCCCTCTTTTCCTAAGTTATCTTTCCAGCGGACATCACCATTGGCCGGTTGGGGACGATAATAGGTGATTACGTAATTACGTATTTCTGTATCTTTTCCGTACTCACTACCTGCCAACTCATACCATTCATCGTCAGGTATCCCATTATTATTTATATCTTTCGAGACTAATACAATTCCCGGTTCAGCACTTCCACCAAGTGCTCCTGTTCCAGTGTTATTGTTGTAAGTGGCATTTCCCCATACCTTGAAATCATATTCCCCTTCGATATTAGGGATTGGTTGAGAAAATCCTACTGTTATTGTTCCACCGAATCCGCCTAATGAGATAACTGATTTTTTCTTTAGCTTTTCTGTGGCACGCTCTAAAACTTGTTCGGCAGTGAAACCTGTCTCATAAGCCGACGTACTCGTATTGATAAACTGTCCGGGAGCCGGCTTATACTCCCATACTTTATTGGCGAAAGCCAATGAATTTTCAGTTTCTTCGGTATTATCATCAATGTCGCTTTGTGAAGCCTTGTCGCTGAATGCAATCGTGTTCGGATTCAGTCCGATATTATTCAGACGGAATTGCAGTTGTCCTTGTTGGTTGAAACAGAGCAAATCTCCGTATATGGTGTAATCATAAGCATTTGTGATATACACGTTGCCACTATAAGGATTCACATTGATTCCATAAGGAGTATCGATACTTGTTCCATCCGTAATGAAATTCTCACGAACGGTTTTTCCTGTTTTCAGATTGAATGTCTTGATAGAAGATGTTTGCGTACTATAATTGTAATTGTATAGATAGGCAATCTCTCCGTCAATGGCGAAGTTCTGTACTTTCTCATTGTAATGAGTCACTCCATTTGTCAGGCAGTCTATTTTTGCAAAGTTATAATTTCCTGCTTCTACATCTTCTCCACGGGTTGCTACATAAACGGTTGTTCCATCCGCACCGGCTACAATCTTGCCCGGATTCGGTCCTACTGTAATTTTATTGATTTCTTTGAATGTGGCGATATCAACCACAGATACAGTATTGTCTACTCCCAGGCCGGATGCATAATCCAGTCCGCCGGAATTGGAAACATATAACTTTTCGTTTTGTACACAGATTCCATCGGGATTACGTCCTACGGAAGTGACACCGTCTATGGCGAGGGAAGTTGTATCAATACGTGTCACTGTTCCGTCATAAGAACACACATACGCTTTTTCTTTGTGAAAGGCGATATATCGTGGTTCACGTGAACTTCCGTTTTCGGTCAGCATTTGAATTTGCTTCAAGGAATTTCCTGTATGGAAGTCTATTACTTCCACTGTACTGGAGACATTGACAATGACATATATCTTGCCGCCATAAATGGCTAAATCATTTGCCGTATCTCCCAATCCCCGATGATTGATTGTGTTAAAATAGTTGCGCACCATTCTCTGGTTTCCGAAAGAGAAACGCATCAATGAACTGTTATTCTGATTGAATAGTCCTTCACATAATGCATAGAGCTCGGCTGTATCTGTTTCAGTCGGGTCACCTGCAATGTCCGAAGTGAAAGGCTTGTCTTCCATATCATCACAAGCCGTGAATAATAATAGGATGGGCAGGCAGAACCAAAATATATATGTCAATTTCCTTTTCATATCAGTATCCTGCTTTTAATATGTTATTTTTAGCGTTGCTCTTACCGAACGTCCCGGCATTGGGAAGTATCGTACAATCTCGTAATTTTTATCCATCAGGTTCAGTACTTCCACGCTGAGCGAACTTGTAACTTTTCTTATCCGGAAGTCGTGGCTCGCCGAGATACTGTGGTCACTGTAACTATCCAGTCGGTTTGCTGCGATATTCTGTCCTACTGTATAGCGTTTTCCTGAATAAAGGAATGAGTAAGACATATTTATCCATGGTGTCTCGATACCTGCTTGTCCAGAGGCAGAAACACGGGGAGTATAGGCTATCTGATGTTTATAAGTCGATTTATCCTTGTTCGAATTAGGGTCAGTGACATCCAATGCCCGTTGGTATGTATAATTGCCGGACAGGTTGATGCGGATTTTCTCCCAAGGCTGGAGAGACAAGTTTCCTGTGGCGTCAATTCCTTTAATCTCCACACTCCCCAAGTTTCTCATACTCCATATCGCAAGGTTCTTGGTAGGATAAGCAATGATTTTATCCGTTACTTTGTTATAGTATGCATCAACGGTTGCCGAAAGATAAGGAATGAATGTACATACATTCTTGCTGTATGTAAGTCCGATATTATATTGCTTTGCATTTTCAGGTTTCAGTTTGGTGTTTCCCACTTCCTGGTAATATAAGTCATTGAAACTTGGCAGGCGGAAGATGTCCTTATAGAAGGCACGGATACGGAACTCTTCGTTATGGAAAGGCTTGAATGAAGCGCTGACATAAGGCGTTAATTTGCGGTGATTGCCGGCGCTGCCGCCTTCCTTGACATCTTCGTTGATGATAGTTGCCAAAGCAGATGCGGAGATGGTCAGCCAATCATTTACATATTTTCCAGCAAAAGCCGTCAGCCATGAATAGCGGGTGGGTTGCGCAAAATTAGTAAGATTAGTATCCATTGTATTGATACTCCCATCCGTTGAAAGGGAAAATGAAAGATTGTTCAATAATCTGTATAATACCGATGCGGAGAGATAGTATTCCTGTTGGTAATAACTGTTTTCCGTTTTTCCTGAAGAGTTTTTGGTGTCGGGGTCCAGGTAACGCTGATAGCTCCAGTTCCATTTGGCGGAAGTCTGCAATACCCATTGGTGGCTGAACTCTTTCTTATATTGGCTTTGTATAAATGTATTCTTGTCCCACAGGTGTTGTGAGGAATAGTCGTTATAAAGTGTAGTGGCTTTCGGCAATCCTCGGGAAGATTGGAAGTAATAGGCTTTCAATCGCCATTGCTCTTTATCGGAGAAGTTGCCGTAAAGTCCGGCTTCGGTACGGAAAGTCTGTACGTCGGTATTCTTTCTTTTCTCCCGTGACGTCAGGTCGCCCTCTGTATTTCCGTAGTGCAGGGTGTAGGGGTATTGTCCGTCTGAAGACATCCATTCGCCATTGGCTGTGACTGTCCACTTAGAATTGAGTTGTCGCTCTAACAGAACCGATGGGTTGACCAGCCCCCATGAGCCGGTCTTGAAAGCCGCGCTGATATTCGTACGTTTCCCTTTTTCGAAACGGGGAGTAAGTGTCTGTATATTCAGTATTCCTGCCGAAGCGAAGAAACGTGCCGGCTGGAATATATTATCGCTTTGACCGTTGCTTAATGATAACTGGTCTACGTTATCGAGCGAGAAACGACCGATGTCAATCTGACCCGTCTGGCAGTCGGTTACGGTGATTCCGTCATAACCTACGGCTGTGTGTTGTGCGCCCAGGCTGCGTATGGATACGGTTTTCAGTCCGCCGATGCCACCGTAATCTTTCACGGTCACTCCGGCAAAATGCTTCACGGCATCAGAGACTTGCAGAGCATGCAGGTTCTTTAGCGCATCTTTGGAAAGTACTTGTAGCGGAGCGGTAGAACGTATCTCTCGTGTTTGGTAAATATCGGAAACTGTAATTTCGGGGATGGAGTATGTATGCGTTGTATCCACTTTTTGCTGTTGCGCAAAAAGTGCGGGGAATAAAAGCTGGCAGCAGATTACTGCACAGATACTCTTGTATAGCCTTATATGTCTCATCCTTGTCCTATTATTGATCTATTTTTCACTTTTAAAAGTGTCCGGGCGAAATCCCTTCGACCGGACACGCATAAATAAACTTGGCAGAGTTTATTAATTAAAACACACTTTCTCTGAATCAGAATGATGAATGAAATGATAGACGGATTGTCCGGTTCATTAGATTCAACGCTTTTTCCTCGAAAGCAGTGAAATTGGTTGCACGGCAGGTCTTCTGACTCGTTCCTGTTGCGGGCGCCTTCCCAGAAGTTTCTTTCCAGTGGCTAAAAGTAGGTTGCTCGCAACATATTTATAGAACTTACAGCAGCGGGACTGTTCAGGATTTACACCTGATTCCCTTTTAATCGCTTTCCTCGTATGTTTTTGAGGTCTGCGAACCAATGCGTGGCAAAGATAGGGAGTTTATTTGGCTTTTGCAAAGGGGGGCGTTCTTTTTCTTTCGTCTTGATACGAAAGAAAAAGAACCAAAAAGAAAGAATCAAGGCTGCGTTTTTTCAGCTACTCCGGTGCTTTCTCCGGCTAAAGGGCAGAAACTCGCTACGCTCAAACAGTCTGCCCTTCTTAACGCCGAAGAAAACACCTGCGCTTGACGCTGAAAAAACGAGGCCGGGAAACCATGCGGGGTGGCACGTGGTATGGGCATGCGGTGTGTGTACGTGTGTGGGTGACGTGGGAGATGCTTATTGTTCGCCTTTCATTAGTAAGTATTCTTCGATGGTTTGCGCTGTGGCATCCTTTAGAAGTACTGTCTTGTCTTTGTTCAGAAGGTAGAGGGTAGGGACGGCTTTCAAGTCATACAGTTGTTGCTCCTTGATAGCGAAAGTCTTGTCATATCCGTTAATCCATTCCTTCGGGAATTCATTCAGATGTTTCCGCCATTCGTCCAGTTCTTCGTCGGGGTAGATAGAGAGGACGGTCAACTTCTTTTGAGATAGAAGCTGATTGATGATAGGGGCGTTTTTTAATGCTTCGATTGTTTCCGTGCAGGCGTGGCATCCCGGGTTATTGATAAATAATAAGGTATAGTCCGATTTCTGTTGATAAAGGGAGCCTTGTGCGCCAGAAGACAATGTATAGTTAAAGTTCAATGCTTTGGTTCCGATACGGTTTTTCTGAGCCAGTTCACGGCGGGCTTTGGGACGTACCTTTTCTATTTCTTCCAGTATGGGAGAAGCCAGCATGGCATCCAGTACAGGGATATAAAATTCTTCGTTACGCATCGGAGAGTTAGGGTCGTACAGATATTTGTCTGCCAAGTCGGTGATGTAAGTGAATACCTTCTTATCCACGTTTGTCCGTTCGATTGTTTTCCGCATAGCTTGCTGTGCAGTTTCCAATGGAACATGGTTCAATATATCGCAATAGTCCGACCAAGCCTGTTCGGTCACTTCGGGGTGATGGATATAATTGGTATCGGCAAAGTTTACGTTATCCCAATAGTGCTTGACAAGGAAATCCGCCCGTTGTTCCGGCGCCGTCATCATTGTCGGGATGGTGGGTAATGTGAAAGTTTTGATAGTATCCTGTGCTACTTCAGTTTTGTTTAAGCCGGAAGCATTGCCGTTTTTGCAGGCACAAAGACAAAGAATACATACAATTGAAAGAATATTTAGATTCGTTTTCATAATTGGCTGTTATTATATTGAACTTCTATGAATTACATAGAAGACAAAGATAATGCCTTTTCATTTTATACAAAGAATATTTCTTTCTTTTCTTCTTTGTCTTCTTTTAAAAGAACCTTACTTTGTGAAAAATCTTATTTCTCCTTTGCCAATGTAAAGACAAACTCCAGTCCGCCGCCCTGATTATTTTTGGCAGAGATGATGCCGCCATGGATAATCACTGCATTCTTCACGATAGCCAGTCCTAGTCCCGTTCCGCCTAATTTTCGCGAACGACCTTTGTCTACCCGGTAGAAACGCTCGAAGAGACGGTTCAGATGTTCGGGGGATACGCCTACGCCCGTATCGGCAAAACTGAAATAATAGAAGCTCTCGTCTTCACGGAAACAATTGATATTAATCTGGATATTCGTTCCGGCATATGCGATGGCGTTATCCATCAGATTGCGGAAGATGGAATAAATCAGGGAATAATTTCCTTTGACCTGTATGCTCTTCTTTAAAGAATTAACTACCGTGATATGCTTCTCGTCCAGTTCCAGTGAAACCTCGTTGATGATATTTCCTACCAGTACACTGATATCCACCCGTTCCATATCAATCATGTTGGCAGCCTCATCCATGCGGGTAAGTACGGAAATATCACGCAACAACCGGCTCAATCGGTTGCTTTGCGCATAGCAGCGTTCAAGGAATACATTAATCTTCTCTCGCGGTATGTTTTCATTATTGACGATAGTTTCCAAATACCCTTGAATACTGCTGACAGGCGTTTTCAGTTCATGCGCGACGTTCTGTGTCAACTGCCGTTTGAGATTCACCTGTTCTTCTTCCTGGGTGACATCATTGATTGAAATCTCAAAGCTTGCATCCTGGAAGATGATACATTCAACGATAAACGTGCGTCCGTTCTTGTTGATGGTGATAGACATTCGCTTTTCGTCTTTCCCTCTCGAACGCTGTTGCTGGTTCTTATTTATAAAATGTATAATCTCTTTCAGTTCGCTGATGGCAAAGACCTTTTCCGTAGTTTCCAGGTTAGAGTCCGAAATTAGGTTGCTGTATTGGGTAAAGAGATTGTTGACAAGAATCTCCTTTTTGTCTTTCGTAAATACTCCCAGTCCTTCGTGCGAAATCTGAAGATGGGTAATCAGCTTCTCGCGTTCGATGTAGAGAGCTTCTTTCGTTTCGTGCAGCCGCTTGTAGATTTGGATGATATGCTGCGATATTTCTCCCAATTCATTGTGCGGGAAAGCCGATTGTATCGCCATCTCGATAGGCTCGTTCCGGTCGGCACGCATGGCAAACTCGCGGAGCTGGCTGATAGAAGTCCCCAGTTTGTTCGTGAATTTGTAGAAGATAATCATCAGAAGCAAAGTCACGATTACAGTGAACCATAAATAATGCGGGTCTGCTTGCAGATTGTTGATAAGGCTTATATTATAAGGTAATGCCGAACGGAGAATATAATCCTTATAACGTGTAGCCGAATAAAAATAAGGAACTCCTGTCGTTTCCGAAGTACGGCGCACGTCATACCCATTCCCGTGTTTCAGTGCTTTCTGCACTTCCGGACGGTTAAGGTGGTTTTCCATCTGTTCGTCATGGTTCGGATAACTGTCGTAAACCACATTTCCATCCAGGTCGATAAGCGTTACACGCAAGTCTTCCAGAATATGATTATTGATATAATCGTTGATAATTCCGTCGTCAAGCGGTTGTTCGTCCAGCCGCTCGTAGAGCCGGCTGTTGTAATCCTGCAATTTGGTATTCAGCAGTTCTATTTTATATTCCCGTTCGCGTTGGTACTGGTACGCAATGAAACAGATAGCGAATACTAGAAACAGTGAAATAACCGAAAGGAAAAGCTTCCGGCTGAAAGAAAGAAAATGTCTTTGAGTTACAGGCAGGTTCATGATAAATAGTTATTCAGCTTCAAAACAGTATCCGTATCCGAGACGTGTGACAATGCATTTGCCGTATATGCCTATCTTTTTGCGTAAACGGGTGATGTTTACGTCGATAGTACGGTCCAGCACATACACTTCGTCGCTCCAGATACGTGCCAGAATATCTTCACGTGAGAATACACGCCCTTTATTCTGTACCAGCAGAAGCAGGATTTCAAATTCTTTTTTGGTCAATGACACTTCTTCGTCGTCGATGCTCGCTTTCTTCTTGGTGATGTCGATGACAAGTGTCTGGTAAGTAAGCCGTTCGGGTGCTCTTTCCGTTTCCGTCGTTGCCGTACGTCTCAATACGGCTTTCACACGGGCGATGACTTCGCGCAGGGAGAAAGGCTTCGAGATATAATCGTCCGCGCCCAGGTTGAATCCTGTCACAGTATCGTTTTCAGTATCTTTTGCCGTGATGAAGATGATAGGCACTTTGGCTGTTTTCTTGTCTTTCTTCAGCATGTTCGCCATTTTGAATCCGGAGATTTCTCCCATCATCACATCGAGTAGAATTAAATGGTAGCTGCTGATGTTCATTTTCAGTGCTTCTTCGGCAGAGTTTGCGGTATCTACCTCATAACCTTCGTTCTCAAGATTGAATTTCAGAATCTCGCAGAGGTCTTCTTCATCGTCGACAACTAAAATACGGGTTTCGTTCATAAGATGTATCTAATTAATGTGATATGACAAAGTTACGTTTTTATTTTATTCGATGCAAAGATGAGAAGACTTTGTTACGGTCAGATGAAACAGATGTTACAATCGCGTTACATTCCTTGATTTATGGGAATTGATATGGAATATGGAAGTTTTTATGGATTGTAAGAGGAAAAAACGTCTGCTATTTGTTATCTTTGTTAGCGAGAAATGATAGAAATGTTGGATAATAGAAACTGCAAACGATGATAAAAATAGACTTGAAACGTCATAAGCGCGAAGTGATAGGTGCGGTTATCGTACTGCTGCTCCTGCTCGGCGGTGTGTCCGTCTTTAAATATACCTCTTTCAATACAGGCTTTGAGATAACAGACGATTTGGGTGGAAACATCTTTCCCTCGGCTATTCTGTCCGTAGCCACTACCGATGCACAAGTTGTCATACCTTCGGACTCCACCTATCTGGGAAATCCGAAATCGTGCATTGCCATCCGGCTGAAATCAAAGACCGCATACAGCCGTGTACGCATTGAAGTGGCCGAAACTCCTTTCTTCTCCCGTTCCGTATCCGAGTTCGTATTGAACAAACCGCGTACGGAGTATACGATTTATCCGGATATTATATGGAATTACGAAGCATTGAAGAATAACGTGCAAGCCGAGCCGGTAAGCGTTGCCGTGACCGTCGAGATGAATGAGAAGGACCTGGGACAACGGGTACGTACTTTCTCTGTCCGCAGTATTAACGAATGTCTGCTGGGGTATGTGGCGAACGGAACCAAGTTTCACGATACAAGTATCTTCTTTGCCGCCTACGTCAATGAAGAGAATCCGATGATTGACCAATTGCTCCGCGAAGCATTGAATACCCGTATCGTCAATCGTTTCCTCGGCTATCAGAGCAAGGCTAAAGGAGCAGTAGACAAGCAGGTGTATGCCCTTTGGAATATTTTACAGAAACGCAAGTTCCGTTATAGCTCCGTTTCCAATACCAGCCTTTCGAGTAATGTTGTATTCTCACAGCGTGTCCGTACGTTTGACGATGCGTTGGAATCCTCTCAAATCAACTGCGTGGACGGCAGCGTATTGTTCGCGTCCTTGCTTCGTGCCATTAATATCGACCCTATCCTTGTGCGTACACCGGGACATATGTTTGTGGGTTACTACACGGATAATTCGCATACCGACAAGAACTTTCTGGAGACAACGATGATTGGCGACGTCGACCTGGACGACTTTTTCCCCGACGAGCAACTGGACTCCACAATGGTAGGCAAGTCGCAGAACGAAATGTCATTGCTCACCTTCGAGAAATCCAAACAATACGCCAATAAGAAGTACAAAGAGAACGAAGAAGGCATTCATTCCGGCAAGCTGAACTATATGTTTTTGGAAATTTCCAAAGAGGTACGCAGGAAAATACAGCCGATAGGTAAATAGTTTCTTATCTATCTTCATGCAATTTCCCTATTTTATTGTATTTTTGCCAAGTAATCATTTAATGAAAAAGGATGCAAGGCAAGAAATTTATCTCCCCCGGAGCATGGTTTTCCATGAACTATCCATCGGACTGGAATGAGTTTGAAGATGGCGAAGGCTCTTTTCTTTTCTATAATCCCGATGTCTGGTCGGGCAACTTCCGTATTTCCGCATTTAAAGGCAAGGCCGGTTATGGCAAAGACGCCATCCGTCAGGAACTGAGCGAGAACGATTCGGCTTTATTGGTTAAAGTCGGAACGTTGGAATGTGCGTACAGCAAAGAAATGTTCCAGGAAGAAGGAACCTATTATACTTCCCATGTCTGGATTACAGGCATTGACGATATTGCTTTCGAATGTTCCTTCACCGTCCCAAAGGGTGGAAGCGTGCAAGAAGCCGAAAGTATAATCAACACTTTGGAGATACGCAAAGAAGGGGAGAAGTATCCCGCCGAACTGATACCTGTCCGCCTTTCGGAGATTTACCAGATTAATGAAGGATACGAATGGGTGGTATCTACCGTAAAACAGGAACTGAAAAAAGATTTTCAAGGCATAGAAGAAGACCTCGAGAAACTTCAGCAAGTGATTGACAGCGGCAAGATAGGTGCGAAGAAGAAAGACGAATGGCTGGCTGTCGGCATCACAGTCTGCGCGATTCTTGCCAACGAAGTGGACGGCATGGAATGGCAGACATTGGTTGACGGCAACCGTGAAGCCCCTGTGCTCCAATATGAAGACCGAATCATCGACCCGATGAAACTGGCATGGAGCAAAGTAAAGGCAGGAGAGCCATGCAACGTCATTGAAGAGTATAAATCCGTGATTATTAATCACTAATCACTAACCGACTAATCACTAAATTACGTGGCTGTACCTTATTTACAGATAGATAACCTGACCAAGTCCTTCGGCGACTTGGTTCTTTTTGAAAATATATCTTTGGGCATTGCCGAAGGTCAGCGTGTAGGGCTGATAGCGAAGAACGGCAGCGGCAAAACCACCTTGTTGAATATCATCGCCGGAAAAGAAGGCTATGATAGCGGCAACATTGTCTTCCGCCGCGACCTTCGTGTGGATTACCTCGAACAAGACCCGCAATACCCCGAAGAACTGACCGTGCTCGAAGCCTGTTTCCATCATGGCAACAGCACAGTAGAACTCATTAAAGAGTACGAACGGTGCATGGAAACCGAAGGGCATCCGGGACTGGAAGACCTCTTGGCGCGTATGGACCAGGAGAAAGCCTGGGAATACGAACAGAAAGCCAAGCAAATCCTTTCGCAACTCAAAATCCGTAACTTCGACCAGAAGGTGAAGCAACTCTCCGGCGGACAGTTGAAACGTGTCGCCCTCGCCAACGCCTTGATTACCGAACCGGAACTCCTGATTCTCGACGAGCCTACCAACCACCTCGACCTTGATATGACCGAATGGCTCGAAGACTACCTGCGCCGTACCAACCTCAGCCTGCTGATGGTGACCCACGACCGCTACTTCCTCGACCGTGTCTGCTCGGAAATCGTTGAAATAGACAATAAGCAAGTCTACCAATATAAAGGTAATTACAGCTATTACCTCGAGAAACGCCAGGAACGTATCGAAGCTAAAAGCGTAGAAATAGAACGTGCCAACAACCTCTACCGTACGGAACTCGACTGGATGCGCCGGATGCCGCAAGCACGCGGACACAAAGCCCGTTACCGTGAAGAAGCTTTCTATGAACTGGAAAAGGTGGCAAAACAGCGTTTCAATAACGATAACGTAAAACTGGAAGTGAAGGCATCCTATATCGGCAGCAAGATATTCGAAGCCGACCATCTGTACAAGAGTTTCGGCGACTTGAAAATCCTGGAAGACTTCTCTTATATCTTCTCCCGCTATGAGAAGATGGGAATCGTAGGAAACAACGGAACCGGAAAATCGACTTTCATCAAGATACTAATGGGACAAGTACAACCCGATAGCGGCACAGTGGACATCGGCGAAACAGTCCGTTTCGGCTATTACTCGCAAGACGGGCTCCAGTTTGACGAACAGATGAAAGTGATTGACGTCATTCAGGATATTGCCGAAGTCATCGAACTGGGCAATGGAAAGAAGCTGACCGCCTCACAATTCCTGCAACATTTCCTCTTCACCCCCGAAACCCAGCATAGCTATGTCTACAAACTGAGTGGGGGAGAGCGCCGCCGTCTTTACCTGTGTACCATCCTGATGCGTAATCCTAACTTCCTCGTACTGGATGAGCCTACCAACGACCTCGATATTATCACATTGAATGTGCTCGAAGAATATCTCCAGCACTTCAAAGGCTGCGTCATCGTCGTTTCCCACGACCGTTACTTTATGGATAAGGTAGTAGACCACCTGATGGTATTCAACGGACAGGGAGACATCCGTGACTTCCCCGGAAATTACAGCGACTACCGCGACTGGAAAGACGCGAAAGCCCAAAAAGAGAAAGAAGCCGAAAAGCCGCAGGAAGAAAAGACTGCCCGCGTCCGCCTGAACGACAAGCGGAAAATGAGCTTTAAGGAAAAGCGCGAATTCGAACAACTGGAAAAGGAGATAGCTGACCTGGAAGCGGAAAAAGCCCGGATTGAAGAACTCCTTTGCAGCGGTACGCTCTCCGTTGACGAACTGACCGAGAAATCGAAACGCTTGCCGGCGGTGAATGACCTGATTGATGAAAAGACGATGCGCTGGTTGGAGCTTAGCGAGATAGAAGGATAACTTTGTGCCAACCTATTGGCACAGCTGTGCCATAGGCGTGTCACGGGCATGCCAATAAGGTGGCACTGTTGTGCCATCACTGTGGCACAAACATTTCTATTTATACTTATGCAGATAACTCAGTATGTAATCATATCGGGGGCTTATAACGGAAACGAATTGCCTTCATTACGTAGATTATTGACCTTGATAATATAATTTTGATAATATAATCTTGTATGACAAACCTTACTAACTATCATAGCCATTGTCTCTATTGCGACGGACGAGCCAACATGGAAGATTTTATCCGTTTTGCCATCAGCGAAGGCTTTACTTCCTATGGCATCTCTTCGCATGCTCCGTTGCCGTTTCCCACAGCATGGACTATGGAATGGGACAGAATGGAAGATTACCTTTCCGAATTCGCCCGTCTCAAAAAGAAATACGCGGATAAGATAGAGCTTGCCATCGGTCTTGAAATAGATTACCTGAACGAAGACAGCAATCCCGCTTCATCCCGTTTCCGGGAACTGCCGCTCGATTACCGGATAGGCTCCGTGCATATGCTATATTCCCCGGAAGGAAAAATCGTGGACATTGATACTCCGGCAGATACTTTCCGCCAATTAATAGACAAGCATTTCGACGGTGACCTGGATTCCGTTGTCCGCCTTTATTATAAGAACCTGCTTCATATGGTCGAATTGGGCGGATTTGATATTGTCGGTCATGCGGACAAGATGCATTACAATGCTTCCTGCTACCGTCCCGGATTACTGGACGAACCGTGGTATGACGCTTTAGTCCGTGATTATTTCGCAGAGATAGCCCGTCATGGATATATTGTCGAAATCAACACCAAGGCTTATCACGAATTAGGCACTTTCTATCCCAATGAACGCTATTTCACTTTCTTGAAAGACTTGGGTATCCGCGTACAAGTGAATAGTGATGCCCACTATCCCGAAAGAATAAACAATGCCCGTCCCGAAGGCTTGGCAGCTTTGAAGAAAGCGGGTTTCACGTCGGTGGTGGAGTGGCACGGCGGAAAGTGGGAAGACAAGGAAATTCTGTAAATAACATATAACAAAAACAGGGCAGCCGTTTCAAGTAATGACTTGAAGCGGCTGTCCTGTTTTTATGCCCGGTGCTCATGAGATACACATTGTGTACATATGGCTGCACTTGAGGTACAATCCCCCGCCTATAACCCGAGTATAGCACTGTTTGTATTGTATGTGTACGTTGAAAGTACGTAAAGTGCACACCGATGTTGATTGCTTGTCGCATCTTTGCAATGTCGAGATAAAAGAATTTTCATGAAACCCTAATAGCATATGAAAGCAGTATATTTTTTACAGATAATTGTATTTGCAGGATTACTTTGTTCCTGTAAGCAGAGCGTGGAAAAGGCCGAGTCGTTTCCTTTTTATCACAGTCTCACTTTCGACAAACTTCCTGAAGTATGGGATGAGGCTATTCCGCTGGGAAACGGGCTGACCGGTGCATTGATATGGCAGAAGGAAGGACGGTTGCGCATTGCAATAGACCGGGCGGATTTATGGGATTTGCGTCCGGTAGAGCAGTTTGCCTCTCCCGATTATACCTATAAGTTCATTTGCGACCAGGTGATTGAGAAGAAGAATATAACTCCTGTCTATAAACTGATTGACGAACGGACAAAATATGATTCCGCACCGACAAAGATACCTGCCGGAGCCATCGAGCTAAATACGGCTTCTTTAGGTAAAGTCACGAATGTAAAACTCAATCTGGCTTCAGCCCTCTGTACCATAGAATGGGAGAGAGGTGTCAAAGCCCGTATTTTTGTTCCTGCCAATGAGAAAGGCGGACGTTTTCAGTTTGAGAACCTGTCCGATACACTTCCTGTCCGTCTGGTTACGCCGCTGTATGAAGAAAACGGAGAGGTACTGGACTATCAGCTGGGAGTGAATAAACTGACCTCTTTAGGATATAGGTTGGGTAAAGTGGAAGAAATAACCCCTACTTCCTTACTGTATCGCCAGCAAGGATGGGGAGACATCTCTTATGAAATAGCTGTGGACTGGGAGATGCTGTCCGGCAAGAAGATGGAAGGAAAGTATTGTGTTACTTCCACCGGGACGTGGTATTCGGAGAAAGAAGGAGCGCTGGACTGCATAAACCGCTACATGAACGATGACTTTGAGAACAGCTTGACCAGGCACGAAGAATGGTGGAAAGGATACTGGGAGAAATCGAGCATACATATACCGGACACTCTGCTGGAAAAGCAATGGTATCTTGAAATGTATAAATTTGCTTCCGCTTCCCGCAAAGGAGCGCCCCCTATCTGCCTGCAAGCAGTGTGGACTGCCGATAACGGACAAACCCCGCCATGGCGTGGAGACTTCCATAATGACCTGAATACCCAGTTAAGCTACTGGCCGGGATATTCATCCAATCATCTGGAAGAGTCATCCGTTTTCACCGACTGGCTATGGCAGATAAAAGACAATTCGGAGAAGTTTACCCGCAAATTCTACGATGTGGAAGGAATGAACGTAGCCTGCATCGCCACGTTGACCGGAGAACCTATCGGCGGATGGAACCAGTATGCCAATTCTCCTACTGCTGCCGGCTGGCTTGTGCATCATTTCTATTTGCAATGGAAATATAGCATGGATACGGACTTTCTCTCTCAACGAGCCTATCCGTGGGTGAAAGAGGTAGCCCGTTATTTTGAAAACGTTTCCGTCAGGGACAAGAAAGGCATGCGGAAGTTACCGCTTTCCTCGTCACCGGAAATTAACGATAACCGGATAGACGCCTGGTTTCAGGAAACCACCAATTACGACCTTGCCAATATCCGCCTTGCCTATATGGTAGCGGAAGAAATGGCGGACACGCTTGGATTCGCGGACGAAGCCATACACTGGAAGAAGCAATTGGCCGAATGGCCCGACTTCGCGAAGAATGAAAGTGGCTTGCTGATTGCTCCGGGAACCCCCTTGACTGAATCACACCGTCACTTCTCACATCTATTGGCTTTCCATCCTTTCGGCATCATTGATGCCAGTCAGGGCAACGGAAGTATCGACCTGATTCTCCGTTCCATTAAAAACATCGAACAGTTGGGACCGGACTATTGGACTGGATATACTTATACATGGCTTGCCAACCTGAAAACCCGTGTTTTCGACGGTGACGAAGCCTTGCGCAACCTGCACATCTTTATCAAAGCCTTTTGCGGCCCGAACAGTTTCCATCTGAACGGCGACCAGTTGAAGGCAGGCTTTTCACAATTTACCTATCGCCCGTTCACGCTGGAAGGTAATTTTGCCTGTGCCGCCGCTATTCAGGAAATGTTGTTGCAAAGCCATACCGGAGTGATTAGGGTATTCCCCGCCATGCCGACCAAATGGCAGGATGCATCTTTCTGCAACCTGCGGGCGATGGGAGCATTTCTGGTGACCGCTTCTTACGAAAATGGCAAGGTAAGCTCCATCACTGTCGAATCGGAAAAAGGCGGAATGATGAAACTGCTCAATCCTTTCTTGGGAAGGGTAACGGAGAAACAAATGAAACCGGGTGAAAAGTTACTATTTACAATAAGCTCTCCTATGGGGAAGAAAATATAATCAGAATGAGAAACATGAAAACACACTTTTGTAGTATTATCCTGGCAGCAGCATTGTCTGCAAGTACACTATCCTGCTTTGCGCAGCAACAAGCGGAACCGAAGACCGGACTGTCGGCAATGGTTCCCGATAAAGGGGAACTTGATAAAAGGATGCGATGGTTCGACAACGCCCGCTTCGGAATGTTCATTCACTGGGGAGTTTATTCTCCGCTGGGATGTTCATGGGACGGAAAACGCTATAACGGATACGGCGAACACATACAGCGTATGGCGCGGATTCCTGTCGAAGTATATAAGAAAGAGGTAGCAGCCAGATTCAATCCTGAAGAATTCGATGCGGAAGAATGGATACGTATAGCCAAGGAGACAGGCATGGGATACTTTATCATCACTTCCAAGCATCATGACGGATTTGCCATGTATGACTCGAAAGTGAGTGATTACAATATTGTGAAAGCCACTCCGTTCGGTCGCGACCCGATGAAGGAACTTCGGGATGCCTGCCGCAAAGCCGGAATAAAATTTGGTTTTTACTATTCTCACGCATTCGATTGGGGCGAGAAGGACGGAGTAGGCAACGACTGGGATTATGACAATCCGGGTGGAGACAAACTGCTGGGCGGACGCAACTGGTGGGAAACCCGTAAGGAATTCCTGCCCATCGCCCGTAAATATGTAGATGAAAAGGCGATTCCTCAGATACGCGAACTAATCGCTAATTATGACCCCGATATTATGTGGTACGATACTCCCCATAAACTCCCGGTGGAAGAATGTATCCGTATCGTGAAAGCCACCCGCGAAGCCAGCCCCGGCATTATCATCAATGGTCGTGCAATTTCGGGATTCGACCGATACGATTATTACAATACCAGTGACTGCCCATACGAGTTCAGCAACTATGGAGACATCTATTGGGAAGGCATTCCTACTACCAACAACTCCTATGCCTACAATGAGAATGACAATGAATACAAACCCGCTTCCTTCTTCATAAAGCTGCTTGTCAAAGCCGCCGCCCGTAACGGTAATATTCTGATGAACATCGGACCGATGGGAAATGGAAAGTTCAGTTCGCCGGACAAGGCGATATTAAAAGGAATTGCCGACTGGTGGAAAGTGAACGGCGAATCTTCTATCAGAGGAACGAAAGCCACTCCGCTTGCGGTTCAGTCGTGGGGAGAGACTACCCGTAAGGGCAATAAGCTCTATCTGCACGTATTCGACTGGCCCGAAGACGGAAAGTTGTGTGTCGGCGGGTTGCTTACAGATGTGAAGCGCGCCTGTCTCCTGGGCAATCCTCAAAAGAACCTGAAATGTGTCCGTTCCGGGAAAGACCTATGGGTGGACGTGCCGTTGAATTGTCCGGACACGGTCAATACGGTTGTTGTTTTGGAATGTACGTCGGAGCTTAAAGCAGACCCCCGCCGTCGTATTTCCGCCACCCAACCGGTAGATTACTTGCGTACATTTGATGCCCGCCTGGAAGGTAATGCCCGCTATGGCGGTGAGGAAGTCGAGGCACAGTGTGTGCAGAATATGACGCAGAAAGGAGATGCGGTGGTATGGTCTGTCCGTCTGGACAAGCCGATGACCTATGAAGTCGGCATCGCCTACGTTGCTCCTGCTCCTAAATATAAAGATGAACTGGTGGAAGGTGACGCCGGAAAAGAAGTGCGTAAGGCAAGCATGGGAGCAGCCGGAGTATATTCGATTACATTAGGCGGCAAAAAGCTGACAAAGAAAGTCTGCAACGGAGCGAATGTGACCGAAACGGTAGGTACGGTGACACTGCCTGCCGGAGAGTACGATATACGTATCGAACCGGAATCCATTACCGCCGTAGAATTATTCCGCCCCCGTTATATCTCATTGAAACCGTTGAAAAACTGACACTAACCTGTAATAGAAAACAGATGAAACACTATATCAAATACCCGTTGTTAGCATTATTATTGTTCTTATTTCCTTTCTCGGTTGCAAGGGGACAGGCATATCCTTATAAGAACGCCTCTCTGCCCACTGACGAAAGAGTGGAAGACCTGTTGCGCCGGATGACGCTCGAAGAGAAAATAGCCCAAATCCGCCATATACATTCCTGGAATATATTCGACGGACAGACGTTGGACGAAAAGAAACTCTCCGTCTTTGCTGGGAATATCGGTTGGGGATTTGTAGAAGGTTTCCCGTTGACAGGGGAGAATTGCAGTAAGAATATGCGGCTCATACAGAAGTATATGATAGAGCACACCCGGCTGGGAATTCCTGTATTTACCGTAGCGGAGTCCCTACATGGTTCCGCCCACGAAGGTTCCACTATATATCCTCAGAATATAGCGTTGGGAAGTACCTTCAACCCGGTGCTGGCTTATCAGAAGGCGGCCTCTACATCGCGTGACCTTCATGCGCAGGGGATGCGTCAGGTATTGGCTCCCTGCATTGATGTAGTCCGCGATTTGCGTTGGGGACGGGTGGAAGAATCCTATGGGGAAGACCCTTTTCTTTGCGGAGTATTCGCCTGTGCGGAGACAAGCGGTTATTTGGATAATGGCATTTCTCCGATGCTGAAGCATTTCGGTCCTCATGGCAATCCGTTGGGCGGGCTGAACCTCGCGTCCGTGGAATGTGGGGTGAGAGACTTGTACGATGTATATCTGAAACCGTTTGAAATGGTAGTTACCCGATTGCCTGTCATGGCTGTGATGTCCACTTACAACTCCTGGAACCGTGTCCCCAACTCCGCTTCCCGCTATCTGCTGACCGATATTCTGCGGAAGCAATGGGGCTTTAAGGGATATGTTTATTCCGATTGGGGCGCGATTGAGATGTTGCAGAACTTTCATCATACAGCCGGCAGTCCGGCAGAGTGCGCTGTGCAGTCCATCAGTGCGGGACTGGACGTAGAGGCTTCCAGCGAATGTTATCCCTATCTGAAAGAACTGGTTGAAAAGGGACAGATGGATATAAACGTGATTGATGAGGCAGTACGCCGGGTGCTTACTGCCAAGTTTGCGGCAGGCTTGTTTGAAGACCCATATGGAGAGAAGTTCGGCAAACAGGAAATGCATGATGCGGAAAGCGTCGCCTTGTCCCGTAAGATAGCGGATGAGTCTACCGTATTGCTGAAAAACGAAAATGGATTATTGCCGTTGAATCTCGACCGGATTCGTTCGATTGCAGTCATCGGGCCGAATGCCGCGCAGGTGCAGTTCGGTGATTACACATGGAGCCGGGACAATAAGGATGGCGTCACTCCGTTGGAAGGGATAAAGCGGCTGGTGGGCGACAAGGCTACCGTCCGTTATGCCCGTGGATGCAGTATGATGTCCAAAGATACTTCGGCTATTTCCGAAGCGGTGGAGATTGCTTCTCAAAGTGATGTAGCCCTGCTCTTCTGCGGCAGTTCCAGTGCATCGTTGGCGCGTGATTATAACCAGGTGAACTGTGGAGAAGGCTTTGACCTGCACGACCTTCAACTGACGGGAGCGCAGAGCGAGCTTATCCGTGCGGTCTACGAAACAGGAAAACCGGTAGTGTTGGTACTTGTAGCCGGCAAACCCTTTTGTATCCCCTGGGAAAAAGAACATATTCCCGCCATTCTTGCACAATGGTATGCAGGAGAGCAGGCGGGCAACTCCATAGCCGATATTCTTTTCGGGAAAGTGAATCCGTCGGGAAAACTGGCTTTCTCCTTTCCCCAGAGCGTAGGGCATCTGCCGGCTTATTACAACCATTTGCCTTCCGACAAGGGCTTTTATAAGAAGCCGGGCAGTTATGAAGTCCCCGGCAGGGATTACGTCTTCTCGTCTCCCGCATCTTTGTGGACGTTCGGACATGGGTTGAGTTATACCACTTTTTCTTTGGAGAAGATGACGGCCGCTTTGGAACATGATTCCATCCGCGTAAAGGCACAAATCCGGAATACAGGAAAAAGAACAGGGAAAGAAGTTGTTCAGCTTTATGTGCGCGACCAAGTAAGTTCGGTTGTGACCCCCATAAAACAACTGCGCGCATTTATGAAAGTTGAATTGCAACCGGGAGAGACTAGGGAAGTCGTTCTCAGTTTCCCGGTTGCCGAACTTTCCCTTACCTTGGAGGACGGTAGGAGACTGATAGAACCCGGTGCGTTTGAATTGCAATTGGGAACCGCTTCCGACCGCATCTTGCTAAAGCAGACTATTCATATCGGAGCGAACGGACAGCTTGTTGGAGCAGACGGGCAACCCGTTTCCGCCGCGGACAATCTTCCGGCATCTACCATAACCAAATCCGCGTCAGCCGGAAAAGAGATAACCGTAAGCGGCACTGTCAGAGATGTGCAGGCTACATTGATAGACGGTGTGTCCATTCATTCAAAAACTTCCGGACATGAACTGGGACGAACCGATTCAAAAGGGAGATACAAGGTACGTGTATCCGCAAGCGACATTCTGGTCTTTGAAAAGAAAGGATACCTGAAACTGGAAGTACCCGTAAATAACCATACTTCCCTGAACGTGAAAATGACTTATGGTGAGAATAATATGTAATATCGAATAAAGATGAGAAAACTTTTATTAAATAGCTGCTTAGTGGCGGTACTTTGCGTGTTGTCGGTAGAAATGTCTGCAACTAGTAGAAAAGAGAAAGAAAAACTTTCGTATTTGCAGTCGCATCAAACGAAAGAGGATTATTTTGTAAAGCATCTCCGTTTTCCCGAAAATGCCACTTTGGAGCAGAAAGTGGATATGGCAGCCCGTTTGGTTCCCACTCCGGAGCAGTTGAATTGGCAACGACTGGAACTGACTGCTTTCCTGCACTTCGGCATCAACACCTTCACCGGCAATGAATGGGGGGACGGCAAGGAAGACCCTGCCCTTTTCAATCCTTCCGAACTGGATGCCGAACAATGGGTACGTACCTTGAAAGATGCCGGTTTTAAGATGGTACTTCTCACCGCCAAGCATCACGACGGTTTTTGCCTGTGGCCCACGAAAACGACTCCTCACTCTGTTGCTTCTTCTCCTTGGAAACAGGGAAAAGGGGATGTCGTGAAAGAACTTCGCCAGGCGTGCGACAAGTATGGCATGAAGTTCGGAATTTATCTCTCTCCGTGGGACAGGAATGCCGCTTGTTATGGGGATTCTCCGAAATACAACGATTTCTTTGTCCGCCAGCTTACGGAACTGCTGACCAATTACGGGGAAATCCACGAAGTATGGTTTGACGGAGCCAACGGCGAAGGTCCCAACGGTAAAAAACAAGTCTATGACTGGGATACTTATTATAAGACTATCCGCCGCCTGCAACCCAAAGCTGTTGCGGCCATCATGGGCGATGATGTACGTTGGGTAGGGAATGAGAAAGGCATTGGCCGTGAAACCGAATGGGGGGCTACGGTACGTACTCCGAGCATTTACAGCCGTGCTTCCGAAAATAACAAGCTTCTCAACGTATCGAGCACAACCCCCGATTTGGGCAGCCGCAAGATGCTGGCAAAGGCTCGCGAACTGTTCTGGTATCCGTCGGAAGTGGATGTATCTATCCGTCCGGGATGGTTCTACCATAAAGAACAGGACGCTCAAGTGAAGACTTTGCATCATCTGATGGAAATCTATTACCAGTCGGTAGGATACAACTCCGTTCTCCTGCTCAATATCCCGCCGGATAAACGGGGGCTTATCAGTGAAGCGGATGTCGCCCGGCTGAAAGAATTTGCCGATTATAGAAAGCAGGTATTTGCTTCGGACAAGATAAAAGACGGAATGAACCTATGGTGTGCCGCCCCACACGACAGCCGGATTTATCAGTTGGAACAGGAAACTTCTGTCAACATAATAATGTTGCAGGAAGACATCGCTAAAGGACAACGGGTAGAGAAGTTCACAGTAGAGGTACTGACGTCCGAAGGATGGCGCATCGTAGGACAGGGAACCACAATTGGCTATAAACGATTGCTGCGTATCCCTACCGTGAAAGCCAATAAAATCCGGGTGACTATCGACGAATGTCGCTTGACAGCCAACGTATCTCGGATAGCTGCCTACTATGCCGCTCCGTTGCAAGACGAATCATCGCAGGCAGCACAAGAAAGTTTGTCCAAAGATGCATGGCGTCTGTTGTCATCATCTCCTGTCACCATCGACTTAGGAGAGCAGACTGTTATTGCAGGATTTACGTACGCTCCCGCAGGAGCCGAAGCAAAGCCGACCACTGCTTTTCGCTATAAATTCCTGATAAGTAATGATGGAAAGACATGGACAGAAGTACCTACTAATGGCGAGTTCAGTAATATCATCAATAACCCCGTTCCGCAAACGGTACAATTCAAAGAAAAAGTATCTGCTCGCTTCATCCGTTTGGATGCCACCTCTTTGAATGGTAATCCGGCACAGGTTTCGATAGAAGAATTGTCGGTGAGATAAGACATACAATTAATAAGCTGATGTTTGTTCACCAAAGGGCAAACATCAGTATGAAATAAAAAAATATGCAAGTAAAACATTTTGTCTATGCAGGCATCATTGCCCTGTATGGATGCACCTCTAACAACTATGAGAGTCGAG
Source organism: Bacteroides acidifaciens (assembly GCF_903181435.1). Classification (NCBI taxonomy): domain Bacteria; kingdom Pseudomonadati; phylum Bacteroidota; class Bacteroidia; order Bacteroidales; family Bacteroidaceae; genus Bacteroides; species Bacteroides acidifaciens. The sequence goes on from NZ_CAEUHO010000001.1 coordinate 879,990, forward strand.
CTTGGGAGACAGCAAAGAGTTCGACAAGTAACCAAAATTTCTATATTTCAGAATTTAGTGAACCCAATAAAAGTTGTTAATATAATAACTATAATGGCTATGCCTTTTGGTAAACGACAGACGTGATAGTACGTTCTGATTAAATATAATAATATGAATATTTTTGATAAGACTTTTCTGTTAATAATTTTGCTATTTATACCTGCACCGCAGATATCTGGGCAAGAGTGTATAAAGAAAGCATTGACTATGATAGATGCTATGCAAGTACCCCATGTGGCAGCTAAGGGTGTCCATTATAAGAAATGGGTTGGTATTTGTAATCCAAAAGGAGTAATCCCTGATAAATTGTATAACAATATTCAGGGAACTGACTATTGGTCTGCTTCTGAAGATCCCGATCTTGCTCCTGCTTTGTTTGCTAAGTTTCTTATACCTAACACCGCCTTAACATTGGCTGCTGTGAATTTTGGTGGAGCCACGGATTCTCAAACTGATGTTTTAATCGTAGTTGATAGCAATGGTAATATAAAGAGTACGCTTGAAGCCGGATTTAGTTGGGGATGGATTACTCCCAAACAATTTCGAATAACTAATGATTATCATGTGGTAATCTCTACTTTAGTACCGACAGGCTCAGCTTCCATTCCTTTTAATTCGTTTGCGCAATTTGAAGCAAGAAGGGTGGATGAAACCTATTCGATTAATTCTTCTGGTCAGTTTGTTAAAGATAAAAGGGAGGAATTTCCATCTAAAATCTATACTCGGAAGCAATTAGATACAAAGTCCTTCAATGTATGGGACTGTGAAAAATATGATACCCAATAAGATTGTTTGAAATGAAATCATTAATTATACTTGTCACTTTTGCAGTGTGTGTATTAAGAATATCATCACTGGAAAATTTCTACGAATTCACAAAAACTTTCAACGAAAACGGTTATACTTATCAATGCGATGTTAGTGAATCTGGTTTTGTAACTTTATATAAGAAAAATAATAAGTGGACTTATATTCCGCAGAAAATAAAGAGTACTGATGAAATATTTTATGTGACTGCAGAGAATTATGTTCCTTTATGGATGGAAGATGCCATTGGAATTGCTTCTGATAAGAAAATGGAGCACGCTATTAATGACGCATTTGTAACGTATAAGGAGCAATTGGAAGGACGACAGATATTTATAATAACATGTATTAATTCAGATACAGGGAAAATAGATGAGGTTTATTTTGAATTTGCTAATTTTGGTCCTTATGCTTGTATTCCTGTTTCAGTATTTCGTGAACTCGAAACTAAGCTTGTAGGTTTGCAATATACCTTGAGTCCTTTAGCTAAAACATTCAATTATGTATATCGATGGGAAGCAAGATCGTTTTAAGTTATGATATTAACATATTAATATACACTAATTGATATAACACGGTAAAGAAGATGTTCGTGCAAGCGTCATCTTCTTTATCGATATTTTCTGTCTAACATAATTCTAAGCTATGAAACAGTACATTAAACTTTCAATAATACTAGCTCTGGTATTGTCCATTGACCATATTCATGCCCAATCCCTGGATTATGTGATATTATCACGTACCCGCAGTGAAGTGCAAGGCAAATGGGAAAGGAATAATCTGAGAAATTTGGACTTGAATTATTACAATGAGGATTTTTGCGATTACTATTTGTATCGCGAAATGGATGAGTCTTATAACCTGTCTCCGGGAAAGAATACAGTGTACACTAAAGATTTTGAATCGGAAGTAGACAATTCGTTTAAAGAGTGGGGTTACTATTATATTTGTCGTGGCAAATTCCCTGACAAATTTAAGATTACTACTCCTTATGCGTTACCCGTGAAAAGTGGTAAAAAGATTAATTGGGAAACTGACATGAGGGAATCACGAAAGACTATGCGGTTTCGTTTGAACGGACGAGATACAATTTATGCAACAAGGGGTGGGGTTGTTTGCAGAATGCATCATCCCGACCATTTGCTCATATACCATGCCGACGATACTTTTTCCATATATATTTTCATGGCTGAAATTCTTGTTCAGCCGGGAGAGACTATACTGACCGGACAGCCTATAGGATTGGCCGGTAGTAACGGCATATCAATTTCTTTTTTCTTCCTGGACAAGAATAAATTTACAGGAGAGAAGTTTAACGGCTATCCTTATTCTCATTTCACTCCGATGTTCCGTACGACTGAAGGAGACATAAAACTCAAGGAAAGAACCTATTATCAGGCATTGACTGATGATGAACTTATCATGCAGGACATGGATAAGCGCGAAAAGAAAAAATATTTGAAACAGAAATCTACGAAATGACACTATGCGTATATCATTAATTCTGTTGTCACTGCTTATTTCTTGTGTTCAACTCTGTGGACAGGTATTACAGATTGAATATAACGGTGACCCTCTGTCAGAAGAGGAACGTGGAAAAATAGAAAAGATGTTTGTGCACGAAGCCGAATTTTATTCGCAATTCGGATTGCCCGATACTCTGACTATTGTTCACCTCTATATGTTTGAGAAGAAGGAAGCGGCTAAGATATTTCTAAAAAGTATTGGTGTAACAACATGGGAAAAAGTGGCCGGCTTGTATGTGACAGCTCAGAATAAGATTGTAGTATTGGGAGCGGAAAATGGACGTAAAAGAACTCTTGCCATTATTTATCACGAGCTTAGTCATCATTTCGCTAGACATATAATAGGGGTACATATTCCTAATTGGTTTAATGAAGGTTTGGCCAGATATTTTCAGAATAGCGTGGTAACAAAGAAAGGAGTCCGGCATTCACTTACGGATTATGAATTTGGTAGAATCCGCTCAATGTATACGTTGGGAGAAATTAATCTTCTTGAGTTTATAAATGGTCTGCAAGATGAATTTATGATTGAAGAATTTACTAATGAGGGGTATTCTTACACGCTCTCACATACGCTTGTCACGTTTTGGATTGAAGAACTACCTGGAGATATGCTGAAAAGGTTTGTGTACTCTCTGAAAGATGTGGATGATTCATCAGCAATTTCTGAACGGATAGACAAAATCTATTTAGGAGGATTCAAGCAGTTTGAAAAAGACTTTGCAGATTTTATCCATAATGATGATTGAGCAGAGTTGCTTTTGTAGTGATGAATTGATATTTTAAAACTAGTATGCATAAGATAAGCCTTTTCGGAAAAGAGACAGTAAAACTAAACTGTATAGATTGCTTGTTAGTATGTTATGTCATCATACTCATAATCAAATGCAAGTCTTACATAATAAATTATTGAAACTCGGTTTGTCGGGGCTGATTTTGTTGTTTGCATACGTTCTTGTCCTGTCGGATTCTCGTGCCGGCTGGCTGCAATGATTGATTGCGGATTTATTTGGTATAAATATAGAGGATATTTGAAAATACGGCTATGGGTGCGTTGTATATTATTGTTGATTGGAGTTCTTCTCATTGTAGGTGCTTATTACTATAAACAAGATTCTGCAAATGGTCGCTTATTAATTTGGAGAATCACAGCCGACATGATTCCTTACCGCGTAACCCCGAGATATAAAGTGGCTATGCTTTACTATGAAATGGGAGATATGTTACGTTTCCGACTGATGGGCGATTACATCATGAAGATGGAAATAAAAGTAGAAAGTACTAAAGCATTGGGGATGATAGCGGAAATCAAGCAATTATATATGCTGCCTTCACAACCGTGTTCCTCTAATATAACTAAAAAATGATTTGCATTTATGCACGCTTTCATGTATCTTCGTCTACTGATTCATAAAAAGCCGATAAGAAAATGAAATATCCCATTGGAATACAGAGTTTCGAACGCCTTCGTGAAGACGGATATGTTTACATAGACAAGACCGCTTTGGTTTACAGTCTTGTGCAAGAAGGTTCAATCTATTTTTTGAGCCGTCCCCGCCGATTCGGGAAAAGCTTGCTGGTTAGCACGCTCGCCTGTTACTTTCAAGGGCGGAAAGAACTTTTTGACGGACTGGCAATCTCCCGCCTTGAAAAGGACTGGTTGCAATATCCTATCTTCCGTGTGGACTTCAACGGAGGGAACTACACCCGTGAAGGAGAACTGGAGAAAAGCATCGAAACCTACATAGCCAAATGGGAAGTGGAATATGGAAAAGACCCCCTTGAAACCACTACAGGTGACCGCTTCAAGGGGGTGTTGCAACGTGCCTATCAAAAGACCGGACAGCGAGCCGTAGTGCTAATAGATGAATATGATAAACCTATTCTCGACGTACTTGACACCGGAGCGTCTACCCGTACTCACGAAGGAGAAAAGCGACTGCTTGAGGATCATCATAGAGAGATTCTCAAATCTTTCTATTCCACCTTTAAAGGGGCCGACGAATACCTGAGATTCGTTTTGCTGACAGGAGTTACCAAATTCTCACAAGTCAGTGTATTCAGCGGATTCAACCAACCTACAGATATCAGTATGAGTGAACAATACGAGTCTCTTTGCGGTATCACCCAAGAGGAATTGGAGAAATATTTTGAAGAACCTATGATCCAACTGGCCACTAAATACCAATGTACAGTAAAGGAAATGAAGGATTGGTTGCAACGACAGTACGATGGCTATCATTTCAGCACGAACATGACAGGCATTTACAATCCATTCAGCATTCTTAATGCTTTTCGAATGAATGAAATCCGTGACTACTGGTTCGCCACCGGAACTCCCACTTATCTGATACGCCTGCTGCAACACAGTCGCGAACAGATGAACGAACTGACAGGGAAATTCTACAAACCCTCTTTATTTGTAGATTATAAGGCAGATGTAGAGCAACCGTTACCAATGATTTTCCAAAGTGGATACCTCACCATCAAAGAATATAATAAAAGAATGGGAACCTACTTGCTTGATTTCCCGAACAATGAAGTACGCGAAGGGTTCCTGTCTATGTTGGCTGCCAACTATATGAAGCCGAAAAGCAAGGAAGTGACAAGCTGGACAACAGATTCTGTAATGGATCTTGAGCGAGGTGATACAAATGCATTCCGCCGTTCGCTCACTTCTTTTTTGGCAAGCATTCCTTATGATTCTCACGGTTCGCTGAAAGATATAGATATCACCGAGAAACATTTTCAATATACTTTTTACCTATTGCTTCGTCTCATAGGCGTATACTGCATTGCCATCCACTGTGAAGACCGCCAAAGTTACGGAAGAGTGGACTGCACGCTGGAGATGGACGACTATGTGTATATCTTCGAATTTAAGATGGATGGTACGGCACGGGAAGCTTTGGAACAAATAGAGAAAAATGGTTATGCCAAGCCCTATCTGGCAGACAAGCGCAAGGTCATTTGCATCGGAGTAAGTTTCTCCTCTTCCACACGCACAATCGAGGATTGGGAAGAAATCTCACTGTAACCTGACGTGATACTTTATAGAACGTGTATCTTCAAAAGTAAACCTGTAAGTCAGCCGACTGAAGTCGGCTATCTGGTCAACTTTAGTCAGCCAATCAGACGGCTCTAGTTGTCTAAGTGGACAACTGGAGTTGGCTGATATTGAAAAGACTGCTGGCTACTTGAATTATACCATAATCGTTCCTCCTTCCTTTATGTACTATATGTCATTTGATTGCTGATATGAGTCGGAAGAATGCCAATCCCAGGAAGGACGTGAAGATGTGAAGGTTGGTGAATACTGTATTTCTTGTCGTTTCTTCACCGGAACTATCTATGAATGAGAACCTAAGATACCTGTGATGAATGTGAATAAGAGATTTTATAATTAAGTATAATTATACTTGTTTTTTTAGTATCTTTGTTCCGCTTTATAATACAGAATATTTATGAGATACACACATTTATACTCTTTAAATGCGCTTTTGCGGTTATGCCTTTGGTTGATAGCCGTTTTAGGAACAACCACACTCTCAGCCCAAGACATATCCTTCAATTATCTATCCACTGAAAACGGACTGTCCCAGTTCTCCGTTTATGCCTTGCATAAAGATGAGCTCGGACGAATCTGGATTGGCACACGTGACGGATTGAATGTCTATGACGGAAACCGGATACAATACTACAAGCATGATAAGGAAGACGAACATTCCCTTGTGGGCAATCTAGTCCGAAATATTTGTGGGGATAATAAAGGGATGCTGTATGTACAGACTTCTGAAGGATTATGTGAGTTTGATATGCATTCGGAAAAGTTTTATACCATTCAGAAAGGCGGAGTGTATAATATCACCTATGGAGCCGACACACTGTTCACGGGTGGAGACTGGAAAGTCCATTATTATGACACAAAGTCACGTGAATTGAAACCTTATTGTTCATTGGATGTCCATCAACTGATTGTATCCCTGTTGAAGGATGATGACGGAAACCTGTGGATGGGGACACGTAAAGGATTGTATTGTCTCAAGAAAGGACACAGTGTGCCGGAATGTGTGTTGTCTCAAGTCTATGTTTATAATCTGTATCAGGATACGTCCGGTGATATGTGGATATCCACTTGGGAAGACGGACTTTTCTATCTGTCCGACAGCGGGATAGTGCAATATACGGACGGAAAGAAGAACGGTCGGAAGGAACTGTCATCCAATTCGGTAAGGGACTGCTGCGAAGATAATCAGGGGAATATGTGGATTGCCACTTTCGACGGGCTGAATAAGTTGAATAAGAAAACGAAAGAATTCACCCATTATACCCCTTCCGATGTGCCGGGTAGCCTGAGCAACTCATCAGTTTACTGTATCATCAAAGACCATCAGGGAACGATGTGGGTGGGAACCTACTTTGGTGGAGTGAATTACTTCAATCCCGAATATGAAATTTACACTTACTATCGTCCCGGAAAGAATGAAAGCACAGGATTGACGTATCCTGTCATCGGCTGCATGGCAGAGGACAAGCAGGGAAATATATGGATAGCTTCCGAAGGCGGCGGACTGAACTATTACAATCGGAAAACAAAACAATTTAAGTGGTATAAACATAAGGAAGGAGAAAATTCTCTTTCGTCCAACAATATAAAATCATTATATTATGACCCGCAGGAAGACGTGCTCTGGATAGGTACACATCAAGAGGGGCTCAACAGGTTGGATATTAAGACCGACCGGATTAGCCGATACCGTATGTCTGACAGCGATAGCGAAAAATCGTCCAACGTGGTTTTGGATATTATTCCTTATGGTCAGGATATCCTGATAGCCTCTTATGACGGTGTATTCATTTTCAATCCGCGGACAGAGAAGTTCACTATGTTGCTCGATCTGTTCAGTAACAGCCTGTATATTGATTCGCAAGGGATTCTGTGGATTGCTGTGGAAGGGCGCGGAGTATATGCCTATCATTTTGACACCAAAGAATTGATAAATTATCATTATTCGTCTGATGCGGAAAACTCGATAAGTTACAGCAAGGTGACCAGTATTACTGAGGACAGGCATCATAATATGTGGTTCTCCACAATCAGTTCCGGTATCGACGTTTTCTACCGGGAGACGGGGAAATTTGAAAACTTTAATGCCCGGAACAATAAACTCGGCAGCGATTGCGTCTATTCCACTGTCGAATCTCAGAATGGAAAACTGTTGCTGGCTACGAATCAGGGATTCACTATCCTGGATTACTATACCAAGATATTCAACAACCATAGTGCCGAAAGCGGCTTTCCGTTTACCACACTCAACGAGAAGGCTCTTTACCAGTGCAAGGATGGGGAAATATTCCTGGGTGGGGTGAAAGGCATGATTTCTTTCTATGAGAAAGACTTGGATATACCTCTCAAACCGTACAATATTATCCCTGTGCGGTTGTGGGTAAATGGTGATGAGGTCGGTGTTAATGATGAAACCGGTATTTTGCAGTCTTCGCTCTACAACGTTCCTTCCATTACCTTGAAAAGCAATCATTCCGTACTGAGCATTGAATTTGCGATGACTAATTATATTGCAGCGAATAAGAATGAACTTGTCTACAAACTGGAAGGCTTCTCGAATGAGTGGGCGCAAACTCACGGACAGAAGATGATTACCTACACCAATCTTCCCGCGGGAAATTATACGCTGATTGTCAAAGCAGCGGGAGCGAACCACGTGTACCAACCGGAATGCCGCCTGGCAATAACCGTCCTGCCACCGTTCTATAAGACAGGATGGGCTTATCTGCTATATGTCATTGTCATAGGTGTTATCCTGTTTTATCTCATAAAGGCATATCGTGACCGTATCCGGTTGCAGGAATCTTTGAAATACGAACAGCAGCATATCCATGATGTGGAGGAACTGAACCAGTCGAAACTCCGTTTCTTTACCAATATCTCCCATGAGTTCCGCACTCCGCTGACCATCATTATCGGGCAGATAGAAATGCTGCTCCAGGGGCAGTCTTTCTCGCCTACGGCTTACAATAAGTTGTTGAATATCTACAAGAACGGTTTGCAGCTGCGGGAATTGATTAGCGAACTGCTTGATTTCCGTAAGCAGGAACAGGGACACATGAAGATAAAGGTGAGCAGGCATGAACTGATTGATTTCCTGTATGAGAATTATCTCCTTTATGTGGAGTATGCCGCTACTTGTAACATACATTTCCAATTTGATAAGGGAGAGGAGCATCTGGAAGTGTGGTATGACTCGCGACAGTTGCAGAAAGTGATAAATAATCTGTTGTCCAATGCATTCAAATATACGCCGAAGGGAGGAACCATCTCTTTGAATGTATATAAGAAAGGAGAGGAAGCGGTGATTGAAGTTTGCGACAGCGGTACGGGCATCCGTCCGGAAGAGATAGAAAAAATCTTCGAACGTTTCTATCAAGTGGGAGGTGACTCGGGCAATATTCAGGGAACGGGCATCGGTCTGGCTTTGAGCAAGGGTATTATCGAACTGCATAAAGGGCGCATTGAGGTCAGCAGCCATTTGGATAAGGGAACCACCTTTACCATTTACCTGAAACTGGGAAAAGAGCATTTCCAGAAAGAACAGATTGACACCGAACCTGTGAAAGAAGAACCTTTGAGTATGCCTGCCGAACCACAATTGCAACTGGAACAGCAAGTGATGGACGAAGACGTACAAAACAGAATCAAAGGAGCTAAAATGCTGATTGTGGAAGACAATACTTCTTTGCGGGAGATGCTGGCGGGATTGTTCGAGCCTTACTATGAGGTGTTGACCGCTTCCGATGGGGAAGAGGGGTTGCAAAAGGTGCAGGAAGTGATGCCGGACATCATTATAAGTGATATTATGATGCCCAAGATGACAGGTATAGAACTCTGCAAGCAGATAAAAGCGAATTTTGAGACATGCCATATCCCTGTTGTACTGCTGACGGCACGTACCGCTATCGAGCATACTATCGAAGGATTGCGGATTGGTGCGGATGATTATATAACAAAGCCTTTCAATGTGAACCTGCTGATTTCAAGATGTAATAATTTGGTGAACAGCCGCAGGGTATTGCAGGAGAAGTTCGGCAAACAGCCTCAGACACAGGTGCAGATGTTGGCTACTAATCCGATGGATAAGGAGTTACTGGACCGCACGGTTGCCATTATCGAGAAGAATTTGGATAACTCGGAGTATTCGTTGTCTGATTTGATAAAGGAACTGTATATCTCACGTACCAACTTCTTCACCAAGATAAAAGCTATCACAGGGCAGACACCGAATGAGTTCATATTGACTATACGCTTGAAGAAAGCTGCCTGGCTGCTGAAACATGAACAGTACTTGTCTATCACCGAAGTATCAGACCGTACGGGATTCAGTTCCCAACGTTATTTCAGCCGTTGTTTCAAAGATATGTATGGTATCAGTCCGTTGTATTACCGGACGGGGGGCAAGGAAGATAATCAGGAAGAATAAATGATAATTTAGGGGCGTAGCGCCCCTAAATTCCTATTTGTCTTTTCAACCAGCATTAAGAATATGCTTTTACCGGATAGGAATAACCATGTTCCATGACTTTTTCGCATTCTCAAAACCACCGGGGCCGTCCATGGTAGCGAAGAAGATATATGTCGGCTTTCCGTTTTCAAAGAGAATAAACGGACGTTCCAACTGTCCCTGCATCTCTATTTTTCCGTCTTCCCATTCCACAGTACGCGAGTACGCCTTCGGGTCTTTGTCTATGTTCCAGTTTATCCCGTCCTTGGAGTGTGCCATAGCGCCGCCGCCCCATTCACCGGTAAACTTGCTTACATGGTCCTTGAAGATGGCGTGGTATCCCCTTTGGTCTTTCCATAAGAACGGGTCTTCCGCTTCCCCTTGTCCGTCTATCTGAAAAATAGGCTGATTGTTGTTGAGCACGGTATAAGGACCTTCGATTGAGGGCGCATAGGCGATGCCCAGTGCCATGTCCGAGTGTTTGCCATTCTCGGTGTGCGCGCGTCCTTTGAAAATCATCATGACCGAACCGTCTTCCTGCAGGATAGGAGAGGGGTTGGAAGTCAGGAAGCTGTAAAACGTGTTAGGTTGCGTCTTTAGTATAGGTTCGTCCATGCGTTTCCACGGGCCGTAGGGAGAATCCGCTACTGCCAGTCCGATACGTTTGTTGGCACGGGCTACGATGCACCACGGGCTGTCCAATGTCAGCTCATCATACGTAGGCTCGGCAAATGGGTGGGTGGAGCCCATATATATAAGGTAGTACTTATGGTTATACTTCAAGATACGGGGATTGTGTGCCGAGCGTCCGTCCCAGTACTGTGCGCCGCGTGCCGGAAGAGCTACATCGGAGAAGCGGTAAGGGCCCTGAGGTATATCCGATACGGCATGTACAATCTCCGAAGCTACCATCCAACTGGGATGAAAAGGCAGCGATTTAGGAAAACGGGAGACAAACATATGGTATTTGCCGTCATCTCCTTTTATAACCGAGCTCCCCCATACCCAATAGTTTTCGGACTCGAAGGCAGGAGTGTGCGGAGCTTTGGCCAAATGATGAAAAAGCTCGTTGGATGACTTCTGCTTTAACTCAACAAGATTCGTAATCTTCTGAGCATATCCGTAACTACTGCCGGTCAGCAGGCATATTGCCCCTACAAGCAAAGGTAAAATAGAATTTCTTTTCATATTCTGCAAAGATGCTTTATTTAAGATAATCAATAGCCGGCAAATATCCCAGCCGGCGTTGTAACTGAGCCTTATAGAGAGACTGCGGGCGAACCTTTTTGCCATAACTCTCCATCAGTTTCACTTGTGAAACTTCAAAATTAACATTTTCTCCATGAAAACCGACAATAACCGGTGGAAGAAATTTCCAGCCGCGTTCGTCGCTCCACCATATCCACTTGTTGGCTTCGTTGGAAAGAGTACGGGTTGCGCAGAAGTTCCAAAGCACCAAATCGTCCAGATGATTGGGTAGCTGATTCGTATCTCCGCCTTGATGGGATTGAAGAAACCCGCCTGTGCAACTATCCAGCAAAGTCGCCCTGGGTTGTGTAGCATGCGATTCGAAATTGCTGTCATTCCCCCAGGTACAATCCTTGATGACTGTTCCCAACGATTGCTTGCTGACGCCTACCGCATGCCATTGTCCCGCATTTGCCATCGTTTTTGATTTGGCTTCGTCCCGTACGTCCGCTATCAATACCCGTGAAGAGCCGGCAGTATGTACGGAGCAATGCCCGCGGTTTCCGCTGATGCGGATATCGTAGGCGGATATATTGGCGCATAAGGTAAAAGTTGCTGCTTCGCTGACACTGTGGAAGTCCACCCGGCGTACCCAGCCATTGACAATCTGCTGAAAGCCGAGCGGCTTGTAGGCCGAGTTCTCATACCATTGGCTATGCACAAAATCTTCTCCTGCCTGCCCTTTGAAAGACAAGTCTTCCACTCCCACGTTCTCGTAGCAGTCGTAGTGGCAGACAGTCCAGTTCCAGCGGGGATTCACTTCATGCATGATAGGTTCGACGAAGGTGATACGGTTGCCGCTGACGGATTTCACTTCATGGAAATCGTACACTTGCACGCCTTGCGTCTGTAACTGCGTCATGGAAGTCATCCATCGGTATGGATGCAGCTCTTCGGCAATCAGTTCGGGAGAGTTGTCTTCCAGTTTCAGGCAGACACGGTCGCCCGGACGGATACTTCCCGTAGAAGCCACTTCTACAGAGAAACTTCCTTTCGGCGAACTTCCCGTCACTTTTGCCAGCAGGTTCGAGAATCCGTTCCAGTTCTTGAAGTCGAACATGGAGCCTGCCCATTCTACATTGGGCAAAGGCGGGTAGGGGGCTGCCATGGTGATGGTGGTCTTGTCCCGTCCTGCTCCTTTCAGGATGATATTTCCGGCACGTATCTGCATTCTCACATCGTTGTCCGAGTCTCCCCGATCGCTTTCATCATAAAGGATAAATTCACCTTCGGGAAAATAAATGAGAGCGTTGGCTTTGCGATTACCGTTGATACCGATTTTATCGAGAATCTTCAGTAAGGCATCCCGGTCGGATTTGCCGTCGTCGGGGATAGCACCGTAGTCGGTGACGTCATAAACGGTATATCCCAATGTCCATACATCGGGTGGTGCCGTTTCTCCGTGTTTGTATCCAGCATAGGAGAAATCGAGGAGTACGTTCGCTTCGTTGCCTGCCACGAAATCCGTCCATGCCTTGCAATCGGAAGTATCCGGTTCGGGCTCCGGTTCGGGCTTCGGTTCGGGGGCGGGCACAACAGGCAAAGGGCCTGCCTCTTCCGGCTTTTCGTCGGAATGGCAGGCCGCTATCACCAGTAGACAAAACAGGTAAAGAATACTCTTTCCCGGCATGTTTCCTAGTAGTTTCATTGGCAAGTGGCAGTTAATGTATTTATCCTGTTCGCTTGCAACGTCATCGGACTGTCGGCTGTATACCGGAATGCTACACCGTTGTCACCGATGATTTTGATACATCTTTCACTTAATTCCTGTGCGGGGACTACGCCGCGGAAGGTGTCGTCACTGAGTCTCATCAAAGTGACTTCCGACACGGTAGCATCTGTTTTCACGGTTGCGTCCTGTGCTTGGAGATTTACCGAAGCGGTGGTGTAGGCTTTCAGTATCACTTTGTCCGCCTTTACTCCTGCGGGCAGGGTGACTTTTACTTCCAGCAACGCCAGGGCGTGGGTGAACGAAAGGGCAACTGCCTCATCGTTCGCTTCCGATGTCACATTCTCGGCCAGCAGCAGGTCGCTTTGGTTCAATCCGTTGGCTGCCTGGTCTGTACTGACGGTAAAGTCGAAAACGGTTGCCGTATTTCCTTCCGCGTATGGGTAGTAAGCATAGAAATTGACATCACTTCCATCGAGGGGAAAAGTAACAAGAGTTTCAGAACTCCATGCGTTTTCTTTATACAGATAATTCAGGTTGCTGTGAAGAGTTGCGGAAGTGGACCGGTTGAGGACGAAGACCCCGATGTGGTCTTCGTCTACAAACACAGTCTTCCGGTCGGTGGTCTGCGTGCGTGTCTGCACGATGTTGGTACTGAAAACAATCTCTTTACCCGTTTCTTGGGGGAATGTACCGTCTGTTGCATCCTGGCTGCACGAACCGAGAATGAGCGTCAGTAAAGACGCTATTCCCAATCGTATGTATTGTGTTTTCATGATTTTCAGTTGTTACGGAAGTTGTGTTACTTTTTCAGTTCGAGTTTCACGTCGTCCAAAACAAACTTGGTGAATTCACTGTTCGGAGAGAACATGATGAAGAAATTAGTCAGCACTTCGTCCGATGTTTCTCCCAGTTCGCCGTTGCCGTCAGGATATTGGTAGGGAGCTTTCACTTTTTTGGAGAAGTCGAAGTCGAGCACATACTCGGTGTAGTCTTTCTTCAGGTTAATCTGTTTGTATCCGGCAGGCGTTTCGGATTCGCTCTTGCGTGCTGCTATGACACATTCCTTGCCGTTGTTTCCGACGATGATAACTTTCATGTTGTTGCCCGAAGTGCCTTTTGCCTTGAAAGTGAGGCTATACACTTTGCGCTGCATCTCCTGATTCTTGGTACGGTAGCACAAGTAAGTGCCGTACCAGCTCTTCTGCTGATAGAAGTCGCAACGGAGTACGTTGCGATTCAATGTTTTGTCGAGTTCCACTTTTGCGTCTCCCGTTTCCAGTTCTCCTGCCACGCGATAGAGCCATATGTCTGTTTCTTCAGGATTGGTTTTGTCATCCTGCACCGGGTCGATATTTCCTACGGGCAAGCTGGCAATAGCTTTAATTTCCACTTTGTCTTTTTGTTTATCAGCGTTGTTGTCAGATGCTTTTGCGTTCACTGAAGTCAGAAGGGCGGCAGCCAATAGGGATGCCAATCCCAGTTTAAAGTTCATTGTTTTCATACTTCTTGTTTTTTTAGAGTTGTTATTAATTAGTTCTTTTTGGGTTCAAGTACTACATCGTATAGGTAGAATTCAGTATCATTGCTTGCAGGTGAGAACTGAAGGAACAGATTCTCCAAGACTTCATCGGTTGTTTCTGTATAGTCTGTGACAGTATTATAGATACTTAAAACTTGTTTGGAGAAATCGAAATCTATCTGATATTCTTTATACTCTTCTGTAAGGTTGAGCATATAGGCTCCTTGATATTTATTGTCGGGGGCGTTGATAGCTATAATCTTTTTATCTTCTCTTAAGATGAAGCATCTTACCGACTTATTGGTAGTACCTTTCATTTTGAATTTGAGAGTATATACTTCCCGTTTCGGAGTCTGCATTCTGTAAGCGATGTAGGTCTTATACCAAGTATTATTGTCGTTTATCTTGCAATGTATCACGTTGTGTCCCAAAGACGTCTCATTGATAACTGCCGCTTCTCCGATTTGGCTAACACTCTTCGCTACAAAAATCCAGTTGCCAATTTCGTATTGCCACGGCTTATCATTTGTACTCTCTGCTTTTATTGCTCCTGTCGGCAAATCGTCAATTGTTTTCAGTATCCAGTTCTCCTGCAGATTACCGGTGCCCTGATTACCGTTTGTCCAGTCTGTAATCGGTTCTTCCGTTGTTTCAATGGAAATCTTATCCAGAGAAATCGTAGCAGTGCATACATAGCGGTAACCTTGTTTGAGTTCAGTCAACTTTTCCGATAACTCCCAAGTAAACTCACGATTCATTTTAGGGAGTGAAACATAAAGCTGGATGCCTTCTATCGAAGCTGTCGGAATCACTTGTGCCGTGTCGCTGTTGGCTGTCTCACTGGCTCTCATTGTGATATTCTTCTTGGCTTCGAGGTTCTCGAACTGACCGGACAGCAGATTGAACTGTGCTTTGCTATCTATCCCTTTCAGTATGGCGGTTGCTTCTTCCAAATATTCCTTCGTCACTCCGTCGCCGGGAACAAGGTCGAGCACGACTTGCGATAACACCGGACGAAGTTCCATAACTACCTTATTATTGTCTTTGCCCACTCCTTTGCAATTGTTGGAATAGAGAAAATTGAAAGGCGATGCATTGTTTTGATTGGATACATCCATTGAAATGCGGTTCTCCGTCAGATTCTCCGAGTAGGGGAAGTAGGCGATGAGATTCGTCTTGCTACCGTCCTGTGGGAAATAGACAGGGTCGTTGCCGACAGGCGGGGCGAAATAGCCCGCAGGCACTTCGATAGAGTTATACAATACATTCTCGTAAGAGTTTATAATATCCTCTCCATTCTCCGTTGTCAGGAAGATACCGATATTCTTTCCTTTTTTCCATTCTGCACCTGCGGCTTTCGGGTCGAAACTGTAGTTTTTCCCGGTCAATACCAAAGGTGTGTCGGTAGTCTGTATTTCATCTTCTCCTTCGTTGTTATTGTCACATCCGCAGAAGGTTAGCGATGCGGCAGCCATTAATAAAGCCGTATAAAGTAATTTATTTTCCATGTGATTCTAATTATTGTTATTTATTGGGGCTGTGTATGTCGGACATTATTCTACCACGGTTACTTTTATTTCTTTTATTTGTTCCGTGCAATTCCATGCGTTAGCGTTGCGTGCTACGAAAGTTACCGTATATTCGCCCGGTTCGTTGTAAATGTGCGTATAGCTTGGCAGGCTGTAGGATAAGCTTTTGATAGATAATCCTTCGTCTGCATTCACTTTCGAGGCATCTACCGCCTGGCTGACAGCCCATATATAAGTTCCGTCTTTACCTTTGCGCCCGTTGATAGACACCCTTTGGTCGTCTACTACCGTTTGTGTAGGGTTATCGCTGTTGTTGCTGTTGTACTTGATTTTCACGAAGCCGAAACCGAAATCATTCTTCGGAGATGTTTTCTCGATTGTTTTTCCGTCCACCGACTGTTGTAGTTTCGGATAGAAATAAGCATCGGGATGAACCTGGTTGTTGGCTATCTCATCTTCAGTCAGCGGAGACATTTCATATCTGAGGGCGAGGTAGAACCTTTTATCTTTATAATTGTCCATGTCCACTACTATGTCCCTGACTTCTCCATGCTGATACCCTTCATAGGTTGATTCTATGACGGGCACCTTTAATTGCCCGTCCATGTCGCTCCATGTTGCTTGCTTGATATTCTCTTCGTCATATATCCCGTTGAAATCTTCCGAAATCAGAACTTTCAGTCCGTTGCGGTAGTTTATGCGGGCATATTTCAATTCTAAGTTATATTTGAGGATTAGGCTTTCCACATCAGCTTTTGTCCGGTTGCGGTTAGCGTATTTCTTACCGTATTCTCCCGAATAGAAGATAAGGTAATCGGGGTCGCCTGAGAAAGCGAAAGTTACGGGTTCGCCCACCTTTACGGTAGTTTCCGGATTTTGCAGGCTTACATCGAAGTCCAAGTCGTCAATGCCGTTGTTATCGCATGATGTGAATGCTGTGGTTAGGAATAGCAGCATTCCATATACTATTTTATTTCTGTTTTTCATACAGTATAATTATTTAATTGTTGTTACTCAATTACCATCCCTCGTTCTGTCCGCATATCGGATTGGTGTTCAGTTCCACTTCCGGGATAGGGAAATAGATATGTTTCGGTTGCAGTTCGATACCCGGTTGCGCTTTGATGTTGACACCCGCATAAGAACCGCTCACTGTGGTAGGATAGCCAATCATGTCGCCGTCATACTCTCCGCCGACGATGATATTCTGGTCTGCCAGCATCTTGATACGTTTCTCAAAGTAATCTTTACCCCAACGGCGCAAGTCCATTTTGCGGTTGCCTTCGTAACACAATTCACGGGCGCGTTCGTCGCGCACCAGTTCGCGGAAACTTTCATAATCGTAGTCACCAAGTTTGACTTCACTGGCTTTCGCTCTCTTTCTAACCTCATTGATGGCATCCACCGCTTCCTGGGTAGGCCCCTGGTTCACCTCGTTGGCAGCTTCGGCAATCATCAGCAATACATCTGCATAACGCATGATGGGGACATTGATGGAGGTGGTGTATTGTGTCAACGGGCGTACTACTTCATATTCCCGGCGATATTTGGCTGCATCTCCGTCACGCATGGTGTTCAGTTCGGATTCCGTCTTGTATTTGCGTGTTACCTTTTCCACATTCTCGCTTATCTTTTCCGTTTGGAAACCATAGTTGGAGAAGTTCCACCATTTGCGTTTGTCGTTCTCTTCATACATACGGAACAGGATGCGGGTTCCGTTATAGAAGCCGTAGCAGAAACCGTTGTCGGGGTCGAGAGCCGAGCCTTGGGTGATTCCGATTGAAAGGCCGATAGAGCCGGATTCGCGGGTGATGTTCAAGTCGTTGCCGTACATTTCCGCTTCAAACATATTTTCCTTCCAGTTATATTTGTCGGAACACAGGTCGATAAAAAGCGCTTCATAGCCGTTCAAATCGCCACGGTCTTGTACCAGTTCATGCAGTTCGCTGTCTCTTACCTTGCGGGCGTAAGTCAATGCTTCGTTCCATTTGTCGGCATAGACCGGATAACCGGACATCCACATATATGCTCTTGCCATCAGTGCTTGTGCCGTGGTTACCGATATATGTCCCGCTTGTGCCAGTTCGTCTGCGGTGAGGCAACCTTTTTCAGCCTCCTCAAGGTCTGAAATGATTTGATTGTAGATGTCTATTTGCGGGCTGCGTTTCAGTTTCTGTGATTTCAGGTCGCGGGTAGCCGTCAGGCGCAAGGGAACTTCTCCCCAAAAACTGACCAGATTCATGTAATACAGGGCACGCATTCCTTTGGCTTCTGCCAGCAGGCGTTGTTTGGTACGCTCATCCTTGCATACGTCCGCCGGTTTGTCGGTGATGGCTTCGATGTAAGTATTGGCACGGTTGATGCCTTTGTACAGTTCCGTCCATGCTTCTTTCAGCTCTTTGTCAACGGAAGTATAGTTGTTGAGATAGAGCTTTGTCATACCGATACTATACTGCTTGTTGTACACCATGATGTCCGAACCGGCATCACAGGTAGTAATAAGGTGTCCGCCGTAGAGCTTTGAACTGCTCATCGGGTCGTAGATTCCCGCCAGTCCTGCTTCGCAACTTTCGAGGTTGTTGTACACATTGTTTTCCGACAGTTCATCGTAAGTATCCGTTTCGAGGAAGTCACAAGCTGACAGGCAAGTTGCCAGGCTGATATATATCAATAGTTTCTTCATTTTCTTCTTTCGTTTAATCAGGTTATTACAAACTCATTTTCACACCGAATGTATAGGTTGCCGAGCGCGGATATGCCGAGTAGTCGAATCCTCTCGTCATGGACGAGTTGCGGGTAGATACTTCGGGGTCGTAGCCGGAATAGTTAGTCCATGTAATCAAATCCTGTCCGGTGACGTAGAGCCGCAGTGATTTGATTTTGCACTTGCTCAGCCATTTGGCGGGGAAGTTGTATCCCAACTGTATCGTTTTCAGGCGGAGAACGGAAGCGTCTTCCACTTCACGGTCGGTATTGAATCCCGGTTCGTAGAAACCTCTGGTGGGAGCCCACAGGTAATTGGTGTAATTTCCCGGAGTGATGGAACCGTCCGCGTTGACCGTGCGGGGTGTCCAGTGGTTTACCGCAGTAGCCAGTTGGTTGGTGTGCGCGCTCTTGAGCTCTTCCAGCAGTTTACGGTTGTAGTTAATCAGGTCGTTACCGTAAGACCATTGCAGGAATATGCTTAAATCGAATCCTCTGTATTCGAACCGGTTGGTGAAACCGCCGATATGTATCGGAAGTCCGTGACCGATGATGGTGCGGTCGTCCGTCGTAATCTTGCCGTCACCGTTGATGTCCTTCAGTTTCGGGTCGCCCGGACGGATTTCACTTCTCTTGCGTCCGTTGTCGGGGATACCGTCTTTCAATACAAATGTGTTCGGTGACACTTCGTTGAAGTCTTCGTACTGATATACTCCGTCAAATACATATCCGTACATTTCGGAAAGCGGATGACCTACCTTGGCGATATACATATCCGGAATTTCAGGATAGCGGATGCCCACTACGCGGCTTGTCTGTCCATCGGACAATGCGGTGATTTCGTTCTTGTTGAACGAGATGTTGAATGAACTTGTCCATTTCAGCTTATTGTTTCCGCCTTTCAGGTTGACCGTGTTGATGGCAAACTCAAAACCGGAGTTGCGTACGCTACCGATATTCTGCTGCACTTGTTCGAATCCGATGGATGGGGGAGTGTCGGCATACAGCAACAGGTCTTTGGTGTGCTTGTTGTAATAGTCGATGACTGCATTGATACGGTTGCCGAAGAATCCGAGGTCTACTCCGATATTCGTCTGATAAGTAGATTCCCATTTCAGGTCTTTATTAGCCATCTGGCGTATGTAGATGGCAGGAGACATGGTGTTGTTGAATGCATAATTCTCATTGCCGGCATACAGCAGGTGTGACGGGTAATTCTCCTGTGTGCGGTTGTTTCCCGTGATACCCCAGCCTACTCTTAATTTCAGGTTGGACATCCACTTCCGGGCGGGTCTCATGAATTTTTCTTCGGAGATTCTCCAGGCTCCGGATGCTGAAGGGAAGTAGCCCCATTTGTTGTATATCAGTCGTGAAGAACCGTCGGCACGGACTGTACCAGTGAGCAGGTAACGTGATTTCCAGTCATAATTGGCACGTGCAAAGAAAGACATCATATGTTGCTCGGTCTTCTCGGCATAAATCTTCTTGGGAGTTCCCTGGTCTATGCCCCAGAGTCCGAGTTCTTCCCATGGAACCAGTGATGCCTGACCGCCGAGATATTGGTACTGGTTGCTGGAGATTGATGCTCCCAACATACCTAATATATTATGGTTCTTCACTTTCGTGCGGTAAGTCAATGTGTAGTCGTTCGACCAGTTGTTGTATTCTCTGTAGTTGAAGCTACCGTTCTGCTTGTCGGGTTGGTAACGTGCGTCACCCCAATAAGTCTGTGAGTTATTGAATGTGGTACTTCTGACAATATTCGAACTCAGTGCGCCTGTCACCTTGAATTCCAGTTTCTTGGTGATTTTCCAGGTCAGGTAAGCGTTCATGTTCAGTTGGCGGCTTAAATTACCGGAATCTTCGTTCTGGACGGTTTTCACCGGATTATAGCGGTAGTCGGTGGCGCTGTTGATATTAGGGTCAAAAGGCTGGTTCAATATATCCTCGTCCAGCCTGTAGGTCAACGGGCGGTATCCTAATATGGAGTAGAACAGGTAGTGGCTCGATGTCCATCCCCCGTGACTTTCGGACGGGTTGGCGCCTTGAGTCTTGTTGTTGGCATAGTTCACGGTAAATCCTACCGTTACATTGGAGGTGAGCTGCTGGTCGAGAGTCAGACGTGTACGGAAGCTGTTGTATTCAGAGCCGGTCAATGTACCTTTTTGGTGGAAGTAAGAGGCGCTTGCGCTGTATTTGGTGCGTTGCGTACCACCGTTGAGGGATACATGATGGCTCGTGAACGGTGCGCCATCCAGTACGATGTCCTGCCAGTTGTATGCTTTTCTGTTGCGGTAGTCTTCCAGTGTTTGGAAACGACCCAACTTCTCATCATAACTCAGATAAGTTCTGTCCAGGTATTGGTCGCTGTACTGGTTCAGTTCTGTCTGCAACTTCACGAAGTCGTAAGCTCCCATCATTTTGAGGAACTGCGGTTCCGTTTGCCAGGAGAAGTAACCGTCATATGTTACGGTAGGGGGAGCTTCCTTTCCTCTTTTCGTCTGAATGATGATGACACCGTTGGCTCCACGGGCTCCGTAGATAGCGGTGGCCGATGCGTCTTTCAACACATCGATAGACTCGATATCGTTCGGGTTGTAAGCTGCCAGGTTAGGGTCTTCCGTCGGGAAACCGTCGATTACATAAAGAGGGGAACCGTCGGAACTGTCGGAGATAGTGTTGCTACCCCGGATGACGATATTGGAGGTGGCTCCCGGTCGTCCATCGGTGGCAACTACTTGTACGCCTGCGATGCGTCCCGCGAGAGCCTGGTCGATGGAAGCAACCGCTGCCTTTGTCAAGTCTCCCATGTCGGCTTTGCTGACGGAACCGGTCAGGTCGCTTTTCTTCACCGAACCGTAACCGATGGCTACCACTTCGTCCAGCATCTTGGCATCTTCTTTCATTTCGACGTTGATTTGTTTCTTGTTGCCTACCGTTACTTCTTTAACGGCGTATCCTAAAAAAGAAAAGGTGAGCACGGATGAACCTTTCGGCATTGATATACGGTAGCGTCCGTTGGTATCGGTGACAGTTCCCGTTTTTGTCCCTTTGACAATGACGCTTACGCCGGGCATCGGTTCTTTGAGTTCGTCTGTCACCACTCCGGTTACGGCAACCTGTGCGAAGACAGTGGAAATAGAGAAAAGCAGTATCCAAAGAAAGGACTGGCTTCTTTTCGAAAATAAGATTCGATTCTTTTTCATGTTCTTAAATTAAGATTAGACATTTCTGTTTTTAAACTGATACGGCAAATGTCGGAACTATGGCAATTTACTACCGGCATTGTCAGTACAAACGACGGACACAATGCGTACAAATCGCGGCTGTACTATCTGAGACGGCGATTTGTACGGGGAGTTAACCTGCATTGTACGCTATGTGCCCCTGGAGGTTTTTTGTATCTCCTATCTTTGTACCAAGACACTAATATCAAAAAAAATCTAATATCAAAAAAAGATTATGAGTAAAAGTTGGTTGGTGCTTGTCGCAGGTTTGTTATTCTTCAGTTGCGGCAAGCGAAATCCCGAAAAAGAAACAGAACCTCTTCCGCGGACGCAGAAAGAAAGAGTCAAGTGGTTTGAGGAAGCACGTCTCGGCATAATGATTCATTGGTCGTTGTGCACTCCGGCGTCGGGTCGTTTTTATGGTGAGAAAGTCCGTAACTCGGAATATGCCGAATGGATACGCTGCCATAATAAGGTACAGAAGTCCGACTGGGACCAAATGGCTAAACGCATGCCGATTTCCGAGAAGGAGATAGAAGACTGGGTGATTGCGACGAAAGAGGGGGGATTCAAATATCTCACTTTTGTGACGAAGCATCATGATGGGGTTGCTTTTTGGAACTCGAAAGTCAGTGACTATACATACGGGAAGCTGTCGGGAACCAATTTCGACGTATTGAAATGCTTGAAAGAGAAATGCGAGAAACATGGTATTGTTCTTTGTGCTTATTATTCCCACTGGTTGGACTGGGGACATCCGAACGGACGTAATAACGACTGGGACTATGTGGACGAGCAGAAGCCCGGTTTTGACCGTGTTGCGGCAGGGCGCGGAGACGTACAGGCTCCTTTCCGCCAATTGCCGACAGAGGAAGAGTATGATAAATACTGGCGTGAAAAGGCAATGCCGCAGGTAGCCGAACTGATAAAAGACTATGGTGTGAAACTGTTCTGGTTCGACTGTTGGCGCGAAGACCCTGTTGCCGAAGGGCAAATGACGGAAAAACAGATGCGCGATATGCTTGCCATGGTGCGCGAACTTGACCCTACCGTATTGGTAAATACCCGCTTGGGAATTCATGAAGTGGGAGATAACGGTGTTGACTTTCAGACGATGGGCGACAATGAGTTTCCGGCCCAACCGCTCGGACATACCTGGGAGACGGCGGCGACTTTCAATCATACTTGGGGGTACAACCGTGATGACCAGAACTGGCGTTCTACTACCTACTTTGTCCGCGAAATCGTAAAGGGTATCTATAAAGGCGGCAATGTGATGCTGAATATCGGCCCTCGTGCCGATGGTTCCATCCCGCCCGAAATCAAGACCCGTATCTCTGAAATAGGCAAGATGATACATCAGAATAAGGTTGGTTTCCACGGCACTTATCCTTCTCCTTTTGCTGAGGACTCACAGGACTGGGGGCTTATCACGCAGCGTACCGGGGATGGTAAGACGAAAGTGTACCTGCATGTTTTTGAATGGCCTTCGGACGGCATTATCCGTGTCAACGGGCTGAAGAATAAGGTGTTGGCAGCACGCATCCCTTCTTTGAATAATAAAAATGTGGAATTTGTGCAGAAAGGCTTACTTTTGCATGTACAAGGACCGATAAGCGAGCCGGTATCTTATGACTCGGTCATCGAACTGGAAGT
This sequence comes from Bacteroides acidifaciens, assembly GCF_903181435.1. Taxonomy (NCBI): domain Bacteria; kingdom Pseudomonadati; phylum Bacteroidota; class Bacteroidia; order Bacteroidales; family Bacteroidaceae; genus Bacteroides; species Bacteroides acidifaciens. The sequence continues at coordinate 903,436 of NZ_CAEUHO010000001.1, forward strand.
GGAAGGCGAATTGCAGGCTGAGAACGGTTTCTGTGGCGAAATCAACTTCGGTGGTATTGCGATGGAACAGGCGAAAGCATCTCTGGCGGGCGGACTGGAACGTGCGAAAGGAGTGGATGTCACCGGAGTGGGGTATATATCTCCTACCAGTATCCGCGGATGGAAGTCGGCAGATGACGCTGCTTCCTGGAAAGTGTATATCCCTGAAGCAGGGGAGAGGGAACTAGCAATCTGTTATTCCTGTGATTCGGCGTCCGCCGGACAGCCTTATCAGGTGGAAGTGGAAGGAGTGGATTCCATCAAGGCTGTGACCCTGGCAGGACCTAAGGGATTCGGAGAGTTCTACACCCGCCATTTGGGTAAGGTTAAATTCCCGGAAGCCGGGATATATACTGTGAAGGTTCGTCCTGCCGATACTCCGAAGAAGGAATTGTTCGGATTGAACTGGCTGTTTATTGAATGAAATTTTAAATCGGTTAAATATGAAAAATAAAAGAATTTTTTGCCTGTCGTTTTTATTGCTGATAGGCGTTGTGGTAGCCTTTGCACAGTCGGACAAGGAAAAGGCTGTTCTTAAATTGCGCAATTATTATGCTCAGAATTACAATACGTATCCTGTCCGCAATAAGATAAATAAGGCGGATACTTACTTGAAACAGTTGAATGAAGAAGGGCAGTTTGAAGACCTGATAGCTTATGAGAAAGAGATTCATGATAAGAAATGGCTGGATAGGGTGTCTTTCCAGGACCAACAGAACATGGGGCTGTTTCTTGCCGATGCGACAGAACGCTTGTGGGTGATTGCCAACAACTTCAAAAGGAAAAAAGTGGAAGATGTACCGGAGAAGTTTTGGAGAGCCGTATTGAGATATGGTGACATTGAAACCCGCCGTCAACCGAACGACCGCTTTCACGCTTCTTGTTTCGCTATTCCCAAAGCTGCCTGCGGTGTCTATTTCTCTCTGTTCAAACAGATGGATATGCCGGGTGATACGCTTTCTCTACGCACCTCTGCCTGCGAAATGCTGAAGAAACTGGCTTTTCAATCGTGGACACAGCCCATGCGTAATGATGATACGGAAAAGAACATTGTAAGTGTGGAGAGATTCCGCCATCATGTATCGTGGGTGGGCGGAAATGCATTGGCTTATCGCCCGTTGCTGGAGACGGCTGCTATGCTGGATTCCATTCCGATGGTGGATGTAGTGGCGGCAGTGGCGAAAGGTAGTTTGAGCAGTGTGTCGCAGCCTACTTATGAGGAAGCTTTCTGGAATGAGGGTTTCACTGCCGATGGAGCCGGTTGGGGGCATGGTATGCAGTGCCTCGTGTGGGGCTATCCGATTCACGGAGCGCAGAGCGCACAGAATTTATTATGGATGCTCCGTGGAACTCCCTGGGCGGAAACGCTGACCCGTGATAATGTGGACGCATTGCTTAATTTCTATCGTGGCAGCACGTTCTACTATTACAAGGGCTTTATCCCCCCTTGCCTGGACCGTTATTCAATGGTATATTATGAAGGAAAGCCGGCTCATATTCCTTATCATCAGATGATGAAGGCTTCAGTAGAGCGTTGGCCGAAATCTTTCACGGAGGATGAAGTCCGCGAATTGAAACAGCTTATCACGGAAGTGGAAAAAGACAATATCCGTATGGATGGTTATCCGGGAGGACATTATAATGGTACGCGCTGGTTTTATAATAACGATGACTTGATTAAGCGTAATGCTGATTATTACATGATGGTGAATATGGCTTCCAACCGTTGTGACGGTTTAGAAAGTGCCAATAACTTTGCGGACGAATATAATATCTATACGAACGACGGGCTTACTTATTTCCAACGTAACGGGGATGAATACCGGAAAGTGATTGGAGCTATGGACTTGACAGCGTTGCCCGGAATCACTGCCCGGGAAGGTCAGGAAAGGCTGAAACCGTTCACCAACTGGAGAGGATTTACCAGTAAGCATAACTTTGCCGGTGGGGCGACTTATGGCGGACAGAATGCGGTAGCAGGCTTTATCTTCGAGAAAGTGGACGCTATGACCAGAGAAAGAAAAGATGTGAAAATCATCAATCCGGTGGCTTTCGGTGTAAAAGCGTATAAGTCGTATTTCATGTTGGGCGATTATATGATTGCTCTTGGAGCCGGTGTCACCAATTTGGAGCCGGAGCAGGAAGGTACGATACGTACTACTATGGAGCAGACTGTGCACCAGGGAAAAGTAACTTTGTATGATGGGAAGAAACAGCTTGAACCGGCGTCCGGTGTCAATCCGTTGATTGATAAAGGTAAGTCATTGTGGGTAGTGCAGGAAGGCGGATTCGCTTATATGCCTCTGCCGGAGTATACATCAAAGGCTTTCTTTTGCTGCGAAACCCGTCCCAATGAATGGTTGAAGAGAAACTTGTCGAACAAGGGTAAAAAGAATCTTCCGGAAACGGCTGACATATTCCGTGTGTGGGTAGACCACGGTCGGGAAGTCAAGGATGGCACGTATGGTTATGCTGTATATGCAGGCAAAGGACTTCCGGCAAAGAAAAATCCGTTTGCAGTTCTTAGAAATGACACATTGGTACAGGCTGTCCAGTCCACTGATAAGAAAGTGTTGGAAGCCGTGTTCTATTCAGCGGGCGAAACGCTGAAATGGCAGGGAATCCCGGTGAAAGTTTCCGCTCCTTGTGTGTTGCTTATCGAGAAAGAGGGAAAAGGCTACAAAATCTCTGTGACAGACCCGACGATGAATACGCAACTCAAGGAAATGAAAGTGGAGATAGGAAACACTTCTGCTACGATTGCTTTGCCGACTGGGAAAGATTGCGGAAAGAGTGTGACAAAAGTCGTGTAATCTGATTTCTAATAGAATTGGTTAGACGGACGATAAGTTGGTTTTAAAAAGACCTGTCCGGATTGTTTGGAAATTAATAAGGGTATCAAAAGCTTAGGATTCTGATGGAATCCGGCTTTTGATACCCTTTTCTTGTCTGTTTATATTTTACATGTCTTCCAATGAATAGCCTTTCTTGTGGTAATTCGTTCAATAGGATTCGCTGCCACAATTTTCCATATATGACTAGCTATTAATTGAATATAAAAATAATCCAGGTTATTATAACCGTAATTATAATAGGAAAGTGCTTCTTTTATTTGATTTTTCAAGATAAATCAGGTGCTATTTTAGCAATCGTTTCAAACGTCTCCACAATCTTTCTATCCAACTGACATGGAAAGACTCTTCGTACTGTGCAACTATTTTCTTGCAATCCCGTAACCGGACGTTTTGTCTTTTCATTGTAGCCTGTATTTCACTTATTTGGGCGATTTTATCTCTTTGCAGCATCAGTTCTTTGTCTTGTTTTCCAATGATTTCGACATAAATATCACAGATTCTCGTCTTTGCCATACACAGTTCTTCCAGTGTGTCGATGTACTCTGCTGTAATTCCTTTTTTACAATTATCTATGAATTCTAGGAAACTTTTTTCGTCGATGGCAGGAGTATCTTCTTCATATGATATGGGAAATCTTTTCATTTCCGCCCAAAGCTGGATGATTGCTTTATTATATCCATACTTTACTGCTGCTTCGTTTATGTTTATCCATTTCGACATGCTGCTTCTTTTTAAGATGTTCCACAATAGTGAGTGATATATATTTTGTTTATGTGATACAACGTGCATCCAGCCTTTTGTATGTCGGACGGCGGGCGTATGATTTAAGGTTATTATGGGGATTCTAATAACCGACCGGATACAAAAAAGGCATGGATGCTGTTGAATACCACCATCTCTGAACAGGGCCTAGCAACCTCACTACAAGATGATGATAACAACAGACATCCACGCCAATCGTTTATATATAACACATCTTTTACGGATATGTTGATATACAGCCGTTCAGGTGGAGTGTCTGTCGTATCATCTCTCTGTAGTTTAAAAACTTGCTAGGTTTTGTTCAAGAGAGATAATACGTATTTACTCCATTAAGAAATTAAATACCGCCTTCCATTTATTCCATCGCGCCGATGAATGGAAAACGTGCGACAAAGATAGATGTTTTTTTTGAAATGAAGTGGTAATATGGGAATAAATGCAAGAAGTTTAGTATGTAAGGGTAGATATGTGCTATTCTACGGTTTTCTTACATCAGAAATAGCATCTTTATAATCTTTAGATAAGATTTCATCACACAGGTCTGCTACTTGTCTGATAATTGATAATCCTTTTTTCTTAGGAATACGGATGCTTTCTCCAACTAGTAACATATCTTCAATTGTAGGTTTTCCGTGGTTATTGACGGACGTAGCGTGTTCGCCGTTATATCCGGAACATAAAGTAAGGTCGTAGGCGGGAGCCAAGTGCCATTTGTTTCTTTTACAGATGAAACTGAAATTCTTGGCATGGTCGTCCTTGTTGTCTGTCAAGATGTTGAAGACCATACGTCGAAACATTTCGTCTACTTGAAGAGGGTCTTGCGTGAGGAATCCGGTAAGGTGTAACAGGGTTTTATAATCTAATCTTGGCTGCAGAATAGATTCATTCAAGAGTGCTCCAGCAGTTGCAATGTGGATGCGTTCTCCTGCTTCTATATCAAAACGTTTGGTGGCAAAATATTTATCATCCAGCAGCTTGAAGTCAGGTACGTTAATTCCGCACTGGCGTGCTATCTCATTATATCGGTACTCCATTAGTCCCATATCTTTAGGGTCATAAGTATGCCTGAATTTCACCAACCACGAACCTTCGGTATCATGGAAAAGGCATTTCGGACGACAGCCACCTGAGTTGCCACTGTTGAAGTAGAGTATATCTTCGTCTTTATCCGATTTTTCTGACAATACGTCCAATGCCATTTGTTGAAGGTCATCCAAGTCTGGGAGTGACTTTTCTTCTCCGATGTAAGTTTCGGGGATATAGCATAATGCTCCCATACCCGAACAACCAATGATGCTTAACCGCTGAATAGGGGTTAAATCCATATCGTTCACTCCTTGCTTTTTCAATAGGCGATTCAGTAAGTAGCGACCATATCCATCGGGGAGACTGTCCTCGAAGATGCCGAAATTACCCCAAAAAGGTTCGGGTTGGGCAATAAATAAATCGGGCTTTAAAGGTAACTCTAGCGGAGAGATGGAGAAGCCGTTTGTCAACCATTCTTTATCATATTGGAAGGCGCAAAGACGGTTGTCGGGAGTCATGGTTAACTCTCCCACGGTCTGTTCGTGGTAAGTTACCGTTAGCTTATTTATCAATTTCATTACGCCCTCTCTTTCTGTTTTTGTTTCGGTTAATAGTATCCAACTCTTCCATAGTGTTATAAAGTGGCTCTGCTAGCAGCCCTTTGATGGCTTTAGAATAGCCTAATGCTTTTGTCAGTGCCACGTACGAAGCCAAAGATATGGTATGCTTTTGTTCGAACTTTGCGATTGTTGGCACAGGAACTCCGCTCAATATGGATAAAGCGTCCCTTGACAGACCTTTTTCTAATCGGCGTTGTTGAAGATTTTGCGCTAATATAGTCAGCAATTCTTCCGGGGTATCTATGTCGAAATTGTAAAGCAAAGGCATATTATTGTATCTGTTAATCTCGTTTTATGCTATTATCGAATATTATTGTATCTGATACAAAGATACTCTTGCTATTTGGAATTTCAAAATAAATCAGGTGCTATTTAGCAATTTGCAGGGTATGATATGGGTATAAATGTTTAAACTTAGCAGTTGATTTGGAAAAAGAATAGGAAGATTTAGTAACTTCTTCCTAATCTATTAATCTTTTCTTCCGTCCTATTAATCAATTCATCTAATTGAATTATCCGGTTGCACTTGTGCAAATGGGATGATACACAAGAGTAACTAGGCTGTTACACTTGTCTGTCCAGGCAGTTACACAAGTGTAATTTGATGTTTGCTAGTTAAATATGAAGATAGTAGGTGTTTTTAGGGATAATTCGCTGATAATTAGAATAATATGAAGAAAATGCAGTTTTTCTTCAGAAAAAAGCAAAAACATCCTATTGTTTTTTGTGAACTTATCTTAAAAATAGGGTGTTTTTAGGCTTAACTATTTGATTATAAGCTCTGCGACATTTTTGTATTTCCCCCTATAATACTTAAGAATAATACAAAAATGTCGCAGCATATTATTCGGTTCGTTTGCAGGCATTTGCCAGGAAGAACTCGTTCAATGCATCTTCATAGTTTCCATGAACCAGAATATGGTGATTGCCCAACGGATTCTTCAGGAAGTATTCAGCCGGAGTATTCATGCGGATGCGTACTTGTGTACGGCACATATTGATATAATTCGTATTTTCGGATAATGTTCCCGTAGACAGATAATATTCATCCAGACATTCGCCGCCGCACTTTATGATAGTCACGTCTCCCGTCGGAAGCAATCCCTGGATGGCAATTCCTTTTTCCGTTTCGAAATGATTACGGATAATATACCTTTCCGTTTGTTTGAGCCCGATGGTACAGTGGGCTAATATAAGTTCGTTGGTACGTGCATTAATCATGGAAGGGTTTGCCATGAATCCGTCTTTTCCGGTCAGTGACTTCACGGCGAGCAGGGTGAATATGGATTGAAGGTCACCTTCGCAGCCCGCCATTATTCCGTCGTCGTTCAGCAAGGACAATGCCAGACAGCCGGTAGTGTCGATTTGCTCAATCAGTTTGAAGCAGCTCAATGTCAGTGCTTCCAGTTTCTCTTCCTCGCATACCTTCTTGATAGCCCGGTATAGTCGCATCGCTTTGATGATATCTTCGGGAGTTCCCTCGCGGCAGGCAAGAGCTTGCGAGGCGACTGCCGCGCAGGAAGCACCTACCTGTTCATCCGTGATTTGTTGAAAATGTTCATAAATCCGTTCCAACGGAATATCTATGTATTCGATACCCCAACGGCGTTTTGCCAGCAGATAGTCAACATTACTGGCAACCAGCCAGGATGAAGGAGTTCCGATGACTCCGATACGTTTGCCGAATAGGGAACGCTGTGCTTGGAAATTATTATAAAGTGTATGTACACGCTGTATAATGGACGGCAATTCACCGTGAAGGATTTCACTTTTCATTCCCCTTCCGCGAAGCCATGTAGATATCTCCAGGGCGGCTGCAAGTGAGTTCTGCATACCGTCCGCCAGTAAAATGGCAGGGCGGGGAAGGCGTTCGAAATGTTGGATGACCAGTCTTTCTACTCCGCCGGTAGCTATAAAAATAATCTTGAAATCATCACTCGTCAGCTTGTCCATATCCTGATAATCGACAAACTGGACGGTATAATATTTTTCGAGTTCGCTTAAAATCGCTTCATGCGAACTGCGCAGCGTGGTTTGTTTATGAAGTAGTGACGCGAATGAGATAAGGTGTATGGTCATTATGATATTGTTTTAAGTTTTCTGTGTTACAAATGTATAGCTTTCTTTTCATAAAACCATAACGATTTTAACCTTGCTAAGGTTTTTAAAGTTTTTATGTCTCTGTATTCAAATTATTGCGTACATTTGCAGCTCCAAGTAGAAAAAGTAAATAGTAATTAAGTAATTTGTAGTTAAAATTATGCCAACCATATCCATTCGCGGAAACGAGATGCCTGCATCTCCTATCAGAAAACTGGCTCCTTTGGCAGACGCTGCCAAGCAACGCGGAGTCCATGTATTTCACCTGAACATCGGACAGCCTGACCTGCCCACTCCTCAGGCCGCGATTGACGCGATACGCAACATTGACCGCAAAGTACTGGAGTATAGCCCCAGTGCAGGTTACCGTAGCTATCGCGAGAAACTTGTAGGATATTATGCAAAGTTCAATATCAACCTTACGGCAGACGATATAATCATTACATCGGGTGGTTCGGAAGCGGTATTGTTTTCTTTCCTTTCCTGCCTGAATCCGGGGGACGAGATTATTGTTCCGGAACCTGCTTATGCCAACTATATGGCATTCGCTATCTCTGCCGGAGCGAAGATTCGTACTATCGCCACGACTATCGAAGAAGGTTTCTCACTTCCGAAAGTGGAGAAGTTTGAAGAGCTGATAAATGAACGCACCAAAGCGATACTGATTTGTAATCCGAATAACCCGACCGGTTATCTGTACACCCGTCGCGAGATGAATCAGATTCGTGACCTGGTGAAGAAGTATGATTTGTTCCTTTTCTCCGACGAGGTATATCGTGAATTTATCTATACAGGTTCTCCTTATATCTCTGCCTGCCATTTGGAAGGTATCGAGAATAATGTGGTACTGATTGACTCCGTTTCGAAACGTTATTCGGAATGTGGAATCCGTATCGGTGCGCTGATTACCAAGAACAAAGAGATACGTGACGCTGTTATGAAGTTCTGCCAGGCTCGTTTGAGTCCCCCTTTGATTGGACAGATTGCTGCTGAGGCTTCACTGGATGCTCCGGAAGAGTATTCGCGTGAGACGTATGATGAGTACGTGGAACGTCGTAAATGCCTGATTGACGGCTTGAACCGTATTCCGGGTGTTTATTCTCCGATTCCGATGGGCGCTTTCTATACGGTGGCAAAACTTCCGGTAGATGATTCGGACAAGTTCTGTGCCTGGTGTCTTTCGGACTTCGAATATGAAGGACAGACGGTATTCATGGCTCCGGCTTCCGGTTTCTATACGACTCCGGGTTCCGGTATCAACGAAGTCCGTATCGCTTACGTGTTGAAGAAAGAAGATTTAACCCGTGCGCTTTTTGTCTTGCAGAAGGCTTTGGAAGCGTATCCGGGAAGAGTAGATTAATAACTAATCACTAACCGTTAATCACTAAAAATTGTCTCTATCACTTTTCATAGCTCGGCGTATCTATCGTGAAAGCGATGGCGGAAAGCAGGTGTCACGTCCTGCGGTCCTCATTGCCATGGCGGGTATTGCTATCGGGCTGGCTGTGATGATTATTGCTGTGGCGGTGGTCATCGGATTTAAAAGTGAAGTACGGAATAAAGTCATAGGATTCGGCTCGCATATCCAGATTACCAATCTGGATGCGGCAAGTTCTTATGAGACTCATCCGATTATGGTGGGGGATAGCATGATGGCAGCTCTTGCCGCCTATCCTGAAATAAGCCATGTGCAGCGTTTTTCTACCAAACCGGGCATGATTAAGACGGATGATGCTTTTCAGGGCATGGTACTGAAAGGTGTCGGTCCGGAATTTGACCCTCGTTTCATGCAAGAGTATCTGCTGGAAGGCGAGATTCCCGTTTTCAGTGATTCGGTTTCCAGCAATCAAGTGCTTATCTCCAAGGCTTTGGCTACGAAGATGAAGTTGAAACTGGGAGATAAGATATATACTTATTATATACAAGACGATGTCCGTGCGCGTCGGTTGACTATTGCCGGAATTTATCAGACAAATTTCTCCGAATACGATAACCTCTTTTTATTGACTGATTTGAATCTGGTGAACCGCTTGAACGGCTGGAAACCGGAGCAGGTGACCGGGGTGGAACTTCAAGTGAAGGATTATGATAAGCTCGAAGATACAACGTATGAAATAGCGGTCGATACTGATAACCAACAGGATGAATTGGGGGGCGTATATTATGTGCGTAACATCGAACAGTTGAATCCCCAGATATTCGCATGGCTTGATTTGTTGGACTTGAATGTGTGGGTGATTCTTATTCTGATGGTAGGCGTTGCCGGCTTTACTATGATTTCCGGGCTGCTGATTATCATTATCGAACGCACGAATATGATTGGTATCCTGAAGGCTTTGGGAGCGAATAACTTCACGATTCGCAAGACCTTCCTCTGGTTTGCTGTTTTCCTGATAGGCAAGGGCATGCTTTGGGGAAATGTCATCGGTCTGGCGTTCTGTATCCTGCAAGCCCAGTTCGGTATTTTCAGGCTCGATCCGGAGACGTATTATGTAGATACTGTCCCGGTTTCTTTCAATATCCTGTTTTTCCTTCTGATTAATATCGGTACATTATTGGCTGCCGTCTTGATGCTGATAGGTCCCTCGTTCCTGATTACCAAAATCAATCCGGCGAGCTCTATGAGATACGAATAACTTTCTAATCTGAGTCTTTGGGGATGCTTTCTTAATTTATCTTCTCATAAAATCCCCTTTGCCACGGAAGAAACGGCAAAACTTGAAATTTAATGACTGCATTGGCTGGAGAATATCGAATACAGGCAATGAGAAATAATACTTCCTGTTGCCGCCCATTTCTTTGGCCGTCTGGTTGATGATAACGGCTTGCACGATGTAGCGAATCAGCCAAAGCAACAACGCAATGCCTGCTGCTAACCAATGGAAGTTGAGGATACCGAATACGATACCGGTGATGCAGGCAACGTAGAATAACAAGCGTGAAAAGGTTTCAAAACCTAATAAGTAGCGTTGTGCTCCGCGGTAAAAGCGTGAGGTGGCTACATAACTGACTTTTTCTTCTTCCCAGTCTTTATAGCGGTAAACGGGTTGTATCCGCATGGTTGCGTTGAAGTCCGTTTCTACGCGGGTATTGGAGTTGTTTGCCATCTGGTTGACGAAGAGGTCGTCTTCTCCGCGTTGAAGGTTCAGATATTTGGAATATCCTTTCTGCTTGAAGAATAATTCTTTGCGGTAAGCCATATTGCGTCCGATGCCCATGTACGGTTTTCCGGCCAAGGCGAAGCCTAAGTAACGTAATGATTGGAAAAAGGTGTCGAATGCGACACGTTTGTGCAGCCAGCCTTTGGTACGGTCGTAGCCACTGTATCCCAATACGATTTGAGTTTGTGAAGTGAAGTTGCGTGCCATCAGTTTCAGCCATTGGTTGCTTGCGGGCAGGCAGTTTGTCTCCGTGAATACCAGCCAGTCGTGTTTGCTGGCCTTGATGCCTAACGTCAGGGCCAGTTTCTTATGGCTGATATAGCGGGCGCTGTCCGGTGTGAAGCTGTGGTAGAGATGAGGATATTTCTCTTCCATATATCCCAGTACATCTTCTGTCTCGTCGGTGGAAGCGTCATTGATGACAATGACTTCAAACTGCGGGTAATCCTGTTCCAAAATAGCCGGAAGGACCTTGCGTAGGTTATCAGCTTCGTTGCGCGCACAAATGATAACGGAAAGTGGCGGCAATTCCCGAGTAAAGTGAGTTTCTTCTTTACGTACTGCTTTGTTGCGCAGATGTATCCGGTTGTATAATCCCAGATAATAAATAAGCTGAATAATAAAAAGAACGCCTGCCGCTGATAACACAATCAGTTCGACAGGATTGAATGTAAATGCTTCCATGAATTATAGTGTCGTTTTTACGCTCACAAAAGTACGCATTTTTTCGATAGTTCTTTCATTTTAGAAGAAGCTTATTTCGCGAATCCAGATATTCTTTTTTGAACATATCGACCAAAAGGAAGAAAAGCGATAGCAACAACGGCCCGAAGATGACTCCCATAAACCCGAATATTGGCAAACCGATGACTACGCCGAAAATAGTGATGAGCGGATGTATGTCTGCCATCTTCTTTTGGAGGATAAACCGGATAAGATTATCGGATTGGGAAATGACTATGGCGCCATACGCAAACAGACCGATTGCATTGAACCAGTCGCCCGTCAGGGCAAAATAGACAGATACCGGAATCCATACCAGTGCAGTACCTACCATCGGAATAATAGTGGCGAAGCAAGTGAAGAAGCCTAAAAGCCATATATTGGGGGCGCCGAAGATGAGGTAACCTATCATGGCGACCCCTCCCTGGATAACTGCCAGCAGAGGGATGCCTATGGCATTGGAACGCACAATCATAAATATCTCATTTGTTACTTCCTGTGTATTCTTGTCATTGAAGGGAAGGATGTCACCAATATAAGCTTCCATTTTTCTTCCACCCATGAGCATGAAATAAAGGATGAATATCATGACGAACAGGTTGATGGCGAGGCTGCTGATACTGCCCATGATAATTTGTCCGATACGTGGTGCTAAAGAAATGAGGAATGACAACGTATCGTTACCCAAAACGTCGTATCCGGTTTTTGTCTTGATGGCTTCTGCGGTTTGCTGGATTGGCCCGATAAAGGTTTGAGGGTCAAGATTAATGTTCTTCAGCAAGTCGACAAGCAGCCATACCGTCAGCCCCACGGGAACTAGAAAAACGAGAATTGTTTCTACGATAATCAATAGTGCGGCAATGCCGCGTTTCATATTTTTCTTGTTCAACAGGTAGCCCATCTGCCCGCGTACAAGAATATAAATGGTAAGTGCGCCCAGTAATCCCCCCATAAAAGGAGTGATTTGTCGGAAAATAATGACTCCCATTAATAGTATAATGACAATGAGTGAATATCTCCAGTATTTTTCTTTCATGCTTTTTTATGTAATAAGTTCCTTACACAATAACACATAAAAGCATGGAAAGGTTTGTTTTATAGCGGCATATCAATGTGAAAAATTGTTTTTCCGAGGGAGCTTTCCTTGACGGTGAGATGCCCGTCGTGAAGGCGGATGATTTGTTTACAGAGACTCAACCCGATGCCGCTGCCTTCTGATTTGGTGGTAAAAAAGGGAATGAATATCTTTTCCTGCAATTCGGGTGGGATGCCCGGGCCGTTGTCCGCAATGTCGATGGATATGCGTTCGTCCTGTTGTGCGTGGATACTGATACTTCCTTTTTCCGTTCCTTCCAGTGCTTGCATGGAGTTTTTCAGAAGGTTGAGCAGAACTTGGGAGAGTTGGTTCTCGTCGCCTTTCATATAAATCGTTTCGGGATGACAGGTCAGTGTAAAGGTGATATTGCTTTCTTGGAAGTCACCGGACAAGAGTTCACGGAGATTCTCCAGGGTTGCCGTAAGTGAGAACTGTTTCTTTTCGGGTTGCGGCAGGTAGGAGAGATGGCGGAAGGATTCGGTAAATTGTAACAGGCGTTCGCTTTGTGCCTGAATGATGCGAAGTCCGCGAACCGCTTTCTCGTTGATGTCCGGATAAGCGGACAGTGTTTGTGACAGGGAGATAATAGGGGCGATGGTATTCATTATCTCATGGGTGAGTACGTGGCTTAATTTGTTCCACGATTCACTTTCCTTGTCACTAAGTTCGTCGCCGATGTCCTTGATAGACAGGAGAGTAATTGTTTCATTTTGTAGCTTCATCCGGTTTTGCGAAAGGCTGAGATGCTCTTTTCTGCCTTTTTCTTGCAGCAAGGATTCGAGTTGCCTGTATTGGGTTAATTGCTGGCATCCTAATAAGGAAAGGGCGGTGCTGTTTGCCATGATTATCTTTCCGGTAGAATCCCATGCCAATACGCCGCTGGGTACTTCTTCCAGGAGTGAGCGGTAGAAATGTTCCTGTTTGGAGTATTCTGATTGGGTTTTGGCGAGCAGAAGGTTGATGCGGTTGAGAGAGCGGTTCAGTTTTTCCTGTTCTTTGCTGACGTTTTGTTCGGGGAAGTAAAGCATATTGTCCTTATCTTCTATGGCGTCGAAAAAGATACGCAGTTTTTGGTTGAATGAATTCAGTTTGTTTACCAGTCCGCTGCTTTGGAGGAAGGAGCAGATAATTAATAGTGTGCCTATCACAAATCCGCGTTGTGAGATGATAAGCCAGGTGCCTGTTCCCGAGGTGGCGAGAATAAGCACGACGTGTAACAGTATAATCCAATAGAGGTGTCGGCTGAATATCATGCAGTTCAGGGTTTGAAGCGTTTTAGTTTGTTGTAGAGTGTCTGACGACTGATTCCCAGTTGTTCGGCAGCCGCAGTCAGGTTTCCGTTGTTTTGCAGGATGGCTGTTTCAATGGCTTGCCTTTCCACTTCTTCCAGATTGGGGACGGTGCTGGTGGTTTGCGGTTTCCATGTCTGTTTTACTAGAATGTCTTTGGGACGTATCACGTTGCCTTCACATAAGATGACGGCTTTCTCGATGGCGTGTTGCAACTCCCGGATATTGCCCGGCCAGTGGTAGGAGCGTAGTTTCTCTATCGTTTGCTCGTGCATCCGCATTTCCGGACGTTGGTATTTGGAAGCGAAACGGTGGAGAAAGGTTTCAACGAACAGGAGTATGTCGTCTCCCCGTTCCCGCAATGGGGGGATTTCCAGGTGGATAGTGTTGATACGGTAGAATAAGTCTTCGCGGAATAATCCTTGTTTCACCATTTCAGGAATGTCTTTATTGGTGGCGGAAATGAGTCGTATATCAACGGGGACAACTTTATTGCTTCCGATTCGGGTGATATTCCTGTTTTGTAGTACAGTCAGCAATTTGGCTTGCAGTGCAAGGGGAAGATTGCCAATCTCATCCATAAAAAGAGAGCTGCCGCTGGCGGCTTCGAACTTTCCCGGACGGCTTTCGTAGGCATCCGTAAAAGCTCCACGCTCATGGCCGAAAAGCTCGCTCTCAAAAAGGGATTCGCTGATAGCTCCCATGTCAATACTTAACATTGGGCGGGGATTACGTGGTGACAAGCGGTGTATTTCCCTTGCCAGCATTTCCTTTCCGGTTCCGTTTTCTCCGGTTATCAGGATATTGGCGTCTGTCTTGGCTACTTTATTGACTACCTTTATTAATTGCAGCATGGCGGGAGAATGTCCTATCAGCATTTCCGGTTTGTTCGGATTGACGGAACCGGCGGTTTGGCTTTTTGATTTTGGGGAGCTTTTCCCGTTTGATTTATGATTGTATGCTTCCTTTATTTTCTGAACCAGTGTCCGGTTGTCCCATGGCTTGAGAAGGAAATCGGTAGCTCCGTTCTTCAAGGCTTTCACGGCCAGTTCCACATCTCCATAGGCGGTCAGCATCACCACAGGTAGCGTGGGACGGATTTCGTGAATACGTTTCAGCCAGTACAATCCTTCGTTGCCGTTATTGATGCCTGCCGAGAAGTTCATGTCAAGGATTACAATATCAATGGAAGTGGTGGTGAGCAGTGTTGTTATTTGGTTAGGATTGGCGGCTGTACGGACTGTACTGAACTCATTTTCGAGTAAAAGTTCCAGCGAAGCCAACACACTTTTATTATCATCTACTATTAAAATAGTTCCGGTTTCCATATATGTAAGATTGGGGGTATCTGTCTGGGTTGAATGATTCTTTAAGTTTTCGGGTAAAGATATTCGTTTTTGCTTTTTCCTGCAAGGGAGTGTCCAATAATTAGACGTTTTATGATAGATTTCCTGAAACATGGCTTTATTCTATGCTCTTCGTAAGGAATGATAGGAGTTTGAATGTTGAATAATTGTTGTTTGTATGCAATTTATGCTGGCTCTTTTTTGATAACGTCCAATTTTTAGACGTTATGGTGTTTAAAAATTGGACGGAAATGATAAGGTTGCGTGTGTCATCTGTTTTGTAATCAGTGAATTATATATTGTGGCATTATGTTTGCTTTATTATTCGTAGTAGAACACAATCGCATATATACTGAAGAATGAGGAATATATTCTTTTTATTGTTTTTATTACCCGCCATTGCGTATGCTCAACCTGCAATGAGTTTGGACGAATGTATCCGCTTGGCATGGAAGCAGAATCCTTCTATACGGAATAGTGCTATCGGCATGAAGGAAGCACGGACGGATTATGTCGCATCTATCGGTACATTCCTTCCCCGTATAGTAGCCAACGCAGAAACAGGGAAGCGATTCGGGCGTTCGATAGACCCGGATACCAATGACTATACGGATAAGACTTTTGAAGAAGGAACAGTAGGTCTTGACATGACTTTATCTTTGTTTGAAGGTTTCTCGCGTATCAATCAAGTTCGTTTTCGGAAAATAAACCGGGAACGCAGCGAGTGGGAGTTGAAAGACAGGCAGAATGAACTGGCTTATCAAGTGACGGATGCTTACTACAAACTGGTTTTGGAAAGAAGACTCTTGAATCTGGCTTTGGAACAAAGCAGGTTGAGCGAACGATACTTGAAACAAACCGAGACATTTGTGGAATTGGGTTTGAAATCCGTCTCCGACTTGCAAGAGGTGAAAGCCCGTAGGGAAGGGGATATATATCGTTATCAATCCCGTGCCAATAGTTGCCGGTTGGCTTTGCTGCATCTGGAACAGTTGATGAACTTTCAACCGGGCGATACACTTGTCATTCAGGATACGATTGCCGAATTGAGTAAACTCCCGTTGCTTTCACTCCCTTCTACGGAAACATTGTATGGGCAATCGTTGGAAACACTTCCTGCCATGCGTATGATTGGCTTAAAGCAGAAAGCCGCCCGCAAGGAATATGCGATGGCAGGCGGAGCTTTTTCTCCTTCTGTGTATGCCCGCTTTACGGTAGGTTCCAATTTCTATAACACTGCATTTTCCGCCAGACAATTGCGGGATAATATAGGAAAATATATCGGCATCGGTATCTCTTTCCCTTTGTTGAGCGGCTTTGAACGTCTGACGAATCAGAGGAAATTGAAACTGAACTTGTATCGCCTGAAGAATGAAGAAGAACTGGAGAAGCAGCAGCTATATACCGACATTGAGCAAACCCTTCTTTCCCTGCATGCCGGCTATACGGAACATCAACAGGTATTGCAGCAATTGAGTGCGGAAACTCAGGTCTTGAAAGAATCCGAACGAAAGTGGGAAGAAGGGCTTATCTCCGTCTTTCAGTTAATGGAAGCCCGCAATCGTTTTATCTCTGCCAAAGCAGAACTGGTTCGTGTACGCTTGCAGGTGGAGATGATGATGAAACTGGAGAAATATTACCGGGAAGGAACTTTTTTGTAAAGGCTGAATTAATACATCTTGAATAACAGGAATAAGACTTCCCGAATAAAAGAATTGACGTTTCTCAAATAACTAATTTATAATAATCCTATTTTGATTGATTCCTTATGGATACACCTATTGAACGCAAACCCGGCATTGCCCGCAAACACCTATATATAATAGGCGGCATAGCCTTTGTCATTGCTATTGTCTTATATTTCATATTCAGGGATACCGCTTCTTTCATGACTGTGGAGAAAGACCGCCTGACAATTGCTACTGTTGCTCGCGGTGAGTTTAACGACTATATTCGTGTCATCGGTCAGGTAATGCCTAACCGTATTATCTATATGGATGCCGTGGAAGGCGGACGCGTGGAAGAACGCCTGAAAGAAGAAGGTGCCATGGTGAAGGCAGGCGACGTGATTCTGCGTCTCAGCAATCCGTTACTAAACATTGGCATTATGCAGAGTGAAGCGGATTTGGCTTATCAGGAGAATGAACTCCGTAATACCCGTATCAGCATGGAGCAGGAACGCCTGCGTTTGAAACAAGAGCGCATCGGGCTGTATAAAGACAGGATGGTGAAGCAGCGCCGTTACGAACAATACAGTCGTCTGATAAAGGAGCAACTTATTGCACAAGAAGATTATCGTCTTGCCAAGGAAGAGTATGATGCGGCCAAGGAACAGTTGGAGGTCATTGACGAACGCATTCGGCAGGATAACATTTTCCGTGAAAGTCAGGTAAACAGCTTGGATGAGAACATACGTAATATGAAGCGGAGCCTCGCCCTGGTGCGCGAACGAATTGAGAACCTGAAAGTGAGAGCTCCTATTGACGGGCAGGTAGGTAATCTGGATGCACAGATAGGGCAATCAATAGCGGCAGGCGAGCATATCGGGCAGATTATAACTTCTGATTTGAAGGTGCAGGCACAGATTGACGAACATTACGTGGAGCGTGTTGTACCCGGACTGCCGGCCGACTTTACACGTGACGGTGCCAGCTATAAACTGGAGGTGACAAAACCCTATCCGGAAGTAAAAGAAGGACAGTTCCGCACCGATTTGCAGTTCACTGCCGGACGACCGGAGAATATACGTGCAGGGCAAACTTATCATATTAATCTACAGTTAGGCGACCCCGCACAGGCTATTCTGGTGCCGCGTGGCGGATTTTTCCAAATAAGCGGTGGGCGATGGATGTATGTTGTGGATGAAAGTGGTAAATTTGCTGTTCGTCAGCCCATCCGTATCGGACGACAAAACCCGCAGTATTATGAGGTTACTGAAGGATTGAAGCCTGGTGACCGAGTGATTGTTTCCGGATATGAACTGTTTGGCGATAACGAGAAACTGATACTGAAATAACTCCATGATATGATAAATTATCTCTCACAAGTAATACGTAGTCAGCGGGTTAAGAAATCTCTGACACTGATAAATATAACAGGATTGTCTGTCTGTATTGCAACAGCACTGCTCATCATACTTTATGTATGGACGGAGTTGAGCTACGATTCCTTCCATGATTCCGAACGTGTATATCGTGTAGAAAGCCGGTTGTATGAAGGTGAGACACTGACAGACAACTGGGCGACTACGGCTTACGGTCATGCACCTGCAATGGCTCGTGAAATTGCCGGCATTGAGAAGTATGTCCGTGTGACGGCGCAAGACCGCGAACAAGTGGTGAATTATTTCGAAAGGAGATTTGCCGAAGAGCATTATTGCTACACCGAACCTGCTTTTTTTGAGATATTCAATTTCCCGGTAATTAAAGGGGATAAGACCGGGCAACTGGTACGTCCTAATACGGTGGTGCTGACCGAGAGTGCGGCAAACCGTTATTTTGATGAAGAAGACCCGATAGGCAAGGTGTTGACTTTCAGTACGTCTTCATCGCAGCAGAACTTTGAAGTAACTGGTGTGATAGCAGATATGCCCGTCCGTTCCCATCTGCAATATGATTTTTTACTTTCATATAGTACGATTCCCAAAGAACGGCAGGATATTTGGTACATTCATGGAGTTTACACCTATGTCCGTCTGATGTCCGGAAAGTATCCGGCGGAGATTGAAGAGGCTTTTCTCAATATATCTGATAAGTATAAGACCGATGCACTGAAACATAAGACTTGGGCGGTGGAGCTGATACCGCTGAAAGACATTCACCTCACTCCACAGAAAGCCTACGAGAAAGAAGTAAAAGGGAGCCGGACTGCGGTTCTTATACTATTGGTGATGTCCGTTGCCCTGCTACTGATAGGTTGGGCAAATGCCTTGAATCTGACTGTGGCGCGTTTCTTGGAACGCGGACGTGAGTTCGGGTTGCGTAAAGTTTTTGGTGCTTCGCGCCGTCAGATTATAATTCAGGGACTTCTTGAATCCGGTTTTATGAATCTGTTGGCTGCGTTGATAGCCCTTGGTTGGCTGGAACTCCTTTTACCTCTTGTATATCGCTGGGCAGGGCAGAACTTCGCGTCGGATATACTGATTTCACCAGCTTTTTGGGGAATTGTAGCCGGAGTGGTTGTTGTCGGCACATTTGTCGTGGGGCTTTATCCTTCTTGGCTGATGGTTACTATACGTCCGTCGGAGATTATGAGGGGAAAATTGTTACACGGCAAACGCGGCAACCGGATAAGGAAAGTGCTGATTGTGGTTCAGTTTATGGCTTCTTTTGTCCTAATTACCGGCACGTTTACGGTGGTTAGGCAGGTGTGCTATATGCAGAGTGAAGATTCCGCCGATTCTCATTCACGTATGTTGGTCATTAAGTACCCTTCATTCACCGAGGGGTTGGCGTTGCGTCTGGAAAGTTTCACCAAGCGTCTGAAACAGCGGGCAGACGTAAGCCACGTAGCCGTTTCGGGAGCGGTTCCCGGGGTGGAGGTAGCCAATTATTTCACCAATCGTCCTTACGGAAGCGACCCTTCACAAGTGAAACTGATACAGATGTTTGCCGTAGATTATGATTATCTATCTGCCTACATGCCCGCTATGATTTGCGGGCGGTATTTCTCTGAGGATTTCGGCGGCGACCTCAACCGGATAGTACTTAACGAGGAAGCGGTCAGGTTGTTAGGCTACGAGTCGCCCGAAGCTGCATTGGGGCAGCAGGTTAAAATGGAGGTGGTGGGCGACCCGCTCGAAATAATCGGGGTGGTGAGAAACTATCACCAGCAGTCGCTTTCTGTAGCTTACAAACCTATTATATTCTTTTTGAAAGAGCGGGTACCGTTTATTGCGACACCTTATATTTCAATCCGCCTGACAGGTGACGGAGGAGATAGCACTTTGGCGGAAATCGAGCAGATGTATCGTGAATACTTTCCGACTTCTTTGTTCTCTTATTTCTTTTTGAGTGACTTGAATACTTTCTTATATAAATCAGACCGTAATTTTGGTTGGATATTTGCCAGTGCTTCTTTGCTTGCGGTGTTTGTGGCATGTCTTGGATTATGGATTGTGACACTGTTTTCAACCTTATCGCGCTTGAAAGAAGTAGGTATCCGCAAAGTGCTCGGTGCAAATAAAACCTGTCTGTTCTTTATCTTGACTAAGGAATTGGTGTTGCTTACGGTGTTGGCATCTGTCATCGGCATACCCGTGTCGGCTGTGTTGATGAACGGATGGTTGGAAACGTATGCTTTCCACATTTCGTTGCCTTGGTGGATATATCCGGCTGCTTTCGTGTTGCTGATGCTGATTGCGTTCCTTACCGTTTTTCAACAAGTATGGCGCATTATCTGTCTGAAGCCGATGCGTATTTTGAAATATGAATAATTAATAAATATTAAACTGATTATGATTAAGACTGAAAAACTGACAAAACTCTTCGCAACCGAAGAAGTGCAGACTAAAGCATTGAACGAGGTCACTTTGCAAGTGGAACAAGGGGAATTTGTTGCTATAATGGGTCCCTCGGGATGTGGCAAGTCAACACTGCTGAATATATTGGGTACGCTCGATTCTCCCACTTCCGGCTCTTATTTATTTGAAGGGAAACAGGTGGATAAAATGAACGAAAATCAACTGACTGCTCTTAGAAAAGGCAATCTCGGCTTTATCTTCCAGAGTTTCAACCTGATTGATGAACTGACCGTATATGAGAATGTGGAATTGCCCCTTGTTTATATAGGTGTCAAAGCCGACAAGCGCAAAGAAAAAGTAAATAAGGTACTCGAAAAAGTGAATCTGCTGCATCGTGCCAACCATTATCCCCAGCAACTGTCCGGCGGACAGCAACAGCGTGTAGCTATTGCCCGCGCTGTAGTGACTGACTGCAAATTGCTTCTTGCCGACGAACCTACGGGAAATCTGGACTCGGTGAACGGTGTGGAAGTAATGGAACTGCTGAGCGAACTGAACGGTCAGGGAACTACTGTTATCATCGTTACCCATTCCCAACGGGATGCTATGTACGCACATCGTGTCATTCAATTGCTGGACGGACAGATTGTAGCCGAAAACATCAACCGCCCGCTGGAAAAGAACACGTCATCTAAAAAAGAAACCGTATGATAGGAAATTATTGGAATAGTGCCTGGCGGAATCTGATGAAACGGAAAAGGTTCAGTTTCATTAATATATTCGGACTAGCGATTGGCATGGCGTCGGCACTGCTGATTCTTACCTATGTGACCTTTGAATTCAGTTTTGATAAAATGCATTCGAAATATGACCGTATCTATCGGGTGCAAAGTACGTTCCACGAAGGGGAGGTGCTGACCGACTACTGGGCAAGCAGCTCCTTCGGATATGGTTCGGCTATGAAAGAGAACCTTGCCGGAATAGAGGATTATGCCCGTATCGGTTCCCTGTTTCAACCGGAACAAATAGTGAAATACGGTGAACTGACCTTGCGGGAGAATCAGATAGCCTATGCTGAACCCGGCTTTTTCCGCCTTTTCGATTTCGAACTTCTGAAAGGCGATAAGAAAACCTGTCTCTCCATGCCGGGGCAAGTGGTAATTACCGAACGCATCGCCCGCAAATATTTCAAGGACGAAGACCCTATCGGAAAGATATTCGTCTTTACCGGAGCATACGATAAAATATCATGTGAAGTGACCGGAGTGATGAAAGAAATGCCTTCAAATTCACATATACATTACAGTTTTCTGATTTCGTATAAGTCTCTGCCCAAGTATGTACAGGAATATTGGTACAAGCACGAGGCTTATACCTATGTCTTGCTCGACTCTCCTGAAAGGAAAGCGGAAATAGAGAAAAAATTTCCCGTAATGGCGGAAAAGTACAAGACGGATGAAGCGTTGAAAAACAAGATATGGGGAGTGTCTTTAATGCCTTTGGCGGATATACATCTCACCCCGCAGGTAGGATATGAAGCGGAGACAAAGGGAAACCGTTCTTCGATGATTGCTTTAATTTTCGCTGCCATTGCTATTTTAGCTATTGCATGGATAAACTATATAAACCTCACCGTAGCCCGTTCGATGGAGCGTGCCAAAGAAGTAGGAGTGCGGCGGGTAGTGGGAGCTTTCCGCAAGCAGTTGATTCACCAATTCCTGTTTGAGGCATTAGTGATGAACCTGATAGCTTTTGTACTCGCCGTAGGATTGATAGAACTGATTCTTCCGTACTTTAACCAACTGGTAGGCCGTACCGTTACTTTCTCCGTTTGGCTGATGGATTATTGGTGGATTCTATTGGTTCTTGTATTCATCGCCGGGATATTCCTTTCCGGATATTATCCGGCACTGGCTTTGCTGAACCGGAAACCGATTACGTTATTGAAAGGAAAATTCCTGCATAGCAAATCCGGCGAACGGACACGGAAAGTATTGGTTATCATTCAGTATATGGCTTCGATGATATTGCTTTGCGGCACATTGATTGTCTTTGCGCAATTGAACTTTATGCGTAGCCAGTCTTTGGGAGTTAAGACGAATCAGACATTGGTGGTCAAGTTCCCCGGTCATACCGAAGGGCTGAATACGAAACTGGAAGCGATGAAAAAGACGATTGCACGTCTTCCGTTGGTACATCGGGTCACTTTTTCCGGTGCAGTGCCGGGCGAGGAAGTGGCGACCTTTCTTTCCAACCGCCGTACCAACGATGCCCTGAAGCAGAATCGCCTGTATGAGATGCTTGCCTGTGACCCCGATTATGTGGATGCCTATGGATTGCAAGTTGTAGCCGGAAGAAGTTTCTCGGAAGATTATGGAGACGATGTAGATAAACTGGTGATTAACGAAACGGCTGTACGTAACCTGGGTTTCACATCTAATGATGAGGCGATAGGGGAGTTGGTGACCGTTGAATGTACCGATGCTCCAATGCAGATTATCGGAGTGGTGAAAGATTATCATCAACAGGCATTGAGTAAGAACTATACACCTATCATGCTGATTCATAAAGATAAGATTGGCTGGCTGCCACAACGTTATATCTCTATCGTGATGACTTCCGGCGACCCTCGTGAACTGGTATCGCAGGTACATGAGATTTGGAACCAATATTTTGCGGATTCCAGTTTCGACTATTTCTTCCTTGACCAGTTCTTCGACCACCAGTATCGCCAGGATGAAGTATTTGGTGTGATGATTGGCTCTTTCACCGGACTGGCAATTTTCATTTCCTGTCTGGGACTTTGGGTATTGGTCATGTTTTCATGTTCCACACGTACCAAAGAAATGGGAATACGCAAAGTCCTCGGAGCTTCCCGTTGGACACTCTTCTATCAGTTGGTCAAGGGATTCTTCCAGTTGATTCTGATAGCGGTTGTCATTGCCCTTCCGATAGCTTGGTTTAGTATGAATGCCTGGTTGAGCCATTACGCTTTCCGTACGGATTTGAAAGCGTGGTTCTTTATTGTGCCTGTATTGCTGATGCTGTTTATCTCATTCGTAACGGTAGCTTTCCAGACCATGAAGATAATAATGAGCAAACCTGCCCGTTCTTTACGATATGAATAATCTCTGAATCACTCCATCGGGTATTCGTTAATATCCGATAGATTTATGTTAAATGTTAACGAGTCTATTGCTTTTATTAAACCATGTTATAAGATGCGCCGCTTTGCTCCGAAAATTTGGAGATATGCAGAAAGTCCGTATCTTTGCAATGTGTTTTTCATAGTATTAGATTTAAGGTTAACAAAAAAGATTGGCTGTCTGGGATAGATAGCCTTTTTTTATGCCCTTTACTTTCCTTCTATTCAAAAGGGTTCTAGTATGCTCCTTTTTTGTATATTTGCAAATCAATACACACTGTAATATCATGAAAAATATATTTGTTAAGATACTTCGTGTTCTAATGCTCTTTGTGCTTCTTATTTCGTGGGGCATTGGTTATGCTATTAATGAAGATACATTGACAGAGTGGTGGATACCTGTCGGAGTGGCAGCAATGATAGCTATCGCTACATTTCCTTTTTATAAAAAATGGGCATGGCTGACGGCAGGGGATAATAAAACGGTCAATCTTTTGTGTCATCTGATATGTGTGGGCACTATCAGCTATGCTTTATTTCTTACAGGCAACTATTTTTTGGCGGACCCTTCTTCTACGCAAGAAGAAACGGTTGTCGTACAGAAGAAGTATCAGGAGACGCATAAGAAAACACGCCGGGTAGGTAAGCGGCGTTATGTGCCGGATGGCGTGCGTAAGGAATACTATCTACAGGTGGCTTTTGAGAACGGAACTGTAGAAACGTTGCACGTATCACTCTCTACCTATAACAAGGCACGGAAAGGCAAAACAAAGAAATTGACTTTACAGAAAGGCTTCTTCGGACTTCCGGTGATAACAAAGGGACTTTAAGAAAACGTCATGACATATTTGCTTGGTTTTGTTATCTTATTTCAACAGGAATTCATCGATTGCTTTCTTCAACTGGTCTTTAGGCAAGGCCCCTTGCGTGATTCTTGGCTTTTCATTCATCGGAATCATCAATAGGGTGGGGATGCTACGGATGCCGAATGCGGCAGCCAAATCCTTTTCTTGGTCTACGTCAATCTGATAGATGTCTATTTTACCGCTATATTCTTTGCTCAGTTCTTCAAGAATAGGATGCAGTGCTTTACACGGCCCGCACCATGTTGCGTAGAAATCTACAATTGCCGGACGTTTGCCCTCAAACTTCCAATCGTTCGGATTGGCTTCATAATTATATACCTTCTTTAAAAAATCTGCTTTATTCAATGCTACTACTTTCATATTACTGTTCTCCTTTGTTGATTCATTACTCTTTTTATTTTCTCCACTGTTTCCTGCGCAAGCTGTCGTTATCAGTACAATAGCAAAAGCACTCAATAGACCTTTCATTAGTTTCATACTCTATTTCTTTATTTGTTTTCTCTGATGCAAAGATAGGGGGATTACAGTTCTTGCGAAATGGCAATTTCCCCGGATTACTTGGCTAAATTTCCCACTAATGGTTATCGAATGCTAAAAAATGTCTTTTATTCTTTGGTAGAGAAGAAAATAAGCATTACTTTTGCTGCGATAAAATGAGTATTCACCCTTTAAAATAGTTGGAAAGGGTATAAATTATGCTGGAACAATAATATTTTCAAATTAGGACTAAGTTGTCTCGTCGGGAAGATGAGGCTTTGCAACTTTTTGTTTTCTTACGCTTACCGCAATTCTACTATTATGCGGTAATGGTTGATTAGTCCTGCAATCACATTTTTTATTTTTTAAATAATTCACTTCAATGCTGTGAATGGATGTTTTGTATCCGTTTCCGAAGCATTGGTTATACCGTGTATTACATTGTCTGCTGCCGATGAGGCGGACAGGGAGTGCTGTATGCGAACAGAAAAAAAGTATGGGAATACGATTAAAAGATTTAAGTAAACTGGGATACCGGGATAATGTAGCTCGTAGTCTGGTAGTGGATATTGTAAGCAAACATTGCAAACATGCCACCAAAGAACAGATTGAAAAGACATTGGGTGATATACTCGAACATCCCGAATCTTATAAAAACAACGAAATTTGGAATAAGCTCGCCGAACGCCTTTCGCCCACTGTGATAGCGAAGGACTTTAGGGCTTATGATTTATCGGACGAGCCGCTGATGTATAAAACCTACGGGGGAAAATTCATTGAGACGCTCGCCAAACAACAAATGAACCTGGCGATGCGTCTGCCTGTGACGGTAGCCGGAGCATTGATGCCCGACGCCCATGCCGGCTACGGATTGCCTATCGGCGGGGTGCTTGCCACGGACAGTGCGGTGATTCCGTATGCCGTAGGAGTCGACATCGGCTGCCGGATGAGCCTGACGGTATTTGATGCCGGTGCGGATTTCTTGAAACGGTATTCGTATCAGATGAAGGAAGCCTTGAAGGATTTCACCCATTTCGGTATGGACGGCGGATTGGGCTTTGAGCAGGAACATGAAGTGTTGGACAGGGAAGAATTCCGGCTGACTCCTTTATTGAGGGATTTGCGGGGAAAGGCGGTACGCCAGCTTGGAAGTTCCGGTGGTGGAAACCATTTTGTGGAGTTTGGAGAAATTGCTCTGCAAGAGCATAATGTGTTGAATCTTCCCGAAGGGAATTATGTGGCTTTGTTGTCGCATTCCGGTTCGCGCGGACTGGGAGCCGCCATTGCTAAACATTACAGCCTGTTGGCGCGTGAAGTATGCCGGCTTCCCCGTGAAGCGCAGCATTTCGCCTGGCTGGACTTGGATTCCGAAGCAGGGCAGGAGTATTGGATGAGCATGAACCTGGCAGGCGACTATGCCCGTGCCTGTCACGAACGGATTCATCTGAACCTGGCGAAAGCATTGGGATTGAAGCCGCTTGCCAATGTCAACAATCATCACAACTTTGCCTGGAAGGAAGAGATTGCTCCGGGACGTATGGCAATCGTGCATCGCAAAGGGGCTACTCCGGCACAAGAAGGACAACCGGGATTGATTCCCGGCAGCATGGCTACGGCAGGATACCTCGTTTGTGGCAAGGGAGTGGAAGACGCTTTGAATTCTGCTTCTCACGGTGCAGGTAGAGCCATGTCCCGTCAAAAGGCGAAGGACAGCTTTACGCAATCGGCTTTGAAAAAGATGTTGTCGCAAGCCGGAGTGACCTTGATTGGTGGAAGTGTGGAAGAAATGCCGTTGGCATACAAGGACATCGACCGGGTGATGCATACACAGGAGACGCTGGTGGAAGTACAGGGTAGATTTATGCCTCGTATCGTACGAATGAATAAGGAGTGATGCCGATGAAAGAGAAAGTCTATTTGCAGATAACTTCCGGCAGGGGACCTGCGGAGTGTTGCCGGGTGGTGGCATTGGTGCTTGAACGAATAGTGAGACAGGCACAGGCGAAAGGATTGAAAGTAGAGATGATAGAACGGGAAACAGGTCCGGTGAACCGGACACTGCTTTCGGCTACAATCTCTCTTCAAGGTGCGGCTAGCGGCGAATTGGTTGATGAATGGGAAGGAACGGTGCAATGGATTGCCCAAAGCCCGTACCGCATTTATCATAAGCGTAAGAATTGGTTTGTCGGCGTACATTCCTTTGTCCTGTCTGAAAGTCAGGAGGCAACGGAGCATGATTTCCGTTATGAAACCCTGCGGGCTTCCGGTCCGGGCGGGCAACACGTCAATAAAACAGAGTCTGCTGTCCGTGCAGTGCATATCCCGACAGGGATGAGTGTGGTAGCTTCTGACCAACGCTCGCAATGGCAGAACAAGAAATTGGCTACGGAACGCTTGCTGGTGAAGCTCTCGTCCTGGACAATGGAACAAGCCATGATTCAGGCACAGGAGAATTGGAGTAACCATAATCATCTTCAACGGGGAAATCCGGTGAAAGTGATTCAAGAGTCGCTCATCTAGCTGTGCGATTTAAGAATTTAGTAATTAATTAAAAAAGAAGAAGAAAATGATATCAGAGAAATATGGTCGTACCTATCACTATCCGTTCTCTCCCGGAACGACTAGTGATGACCGGATTAATCATACGTATTGGGAGGACATCCAACAGATTGGGACATTGGTACATACCGAAAAGTTGGATGGAGAGAATAATTGTTTGAGCCAGTGGGGTGTCTTTGCCCGTTCGCATGCTGCACCGACCACTTCACCGTGGACGAGGCAATTGCGTGAACGTTGGGAGCTGATAAAGAATGATTTAGGCGATATAGAAATCTTCGGAGAGAATCTGTATGCCGTACATTCTATTGAATATCAGCGGTTGGAAACGCATTTTTATGTGTTTGCGGTTCGTTGTATGGACCAGTGGCTGTCATGGGAAGAAGTGAAGTTCTATGCGGCTTTATTTGATTTTCCTACTGTCCCGGAGTTGAAGATAGAGCCTGTTTCCGGTTTGACGCCGGAGCTTCTGAAACAGGAAATCATCCGTATGTCACAAGAACCGTCGGTCTTCGGTTCTTGCGACCCGTGGACAAAAGAGGCTTGTACCCGTGAAGGGGTAGTCAGCCGTAATATCGAAGAGTATCCGGTAAGTGGATTTGCGCAGAATGTATTTAAGTATGTGCGGAAAGGGCACGTCAAGACAGATGAGCATTGGACGCGTAACTGGAAGCGTGCCCGGCTTACCTGGGAATTTGCTAATAAAAAGGAGGAATAAGTTATGGATTGGAAATTGATAGAAGATAAATCGTGGAGCTCACTCGAACAACAGTTCGAGTGGGTGCGCGAAATGAATACCGTTCCGCAGGATACTCGTTATCATGCGGAAGGGAATGTAGCGGTACATACCCGTATGGTGCTGGAAGCATTGCAGCAATCTGTTGCTTATCAGTCTCTTTCTGCTTTGGAGAAAGAAATGGTATGGGCAGCCGCATTATTGCATGATGTGGAGAAACGTTCGACCTCTGTGGATGAGGGAGAGGGGAGAGTGTCTGCCAAAGGGCACGCCCGCAAAGGGGAATACACTGCCCGTACTATTTTGTATCGGGATTGTCCCGCCCCCTTCCGTATCCGGGAACAGATTGCTTCTTTAGTCCGTTATCATGGGCTACCCATTTGGCTGATGGAAAAGCCGGACTCTGTAAAAAAGCTCTGCGAGGCTTCTTTACGGGTAGATACATCATTATTGAAGATGCTGTCCGAAGCCGATGTCAGGGGACGTATCTGTGACGATAAAAAAGAGTTATTGGAAGCTGTGGAACTATTTGAGATTTTCTGCCGCGAACAGGATTGTTGGAACAAACCGAGAGAGTTTGCCACTGATTATGCACGCTTTTATTACTTCCATACAGAAGGCGGTTATATTGATTATATCCCCCACGAACAGTTTAAATGTGAAGTCACGATGTTGTCAGGGCTTCCGGGAATGGGGAAAGATTATTATATCCAATCTTCCGGCATGGATATGCCGGTGGTGAGTCTGGATGCCATTCGTCGAAAGCACAAATTGAGCCCTACGGACAAATCAGCAAACGGGTGGGTAGTGCAAACGGCAAAGGAAGAAGCCCGGACATATCTTCGCAAAGGGCAGGATTTTGTTTGGAATGCAACAAACATTACCCGTCAGATGCGGGCGCAACTGATAGACTTGTTTGTGGATTATGGCGCAAAAGTAAAGATTGTCTATCTGGAACAGCCGTATCACATTTGGCGTCAACAGAATAAGAACAGGGAATATGCACTTCCCGAATCCGTATTGGATAAGATGCTGGATAAACTGGAGGTTCCTCAACTGACGGAAGCGCATGAAGTGATATATCATACGGTATAAGTAACTTGCAGAATCTATGCAGTTAATGACTTGGTTCAAACAATAAAACATTTTGTTTCCTGGTGCGAAACACTTTGTTTCAAGCAATGAAACACTTTGTTTCAACCAATGAATGCCATTAATATGATTAATAGTGTACCGGAATGATAGCAAGAATCAAGGTCATAATAGTCTTATTTTTTTAAGTGAGACGTTCATTTGTTATGAGTATAACAAACAAACGTCTCACTTGGGTTGGTACGGTAAATAGATTTAATACAAAAGATAAAGGATTATGGCTCTATGTATCCCGTAAAGGTTACATATGACAGCCATAATCCACAAATAAGTACGATTGTTGTTGAGTGAAATAACTTGTGCTGCTACTCTTTTATTTCCGGAACCAATATAAACTTCGTATCCGGGAAATACTTCTTCAACCAGTTTTGAATAAAATTCATCGTATCATTCTGAATCGTTTTATCTTTTACGGTAGGATACATATTATAAAGTACAGTATCCAATACAATACCGCGCTTTTGTATAGCTTCAAGGCTAAGCAACGTATGATTGATGCTTCCCAATTTGCCGGAAGTAACAAAGATAAGCGGATAGTTTTCTTGGGTAATGTAATCTATTGTCAAAAGCTCTGTCGTTAATGGAACCATTAAACCGCCTGCGCCTTCGAGCAGGACACAATCATATCGTTCACTCAATTCTTCCGTAGCACGTTTGATTTTGTCGAAGTCAATGGGGCGGTTATCCAGTTGGGAAGCGAGATGCGGAGAGGCGGGATAAGAGAAAATTTCCGGCATGGTCAGTCCTTCTTTGTCTTCTTCTGTAAAGGGGATTCCCATGATACGACGATGCAGGTCTATATCTTCGGAATGACCGATGTTTCCTGTTTGGATGAATTTTTGAGTTATGGTACGTTGTCCGTTCTTGTTCCATTCACGGGCTAAAAAACCGGTGGCATAGCTTTTCCCGGCATCTGTGTCGATACCGCTTACGAAATATACATTCTGTTTCATACTTTTTTCTTTTTTGCGATGATATAAATAGGGTGATAGGTTAGGGACACAGAAGTGCCTTGGGTAAATTCTTGGGTGTAACGTTCGCTGAATAACTGCAAGTCACGACGTGTCCGCAGTTGTTGGGAAGATGTGCCGGATATTCCGGTTACTCCTGTCTGCTTCAAATGATAAAGTACTTTTAGTGGGTTATCAAATGAAAGAGGAATCAGTTCTTCTTCCGAATGGAGTATGTCGAAGTGAGTCGACAAGGCTGTTATAAGCTCTTCCCGTGAACGATAAGTGAGTCCGCTTCCTGTTAGCTCTCGTATTTCTTTCATATTCTCTTTCCCGAAAGTGCTGAAAGCGAAATAGCCTTGGTTGTTGAGCAAAGCATTACATCTTTTGAAGAAGTTTTCGGGAGATTCAAACCATTGCAGAGCCGAGCAGGAAGTGATCAATGTGCTTTCAGCAGGGAAAGGAACGGTTTCTGCATCACCCGGAAGAAAGGAAACCTGTTTCTTTCTTAATATATCCTCACAGCAGTACTTCATTTCCGGGCAAAGGTCGTTTAGGAATAATTCTTCCGGTCGAAGAGCCTGAAGCAGCATCCGGGAATAAATGCCCGTACCGCATCCGAATTCAATTACTTTAGAACAGGGAAAGGATATGTGTTCTGTAAGCAGGTGAATCATTTTATCTGCAATCTGCCGCTGTACGTTTGCTTCCTGCGGATAAGTGGGAATGGCTTTAGAGAAACGTTCGGCAATTAGTTGTTTATCCATAAATCAATAATTAGTTGATTTGCATGATTACGTTATCAAAAAGTTCCGCTTGATAGTGGGCGGCTTCTGCATATTCAAGGGAATCCACTTTGTTTCTCCATGCCAGCCATTGACTATCCGGCAGGAAGATACGGTCGTTCTTTCCTATGATGGCTTTTTGCCATGTAAAGTCCGAAGGTGGTAATGATAAGTATTGCTTTTGTATGGCGGCAAGTTCTTCTTTGAGTTCCTCAACGGGACGTTGGGGGACTACCGTCTGAAAAGCTTTGTAATCGGCTATTGAACCACACATTCGTCTTTGGAACTTTTGCAGGGATTGGTCGTTCAATCCTTGCAGGGTTCCTTCGAAAATGGCAGGAGTAATCCCTTTCGTTTCGTGTATAGGATAAGGAGTGCCATTGATAGCGATACTTTGAGAGAGGGGCAGGGCAGGATATTGTTTCATTATCTGAGAAGCTGCCCATACTCCCATTGACCAGGCGATGAGACTGATTTCGGAATACTCTTGCAGAATGGCTGCATCAAACTCCAATGAACGATAATCATAACAAATCATCCAATCCTTATCGGTCGGGCGGATTTGCTGGAATGGGGTTTCATCCATTCCCCAGCCTGCGAAAAAAAGTAATAGATGCTTTTGATTATTCTTTATGATAAAATGCTGTTTCATTCGTTTATCAGTTTTATGAGTTGGTCGATTTCATGTTCGGTGATGTCTGCTGTCAATGAGAAGCGGATACGTGAAGTCCCTTCGGGAACCGTAGGCGGGCGTACCGGCAATGCATAGAATCCTTTACGCTGGATTTCTTCTGCTTTACATATAGTATTCTCGCTTGCTCCTACAATCATAGGGACAATATGGCTTACCGAAGGGCAGTTATATCCTTTATCAGCCAGTGCAGTCTTTAGTTTGTTGCTGATTCTCAGTAAATGAGTTCTCTTCTGTTGGAGAGAGGGCAGGTGCTTTAATATCCACGAAGTCCATTGAATATTAATGGGCGGAAGGGCTGTTGTGAATATAAACGTGCGCATCTTGTTGATTAGATATTCCCGGATAACTTGTCGGCATACAATGTATGCACCTGCTGAGGCTGCTGCTTTTCCGAATGTTCCTACCAGAAAGTCTATATCGTTGATGCAGTCCTGTTCTTCAGCGCATCCTAATCCATTCTCGCCCCGTACACCGAAAGCATGGGCTTCGTCCACATAAAGAAGAATATTGGAATAACTCTTTTTTAATTGGACAAGAGCGCGAAGGTCGGCTTCATCGCCGTCCATGCTGAAGATGCTTTCGGTGACAATAATGATTTGCTCATACGCATTGTGATTTTCAGAAATCAGTCGTTGCAGTTGGGATAAGTCATTATGGCGATACCGGATACATTTCGCAGATGACAATCTGATTCCGTCTATCAGACTGGCATGTACCAGTTTATCCGCAAGAATCAGTGTTTGCGCATTACTGACGGCAGGAAGAATCCCTGTATTGGCATGATAACCACTATTAAAAATGAGTGCACTTTCTACTCCGAACATGGTTGCCAGTTGTTGTTCCAATGCTTGATAATCGGAAAAATTACCTGTTAGCAGCCGGGAAGAAGAGGAAGTAGGCAGAAAGTTTTCGGGAGTCATTGTCTTTAAGAACTCCTCTCTTAATGATACATCATTAGCCAGTCCGAGATAATCGTTGGAAGACAGGTTCAACATCCGTTGCCCGTTCAGAATAACATTTCGTCCGTCGTGGATGAGGGGTGGGAGAGAACGATAATTCTTCTTTTCCTTTAGAGTCAGAAGTTCTTGGTCTATATGGTTTGATATCATAAGTTACTGATGTATATTATTACGTTTTCCACTGATTACTTTGAGTAATCCAGAAGTTAATTTACTTAGTTGTTCGGGAGTAATAATGAAAGGCGGCATCAGATAAACCAACTTTCCGAATGGGCGTACCCAAATCCCTTCTTCCACAAATCGGCGTTGCATAAATGCCATATTTACCGGACGCTTCATCTCAATAACTCCGATTGCCCCTAATATCCTGACATCGGCTACTTGTGGAAGTTCCCGGGCAGGTGCCAACTCTTCTTTAAGTTGTGCTTCGATTCGTTTGACCTTTTCTTGCCAACCAGATTCCAACAACAAACGTACGGATGCGCAAGCTACCGCACAAGCAAGCGGATTACCCATGAAAGTCGGCCCGTGCATGAAAGCTCCCGGTGCATGATTGGAGATAGTATCTGCCACATGATTACTAGCCAATACGGCAGAAAGCGTCATATATCCGCCAGTCAATGCCTTTCCGATACACATAATATCCGGTTCTACTCCGGCGTGTTCCCAAGCGAAAAGTTTACCTGTCCGTCCGAACCCTGTTGCTACTTCGTCGAAGATAAGAAGGAGTCCATGTTCCTTGCAAAGTTTTTCCGCTTCACGAAGATACTGCGGATGATAAAACCACATGCCGCCCGCTCCTTGCACAATCGGTTCAAGAATCAGTGCCGCTAATTCTTCCGAATGTTTTTCAATCGTCTCCCGCAAAGGGATAATATCTTCAGGATTCCACTCCCCGTCAAATCGGGAAGCCGGAGCCGGAACAAAATGGCGGACAGGGAGTGCCGAGCCGAAGAGACTGTGCATTCCCGTCACCGGGTCGCATACGGACATGGCATTCCATGTATCACCATGATAACCGGAGCGGATAGTTACGAAATTATTCTTATCCGGTTTTCTGGTGGCATACCAATATTGTACAGCCATTTTCAAAGCTACTTCCACAGCTACCGAACCGGAATCCGCATAGAATATTTTCTGCATCGACGGCGGAACCAATGGCAATAATAATTTCCCCAGTTCAATGGCAGGGTCGTGTGTCAGCCCGCCGAACATGACATGAGACATTTTATCCAGTTGGTCTTTTGCCGCCTGGTTCAATACCGGATGATTGTATCCATGCACGGCACACCACCAGGATGACATTCCTTCAATCAGTGTCCGCCCGTCTTCAAGGGTAATGGTAGCACCGTCCGCCCGTTTTACTTTATAAACAGGAAGCGGGTCGGTAGTAGAAGTATAGGGATGCCACAGGTGTTCCCGGTCGAATTGAGAACCTGCGAAATGATAACCCTCTTCCTGAATCATTTGCTTGTCTTCCGATACTTTAGAACCGAGTGTTGTCAGTAAATCGCCTACAATAGCGGAATTAATGCCGATATACAATGCCTTGCGCATAGCTTCGGAAGAGAGTTGTGAGCGTCCGCCGGCAAAACGCAGAAAAGCTGTCGGATTGATGAAACGGAACAAGGCAATTGTCCTGAGGATTTCTTCTTCACTCAGAGGTTTTTCGTTTTCCAACGGTGTGCCGGGTATCGGACTTAGCAGGTTGATAGGAATGGACTGGACATTTAATTCTTCCAGAGTGAAAGCGAATTCAATCCGTTGTTCCATTGTTTCTCCCATGCCAATGATGCCCCCGCAACAGATATCCATTCCTACACGACGGGCGGCATTGAGAGTGGCAAGTTTCTGTTCCTGCGTATGAGTGGAGCAGAGTGTTGAAAAGTAGGAAGGTGCGGTTTCCAGATTACAATGATAGCGGGTTACACCTGCATTATGCAAAGAACGCAGTTCTTCTTCGTTGAGCAAACCCAGCGAAGCGCAAAGCTGAATTGAAGAGTGGCGCCGCATATGGCGGACGGTATCACAAAGTTGGGTAATCTGTTTGGGAGAGGGTTTTCGTCCGCTGGTGACGAGGGAGAAACGGTTGACGTCCTGGGCTTCATTATATTTTGCCTGTCGGAGACATTCTTCGGCGGGAAGGAGGTCATAGACCTCGGCTTGCGTCTTATAGTGAGAGGATTGTGCGCACCATTTGCAGTTCTCCGGACATCTGCCGGACTTGGCATTGATAATGGAACACATGTCGAATTCGTGCGAAGCACGTGCGACGGTAATCTCATGCGCGGCGGCATAAAGCGCCTCGCTGTCAGCCATATTGGCCAGCCAAGCGGCTTGGTCGGGCGATATGTCAATGCCTGCCAACACTTGGTCTTTGATTTCTTGGAGTGTCATAAATGTATGATAAGGGATAGTTTGTGCAGCATTCTGCTTGCGAAGGGCAACGTCCACCACATTGATATGCAGATGACCAATTTGGAATTCACGCCCCATGCTCGCAAAGGCGGCATAGTTCTTTCTGCCCCAATAGCGGAAACGGGAAAGGAGAGTGCGTGTGGTCTGTATATGGTGTTGTCTCTTCATCAGGTTCTTGTTTTTAAAGGAAAGAACGGGGCAAATGTACAAAGATTCTTTGGATAAGCAAGCAAGTCGGGGATTTCTGATGTATGCATTTTTATTTCTTCTTCCTGTATTCTTTGCGTAAATGGAAGTTGAAGCCCGCATATACCTGAAGTGTACCGAATCCGTTGTCAAGAGAGAAATTGTTCCGGTGATAATTATAGTTTTTTCCAACAAAGGACGAGCCGACAAAATACTTTCCGTTATTGTAGACAATGCCTGCACGAACCAGAAAGTCGAGATTGAACTTGCTGTACCATTGTTTTCCTTCGTGAGTTTCCGCGTCTACATCAGAAGCCTTATAAGCAATG
This sequence comes from Bacteroides acidifaciens, assembly GCF_903181435.1. NCBI lineage: Bacteria > Pseudomonadati > Bacteroidota > Bacteroidia > Bacteroidales > Bacteroidaceae > Bacteroides > Bacteroides acidifaciens. The sequence continues at coordinate 939,167 of NZ_CAEUHO010000001.1, forward strand.
GCGGGAGTGAGAGAGATGCACGCCAGACAATTGCGTGCGAATACCCAGTTGTAGGCATAACCGAAACTGATATTGGCATTGGTATATTTTATCTTGTTGACTTTCATTCCGGGGTTCATTCTCTTCTGTATATATTCCGGTAGTTGCTGATAATCAAAATCGAGATTATGTTTGGAGATAGAGAAACCTGCAATGAATGTTCCGGCATTGCGCCTTTGGTTGGTCGACTGGCTGAAAGCGGCAGGATAGGAAAACTTCCGGTTGTTGAATATATAATATAAATTCAGCCCTTTGATATCCACTTTCAGCCCGTTGAATTTTTCGGAATAATCGGAAGGTATCTCGTCATAGAATCCCTTGATTTTGTGAATCTTGTAATTGTTACCCGTACGGCGGTAGAAGATGTCTACGCCCAACTTGGAACTGTATAGGCTTAAATCAAATTCTGTCCCTCTATTTTTCCGGTTTGTCTTGCGATAAATATCATCGACATCGACAGACCAACCTAGGAAAATCCATCTCCAACCGAAATATAATCCTATCTTGTTATGTGGATTAGGAGAAAAACTGAGTTTCTGTGGTTGGGGTAACTCACTGGTGACCGAGTAATATTCGAAGTTACTGAAATGAGTAACCATCAGCGCATAATTATATCGGTTGGGACTGATATAGAGCGTATCAAAATCACTGAAGTTCATGAATTTCTTGATAGCTCTTTTAAAGGCACCCGGTCGGGTGGATGCGAGTGAATCGGTTTCTATATTGTCATTCATAAGACTGTCTCTCTTTTCGGTCTGCGCCTGTAAAGAGAGTGACAGTAGCAAAAAGAAAAATAGAATCATCCGTTTCATCATGAGGTTCTTTGTTACCGTTATAGATGTTGTTCGTTTCACGAAAGTACTATCTTTCGCTGATTTATGCTAACAATCATCTAAAAAATGTTTCGTTTCCTAAACAAAAAACTTCTGTATACTGTTAGTTACAGCAAGCAAATAAATCTTAAGCCACAAAATTATGAGAATCTATTTACGTTTATTAGCAGTGTTTCTGCTGCTTTTCGCAGGAAATATGTATGCGGATGCACAGCAGGAAAAACGCGTGACGGGCACAGTCAGTTCCGAAGGGGAACCTCTGCCCGGTGTATCCGTCCAACTGAAAGGAGCCTCTTCCGGCACCATTACCGATATTGACGGAAATTACTCTATCGAAGCTCCAGTCAATGGTACGTTAGTTTTCCGCTTTGTAGGAATGAAGACGGTGGAACAACCGGTCAATAACCGGAATGTGATTAACGTCACGTTGGCCTCCGAAAGTAAGGAGTTGGAAGAAGTGATGGTAGTAGCCTATGCTACCGCCAAGAAATACAGCTTTACCGGAGCTGCCTCAACAATGAAGGCGGGAGAAATTGATAAGTTGCAGACTTCCAGCGTATCACGTGTATTGGAAGGCACTGTATCCGGTGTGCAGGCGAGTGCGGCAAGCGGTCAGCCGGGTACGGATGCGGAAATCCGTATTCGTGGTATCGGCTCTATCAATGCTTCCAGTGCTCCACTGTATGTGGTGGACGGTGTTCCGTTCGACGGTAGCGTCAACTCTATCAATCCCGATGATATATCTTCAATGACTGTCCTGAAAGATGCCGCGTCGGCTGCCTTGTATGGTTCCCGTGGTGCGAATGGCGTGATTATCATCACAACCAAGCAGGGACAACAGGACTCAAAGGCAACGGTAAAAGTGAAAGCCTCTTTGGGAGGTTCCAACCGGGCTGTCCGTGATTACGACCGTGTCAGCACGAACCAGTACTTTGAACTGTATTGGGAAGCACTGCGCAATCAGTATGCCAAAAGCTCGGATTATACTCCCGCAACTGCCGCCGCACAGGCTTCCAAGGAATTGGTAACGAAACTAATGGGAGGAGGTCCCAACCCTTACGGAACGCAATATGCACAGCCCGTAGGTACGGACGGAAAACTGGTAGCGGGAGCCCGTCCGTTATGGGATACCGATTGGAGCGATGCCATGGAACAACAGGCACTTCGCACAGAACTGAACTTGAGCGTTTCTGGCGGCGGTAAAGCCAATCAGTATTTCTTTTCCGCCGGATACTTGAATGATAAGGGTATCGCGCTCGAATCCGGTTACCAGCGTTTTAACCTTCGTTCGAATATTACCAGCGAAATGACTTCCTGGCTGAAAGGTGGCATCAATCTTAGTTTCGCCCACTCTATGCAGAATTATCCGGTATCATCGGACTCTAAAACCAGTAATGTGATTACAGCGGGACGTACAATGCCCGGTTTTTATCCGATGTATGAAATGAATACCGACGGAAGCTATAAACTGGATGATAATGGAAACCGGATTTACGATTTCGGCTCTTACCGTCCTTCCGGGTCTATGGCGAACTGGAACTTGCCCGCCACTTTACCTTTGGACAAATCGGAGCGGATGAAGGATGAAGTTTCCGGTCGTACTTTTCTGGAAGCTACGATTATAGAAGGATTGAAATTCAAGACTAGCTTCAATTTCGACTTGATAAACTACAATACGTTGGATTATACAAATCCGAAGCTAGGCCCTGCCAAGGAAAACGGTGGTGGCTCCAGTCGGTTGAACACCCGTACTTTCTCTTGGACATGGAATAATATTGCCACGTATGACAAGACAATCGGTGAACATCATTTCAATGTCCTTGCCGGTATGGAGGCTTATTCTTACCGGTATGACGAACTGACGGCTTCACGCTCTAAAATGGCGTTACCCGATATGCCGGAACTGGTAGTCGGTTCGCAATTGACTGGTGGTTCGGGTTATCGCATCGACTATTCTTTGGTCGGTTATCTTACCCAGTTGCTCTATGACTATCAGAATAAGTATTTCTTCTCCGCCTCTTATCGTCGCGATGGTTCTTCCCGTTTTGCACCGGAAACTCGTTGGGGAAACTTCTGGTCATTGGGTGCTTCATGGCGTGTCGACCGTGAGAACTTTATGGCTTCTACTTCCGACTGGCTTTCTGCCTTGACGTTGAAAATGAGTTATGGTGCACAGGGAAATGATAATCTGGGTACGTATTATGCAAGCAAAGGACTTTATACCATTGTCTCCAACCTGGGTGAGAATGCGTTGGTTTCCGACCGCATCGCTACTCCGAACCTGAAGTGGGAGACGAACCTGAACTTTAATGTCGGTGTCGACTTCTCCTTGTTTAACAACCGTTTCTCCGGTTCATTTGATTTCTTTACACGCCGTTCGAAAGATTTGCTCTATTCCCGTCCGATAGCTCCTTCTTTGGGATATGGCTCTATTGACGAGAATGTAGGGGCGTTAAAAAATACGGGTATTGAAATGGTGCTGAACGGAACAATCATCAATCAGAACGGTTGGGTATGGAAACTGGGCATGAATCTGACGCATTATAAGAATAAAGTAACGGAACTCCCTTTGAAGGATATGCCGCAAAGCGGAGTGAACAAGCTCCAGGTAGGTCGTTCGGTCTATGATTTTTATATGAAAGAATGGGCTGGAGTAAACCCGGAGAATGGCGACCCGCTTTGGTATATGGATATGAAGGACGAAAATGACAAGGTGATTGGGCGTACCACGACTAATGATTATGCTTCTGCCACTTATTATTATGTCAATAAGTCTTCTCTGCCAAAGGTTTATGGTGGTTTTAATACTTCTCTTTCCTGGAAAGGCATTGAACTGTCGGCTATCTTCGCATACAGTGTCGGTGGATACATCTACAACCGTGACGTTACGATGATTCTGCATAACGGAAGTCTCGAAGGACGCGACTGGTCGACTGAAATTCTGCGGCGTTGGACACCGGACAACCGCTATACGGATGTCCCGGCTCTGAGCACTACTTCCAATAACTGGAACTCGGCTTCCACCCGTTTCTTGCAAAACAATTCTTATATGAGATTGAAGAATCTGACAATCTCTTATAATTTGCCGAAACAATGGATTAGCAAACTGGCATTGAGCAGTGTGCAGATTTACGTGCAGGGAGACAACTTGTTTACTATTCACCGTAACCAGGGACTTGACCCCGAACAGGGAATCACGGGTATTACTTATTACCGTTATCCGGCTATGCGAACCATTTCCGGTGGTATTAATCTTTCTTTCTAAAATTAGATGATGATATGAAAAAGATAAAAACTCAATCTATACTTACTGCTGTTGTCGGGTTATTGCTGACAACAAGTTGCAGCAGTAGCTTTTTGGACAAGGAACCTACGGATGCGGTAAGTTCCGACCAGGTTTCGGTTCCCGAAAATGCGGAACGTCTCTTTAACGGAGCATGGTATAACTTGTTTGAATACGGAACGACGTATGCGAATATCGGATATAGGGCGCTTCAATGCCAGGATGATATGATGGCGAGCGATGTGGTCTCCCGTCCGAAATATGGTTTCAACTCCTCGTATCAGTTCAATGATGTGGCTATTCCTTCTGACGGACGAACTTCTTTTGCCTGGTATCTGATGTATAAGACGATAGACAACTGTAACACAGCGATTGCTATTGAAGGAGATTCTGAAGAACTCCGGCAGGCACAGGGGCAGGCATTGGCATTGCGTGCTTTTTGTTACCTGCATTTGGTGCAGCACTATCAGTTTACTTACTTGAAGGATAAGGATGCGCCATGTGTACCTGTTTATACGGAACCGACAACGAGTGCTACCGTTCCGAAAGCCAAATCGACAGTCGCACAAGTATATCAGCGTATCTTTGATGATTTGAATCTTGCGCAAGATTATTTGAAAGAATATGTACGCAAGGGAGACGGGCAGAAATTCAAGCCGAATATGGATGTTATCAATGGCCTTCTGGCGCGTGCCTATCTGTTGACAGGACAGTGGGAAGAAGCTGCGAAAGCTGCCGAAGCTGCCCGTAAAGGGTATTCGCTGATGACTACTACTGCGGAATATGAGGGTTTTAATAATATATCCAATAAGGAATGGATATGGGGCTCGCCGCAGACACTTTCCCAATCGGATGCAAGTTATAATTTCTACTATTTGGATGCCACTTATGTAGGTGCTTACAGTAGCTTCATGGCAGATCCGCATTTAATGGATACATTCACAAAAGATGACATTCGTCTGCCGCTATTCCAGTGGATGCGTGAGGGATATTTGGGATATAAGAAGTTCCATATGCGTTCGGACGATACGGCTGACTTGGTATTGATGCGTGCTGCTGAAATGTATCTGATAGAGGCGGAAGCGAAAGCACGTGGCGGAGTGGCGTTAGAACAGGCTGTTATTCCTTTGAATACGTTGCGTGAAGCTCGCAATGCAGGTGATTATGATGTGACAGGAAAATCGAAAGAAGAAGTTATCGATGAAATTCTGATGGAACGCCGTCGGGAACTGTGGGGAGAAGGTTTCGGCATTACGGATATTCTTCGTACCCAAAAAGCGGTGGAACGTACAGCTCTGTCGGAAGATGAACAAAAGGCGGAAGTGGATTGTTGGCAGGAAGGCGGCACCTTTGCAAAACGGAATCCGCTGGGACACTGGTTCCTTCGTTTCCCGAATGGTAAGCCATTCACAGAGAATAGCACTTACTATCTGTACGCTATTCCCGAAAAAGAAATAAACGCTAATCCAAATTTATAAATAGCTCTCTTAATTTTTTGACTTTGCCCTTAACTTGTAGACCGGTATACGTCGTGATGACGAATACCGGTCGTTTTATTATTTATATTCTCTGTTTCTTCAAATTAGGCAAAAAGAATGTGACCAATCCTAGTAGCGGCATATAAGCACAGATGTTATATACATATTCAATACTCGTTTTATCCGCTAAATTACCGAGTACGGCAGATGCTACACCAGCCACTCCAAATGAAAATCCAAAGAATAACCCTGATATTAATCCGAGCTTGGTAGGAAGCAATTCCTGTGCATAAAGCAATATGGCAGGAAAAGCGGAAGAAAGCATCAATCCCACACAGAAGCTAAGGATAATAGTCCACATCAAATTAGCATGTGGCATTAGTAAACTGAACGGGGCAGCTCCCAAAATTGAAGCCCAAATAACATACTTCCGACCAATACGGTCACCTACCGGACCACCAATCAGCGTTCCGATAGCAGTAGCAACTAAGAAAATAAATAAATATAGTTGCGAATCCTGTACCGTAACATTGAATTTATGAATCAGATAGAATGTATAATAGCTGGTCAGACTCGCCATATAGATATATTTCGAGAAAATCAGAATCAGCAATATCGCGATTGAAAGGGCTGTCTTATCCATAGGCAAAGGTAGATGAACCGGTTTTCTGACACTGACAGTCTGAGCCTTCATCCGGTTGAGATAAGACTTATACCATTTGCATATCGGATACATGACAGCAATAGCTGCCAATGCGACAAATGCAAATATAAGAAGGTGTTGTCTTCCATAAGGTGCAACCAGCAGGGCTACCAATAAAGGCCCTAATGAACCGCCGAAGTTGCCACCTACCTGAAAGAGTGATTGTGCTAGTCCGCGTTTTCCACCCGAAGCAAGGAATGTGATGCGCGAGGCTTCCGGGTGCAATACGGAAGAACCGATTCCGATTAAGAATACGGACAGTAGTATCCAATAAAGATTATCAGAAAAAGCTAAGTTTATCAGTCCTATCATAGTGAAACTCATTCCGATAGGCAATGACCATGCGACGGGATGTTTGTCGAAGATAATTCCTGTAATCGGCTGAAAGACCGAAGCGGAAAGTTGATAAACCAATGTTATCAGTCCGATTTGAGCGAAACTAAGTCCCAAATCATCTTTGAATAAAGGATAAGAGGCGGATAAAACCGACTGCAAAAGGTCATTGAGGCAATGTGAAAGACTCAATACAATTAAAATAGAGAATGTGATTTTTCCTACGGGTTGTTCCTGATTCTGTACCATAAATACCTGTTCTTTAAAGATGTTCCTGAAAAATTGGCTGCAAAGGTACGTAAACTTCCCGTTTCTCAATATATTTGCTATGATTAATTCTGAATGATATGAAGAAAGTCTCTATAATAAAACCCTAAGACTAAGGATTGTAAATAGTCGTTAATTCATTTTTGACTGACTGAACCATTCGTCATACCTGCTGTTGTTAAATAAAAAAGGTTATTTTCAAAATCCAAATAAGTATTTTATATAATTTATTTTTAATCTAAAAAACTGAACTTAATTATGGAATGTAGACATGGAAATTTCTGGATTGGACTTGGAATAGGTTCTATCCTTGGTGCTGTTGCTTATCGTCTTTCACGTACCGCAAAAGCCAAACAACTGGAAAGTAAAATTTATGACGCTATCCACCGCATTGGTCGCGACGCTGAGGCGGCAGCAGCTTGTGCAGAGAAAAAAGCAATGAATCTTGGACTGAAAGCGGTAGAAACCGGAGCCGAAATTGCTGATAAATTGGCAACAGAAGCCGATAAGGTGGCTGGAAAAGCAAAAGAAAAGTGGGAAAAATAATATTTCCAGAATTGGTAATCAGTTAATATGTAATTGATTACCAATTTCTTTTTTACCATTTTATTCTTTTTCGTATACACTGAATATTGTCGTGTGTTCGTACACACTTTGCCACTTTCTCTATTCTTTTCTATCTTTTCCCGTGATAAAAAGTATTTCTTTTCCCCCCTTTACCTGCTTTCAGGAGTACTTTTTACTGATGATTTTAGCCTTTTTCTTATGTTTAACAACATGTGTATATTTGCTGTATTTGATATAAGTGTTTGATAATTAGTCTTATAATGTATTTGTGTTATTATGTGTGTGCGCACACACTATTGTTTAATTCAATAATTCATTTTACTTTTGTCATCGAAAAACAAGATACTTATTAAGGATGGACAAAGAATTCTCAAATATTCGTATTGTAGACATCGCTAAAATGGCAGGTGTCTCTGTCGGCACGGTGGATAGAGTCATTCATAATCGTGGACGGGTATCTGAAGAAAACAGGAAAAAGGTGCAGGCTATTTTGGAGATGGTTCATTATCAGCCTAATCTCATGGCACGTTCATTGGCGTCCAAGAAACAGTATCACTTTGTCGCAATCACTCCGTCTTTTGCTCAGGGAGAGTATTGGGAAGCCATTTCAGAAGGCATTGATAAGGCTGCTTCCGAAATGGAGTCTTATAATATAACCATCACAAAGCTCTTTTTTGACCAGTATAACAACAAAACTTTTGATGATATAGTCCGTAATCTGTTGGATGAAAAGGTGGATGGTGTGTTAATCGCCACATTGTTTACCGATTCAGTTATCCGACTTTCGCGTGAACTCGACCGATTCGAAATTCCCTATATTTATGTCGATTCCAATATTGAGGGACAGCATCAACTAGCCTATTTCGGTACAGAATCTTATGATGCTGGAGTTATTGCCGCCAGGTTGTTGACAGACAGAATTTCTCCTGCTTCCGATATTCTTATGGCACGGATTATCCATAGCGGAAAGAATGACTCCAATCAGGGAAGAAACCGCAGGGAGGGATTTTGCCGTTATCTGAAAGAGATGGGATTCACCGGAAATCTGCATGAGGTGGAGTTGAAAATCAATGACTCGGTGTACAATTTCACGAAACTTGATGAAATCTTTGAATCAAATCCGAATATCGAAGGAGCTGTTATTTTTAATTCTACCTGCTATATTTTAGGGAATTACCTGAAAGTAAGAGCCATGCAGTCGGTAAAACTGGTAGGTTATGACCTTATAGAGAGAAATACACAGTTACTTTCGGAAGGAGTGATTACTGCATTGGTTGCGCAGCGTCCTGAAAGGCAGGGATACGAAGGAATTAAGTCCTTATGCAATCATCTGTTGTTCAAGCAACATTCTGAAAAGGTAAATCTTATGCCGATAGATATTCTGCTGAAAGAAAACCTGAAATATTATCTGAACAATAAACTATAAACATAATAAATTTTTAGAAACCATGAATGAATTATTTAACGTAAAGGACAAAGTTGTTGTAATTACCGGTGGAGCCGGAATCTTGGGTAAAGGAATTGCTGCATATCTCGCAAAAGAAGGTGCAAAAGTAGTTGTGCTCGACAGAAGCGAAGAAGCAGGAAAAGCATTGGTAGACAGTATCAAAGCTGAGGGTAACGAAGCCATGTTCCTTTACACTGACGTAATGGATAAAGAAGTATTGGAAGGCAACAAAGTAGAGATCATGAAAGCTTATGGTCGCATTGACGTATTGCTGAACGCTGCCGGAGGTAACATGGCAGGTGCTACAATTGCACCGGACAAGACTTTCTTCGACTTACAGATTGACGCTTTCAAGAAGGTGGTAGATTTGAACCTGTTCGGTACAGTATTGCCTACAATGGTATTTGCTGAAGTCATGGTAGAACAGAAGAAAGGTTCAATCGTAAACTTCTGCTCTGAATCTGCACTTCGTCCGTTGACTCGTGTCGTTGGTTATGGTGCAGCTAAAGCGGCTATCGCTAACTTTACTAAATATATGGCTGGTGAACTGGCTCTGAAATTCGGTAACGGCTTGCGTGTAAACGCTATTGCTCCGGGTTTCTTCCTGACTGAACAGAACCGTACATTATTGACTAATCCTGACGGTTCTTTGACCGATCGTTCAAAGACAATCCTTGCTCATACTCCGTTCAACCGTTTCGGTGAACCGGAAGACCTTTACGGAACAATCCACTATCTGATTAGTGATGCTTCTAACTTCGTAACAGGTACAGTAGCTGTTATTGATGGTGGTTTCGACGCATTCTCTATTTAATAAATGGAGCATTGAGAATTAAAAATTGAGAATTGGCTGCGTAGCATCCGCATGTAGGCTCTCAACTTTTAATTCTCAACTTTTATTTCTTAATTCTTAATTTTCAATTCTTAATTTAACAATAGTATGTATTTATGTGAACAAACTTGGCGCTGGTATGGTCCTAACGATCCCGTTAGCTTGTGGGATATTAAGCAAGCCGGCGCTACCGGTATAGTAAATGCGCTTCATCATATTCCGAATGGTGAAGTATGGACAGTGGAAGAAATCATGAAGCGTAAGCAAATGATTGAAGAGGTAGGGCTGACGTGGTCTGTTGTAGAAAGTGTACCTGTGCACGAACATATCAAGACACAGACAGGCGACTTCATGAAATATATCGAAAACTATAAGGAAAGTATCCGTAACCTGGCAAAATGTGGTGTAATGGTAGTTACTTACAACTTCATGCCTGTATTGGACTGGACACGTACCGACCTTGCCTATACAATGCCCGACGGCTCTAAAGCGCTTCGCTTTGAAAAAGCGGCTTTCGTAGCTTTCGACCTTTTTATCCTAAAACGTCCGAACGCAGAAAAAGACTATACTCCTGAAGAAATAGCCAAAGCGAAAGCTCGTTTCGAACAGATGAGCGAAGACGATAAGAATCTCTTGGTTCGCAACATGATTGCCGGACTTCCGGGTTCTGAAGAAAGTTTCACGGTAGAGCAATTCCAAGAAGCGCTCGACCGTTACAATGACATTGACGCTGAGAAACTTCGTTCCAATCTGATTTTCTTCTTGAAAGAAATTGCTCCCGTTGCCGATGAAGTAGGAGTGAAGCTGGTGATTCACCCGGACGACCCTCCTTATACAATCTTAGGCTTGCCGCGTATCCTGAGTACGGAAGAGGACTTCAAAAAACTGATTGAAGCCGTACCTAACGAATCCAATGGTCTTTGCCTGTGTACAGGCTCCTTCGGTGTACGTGCCGATAATGACCTTGCCGGTATGATGGAACGTTTCGGCGACCGTGTGAACTTCGTGCATTTACGTAGCACACAGCGTGACGAAGAAGGCAACTTCTACGAAGCTAACCACTTGGAAGGAAATGTAGATATGTACAACGTAATGAAAGCTCTTATTCTTCTACAACAACGTCGCAAATGCTCTATCGCTATGCGTCCCGACCACGGACATCAGATGATTGATGACTTGAAGAAGAAGACAAATCCGGGATATTCCTGCTTGGGACGCCTTCGCGGATTGGCGGAACTTCGCGGTTTGGAAATGGGTATCGCTAAGTCTATCCTCTAATCTGAGTACCTGATTAGCATTATATTATAAAAACACTACGGCTATTATTGATTGAAATAATAGTTGTAGTGTTTTTTATTTGGTCTTTTTCGCCTGTTGGGAGATGAATATATCGAACAAGTCTCCGGCGTGCGTATCTTTATCGTCTTTTTTAGCCGGTTTCACTCTCTTTGGTTCGGGAATAATTTGTATTGCAATTTGGGCGCAGGCTTCGGCATCAGCAAGTGCGTGGTGATGATTCTCCAAGCTATATCCACATCGTTCCGCTACCGTATGCAACTGATGATTCGGAAGTTCTTTTCCGAACACTTTCCTCGAAGTACGGCATGTACAATAAAACTTATAATCAGGATAAGTCATATCATACAATTCGTGAACCGCACGGAGACAGCCTTCGTCGAAAGGACTGTTGTGGGCTACAAGCGGCAATCCCTCTATCAACGGTTTGATTTCAGCCCATACATCGGGAAAATCTTCGGCTTCTATCGTATCATCGTAAGTTAGTCCGTGAATAGCTGTTGTCCATTGGGTGTAATAATTGGGAGCAGGACGGATGAGGCGATAGATTTTATTCACAATCTTACCGCCTCTTACAATGACAATACCGACACTGCATACGCTTGTACGTTTGCCGTTGGCTGTTTCAAAGTCGATTGCTGCAAAGTCTTTCATTAGTCCGTTGTTTCTTTCCTTCCGAAGAAGAATGTCTCTCTCTTTCTGATGATAGTTGGATAGATAGTATATCTATTCTCCGTGTTTCATTTAGAATTCGAACTTTTCCAGTTTCATTTCAGCTAATTCCTGAATGATACCTACATATTTGCCGAAGTGCGGAGACTTCTCGTGAGCTGCTAATACCTCGGCATTCTGCCATGTTTCACAAATCATGAAAACGTCGTGACGGGTACTGCTTTCGAAAGTATCATAAGCAATGCATCCTTCTTCCTTCAAAGAGCAAGCAGTCAGATCTTTAGCTGCTTCAATCGCTTTTTCGCGGTTTGTCTCGCTTACGCGGACGAAAACATTCAATCTAATCATGGTCTTTATTATTAAATGATTAAAAATAGCTTTATCACATCTTGGTGAATAAATCGTAGGCAAAGATACTATTTTTGTGCTTTTTCGGATAGCTTGTTCTTTAAATTTCTGCCCAATGCAACTATCTGAAGTCGGAACTGGAGAACTTGAGAAAGTATTCTTTTCTTTCGGGCAAACAGCCTTATAAGTATAAAGTAAAGAAAGGAGATATTATTTTGATACATAGAAGGTGCTTGCTTGATATTTTAGGATAAAGTCCGTAATATAGATTTTTTTTGTAGCTTTGTAAAATGATGGCATATAAAAGTAATATCACCCTAATAATCGAAGATATGAAAAAAGTATTTTTATTGGCTTTTGCCTTGTTCGCATGGAATATCCTTGCCAATGCTCAGGAAAGTGACAAAAGATATGTTGAAGTGACCGGTTCTTCGGAGATAGAAGTCGTCCCGGAAGAAATACACTTTCTGATTCAGATAAAGGAATATTGGGAAGAAGAATATACGGGTAAATCGAAGAAAGAGGAAGACTTCCGGACGAAAGTGCCGTTGGCTATGATAGAGAAAGATTTGCGTAAAAGTTTGCGTAAAATAGGAATATCGGATGAGGCTATCCGTACGCAGGAAGTAGGGGAGTATTGGCGTCAGAGAGGGAAGGAATTCCTGATAGGCAAGCAACTGGATATCCGTCTTACGGATTTCGAGCAAATCAATTCCATTATCCGTTCTGTCAATACATGGGGAATTGAATCAATGCGTATCGGCGAACTAAAACATAGGGATTTGCCTATGTACAGGAAGCAGGGAAAGATTGAAGCACTGAAAGCAGCCCGTGAGAAGGCATCCTATCTGGTGGAAGCAATGGGACAGCAATTGGGTGAAGTCATTCGTATCGTTGAACCTGCCGATAACAACATAAGCCGTTATATTCCTTTCCAGGCACAGAGCAATGTCAGCATGGGGACGGCAGCTACCGAACAGTACCGTGTCATCAAGCTGAGATATGAAATGACCGCCCGTTTTGCCATAAAATAAAAAAATGCCTATCTTTGTCGCATGACTAAAAAATAATAAATCGGATTTGGTTTAGTAAACAATCTGTATCTCTGATACAGATTGTTTTTTCGTTAAAGCCTTTTGGTTTATTCTTTGTTCCAAGTTCTTTAATAACTGTCTGCCATAAGCGGTACGGTTTTCACCATTTTGTTCTACCTCTTTTTATAAACTAAGGTCAAGGAAGACTTACTTCAAAAACTGTAGGAATACACCATTGATTCACAGTCTCCCGATTACCTTACTTAAAAAGCACAACGTATGAAAAAAGATTTGTTGAAAGTAACTATCAGGCAGAAACACTTTTCGGCGGACAGACCATACTTTCTTTGGATACACAATCTATCGAAAAGTATCTGGATAAATTGGATGCGAAAACCACCGTCGGCGAACTGTTGGTAATCAAAGCACAAGCACAGGGATTGAAGTTGGCTGATACACCGGAAGCGGACGAAGTATATACCCGTGAATGGGCTTTGAATACTGCTGCTCTGACTAAGTTGCTGTTAGGTGATTAATTTCTAGCGGTTAACTAAATCTTTTCTTCCTAATATTTATAAGTTGTATTGTGATAAAGTATATCTTTGTATGCAATAAATTAATCGTCTGACTATAGTTGCTTTTTCGTCTAACTATAGTCAGACGAAAGAGTAACTATAGTCAGATGCAAGTTACACTATAGTCAGACGAATAAATATATACTAATCGAGAACTAGTGATTGGTATAAGAGAGATTAAATATCAGGCAAGAAAATGATAAATGATAACCCAATAAAATATAGCTGCTTATGAGTGCGTATTATGATTTGTATGAGACACCGGACGTTCAGAATACCGGCGAGAAGCAACCCCTTCATGCGCGGATAGTTCCGAGCGGGACTTATTCCCAAAAAGAGTTTATAGAACGTGTGTCACACTATCAACATTTTCCCCAGAATATGGTTGACGGGGTGCTGGGGGCTGTAATAGATGAACTTGGTAGTCTCTTGGCGCGTGGCTATATTGTGGAGCTTGGAGAGCTGGGACATCTTAGTGTCTCTTTGAAATGCACTCAGAAGGTGATGACTAAAAAAGAAATCCGTTCCGAATCTATCTGTTTTGACAATGTACACCTGCGTACTTCCAAAAATTTTAAATTGAAGGTAAGACGGGAAATGAGACTTGAACGTGTGCCCAAATCGGGACGGACTGTTAGTAAAACGGAGATACCTATCGAGCAACGTCTTCAAATGTTACAGGAGTTTCTGAAGAAGAACGGAGGAATCACCCGCATAGAATACAGCAGGCTGACAGGAGTATCCCGGCTGAAAGCCGTTGATGATTTGAATACTTTTATCCGAGAAGGAAAACTGCGTAAGAGAGGGGCGGGAAGGAATGTGTTTTATGTGTGGAAGCTGGAAGAATAAGATTATAATAAGTAATTGTCCTTCTTTTGGCTAACCATTAATTCGAATTAAATATTACTGCCAACATTCCAATATGAGGGCGTAACCGCAGAATCACACCCAAAAGGGATGAGATTTCAGTTTTTCCGTTTAGTTCAAGCACATTACGTATGGTAACGTAATGGTTTTAGCGAGAATTGTATTAACTTTGTGGCACGGGCAAAAGTATTAGGCGTATGAAGAGGTGGCAGAAAATAGTCGGTATTTTAGTGATTTTAGCCTTGGCAATCGCAAATGCTTGGGCTGTGATTGACTATATCCACTTGTCAGGAGTCGCTGGAGCATGGTGTGCTGAAATCACACAAGAGTCATTCTTTGACTGCGTCTTTAATTTTAGACACCACTTTTGGTTATATACATTCTTTTCCATCATTGATTTCTTTATAATAATAGCATTGTTCATTTGCCTTTGGAGGAAAGGAGGTAAGCGATGAAACGTGTAAGCGTAATATCGTTGTTGTCATTGAGTTTACTTCTTGAGATGAATGCTTGTCAGCTCTCAATAAGCGAAATATCATCAACCCTCAACTGCATCATGTAGATAGCCTTTATGAAGATTTCGCCAATAATAACCGGTTACTGTTTAATCCTCCAAAGTGACAAAGACATGAAACTGACCGATAAACGATTTTGGAAATTTGAGGTAATGACGCTGCTTTGCGGTTTCTTGTTGCTCTGCCAAGTGGTTGTTGTGCTTATATGCAACGGTGCTGAATTTGAATCGTGCAATGGAGCCGTATTGATATTGCTATTGCCTATATTATGTTTTTACTTCGCTATATCCGGTATCCCAACTTGGCTTTTGTATAAAGGAAACTCTTGGTTGAGACTTGCTGGATACTTGTATATGTTTTCTGCCGTGCTGTTGATAGTTCCACTATTAATATTCTTATATGACTGGAATCCTGTAACTGCGAATATGCGACCAGAGAACATACCAGTAAATGAAAGCAAATACATTACTGATAATGAACTTGTCAGTCTCATTTGTACAGGATGGGCGGTTCTCCTTATTATTCCCGTGTTGATTACTTCGCATTTTACTAAACGATGGATTGTGAATAAAGAGAACACACAGGTAATTTGAAATATGAGACAGTGGCAACAGATAATCGGTGTAGTAGGATTGCTTCTGATAGAGGTAATGATAATTTTACGTAGTTCCTAAAGCCAATGCTAATGAGGGCGATACACGAGTATGGCTGGTAATTGAGTTGTCTTTAGTCTTGTTGATAAGTTTGGCAATTTTGATAAAAGAGAATTGGGATGATTTTATCAAAGAATTCCTTCGAGAAGATATCAACAATGCCTATATCCAACTGATAGAGTTTTCATTATTGAGTGAAATTGTGTTGGAATGGGATGATGGAGATTTAGAGCATTAAGGAACAGCCAAGAAAACGAAACGGAAAGGGATGTGTTTTATGTATGGAAACAGGAAGAATAATATTATAATAGGTAATTGTCCTTCTTTTTGCTAACAATTTTGTACCTTTGTTTGTCTATAAAGAAAATAGTAAGATTATGGCAAGAATAACTATTCCTTATGCAGTGGCGGATTTCATAGATTTGCGTGAACGTGGATTCTATTATGTAGATAAAACAGATTATATTTCGAAGTTAGAGGATTATAATGCCCCTGTGTTTCTCCGTCCCCGCCGTTTTGGAAAAAGCCTGTTGGTTTCTACTTTGGCTTGCTATTATGACCGTACCAAAGCGCATCGGTTTGAAGAATTGTTTGGGGGAACTTGGATTGGTAGTCATCCGACAAAGGAACATAATCGTTATATGATTATTCGCTATGATTTTTCAAAAATGGTGATGGCGGATAACATTGAAGGATTAGCGCAGAACTTTAATGATTTGAATTGCTCTCCTGTGGAGATTATGGTAGAGCATAATCGGGATTTATTTGGTGATTTTCAATTTCTCAATCGGGGAGATGCATCCAAAATGTTGGAAGAGGTTCTTGGTTTTGCCCGTTCTCACGAATTTCCTAAAGTCTATATATTAATTGATGAATATGATAATTTCACGAATCAACTGCTGACTGCATATAATGATCCGCTTTATGAAGAAGTGACGACGAATGACAGTTTCCTGCGTACTTTCTTTAAGGTGATAAAAGCTGGTATAGGTGAGGGGAGTGTCCGTACTTGTTTCTGTACAGGTGTGTTGCCTGTCACAATGGATGATTTGACCAGTGGATATAATATTGCTGAGATATTGACTCTTGAACCTAATTTCCTGAATATGCTCGGGTTTACATACGAAGAGACAGAAACATACTTGCGTTATGTACTTGATAAATATTCTACAGGACAGGAGCGTTTTGATGAAATCTGGCAGCTAATTGTGAGCAACTACGATGGTTATCGTTTCCGTCCTAATGGTGACCGGTTGTTCAATGCTACTATCCTTACTTATTTCTTCAAGAAATTTGCAGCCAATGCCGGCAGTATTCCTGATGAATTGGTAGATGAAAACTTGCGTACCGATATTAATTGGATTCGTCGGCTCACCCTTTCACTGGATAATGCAAAAGCAATGTTGGATGCGTTGGTTATTGATGATGAGCTGCCTTATAATGTAGCCGACCTTGCCAGTAAATTCAATAAGAAAAAGTTCTTTGATAAGGAGTTTTATCCCATTAGCTTGTTTTATTTGGGAATGACAACGTTGAAAGATAAATTCGTGACAACATTGCCTAATATGACGATGCGTAGTGTGTACATGGACTACTATAATCAGTTGAACAAGATAGAAGGTAATGCGCAGCGCTATGTTCCTGTATATCGGAAGTATGATTCCAATCGAAGTTTGGAACCACTGGTACAAAACTATTTCGAGCAATACTTAGGACAATTCCCGGCACAGGTATTTGATAAAATCAATGAGAACTTCATCCGATGTTCATTCTATGAGCTTGTGTCACGGTATTTGAGTAGCTGTTATACGTTTGCTATTGAACAGAATAACTCCGTAGGACGTTCGGATTTTGAAATGACAGGTATTCCCAGTACGGATTATTATACAGATGACCGTGTCGTAGAATTCAAATATTATCGTGCAAAAGAAGCGGAAAAGATGCTTGCACTTACCGAACCTCTTCCCGAACATGTGGAGCAGGTGAAAAGATATGGTGAAGATACGAAAAGAAAGTTTCCATATTATAATGTACGTACGTATGTAGTATACATTTGCGCCAATAAAGGATGGAAATGCTGGGAAGTGTAAGATGGTAAAGTTTGTATAATTCGGATGGAAACAAATATAGAGTTTATCTGATGTTGTTGGGAATCAATC
This sequence comes from Bacteroides acidifaciens, assembly GCF_903181435.1. Lineage (NCBI taxonomy): Bacteria > Pseudomonadati > Bacteroidota > Bacteroidia > Bacteroidales > Bacteroidaceae > Bacteroides > Bacteroides acidifaciens. The sequence goes on from NZ_CAEUHO010000001.1 coordinate 957,068, forward strand.
AACCTGACGTGGCTTCTGATATTGATGCGTATACAAGATGATAGTGACTATTCTAGAATTACTGAAAATCTCCGTAATAAACGAATGAAAAGGGAGAAATGGCATTAAAAACAGCTTGGAAGCAAAACAGTCTTTGGAGAAAGAGATGACTATTGAAATTGTTTTCTGTATTTGGACGGAGACATTCCCAAGGTATTTGTGAAAACTCGGACGAAATGAGGTAAATCATTAAAACCGACCGTAAAACAAATTTCGGATACTTGTTTCTGTGAATGTTTCAGAAGTTCGCAGGCTGTATTTAAGCGGTATTGGGTTACATACTGCGAGAAGGTTATTCCTTTGCAGCGTTTGAAATAGGAACAGAAAGCAGAGCGGTTCATGCCTACTTCTGCGGCAATATCATCCAAAGATATAGTATGGATATAGTGAGCCATTACATAAGTACAAATTTGCTGCATACGTCTCACGTCACGTTCAATACTCATGGGCTTTCCGGCAAAGGTATGGTCGGATGAAGTAAATATGACAGGTAGCAGACGAAACATTTCGCATAGGCGTCCCAACTCGTCCATATCGTTCATCTGTGACAATATCCGGCGAATGGTTTGTGAACTTCTAGTACCGAATTTCAGTGCGTTCGTCGGGAATGTAATGCCTGTCAGACGATTACGCAGTTCGGGAAATACTGCCATACACCGTTCTACAAGCGAATGACTGAAAGCTACCATTAAATAACGGACATACCCCTCATCGTCTGCCGAATCTGGCGAATATTCCCAGCGGTGTAGCATGGACGGTGGTATTAACGCCACGTCGCCTGCTGCGAAAGGTTGTAATGTGTCGCCTGCCATTCGTTTGCCATATCCATGGACAACATAATACAACTCCCATGCATCATGCCGGTGCAGTTTGGCTTCGATGCTTGTTGTCACTCGTTGGTCTATAAAGAAAAAAGAGTGATTCTCTACTTCGGGCAATTCATAAGGAATGGCGGTATCTTCCATAAAAGTAATGCTTAAAATGACTTGTATGCAAATATACGACAAATATCTAAGATGATACCACAAATATATAACAAGGAAGCTGGGTAATTTTGCTGCCGGAAACAATAAGTATAACTATTAAAATGTATTGTTATGGATTTCTATCAAGTATTAGAAAAAAGAAGAACTATTCGCGACTTTTCCGATAAGAAGGTGACGGATGAAGTGTTGGAAAAAGTATTGTCGGCTGCATTCAAAGCTCCGACTAATGACCATTTGCGGCAGTTTGAGTTTATTGTCGTGAGAGGGCAGGAAAACATAGCTCGACTCATATCGCCTGTGGCGGAAAACACAAGGAACATTCAGCAGGCAGGGCTTGAGGCTGCTGCCGGTGTGATGGATAAGGATGAACACGCCATGTTTGTCGATGCGTTGTCCAAACAACAACGTATGCTTATGCAAAGCAATTGTCTCGTACTTCCATTTTTCCGGCAAAAGGATTTTCCGCTGTGCCAACCTGCCGATCAAAGTTCACTCAACTATTTTGCTTCTGCGTGGGCAGCCGTTGAGAATATTTTGTTAGCAGCAACGGCAGAAGGACTGGCGTGTGCATTCCGTATTCCTATCGGCAACGAACCGGAATATGTGAAACATCTCGTCAATGCTCCTGCCGGATATGAGTTTACCTGCTTTCTCGCTATCGGATATGCGGCGGCGGATGCACATATTTGTAAGCAGAAAGAAATCCGGGTAGGGGATAGGATTCACAAGAATGTTTGGTAATCTATAATTAAGGTACATCTCTCTGTAATTTATATACATTCGCTATGTTATAAATTGTCTATTTTAATTGATTGGATTGCTTGTTCTACCACAGAATTATTATAATTTTGTGGCAGAACTTTTTATTTTGTATGATTCCTTTAATAACTAAGCATCATGGGCTATACAATAACGACTCTTGTAGAGAATGGTGTCTATGGACGTAAATTGCAGGCAGAACACGGTCTTGCTCGCTATATGGAGACATCGGGACATAGATTACTCTTCGATACGGGAGCGTAGGAATAAAATATATATAATTATTTGACATGAAGAAACTAATAACTTCTTTAGCATTGGCATTGACCGCATTGTCCGGCTATGCCATTACTCCTTTGTGGATGCGTGACGCACGTATTTCACCGGATGGAACGGAGATTGTCTTTTGTTATAAAGGCGATATTTACAAAGTCCCCGCACAGGGTGGAACAGCCGTTCAGTTGACAACACAAGCATCTTATGAAGCTAACCCTGTTTGGTCGCCCGACGGAAAGCAGATTGCATTTGCCAGCGACCGGAATGGGAATTTTGACCTCTTTATCATGCCTGCCGATGGCGGAACCGCTCAAAGGCTGACTTATCATTCCGCTTCGGAGATTCCCTCGGCTTTTACTCCGGACGGAAAGTATGTACTTTTCTCCGCATCTATTCAAGACCCTGCTGGCAGTGCTTTGTTTCCTACCGGAGCAATGACGGAATTGTATAAAGTTCCTGTTGGCGGAGGACGTATCGAGCAAGTGCTCGCTACTCCTGCCGAATGGGTTTGCTTTGATAAATCGGGGAAAAACTTTCTTTATCAAGACCGTAAAGGCTTCGAAGATGAATGGAGAAAACACCATACTTCTTCTATAACCAGAGATATATGGCTGTATGATACACAATCGGGAAAACATACCAATCTGACGAACCGGGAAGGGGAAGACCGTAATCCTGTGTATGCGCCTGACGGCAATTCTGTCTATTTTCTTAGCGAGCGCAACGGTGGTTCATTCAATGTATATAACTTTTCGCTGAATACTCCGCAAGAGGTAAAAGCGGTAACTACATTCCGTACGCATCCGGTACGTTTCCTGTCAATCAGCGATAAAGGTACATTGTGCTATACCTATGACGGAGAACTTTATACGCAGGAAGCCAATGCCCGTCCGAAGAAAGTAAACGTCGAACTTGTCCGGGATGACGAAAAGGAGATTGCTTCCCTCAAATTCTCCCAAGGTGCTACTTCCGCTTCCGTATCCCCGGATGGCAAACAGGTTGCTTTCGTTGTGCGTGGCGATGTTTTTGTCACTTCGACGGATTACACTACAACCAAGCAAATCACGAATACTCCGGGAAAAGAAGCCGCTGTGTCTTTTGCACCGGATAACCGGACATTGGTCTATGCCAGCGAACGGACGGGTAACTGGCAACTTTACACTGCCAAAATAGCCCGTAAGGAAGAAGCCAATTTCCCTAATGCAACTCTTATCGAAGAAGAAGTCCTGCTTCCTTCCAAAACGGTGGAACGTGCTTATCCGCAATATTCTCCGGATGGCAAGGAACTGGCTTTTATCGAAGACCGCAAACGCTTAATGGTACTTGACTTAAAAACGAAGAAAGTTCGTCAAGTGACGGATGGTTCTACATGGTATAATACCGGTGGCGGATTTGACTACGAATGGTCGCCGGACGGCAAATGGTTTACCCTCGAATTTATAGGCAACCGTCACGATCCTTATTCGGATGTAGGCATTGTCAGCGCACAGGGAGGGGAGATTACTAATTTGACAAATAGTGGATATATCAGTGGTGCTCCGCGTTGGGTCTTGGACGGAAACGCTATTCTTTTCCAGACTGAACGTTACGGTATGCGTGCGCATGCTTCCTGGGGTTCGCAACAAGATGTGATGCTGGTATTCCTGAATCAGGATGCTTATGACCGCTATCGCCTGAGCAAGGAAGACTTCGAACTGCTCAAAGAATTAGAAAAGGAACAGAAGAAAGCGAAAGAGAAGGAAGGCGACAAGAAGAAAGACGGAAATAAGTCAAAAAAGGATGAGGCTGACGAGGATAAGTCATCCGAAGATAAGACAGACAAGAAAGATATAGTTGTAGAACTTAACGGCATTGAAGACCGTATTGTCCGTCTGACTCCCAACTCTTCCGATTTAGGCAGTGCCATACTCTCAAAAGACGGAGAGAATCTTTATTACTTCTCAGCTATCGAAGGTGGATATGACCTTTGGAAAATGAATCTTCGTGAAAAAGACACGAAGCGTCTGCATAAACTTAATACCGGTTGGGCATCATTGATGTTGGATAAGAAAGGAGATATTTTCTTGTTGGGAAGCCGGATTATGCAGAAAATGGATGCGAAGTCGGATGCATTGAAATCAATCAGTTATCAGGCTGAAATGAAAATGAATTTGGCTGCCGAGCGTGAGGCGATGTTTGACCATGTGTACAAGCAGCATCAAAAACGTTTCTATAACCTCAATATGCACGGGGTAAACTGGGATGCTATGACTGATGCTTATCGTAAGTTCCTGCCTCATATTGATAACAATTATGACTTTGCAGAATTATTGAGTGAGTGGTTGGGTGAGCTGAATGTTTCACATACCGGAGGACGTTATTCTCCGAGAGGTGGAGGAGATGTGACCTCTAATCTGGGTTTGTTGTTCGATTGGGATTATCAGGGAAAAGGAATGAAAATCGCTGAGATAGTTGAAAAAGGTCCGTTCGACCATTCCCGTACGAAAGTAAAAGCTGGTTGCATTATTGAAAAGATTAACGGCGAGGAACTGGCTCCGGATAAGGATATTACCGCTGTATTGAATAATAAAGCCGGAAAGAAAACTCTGGTTTCATTGTATAATCCGCAGAACAAGGAACGTTGGGAAGAAGTGGTAATGCCTATTACTAGTGGAAAGCTTAACGGTTTGTTATATAAACGTTGGGTAAAACAACGTGCGGCAGATGTTGAGAAATGGTCGAAAGGACGTTTGGGATATGTTCATATTCAGTCGATGGGAGATGATAGCTTCCGTACTGTATACTCGGACATTCTAGGAAAATATAACAACTGCGAAGGTATTGTGATTGATACCCGTTTCAACGGTGGTGGCCGTCTGCACGAAGATATCGAGGTACTTTTCAGCGGTCAGAAATACTTTACGCAGGTAGTGCGTGGACGTGAAGCTTGTGATATGCCGAGCCGTCGCTGGAATAAACCGTCTATCATGTTGCAGTGTGAAGCTAACTACTCCAATGCACACGGAACTCCGTGGGTATACAAACATCAAAAGATTGGTAAACTTGTCGGTATGCCTGTTCCGGGAACAATGACAAGCGTATCCTGGGAAACATTGCAAGATCCTTCACTGGTCTTCGGTATTCCTATCATCGGTTATCGTTTGCCTGACGGCAGTTATTTGGAAAATACTCAATTGGAACCGGATGTAAAGGTTGCCAATAATCCGGAAACAGTAGTCAAAGGAGAGGATACACAACTAAAGGTGGCTGTTGACGAATTGCTTAAAGAAATAGACAGTCAGAATAGATAGTAAATAAAAGTAGGTTGATACATATCTTCCGTTACGGAGGCACTGTCCACAATTTTGTGTAAATAGAAAACTTCAGGATTCGGGTTTTATACTTGAATCCTGTTTTCAAATATAGTAATAAATTGGTTAAATATCAATGCCCAATTCCAAATAGGTTGGTACCATTTCTTTTCAATTTCGTTAATGGCCAAATAGACAGATTTTTTCAGTGCATCATCATTTGGAAATGATAGCTTATTTTTGGTGTACTTTCTAATTTTCCCATTTAGATTTTCAATAAGATTAGTGGTATAGATAATCTTTCTAATCTCGACGGGGAAATCAAAGAACACGGTCAGTTCTTCCCAATTATTTCTCCATGAGCGTATCGCATATGGATATTTAGCACCCCATTTTTGCTCAAAGTTATCCAACTCCATCTCAGCTGCTTCTTTAGTAGGTGCATTATAGATGTTCTTTAAATCGGCAGTGAATTCCTTTTTTTCTTTCCAGACGACATAGCGACAGGAGTTTCTAATTTGGTGTACCACACATATTTGAGTAGTAGAGGCAGGAAATACACTCTTGATGGTTTCCGTAAATCCATTCAGGTTATCAGTAACTGTAATCAGAATGTCTTCTACACCACGGGCTTTGAGATCCGTTAAAACGCCCATCCAGAAAGCGGCACTCTCATTTTTGCCAATCCACATACCCAATACTTCTTTCAAACCTTCCTTATTCAGACCTACACATAGGTAAACAGTCTTGTTGATCACTTTGCCGTTTTCTCTGACTTTGAATACGATACCATCCATCCAGACAATCATATATAAACTGTCCAAAGGACGATTCTGCCACTCTGTTGCAGCCTGGCTAACTTTATTGGTGATAATGGAGATAGCGGAGGTGGAAAGGTTAATGCCGTATATTTCCTGCATTTCCGACTCAATATCAGCGACGCTCATACCTTTGGCATAAAGAGAGATGACAAGACGCTCGATTGATAAGCCGCGGGATTGATGCTTGGGAACAACAATAGGCTCAAATTCTCCTTTCCGATCACGAGGAACCTGAATAACAGATTTACCCATCTCGGTTTGAATCTGCTTCCTATAACTACCATTGCGGGAGTTGCCACTATGATCGCCTTGATTGGAGTGTTTTTCATAACCTAAATGGTTATCCATCTCTGCTTCCAGCATTTGTTCATAAACACGAGTATGAAGCTCTTTCATGAAAGCAGTCACATCTTCGCCTGTCTTAAACTGGGACAGAAACTCTTTACTTAAAAATTCTTTAGGAATGTCCATAAAATCTGATTTTTACAAAGTTAATACATAAATAAAAAAACTATGAGAAAAATCCCGTAGTTTTCTATTTACACAATTAGATGGATAGTCCCGTTACGGAAGTGTATCAACCTACAAATATATAATGAACAGGGACTTCTTTAGCCGATAATCTTTCTGATATCTTCTACAATCTGTTCACTTGTCAGATGATTGGCACGAAGTAACTCTTGTATGTCGTATCGGTCTACGAACTCTTTCTTCGCCCCATAATTAATAACTTTCATATCACTGGCACCATAATAACGGGCAATCTTTTCACCGAAACCACCATCCAATACACCGTCTTCCAACGTAATCACTAATTCGTGATCTGCTTTCAGTTCATCCATCAGTTCGTTGTCTACACCGGTGATGTAACGCGGATTGATGAGTGTTGCATCAATATTGGCTTTTTCTTTCAGAAGTGATGCAACCGACTGTCCCAATCCATAGAACGAACCTAAAGCAAGAATGGCTACTTTTGATCCACGATGCGTCACTTTATAGCGATTGAGAACACTATAATCAGTCTCCATCGGTTCCCCACAAGTAATTACATCCGTTGCCGGTACACGGATGGCAACCGGGTGTTCGTTTTGGTGGAGGCTCCATTCTAGCATAGCAAGATATTCCTCTTTGCAGGTCGGTGCCAGATAAACCATATTAGGAATATTACTGATGAGCGGAATATCGAAGAAGCAGAGGTGGGTTACATCATTCATTCCGGACAGTGTTCCCCAGAAGACCAACAAAACAGCCGGGTTATTATTGATACAGAGATCTTGCGAAAGTTGATCGTATGAACGTTGGATAAATGTACTATACACTCCGTAAACAGGTTTTCCGCCATTAGCTGCGATACCCGAAGCAAGTGCTACCGCGTGTTCTTCGGCAATACCGACATCTACAAACTGCTTGCCAGCTTCCTGGCGACGGTTGGGAGTAAATCCGAGAACGGCAGGAGTGCCCGAAGTGATTGTTACCACTCGTTTGTCTTCTTTCATCTTTTTCAGCAGATATTGGGCAGTTACTTCGCTATAATCTTCCGCATCCTCGGCAAACTTTGGCTTTCCGGTTTCTATATTGAAAGGAGTGAGCCAGTGAAAAGTTTCCTTATCTTGTTCTGCAGGTTCATACCCTTTCCCTTTCAGTGTATTAATATGTACTACTATCGGATGCTGAATATCTTTCACTTTAGAGAAAGCCTCAACCAGTGCTTCCACATTGTTGCCGTCGTTTACGTACATATAATCCAATCCCATAGCCTTGAAAAAATTGCATTCGCACAGACCGTTGCTGTCGCGCAAATCTTTTAGGTTCTTATATAGTCCACCGTGATTCTCGGCAATAGACATTTGATTGTCGTTGACAATAATAATCATGTTTGTACCAAGCTCCGCTACATAGTCCAATCCTTCAAATGCTTCGCCGCCACTTAAGGAACCGTCGCCTATCACGGCTATGATATTCTCATTGCCACCGGTCAGGTCGCGTCCTTTCGCCAATCCGCTAGCCAGGCTGACGGAAGTGGATGTATGACCGATAACAAAGAAATCATGCTTACTTTCTTGTGGTTCGGAATAACCGGATACGTTGTCATACTCAGCAGGGTAGAGGAAAGCGTCTTTCCGTCCGGTCAGCATCTTATGCACATAACTCTGATGCGATACATCAAATACAATCTTGTCTTCCGGTGAATTGAATACATAATGTAAAGCGATAGTCGCCTCCACCATTCCGAAATTAGGTCCGAAATGTCCGCCGTGTTCACTCAACTTTTGAAGGAGTGATGCACGGATTTCATTACTTAAATCATTGAGTTCATTAAACGATAACTTCTTTACGTCTGCGGGAGAGTAAATATTTTCTAAATACATATCAATTTGTTTTTTACGTTTATACCTATTCTCTTTATCACATTATCACACTGCAAAGATACTGCTGATTTTGGATTCGGTTTGTATATAGATTACAGATTATTCTACCTATATTACCGACCTTGGAAAATGTGACTGATGATAAACCTGAAAATAGTAGATAATATATATGGGTTTTCAGTTTCGGCTTTTCTCATTTTGTTTAATAATTCTTTAGTTATTTCTCCTAATAAACTTGGTGTTCGCAAAAGCAGGAAGTTTGGCTTTGGCTTCTCTGGTTTTGATACTTACCTCATTTCCTTAAATTAGGTTAGAATAAATATTATAGCAGATTGATAAAAAAATAGAATCTGTAATTCGGGTAATAATGTCAGTAATTCATCTACATACAGTCTCTTTATTTCACCCTATTTTTGCAACGTAGAAAATAGATAATCAATTCTTTAATTATTAAAACATAAGAGATATGAAACGGATTTTATTATTAACAACTGTATTTATTATGATGCTCGGAACTAGTTTTTCTTCTGCACAGACAGATGCAGATAACTTTTATAAAAGTGATTTGGTAAGTGTGGAGAAAGTTTCTTTTTCCAACCAGTATAAAATGAAGGTAGCCGGAAATTTGTTTCTGCCTAAGAATATGAAAGAAGGGGAGCAATACCCGGCAATCATTGTCGGACACCCAATGGGAGCAGTCAAGGAACAGAGTGCGAACCTTTACGCAACGAAAATGGCGGAGCGGGGTTTTGTTACACTCTCCATAGACCTTTCTTTTTGGGGTGGGAGTGAAGGCGAGCCGCGTAATGCTGTTCTGCCGGAAGTTTATGCGGAAGACTTTAGTGCCGCAGTTGATTTTTTAGGTACCCGTCCGTTTGTCGACCGGAATCTGATTGGAGTAATCGGTATTTGCGGCAGTGGAAGTTTCGCTATCAGTGCGGCAAAAATAGACCCTCGTCTCAAAGCCATTGCGACAATCAGTATGTACAATATGGGTACGGCTAGCCGTAACGGGCTAAAACACTCATTGACATTGGAACAGAGAAAGCAAATAATGGCTGAAGCGGCAGAACAGCGTTATGCTGAATTTTTAGGTGGAGAAACTAAATATACCGGTGGCACTGTACATCAACTGACAGAAAAGTCCAGTCCGATTGAACGGGAGTTCTATGAGTTCTACCGTACACAAAGAGGAGAATTTACCCCCGACGGAGCAACTCCTATGACCACCACTCATCCTACACTTTCAAGTAATGTGAAATTTATGAATTTCTATCCTTTCGAAGATATTGAGACTATTTCACCTCGCCCTATGCTTTTCATCACCGGTGAAAATGCCCACTCACGTGAATTTAGTGAAGACGCCTACCGATTGGCCGCCGAACCTAAAGAACTGTATATAGTACCCGGTGCCGGACACGTAGATCTTTACGATCGTGTGAGCCTTATTCCATTTAATAAACTAGAATCCTTCTTTAGGGAATATCTAAAGAAATAAGTTTTAATACTATAAATATGAGATACTATATAATAGCAATTCTTACTATGCTGACATTATCGGTCGGTTCCGCATCATGTAGCGAAGATGAACCTATACAGGGAACAGGTCAACAAGTGACTCCGGGTAATGGTTCTGGTTCCGGTGATAATGGCAGTAACAATAATGGCAATAATTCCGATGATAATGACGACAATAACGATGATACCCCAGTGAGCAATAATCTTAAAATAACAATCGGACCTGTTTCATTCAATGCCACATTGGAAAATAATGAGACTGCGAAAGCATTTAAGAGACTACTCCCTATGACAGTGGATATGTCTGAACTGCATGGTAATGAAAAATATTATTATCTGTCGAAGGGTTTGCCGACAGCGTCGTCCAATCCCGGGACTATTCGGACGGGTGACTTAATGCTTTACGGTTCCACTTGTGTGGTACTATTTTATGAAACCTTTTCCACTTCATATACTTATACCCGTTTAGGACGTATAACAAATCCTTCAGGACTGGCCTCCGCCCTTGGTTCAGGAGGCGTAAATGTAATTTTTGAAATAACAGATTAAAGAATAAACTAATGGAACAAATAAGAAATAAAGAATATGGAGGCGAACGTCCTCTGTTCGCGACCCACGATCTTCAACTGGAAGATGTAACAATTCACGCCGGTGAATCTGCATTGAAAGAATGTAGTAATATTATAGCAATCAACTGTCGTTTTGAAGGAAAATATCCTTTTTGGCATACCAACGGATTCATTGTGAAAAACTGTCTCTTCACAGAGGGAGCCCGTGCTGCTCTATGGTACTCTCAAAGTCTGCAAATGGCAGATACCTTGGTAGAAGCACCGAAGATGTTTCGCGAAATGGACGGGATAAAACTCGAAAACGTGCAGTTGCCTAATGCTTTGGAAACGTTTTGGTATTGCCGTAATATAGAGCTAAAGAACGTGCAGATAGACAAAGCTGATTATCTTTTTATACATAGCGAGAATATCAAGATACAGCACTACGCTCAAAATGGAAACTATTCATTCCAGTACTGTAAGAACGTGGAAATCCGTAATGCAGTTATCAATTCCAAAGATGCATTCTGGAATACGGAAAATGTAACAGTCTATGATTCCGAACTGAATGGGGAATATCTAGGCTGGCATTCTAAAAACTTACGTCTGGTAAATTGCTGGATTTCGGGCACTCAACCACTTTGCTATGCACATGACCTGGTGATGGAAAATTGTACGATGGCAGAGGACGCTGACCTCGCTTTCGAACACAGTAGTGTGAAAGTAACGATTAAGAGCTCGGTTCACAGCGTGAAGAATCCCCGCACGGGGAGCATTGTTGCCGAAAGTTTCGGGACAATCATCTTGGACAAGAACCTCAAAGCACCGGGAAATTGTGAATTGAAACTTTGGGACGAACTGACTTGTTTTGATTGAAATATGAAGTACAACTTCGATGAAATAATTCCACGCCGAGGTACGAATTCCTATAAATGGGATTCTGCCGGAGATGCAGATATATTGCCGATGTGGGTAGCCGATATGGATTTCCGTACGGCTCCCCCTGTTGTGGAAGCGTTGAGGAAACGGGTGGAGCATGGTATCTTCGGATATGTCCGTGTACCGGATGCATACTACGCAGCGGTGACAAACTGGTTTGCAAGGCGGCATGACTGGCAGATAGAAAAAGAATGGATTATTTATACCACGGGAGTAGTACCGGCATTGTCTGCTGTCATTAAGGCACTGACAGCCCCCGGAGATAAAGTAATGGTGCAGACACCCGTATATAACTGCTTTTTCTCCTCTATCCGCAATAACGGATGCGGGATGATTGCCAATCCGCTGATTTATAGAAATGGAACCTATCAGATAGATTTTGCGGATTTGGAACAAAAAGCTGCCGACCCAAATGTAAAGGTTCTATTGTTATGCAACCCGCATAATCCTGCCGGAAGGGTATGGACAAAACAGGAACTTACCCGCATTGGTGACATCTGTATCCGGAATAATGTGTGGGTAGTAGCAGACGAAATCCATTGTGAACTTGTCTTTCCAGGACATACCTATATCCCTTTTGCTTCTATCTCACATGAATTCCTGATGCACTCCGTCACTTGCACCTCGCCAAGCAAGGCCTTTAACTTGGCAGGGCTTCAGATTGCCAATATCATTTCTGCCGATACGGATATGCAAATGAAAATAGATAAAGCAATCAATGTCAATGAGGTTTGTGATGTGAACCCATTCGGAGTAGAAGCGTTAATGGCAGCCTATAACGACAGTGAGGAATGGCTGGAAGAGCTGAAACAATACCTGTTCGCCAATTACAGTTATTTGAGGGCATACTTCGCTGAATATCTTCCTGAATTTCCTGTGTCAATATTGGAAGGCACTTATCTGGTTTGGGTGGACTGTTCAGTGTTGAATCAGTCATCGGATGAGATAGTGAAAACCTTGTTGGAGAAAGAAAAACTTTGGGTGAACAAGGGCAGCTTGTACGGAGAGACTGGTGAAGGGTTTATCCGTATCAACATCGCCTGTCCGCGACAGCAGTTGATAGAAGGGCTAAACAGATTGAGGCGAGCTTTGAAATAATAATTGTCAATTTATTGAGAGTTCTTGTGAACTCTCCGTGAGTACGAATAAAAAGAAATAATAGACTATGAACATGAAGAAATTAGTAGTTGCTTTAGTAGTTGCATTAGTTACGTTTTTCGGATATAATTCATTAAATGCACAAAATATGAAAAAAGAAGAAGTACCTCAAAACATCAGCGCATTTCCGATAGGAGAGGAGAATGTAGGATTCAAACAATATTTCACAGGAGAATCTTGGCTGGCGCGGCTGACTGATAACAAAGACTTGAATGTCCCCATGTCCAACGTAACTTTTGAACCCGGTTGCCGCAATAACTGGCACAGCCATACGGGCGGACAAATCCTGATTGCCGTCGGTGGTGTGGGATATTATCAGGAACGTGGTAAGGCATCACGCCGCTTGCTTCCCGGTGATGTGGTTGAAATCGCTCCAGATATCGAACATTGGCACGGTGCCGCCCCCGATAGCTGGTTCTCGCATCTGGCTATCGAATGTAATCCGCAGACCAACAAGAATACATGGCTGGAACGTGTGAGCGACCAACAATATGCCGAAGCTACAAAAGACAACGTGGTAACCGGACTAAAAGCTACCGACCCCGAGTTGGACGGAATATTTAATAATTTTACAAAAGAAGTGCAGGAATATGGTGACTTGGATACTAAGACCCGTCTTATGGTAACTTTGGCGTCCAATATAGCTTCGCAATCACAGGCCGAATACCGCATCACACTCGAAAATGCCCTTAATGAAGGCATTACCCCCATAGAAGTGAAGGAAATCCTTTATCAGGCAGTAGCTTATGCAGGCATGGCTAAGGTGAGAGATTTTATCGGTCTTACTAATGGTATATTGCTTGTCCGTGGCGCACACCTTCCCTTAGCGGGACAATCAGTTGTATCATCCGAAACCCGTTTCGACAAAGGGCTGGAGTTACAGAAATCCATTTTCGGTGAACGGATAGAGCAGATGCATAAGAATGCTCCCGAGAATCAGAAGCATATCCAGCGTTATCTTTCTGCCAACTGTTTCGGAGACTACCAGACACGTAGCGGACTGAATGTGAAGACACGCGAACTGGTTACGTTCTCAATTTTAGTTTCCTTAGGCGGTTGTGAGTCACAAGTAAAAGGACACATACAGGGAAATGTCAATGTGGGGAATGACAAAGATATGTTGCTGGCCGTCGTCACACAGCTATTGCCCTATATCGGCTATCCGCGTACACTTAATGCCATAGCCTGTCTGAATGAGATGATTCCGGAAAAATAATAGGTTTTAGCGAGATTAGTATACTAAATGCGAATTGAAAAATGTTATTTTTAGTGATTTGCATATTTTAATATTGTTCTATTTTTAATATTTGCTTATAATAGTATAATCGTTGTTTTGCCTTCGAAAAAGGCATATTTATGAATTGATATTTATAAATATGCCTTTTCTGTGCTTGTATATTGATTATTTATACAGTCGGATTATTCGTAAAAGAATGGCTTTGTTTAAGGGTGAACTGTTTCTTTGTGAGGTATAAATTGAGCGGGTAATTGCTTTTAAATCATTTTACTATGAAGTTGAGTATGGCTATTTCTTATAGTAGATAATATTTGCCATGTATTACTTAGTAACTAATAATATTCTCCTTTCTTTATTTGAACTTGATTTATTTTTATAGACTTATCTAATAAATATACATGTTTGTTTGGCTTTTCAATAAATGGTGTATTCTTTTGATTTTAAAAAATCAAATATATGTTAATGTGAAATACATATTACGAACTAATTTTTTTTAGGATATGTTGTTTTCGTGTAGATGATAAACAAAACGTCACATTAAATTATATTCAATTATGAAAAAGTCTATTATTTTATTAGCTTGTGTGTTGGGTGCATTTTCAGCGAAGGCCCAAACAGTTATTGAAAGTACTAAATTTACAGATAATTGGTCAGTGGGAATTAATGCTGGCGCAGTGACTCCGCTTACTCATAGTGCTTTCTTTAAAAGTATGCGTCCTGCTTTTGGAGTGGGATTTTCGAAACAATTGACTCCTAATTTCGGTTTGGGATTTCAAGGAATGGGGTATGTGAATACAACCCAAAGTAAAACTGCTTTTGATGCTTCTGATGTTAGTGTATTAGGTAAGGTGAATCTGATGAATCTTTTCGGCACTTATCTTGGTTCTCCGCGTGTATTTGAAATTGAAGCTGTGGCCGGCGTAGGGTGGCTGCACTATTATGCAAGCGGTGACGGTGACGAAAATTCATGGTCTACCCGTTTCGGCATGAATTTTAATTTCAATATGGGCGAATCTAAAGCATGGACTATTGGCATCAGACCTGCTATTGTGTATGATATGCAAGGGGATTATAATCGGGCAAAAAGCCGTTTCAATGCCAACAATGCTGCTTTCGAAATTACTGCAGGATTGACATACCACTTTGCAACAAGCAATGGTACCCATTACTTCAATAAAGTGAAAGTTTACGATCAGGCTGAAATTGACGAGTTGAACTCTTCTATAAATGCGCTTCGCGGACAAGTGAATACTAGAGATAGTGAGTTGAATACTGCTAACCAAAGAATCAACGGACTACAACAGGAGTTGAATGACTGTCGTACAAAAGTAGTTCCGGCAGAAACAGTGGTCAAGACAGCCCGTATTCCGGAATCAATCATTACTTTCAGACAAGGTAAATCATCCGTTGATGCTTCGCAACTTCCAAATGTGGAACGTGTAGCTTCTTATATGAATAAGCATCCGGAAACAAAAGTTGTAATAAAAGGATATGCTTCTCCGGAAGGTAGTGCCGAACTCAATGCCAGACTGGCTGCAGCACGTGCAGAGGCTGTCAAGACAATTTTGGTTAAGAGATACAGAGTAGCAGCAGATCGCGTTACTGCCGAAGGACAGGGAGTGGGCGATATGTTTACCGAACCGGATTGGAATCGTGTAAGTATCTGTACTATTGAAGAATAATAAGGAACGAGAGTTTTGTTTTAGATGAAATATATTATTAACTAAATGCCTTGATTATGAAAAAGTTTTTATTATTGATTTTAGTAGCAATGACTGCTTTCGGAGTGAATGCTCAAACTAGAAAAGGTGAGGGCTCTTTAATGGGAAGCCTTGGTTACCAGACTAATTACGAGAGGTTCGGCTTGCAAGCGCAGGGACGCTATGCGATTGCCAATAATCTTAGGATAGCTCCTGACCTCACATTCTTTTTCCCGAAAGACAAAGCAACGGGACTGGATGTGAATGTAAACTTCCATTATGTGTTCAATTTCAGTAAGGATGGACAAGGATTTTCCGTTTATCCTCTTGCGGGAATTGGTATGCAGAACAACTTTTATGGAAAGCAGGATATCGAGGTGAATGGTGTGACCACTCAAGTGGATAGAAGTAACTCAACTAAATTTGCCTTTAATCTTGGAGGCGGTATTACTTTACCTTTGTCAGAACGTAGTTTTTTAAACGCAGAAGCGAAATTTATGTTTGCCGAGGATGACAATGTCGTTATCATGTTAGGTTATGGTTATAAATTCTGATTCTTAATTGTATGCCGGACGGTATTTATGCTATCCGGCATATTTTTCTGACGATGTCGCATTGAGAGAATGCGTGAATATATAAAACAACATGTTATAAATATAGATGTACATCTTAATCAACCTGAATTACTAACTTAAAAAAAATCGATTATGTTTTATCATGTAAAAGATTTGCAATTCAATGCCCGTGTTTCCAGACCGGACCCGCGTTTCGCACGCATATTGCTGGAGGCATTTGGTGGTGCTAATGGAGAACTAACTTCAGCCATGCAATATTTTGTACAAGCTTTCAGTTGTCATAATCCGTTCCCGGACAAGTATGACATGCTTATGGATATTGCTACAGAAGAGTTGGCACATCTCGAAATAGTGGGAGCTACTATTCAGATGCTTCTCGGACCGGTAAACGGTGAGATGAAGGATGCTGTAGAGACGATGGATATTCGTAAACTGATGAACGGTAAGTCTGCTAAGGAAGAACTTATTCAACAAGCGTTTACAAATCCGCAATGTGTGGTGGTAGCTCCTGGTAGCCCGATGTTGACAGACAGTAACGGAAATCCATGGTGCGGAAGCTATGTATCTGCCAATGCGGAACTTACGGTAGATCTCCAAACTAATATGGCGAACGAATGTCGTGCCAAGATTGGTTATGAAAATCTGCTGAAGTTTACAGAGGATCCTTCGGTGAGAGAAACTCTTGTTTTCCTGATGACTCGTGAAATTACGCACTTCCAGCAGTTTGAGGCAGCCCTGAATACCATTCAACCGAACTTCCCACCTGCAGTGTTGCAAACTTCGCCAAAGTATAGTAACCTTTACTTTAATCTGTCAAAAGGTGAAGAATATCGTGGTCCGTGGAATAAAGGTAAGAGCTCACGATTGAAAGAAGAGTGGCAGTATATTGACGATCCGCTGGGAGAAGTGAGAAAGACAAACGGGCTGGTGGACAGAAAACCTGAAGGGACGGAACGCACTGAAAAACAGGTTGCTCAAATGGACAAACAGTTGTCTGACGAACGCAGCAATGAAGTGCTTTCGGCAACTCCTGAAAAGGAACTGATGTGGTGTGATTATCAGAAATCAGAAAAAGGCAGCAAAAAATAAACGGCTGCATATAATCTATTTTTTAACTTTTAATTTTTTGTGTTATGAATAAGAAAACTGAAAAAAAACAGGAAGCAAAGAGTGCCAAAAAGGAAACTCAGGCTAAAGAAAGTAAATCTGCAACTTCCTGCAAGAAGTCGGATAAGAAGTAATGCTTTAGATTCTTAAATCAAGCTCATGTATTTTCCGGCGGAAGATGTTCGGAATACCTTTCGCCGGAATTTTTAATTCTATTTTATGAAATAACTAATTTGAGAGAATATGAAAACAAGAAAAATATTGTTCGCAGTTTTGGCGTTGATATGTACTGTATCTTTGGCTATAACTTCTTGCAAAGATAAAAAAACGCAGGATAAGGTTAACAATCGGATTGAGAATGCAAAGGAATCTGCTGACAGGGCGCTTGATAAGGCTTCAGATAAAATAGAGGCAGGAGCGGATAGCGTAAAAGAAGCTTGGAAAGAAACCAAAGAAGAAGTAAAAGATGGGGCGCATAAAGCTAAGAAAGAAATAAAGGAGGGTTATAATAATGCCAAAAAAGAAGTGAAAAAGGCACTTGATTGATCTTTGTTGAATATGTTTCATATATCGGAAGCATAGTATTTCCATTATTTACCTTCAGAAAGGACAGTGTCTATCCTGTCCTTTCATCTATCAGTTTCCAGTTTGTATAACTCTAATTTGTATTGCTTCAGATACCAGCAATTCCCGTCACATATTTTCTTGGTCAATGTTCCGAAGAAGGAACGGGTCATGCATCTGTTGCCAAATAGATTGTTGCAACGTAATCTGTATGCTTCGATAGCCAGCGTCCTTTCTGCCATACGTCCTTTGGTGTATGCGTCCGAGCACATCTTATGTATGTTCTCATACTCGGTTTGACCTGTAAGAAATAAATTATCGCAATTTTTCATATTCCGGTATTTTTAATGTTTTATATATAGTAAAACATATTGTGGAATGTGGAGGTTTAATTAGAGCTTTTAATCATTCTTAATATTGCTCGTAATGTTGCTAAAATATGATAAATACAAAATATGTGTTAAAATATTGGGTTGAATTGGAACTAAATGATACTAAAAGTCGTTCTTAAATAAAATAAAAATCTTATTATAACTGGAGAAAACAGTAGACCCTTTTTTGAAATTTATATATAAACCTAAATTCTTTAATTATGAGTGTAATTTGGTACATTATCATTGGAATTGTTGCCGGTTTTTTGGCCGGTAAGATTATGAGAGGAGGAGGCTTCGGCCTTTTGATTAATCTGATTGTAGGTATTATCGGTGGTCTTTTGGGCGGCTGGGTATTCGGTTTACTAGGTATCGCTGCCGGCGGTATTCTGGGTAGTCTTATAACTTCGGTTGTGGGTGCTGTGTTGCTATTATGGATTTTATCCTTGTTTAGAAAACACCCCAGAAGCGAAGAACTCTGATTTATTAACTTTTAAAACTTAAACTTCATTATGGAAAGTGGAAAATCTAATTTTCTTATCGGACTGGGAGTCGGTTCGGTAATTGGTGCGCTGGTCTATCGTTTCTGGCATTCACCTAAAGGGAAGTGTGTGAAAGAAAAAGTAAATCATGCATTTCAGAAAGTAACCGGAGACAGTGTTAATTTGATTGATACGGTAAATGACAAGGTATTGGATGCCGGAACAAAAGTGGCTGACAAGGTAGCTGACGGAACCTTTTATGTTGCCGAAAAAGCGGATGATGTAAGAGATAAAGTCCATGCTATGGCAGATAAGGCTAAGAAATAGTTAGGGTTTTGTTGTTCTGCAATGGGAGGATAGTGTGAGTGAAAGCTATTCTCCCCTTTTATTATTTATTGGTTGGAGAACAGTTACGATGACAACTAAGGGTATCCTGAATAATTAACCATTAAAACAAATTGATTATGAAAACTAATAATTTCAATTTATGGCTTCGGTTGACAGTAGGCTCAGCTATTGGTGCAATGATATATCATTTCTCACCAGGTAGGAAGACTGAGAAATTGAGAAAACTGGTACGTCTGAGAAACCAGATAAAAGAAAGTGAGAATAAGGGCGAGATATATACACTCTCGGCCAATGCCAGAAGATAAGTTGCTTGTTTGTTTGCCTGTCACCAGTTTCAGATAGATAATAATTGCTACTGAAACTGGTGCTTGAAGTTAATTGACTGGTTTGTTTTCTTCATGTATTTCAATGACTTTGGTTGCCACGGCATATTCGTCCGGAAAGATCTTTCCGCCTAACTCGTTCGCCCATGCTTTCGTAAACTCCGCTCCTGTATATATGATAATGGCTGAATAATAAATCCATGTGATGAAAATAGCCATAAACGCCGCCGCTCCATATACGGTTTCTATATTTGCAAATCCGATATAAAAGGATATTCCCCATTGTCCGATTAATAATAACACGGTGGTGACAAGTGCTCCTATAAATACATCTTTGCTTTTGATTTGCGCATCCGGCAATATCTTGAATATGAGAGTGAATATAACTGTGGTTACACCTATATTAATAATCATTCCTATCGTTTTCACCAAAGATTCTGCTACATCCGGATTGTTGGTAATGAATTTGTTGCTTATATCTGTGATGAGATTGGTAATGGTAAAAGTGATGAGCAAGATAAAAGCGAAAGCAAGGATGACCGAGAAAGATAGCAATCTGTTTATGATATATTTAAGCCAACTCTTCTTGGGGACAGCTTTTATTCCCCAAATGGTATTTAGAGAACTTTGTATTTCTGCGAAAACAGTCGTAGCCCCGAAAATGGTGACACCTATGCTGATTATTGTGGCAAATGAAAATGAATCGGTTGTCTCTGCATTTTCCATAATTGCTTGAAGCGCATCAATCACTTTAGAGCCGACAACAGGTTCCAGTTGGGCGTATAACTGATTGGTGAAATCTACATTGAGTAATACTCCGATAGTGACAAGGAGTGAGAGCAGGGGGATGATTGAGAACAGGGTTGCGTAAGCCAGTGACGCACTCAATCTCATGACATTGTCATCAATAAATCCTTGAAAAGTGTCTTTTATTATTTTAATGGATACAGACAACTTTTTCTTGTTTTGGGTTAAGATTTTCATTGGCATTTTCTTTATTCTAACGAACATAATAATTTATTTGTTCGGGCATTATATGGAAAATCTATCAATAGTGTTCGCATTCCTGAATTTTTTGTTAAAAGACAAATCTCAAGAAACCAACATGTGCTTTTGTTGTTTATATATTGAAATGTGATTTTCAAACTATTATTAATCAAATTGTACTGTTATGGTTGGATTTGTAATTTGGGTAGTGGGATTGGTGCTCACTATTAAGGCGGCTTTGGAAATAGGACGCCTTTATGCGCCCTGGGAAAAGAAGTTGTTGGCTATTGTACTGATTCTTCTTACCAGTTGGATAGGGCTATTTTTCTATTATTTCTATGCTAGAAGCCGTATGGCGGGTTGGCTAAGTGAATAGTTGTTAATTACCTTATAGGTGTATGAACTAATTTTTTATACGATATGTTGTTTAGTGTGAATAACAAACTTAATTATGAACTAAAAAGTTAGGCATGGAACACATAAAAACATTTCTAATGATTTAGCATGCAAAACATTACAGTTTTAAAAAAAATGATTATGAAGAAATCTATTATTTTATTAGCTTTTGTATTGGGCGCATTTACTGCAAATGCCCAATCAGTAGTAGAAGGTACAAAGTTTACAGACAACTGGTCTGTTGGGGTAAATGCAGGAGCAATCACTCCTCTCACTCACAGCGCTTTCTTTAAGAGTATGCGTCCCGCTTTCGGAGTTGGATTCTCAAAACAATTGACTCCTATCTTCGGTTTGGGATTCCAGGGAATGGGATATATCAATACCACCCAGAGTAAAACGGCTTTCGATGCTTCGGATGTCAGTTTATTGGGTAAGGTCAATTTGATGAACCTGTTCGCAAGTTATCAAGGTCAGCCTCGTGTGTTTGAGATAGAAGCTGTGGCCGGAATGGGATGGTTACATTATTATGTAAATGGTGACGGTGATGAAAATTCATGGTCTACCCGCTTCGGATTGAATTTCAATTTCAATCTCGGTGAATCAAAAGCATGGACATTGGGAATCAAACCTGCTATCGTATATGATATGCAAGGTGATTATAACGACGCGAAGAGCCGTTTCAATGCCAATAATGCAGCTTTCGAGTTGACAGCCGGATTGACTTACCACTTCATGACAAGTAACGGAACTCATCATTTTGCTAAAGTGAAAGTCTACAATCAGGCGGAAATTGACGGTCTGAACTCTTCAATCAATGCTCTTCGTTCTGAAGTGAACAATAAGGACGGTGAATTGAATACTGCCAACCAGGAAATCAACGGATTGCAGAAAGACTTGGAAGAATGTCGTACAAAGGTGGTTCCTGTTGAAACAGTAGTCAAGACTGCCCGCGTCCCGGAATCTATTATCACTTTCAGACAAGGTCGTTCATCGGTAGATGCATCACAGTTGCCGAATGTCGAACGTGTGGCTTCTTACATGAAGAAATATCCTGATTCAAAAGTGATTATCAAAGGATATGCTTCTCCGGAAGGTAGTGTGGAAGTCAACGCCAGAATCGCCGCTGCACGTGCGGAAGCTGTCAAGACCATCCTGGTCAATAGATACAAGATTAGCGCTTCCCGTATCACTGCCGAAGGTCAGGGGGTAGGTGACATGTTTACCGAACCGGATTGGAACCGTGTAAGTATATGTACAATTGAAGATTAATACAGAAGTATAGAAACAGAATAACAAGGGCTGCTCCGAGAGAAAACGGGGCAGCCCTTCTTGTTTATATCTCTTGGTTTTGAAAGTTTAGTGTGCGATTGCTTTGTACGTGGCGAAAAATAATTATTTTTGCAGGCATCGTTCATGCGCTGTTGCGCTTTGGATGGGCAAATATCAACCATTAAAAAAAGTATTATGAAGAGAGTATTCGTATTTCAAGACTTTAAGTCACAGAAATTCTGGAGTATAGATGTAGCCGGAACCGACGTTACTGTTAATTATGGCAAGCTGGGGACAGACGGACAGACACAAGTAAAGAACTACTCGACTGCTGAAGAAGCCGAAAAAGCTGCCAATAAACTTATTGCGGAGAAAACAAAGAAAGGTTATGTGGAAACAGCAGAAGAAACAGCACGTGAGATGAAAGTCGAAGCCAAGAAATATGCTTTGAGTTATGATGAATACGAAAACAATGTCCAACTACTGGATAAGATTCTGAAAGACAAACATCTGCCCGAATATAAACAAATCACTATCGGTTGTTGGGATTATGAATGTGAAGATTGCTCCGCCTTACTACAAGGAATGCTCGAAAATAAAGATAAGTTTGCACTAATCGAAGGCTTGTTTTGGGGGGATATCGACCAGGAAGAACAGGAAATTTCCTGGATTGAACAGGCAGACCTCAGCCCGTTGCTCGACGCTATGCCTAAATTGAAAGACTTGAAGATAAAAGGAACGAATAACTTGCGTTTGGGACAAACCTCACGTCCTGAATTGCGCTCACTGGAGATTATCAGTGGCGGTCTTCCTACGGAAGTCGTAGAGGATATTCTGGCATCCGATTTCCCGAATCTGGAAAAACTGGTTCTGTATGTCGGTGTGGAAGATTATGGCTTTGAAGGTGATATTGAGATGTTCCGACCGCTTTTTTCCAAAGTCCGTTTCCCGAAACTGACTTATCTTGGCATTGTGAACTCGGAAGAACAGGATGAGATTGTAAAAATGTTCCTGGAATCGGATATTCTCCCTCAATTGGAGACAATGGATATTTCGGCAGGCGTCCTTAAAGACGAAGGTGCCCAACTTTTGCTGGACAATATGGACAAGATTGCTCATTTGAAGTTCATCAATATGCGCTACAATTATTTGAGCAAGGGTATGAAGAAGAAGTTGCAGGAACTTCCGATGAAGATTGATGTTGCAGAATCGGAAGAAGCTGATGAGTATGACGGTGAAATGTGGTATTACCCGATGATTACGGAGTAGGGGAGAATGCAGGTAATCGTTGTCAGCAACTCTCCGTCCAAACGTACCGAATACTTTGTCGAAGCCGGCAGGAACTTGCAGGCGGAAGTCTGTTTTTTAACTTACGAAGAATTGTTCAACTGCCTGCCGTCATTGCGGCAGGCAGTTGTCAAACTGGAACCGTGGGTTAGTAGTGAAACGGATTTTCTGAGATATGCCCTGTTGAGTGAAGAATATAAAGAGACATTGCAACGGCTGGACAAGATAATACTGCCTGGTGATGTGTATTTCTTGAATCCGCCTCATGCATTATTGCAGGCACTTGATAAAAAGGAAACCAAACAGATTTTATCAGCTAATGACCTGAGTGTAACTCCGATGCTGGATACTCCACGTTCTTTTGAAGAACTGGTGCAAGCTCTTTCCGATTACGGCAGAGGGTGTTTTCTGAAACCCCGTTATGGCTCGGGAGCAGGCGGCATTATGGCAATCCGCTATCAGCCGCGTCAGAAGAAGTGGGTGGTTTATACTACCTTGCAGAAAGTAGACGGAATCATTCATAATACAAAACGTATTCATCGTCTGACTAAGGAGCAAGATATTCTTCCATTGGCGGAAGCGGTCATGCATACCGGGGCTATTTTGGAAGAATGGATACCTAAAGAGCAGTTGCAGGGAGAAAATTATGACCTTCGGGTAGTATGTGGAGAGGAAGAGATTGACTATGTGGTAGTCAGATGCAGCAAGGGGAGTATTACCAATCTGCACTTGAATAACAACGCACGCCTGTGGAGCGAACTTTCCTTGTCGGAAGATGTCCGCCAACGGATATACCTTTTATGCAGGAAAGCCGTCCGTACACTGGGTTTGCAATATGCCGGAGTAGATGTACTGATAGAAAGAGGAACGGATACTCCTTATATTATTGAAGTCAACGGACAAGGCGACCACATTTACCAGGATATGTACGCTCACAATTCTATTTATACCCGACAGATAAGAACAATAAAAAAGAAATATGACCATGCAGATAGATGAACTGCCCGCCGGAGAACAAAACCAGTATCCCGATATGGATATGAACCGGGTGGTAGGGACACATGATATACTTATGCTTTGCTTCGATACGTTGCGCTACGATGTGAGTAAAGCGGAAGAAGCCGCCGGAGGGACACCGGTTCTGAACAGCTACGGCGGTTTGTGGGAGAAAAGGCATGCGCCGGGAAATTTTACTTATCCCTCTCATTTTGCTATTTTTGCAGGCTTTCTTCCTTCACCGGCAGAGCCTCATTCCTTACGTAGCCGTAAATGGCTGTTTTTCCCCGTGCAAGCAGGGACGGGGCGTATCCCGCCCAAAGGCAGTTATCCCTTTACGGAAGCTACTTTTGTGCAGAGCCTTGCCAATACGGGATATGAGACAATCTGCATAGGCGGTGTGAATTTCTTCAGCAAACGTAATGAACTGGGACGTGTGTTTCCCGGTTATTTTACGAAAAGCTACTGGCTGCCGACCTTTGGCTGTACGGCTCCCGACAGTACGGAGAAGCAGATTGATTTCGCTTTGAAGAAACTGGAGAATTACCCTGCGGACAAACGTATATTCATGTATATTAACTTTTCTGCTATCCATTACCCGAACTGTCACTACGTGAAAGGCAAAATGAAAGACGATAAGGAATCGCACGCGGCGGCATTGAGGTATATCGACAGTCAGTTGCCCCGTTTGTTTGAAGCTTTTCAGAAGCGTGCCGACACACTGGTGATTGCCCTTTCCGACCATGGCACCTGCTATGGTGAAGACGGCTATGAATATCACTGCATATCCCACGAAACAGTCTACACGGTTCCTTATAAACACTTTATCATGACGAAACAATGAATCAACCTCTATCCCGATATGTAGACTATATGTATAGTTATCCGCATAAAACGGCGTACCGTCCTTTTTCAGCTCCGGTTTCGCTGCTCCCATATTTGGAGCAACTGGAAGGTAGAAAGGCGTCACTCTACTTTCATATCCCTTTTTGCAGCCATAAATGCGGATACTGCAACTTATTCTCCCTGCAAACGAACCGTACCGAATATATCACCACTTATCTGGACGCTCTTCACAGACAGGCACAGCAACTTTCACCGCTCATTGCCGGACTGACGTTCGATAGCTTTGCCATTGGTGGCGGTACTCCATTGCTACTGACTGTCCCGCAACTGGAACAACTAATGGCTACTGCCGTTTTATTCGGCGTGCATCCGTCTCATGCCTTTACTTCTGTAGAGACTTCACCGGAATACGCAGACCGTTCGCGGCTCAATGTTTTGAAACAGGCAGGAGTAGCCCGCGTAAGTATCGGCATACAGAGTTTTCAAGATGAAGAACTGAAAGCTATCAAAAGGCGCCCTCGGCAGAACACTATTTATCAAGCGTTGGAAGGCATTCGTCAAATGGATTTTCCCTATTTCAATATCGACTTGATTTATGGCATTAAGGGACAGACGGTAGAAAGTTTCCTCTATTCATTGGAAGAAGCGCTCCGGTTCCAGCCGAACGAACTGTTTATTTATCCGCTATATGTACGTCAGGGTACGGGTATTACCGAACGGGAACCGGATGATGTCTGTTTCCGAATGTATTGTGCCGCCTGCGAGTTATTGCAAGCAAAAGGCTTTCTACAAACATCCATGCGGCGTTTCATTCATCATCCGTCCACTGACGCGGAAGTCTCATGTGGCGATGAGGTAATGCTTTCCTGTGGGTCGGGCGGACGTAGCTATTTGGGTGATTTACACTATGCCACCCGATATACCGTCTGTCAGCAATGCATTGCCCGAGAGATAGACGAATATATGGCAACCACTGATTTCACCGTAGCCCGTAACGGATTTATCCTTTCCGCAAAAGAACGACAGCAGCGTTTTATCATCAAGAATCTGATGTACTATATGGGGATTGACAAGGCTGAATATACCCGACGTTTTGGAGAGCCGCTTGACAGGACTCCGTTGTTTCGCGAACTGGCGGAACAGCACTGGATAGAGGAAACCTCCGACCGTATCCGGCTGACTTCCGAAGGACTTGGTTATTCTGATTATATCGGTCAGTTATTTATCACTCCGGAAATCAGGCAATTAATGGAGACTTATTCCTATTGAATGAAAATTGAGTGAAGTCTAAATGATATTTGAATGAAATGACAATGGCAAATGAAGGCTCTTTACTTTCCGTCCGACGTATATACTATCGGGGCAAATTGAATAGTTGTAACTACACTTGTTCTTATTGTCCTTTCGGCAAGAAGTCTCATCCTGCATCTACAATGCAGGACAAACAGGCATGGAATCGATTTATTACCGCTATTGAACAATGGAAAGGAGAGGCTTTGCAACTATTTATCATTCCCTATGGGGAAGCACTCATACATCGCTATTACAGGGAAGGAATAATACAGCTTGCGTCATTGCCACATGTTACCGGAATTTCCTGTCAGACTAATCTTTCTTTTCCTGCCGACGAATGGCTGGACGAACTTCGGGCAATTCCGTCATTGAGAGGTAAGATAAAAGTTTGGGCTAGCTTTCATCCGGAAATGATTTCAGTAGAGAAATTTGTCCGCCAACTTCATACGCTCCACAATGCGGGAATACAAGTCTGTGCCGGAGCTGTCGGCAATCCGTCAGTAAAAAATATACTTGCTGATTTGCGAAGTGCTCTTTCACCGGATATTTATCTGTTTATTAATGCCATGCAGGGGTTAAAGTCCCCGTTGAGCGATGACGATATTCGTTTTTTTACTCAATTGGATAATCTCTTCGAGTATGATTTGCGAAATGCTCCGGCTCAATGGGAGAATTGCTTGGGGGGAAGAAGTAATTGCTTTATTGACTGGAAAGGAGACATCTTTGCCTGCCCTAGAAGTAAAGTGAAGATAGGCAATCTTTATCAGAATCAAAAAACGGGTCAGAATCAAAAGTTGGATACCTCGCTTTCTTGTCAGAGGAAAGTTTGTGATTGCTACATTGCTTTCAGCAACCTGTCGAATCACCCTCTGCATGACATACTGGGCAAAGGTACATTTTGGCGAATACCGGATAAGCCCTTGATTACTTCCGTTTTTTTTGATGTGGACGGAACATTGACCGATGCACAAGGGAAAGTCCCGGAAAGTTATGCTAATACCTTACGATATATGGCGCAATCTGTCCCATTATATCTGGCTACTTCTTTATCTATGGAACAGGCACGGAGAAAATTAGGAAAGACTCTTTTCAGTTTGTTCAGAGGTGGGGCATTTGCAGATGGCGGATTATTGTTGTATGATGGGCAGAGCCGATGTTTACCGGTTGAATTACTACCGGACGTAAACAAAGAATCTGCAAAGATAACGGCGCATAGCTATGAAGGTCAAGTTTATAAGTATAGCATGCTGGTTTATGAGAAAGGACAGAGGGAGAACATTCTTTCCCAGTTAAAAGCAAAACCTTATCAGGTATTTTATAAACCACCCCTTATCACAGTTGTACATAAAGAAGCCGGCAAAAAGAAAGGAGTGCTCCATATATGTAAAGTTTTAGCTTTCCCTCTGGAGCAAGTATTGATTGTCGGCAACTCGCAGAAAGATTGGGAAATGATGTCGGCAGTAACCCATTCTTGTGCAGTGATGAACTCCGAACCGTTTTTGAAAGAACATGCCCGCTACACGTTGAATCCCGACCGTCTGCCTGCTTTCTTCCGTTTCCGCGAATAGAAAAGCGGATAAAGTTATTGTATATCAATTTAAAGTTATTATTTTCGTAACCTACGTTATCTAAAAAACGCATCAAGTTATGAAAGTACAAAACAACATATGTGAGGGAAGTCTCATCACCAATTATCTTCCGGCGGATTACTGTGATTCTTTTTCAAAAACAATAGTGAGTGATAAAGTGGTTACTCCCGAAGTATTTATGGATATTGCCTTTAACCAGTCTCCCGCTTGGGTGAACGGGTTGATGGCACTGCGAAATGCAATTATCAAACCGTTGGGGTTGGAAGTCAATATACGTTTTACAGATACGATTCTTGAAAGAAGTCCGAATGAGATTGTTTTCGGCATGCCTGATAAGCACCTGACATTTTACGCATCTTTATGGTGTGGAGAGAAAGAGGCTGACGGACAGATGTTTGCCATTACGACCGTTGTAGAATACAATAACCGGCTGGGACGATTCTACTTCTTCTTTATTCGTCCTTTCCATAAAATTATCATGCGTTCCATACTGAACAGAGTTGCCAAACAAATGAAATAAAGAACCTATGGATATAGACATTTATGACATCATTGATAATATCTACAAACTGCCGCTTGCATCCAAGGAAGCCCTACTTAGTAATCAGGCGAATATGAGAAGATACAACAGTTTCAACAACTTTGTTTTGCTGAGGTTAGACGTATGATGCGCAATATACACAACCGTATTACCGAGTTTCTGCTTTGTAGATTCTGAGAATTTGCACATAATCAATGAATAATTTTATTACAAAGGTAACCTAT
Organism: Bacteroides acidifaciens; assembly: GCF_903181435.1. NCBI lineage: Bacteria > Pseudomonadati > Bacteroidota > Bacteroidia > Bacteroidales > Bacteroidaceae > Bacteroides > Bacteroides acidifaciens. The sequence goes on from NZ_CAEUHO010000001.1 coordinate 985,906, forward strand.
TCCCTATTACAATCCCCAAAAACGGTCAAGAATCTATATAGATAAAAGTGAATGAAAAATAATAGAAATAACGTTTGATTTATCTCTGCACCGTAATTTCAAATACTGGAATTATGACAATAAAAGAATAAGAGCCTGCTGAGGATATAATTCTTTGGTAGAAAATAAAAGTGCAATTCTGATTGTTAATGAATTGCACTTTTATTATTTTTGTAAATACATTGTTTCACTGATAAATAATAGTCTGAGATGAAAACAATATTGCAAAAAATTATCTACTGCTTCATTATTGGAGTGAATGTATCAGTTTCATCTTTTCCCCAAAAAACAACTTCTAATATACATTGGGGATTTCTAATAGATGAAAATGAAGGAATAACTAAAATCTATTTTAATAAACACATCAATCAGATGTGCCGTGAAAAAACCGAAGACATTTTCATAAATGGTACAAGTATCTCCAAAGGAAAAGTTTACGTTCCTATTGGTAGTTCTAATTTTGAATTGATTTACGACGAAGCGGTATTTTACCGTGAAGACAGACAAGGAAAATTACATAAAATTCTTCAAGACAACTCTATCGACAAGGCGTCTATTGCTTGGGTGATTGAAAAAGGAAAGAATAGAGAAATAAAAATTGACTTTCCTAAGAACTGCCCTACCGGAGATTATCTATTGAAAATCAAAGTCCATAATGAACAAGGAGAACGTTACGAAATATGCCGTTGGTTTGAGGCATACACATCCAAGCAGGTTTCCCGAAGAAAGAAGCCCATTCCTATAGGTTCCGGATATGCCCCAGCCATAGGGAACATAACTGAAGACGATGAAGGTGGTGTATTTGAAGTGGTGCAAAATATGCCTGAATTTCCCGGTGGCGGTTTACCTAAATTGATGGAATTCATACGACAGAATATTAAATACCCCCAATCGGCGCTACAGAGCAAATTAGAGGGCAGAGTTATTGTACAAGTTGTCATAGATAAAGACGGCAGTGTCATACAACCCAAAATTCTGCGTAGCATTAATCCGGTTTTAAGTATTGACAATGCTTTTTGTGAAGAAGCATTACGCATAGTTTCAATAATGCCTAAATGGAAACCGGGAAGCCAACATGGAATTCCCGTAAAAGTAAAATTTACATTTCCAGTAAGATTTACTTTGCCAACTGATTAAATGTTTAATAAATGTTGCCCAATAAAGATGTATCGTATGAAAATGAATATTTTGTTATGTATATTGACATTTTGCTCATTTGTTATTAGCTGTGCGAATAAGTTCAAACAAGAAGAGGCTCCACAAGCTCCTATAAACGATATGGTTGGAATAAATGATACGCTGGGACTTTCTTTACACCCGGAATTCCCAGTTTATTCCACAAAACAGAAACAAGTCACTTTCGTATTGCACAACAATAGTGGTACTGATATTAGCTTTGGAGGATATTACAGTTACACTTATGAGGATGAAAAAGGAATATGGAGGGATGTTCCCATGCAGCTTGTTGTATTTGATGAAGAAATTAAAAGCATAAGAATGCACGTTTTATAGGACGACAACCTGTATTTGGCAGCTTAATAAGCTATTGGGAGCGGGTAAGCATTCGGCCTCGTGCGTGTTTGTTTCCCTTCTTTTCCTTCCTACCTTTGTGTCTTCATTACAATCTTAATCCATATATGTGTTCTGTATTAGTATTTTCTAGCGAAAGTGATAAACTACGTAGTCTTTTGTCCGAGTCTAACCATTTTGATTCGGTTCTTTTCATATTTGATGGTGGTCGTCGTTATAAAGTTTCGGCTTCCAGCCTTGGTATCCATTCCCCTCAGGACCTACTTCTCCCTTTAGGCCTTGGTCTTTTCCGTAGCAGTCCTTTCTGGGCCTATTACCTTTATCCCCAAGGTTGTAATTTCCATAAAGGCATTGACGGTCTTTGTGGCGAGGTCATCCGGCACACGGGCTCTTGCGTGTCAGAGCAGAGTTGCCATGTTTTTCTTGACCGCTCCCGTAGCAGGTTGCATATCCTTTATCGGTGCGACGACGAATACCGTTTGGAATACCGTCGTCTGAATCGCGGCTCTTTTTTCTTGAAAAAGGACGAACGGAAGAGGGATTTTCTTCAAATTTCCTGGAATCGCCTGAATGAGCTGCTTACTGTTAAAAAGTATCGGAAAACAGTTGAAAAGTAATCTCCCGTCCTACAAGCCGTTCTGCTTTATTTTCATAACTTTGTCACATAATAAAAAAGTGGATATACAGTGAAAGAACCGGTCATTACCCTTACTTTGGAAGAGTACGAAGAGCTGCGCAAGGAACGTGAACGCCTTGAAAAGGAACATGCAGAACTTCAGAGAAAATACGAATCCTCTTTGCGGGAGTATTCCCGCCAGGTCGAAGAAATCTCAGCCTGTACAGCCGTCATTGCCGACCTGAGATGGAAATTGGCTGACTTGACACGCCGTTTATGGGGTAAATCCAGTGAAAAACGCCATCTTCCCGAAGATGCTGGCCAGTTGAGCATCTGTTTTGAGTCTCCGTCCGATGTCAATGACCCGGTAGCGGAAGAACAGAAAACAGCTGAGAAATCTGCCAAATCGGAGAATGGCTACAACCGTTTCCGTAAGAGCTTCACCAAAAAGATTACCCCCCACGCCCGTAAGCCCATCGCCCCGTCCCTTCCCCGTGAAGAGATTATCATTCCCATGCCGGAGGGCCTTTCGTTGGAGGGAGCGGCGAAGCTGGGAGAGGAAGTGAGCGAACAATATGCCGTCAGTCCCGCCCGATTCTATGTGAGACGCATCATCCGCCCTAAATACCGGCTCGCCGACGGTCGTATCATAACTGCTCCCATGCCCGTAATGGCACATCCCCACAGCAATGCGTCGGAAAGTGTACTGTCACACATTGCTACCGCCAAATATTACGACCACCTGCCTCTGTACAGACAACTGGACATCTTTGAGCGTGAAGGCATCCATCTGAGTCCTTCCACTGTAAGTAACTGGATGATGGCTGCCGCACAGCGTCTGGAGCCAATCTATAATGAACTTCGTGAACTGGTCAAGGACAGCTATTACGTCATGGCCGATGAGACGCCCCATCCCGTACTTGAAAGCGACCGGCCCGGTGCTCTTCACCGCGGGTATATGTGGAACTTCTATCTGCCCCGGTTCCATACCCCATTCTTTGAATATCACAAGGGACGTGGCAGCAGCGGAATAGACACGCTGCTGGCAGGACAGGTTCGGGTGGTACAGAGTGACGGCTTTGCAGTATATGACGAGTTCGACACACTACCCGGAAAGTTGCACCTGTGCTGCTGGGCACACGTCAGGCGCAAGTTTGTGGAAGCGGAAGGAAATGACCCTCCCAGAGCAAGGCATGCACTTGAACAAATAGGCAGACTGTATGCTGTGGAGGAGAAAATCAGGATAGGACATCTGGAAGGCGGGGCTGTAGTAAGGCTTCGCCGGGAAGAATCGTACCCTATTATCAAAGGACTGGAAAAATGGTGCAGGCAGGAGTATGAACATACGGTTGAGAAATCGCCTATTGCAAAGGCCATATTCTATATGTACACACGTTTTGAACAACTGTCTGGATATGTCAACGATGCACAGTTCTGCATTGACAATAATCCGGTGGAGCGCTCTATAAGGCCATTGACTTTGAACAGAAAAAACACTCTTTTCTCCGGTTCACATGAAGCGGCACATGCAGCGGCAATATTCTTTTCACTGATGGGATGTTGCAGAGAAAATAAGGTGAACCCAAAACTATGGATGCAGGACGTGTTGATTAGGGTACAGGAGAATGAAAGAGAAAAGAAAAACGACTACGCTGATTTACTGCCATTTAATTGGAAAGGATAAACAAGAAAGATAGATAAAGTCAAAAGCCAGACAAAGCATGTCTGGCTTTTGACTTTATTATAGCTTGGAGAGAAATACGGGCGAGGCCGAATGCTTACGGGAGCGGTGATGTTTCTATAGCCTACGTGTGCAGGCTATACAGCCCGCATCTGTAGGCTGTACGGTTTACGTATGTAGGCTGTATAGCCTACATATGTGGGCTATAAACTTATCGCCGCTAAAGGTAAGCATTCGGCCTCGCCCGTATTTCTCTCCAAGCTATAATAAAGTCAAAAGCCAGACATGCTTTGTCTGGCTTTTGACTTTATCTATCTTTCTTGTTTATCCTTTCCAATTAAATGGCAGTAAATCAGCGTAGTCGTTTTTCTTTTCTCTTTCATTCTCCTGTACCCTAATCAACACGTCCTGCATCCATAGTTTTGGGTTCACCTTATTTTCTCTGCAACATCCCATCAGTGAAAAGAATATTGCCGCTGCATGTGCCGCTTCATGTGAACCGGAGAAAAGAGTGTTTTTTCTGTTCAAAGTCAATGGCCTTATAGAGCGCTCCACCGGATTATTGTCAATGCAGAACTGTGCATCGTTGACATATCCAGACAGTTGTTCAAAACGTGTGTACATATAGAATATGGCCTTTGCAATAGGCGATTTCTCAACCGTATGTTCATACTCCTGCCTGCACCATTTTTCCAGTCCTTTGATAATAGGGTACGATTCTTCCCGGCGAAGCCTTACTACAGCCCCGCCTTCCAGATGTCCTATCCTGATTTTCTCCTCCACAGCATACAGTCTGCCTATTTGTTCAAGTGCATGCCTTGCTCTGGGAGGGTCATTTCCTTCCGCTTCCACAAACTTGCGCCTGACGTGTGCCCAGCAGCACAGGTGCAACTTTCCGGGTAGTGTGTCGAACTCGTCATATACTGCAAAGCCGTCACTCTGTACCACCCGAACCTGTCCTGCCAGCAGCGTGTCTATTCCGCTGCTGCCACGTCCCTTGTGATATTCAAAGAATGGGGTATGGAACCGGGGCAGATAGAAGTTCCACATATACCCGCGGTGAAGAGCACCGGGCCGGTCGCTTTCAAGTACGGGATGGGGCGTCTCATCGGCCATGACGTAATAGCTGTCCTTGACCAGTTCACGAAGTTCATTATAGATTGGCTCCAGACGCTGTGCGGCAGCCATCATCCAGTTACTTACAGTGGAAGGACTCAGATGGATGCCTTCACGCTCAAAGATGTCCAGTTGTCTGTACAGAGGCAGGTGGTCGTAATATTTGGCGGTAGCAATGTGTGACAGTACACTTTCCGACGCATTGCTGTGGGGATGTGCCATTACGGGCATGGGAGCAGTTATGATACGACCGTCGGCGAGCCGGTATTTAGGGCGGATGATGCGTCTCACATAGAATCGGGCGGGACTGACGGCATATTGTTCGCTCACTTCCTCTCCCAGCTTCGCCGCTCCCTCCAACGAAAGGCCCTCCGGCATGGGAATGATAATCTCTTCACGGGGAAGGGACGGGGCGATGGGCTTACGGGCGTGGGGGGTAATCTTTTTGGTGAAGCTCTTACGGAAACGGTTGTAGCCATTCTCCGATTTGGCAGATTTCTCAGCTGTTTTCTGTTCTTCCGCTACCGGGTCATTGACATCGGACGGAGACTCAAAACAGATGCTCAACTGGCCAGCATCTTCGGGAAGATGGCGTTTTTCACTGGATTTACCCCATAAACGGCGTGTCAAGTCAGCCAATTTCCATCTCAGGTCGGCAATGACGGCTGTACAGGCTGAGATTTCTTCGACCTGGCGGGAATACTCCCGCAAAGAGGATTCGTATTTTCTCTGAAGTTCTGCATGTTCCTTTTCAAGGCGTTCACGTTCCTTGCGCAGCTCTTCGTACTCTTCCAAAGTAAGGGTAATGACCGGTTCTTTCACTGTATATCCACTTTTTTATTATGTGACAAAGTTATGAAAATAAAGCAGAACGGCTTGTAGGACGGGAGATTACTTTTCAACTGTTTTCCGATACTTTTTAACAGTAAGCAGCTCATTCAGGCGATTCCAGGAAATTTGAAGAAAATCCCTCTTCCGTTCGTCCTTTTTCAAGAAAAAAGAGCCGCGATTCAGACGACGGTATTCCAAACGGTATTCGTCGTCGCACCGATAAAGGATATGCAACCTGCTACGGGAGCGGTCAAGAAAAACATGGCAACTCTGCTCTGACACGCAAGAGCCCGTGTGCCGGATGACCTCGCCACAAAGACCGTCAATGCCTTTATGGAAATTACAACCTTGGGGATAAAGGTAATAGGCCCAGAAAGGACTGCTACGGAAAAGACCAAGGCCTAAAGGGAGAAGTAGGTCCTGAGGGGAATGGATACCAAGGCTGGAAGCCGAAACTTTATAACGACGACCACCATCAAATATGAAAAGAACCGAATCAAAATGGTTAGACTCGGACAAAAGACTACGTAGTTTATCACTTTCGCTAGAAAATACTAATACAGAACACATATATGGATTAAGATTGTAATGAAGACACAAAGGTAGGAAGGAAAAGAAGGGAAACAAACACGCACGAGGCCGAATGCTTACCGCTAAAGTTGGATTATTAAGCCATGATCATCGGATTTATACAGGTTCATTGCAACAAAAACAAGCTATCTTATCTATATAGGACCTTTATTCGGCTATTTTGTTGATGATAGATAACCTATTTTTGCTTGTAAAAGTATGATAGATACCTTTTTTAAAAGCCATCTGTCATACTTATTCTTTTGATAATAAGATAATTATCAAAAGACATGATACTTATGATAGATATTTTTTCACTATGTAGTATTTAATTCAAATCCATACCGGAATAAATCTTTTTTTAAGGATGTGATTGCCCAGAATCAAATCCCCCAAATTTTCAAACTGAGCCTTATGTTTTATTTTCATTTATCTTCAATCTTTTCTGTTTTTAAAGAAAGGTAGCCAAAAGCAATTCTAAGGCTATTTGGAACGAGAAAACAAGTAGGTAGAGTGATTAAGGAAAATCAAAAAACACCAATACATAGCCTGAATAAGCTATAGAATAGAAGCAGGAGAACTTAAATAAACTAAAAACACCCAATTTTACATTGCAGGGTGTAAAACTGGGTGTGAATCTTGTAAACTATTGATTTTCAATGTTTATTGCGGTGCGTACGGGACTCGAACCCGTGACCCCATGCGTGACAGGCATGTATTCTAACCAACTGAACTAACGCACCAAATTTTATTTAGACTAACTCATTTTATTTCTTTCCGTCTCTCTATTAAAGAAGCGGTGCGTACGGGACTCGAACCCGTGACCCCATGCGTGACAGGCATGTATTCTAACCAACTGAACTAACGCACCAGAATTTCATTTTGTTAATCTGCATCTCTCTCGATTGCGGGTGCAAAGGTAGTTGTTTTTTGTAAATCTGCAAGCGTTTTAGGAAAAGTTTTTTTCAAGAAAAAACGAGAAAAATGCTTAGTGTCTCATTTTGAGTACTTTTGTAATGAAAAAAAATATTGTTTTTTCTTCTCTTCGGATAGTGACGCTATCCTATTGTGATGGCGTCACTATCCGAAGGCGATAGCGTCACTATCCTAAAGTTTGTCATTCTATTCATAGAAAATAGCTCCCGATTTCTTTCTATCTGTAAGAAATCCCCGTTTTTATATCAACTTTCTGCTTGAATAATTCGTAATTTTGCAATAAATCGTTATTTTTGCGGACTAAAATTAGAAAGGTGGAAAATAATTCTGCCTGGAATCGTAAATTAGTAAAAAGAATGATGACAACAGCCAAACTGTTATTGCACTGTCCCGACAAACCGGGAATCCTTGCGGAAGTAACAGACTTTATTACGGTAAACAAAGGAAATATTATCTATTTGGACCAATACGTAGACCATGTAGAAAACATATTCTTCATGCGTATTGAATGGGAATTGAAAGACTTTTTAGTTCCTCAGGAAAAGATTGAAGATTATTTCAGAACACTTTACGCTCAAAAATATGAAATGGATTTCCGTCTTTATTTCTCGGATGTGAAACCGCGTATGGCTATTTTTGTTTCTAAGCTGTCGCACTGTCTTTTTGATATGCTGGCGCGCTATACGGCAGGTGAGTGGAATGTAGAGATACCTCTTATTATAAGCAATCACCCCGATTTGCAGCATGTAGCCGAACGTTTCGGCATTCCTTTCTATCTGTTCCCTATCACGAAGGAGACGAAAGAAGAACAGGAACGTAAGGAAATGGAACTGCTTGCCAAGCATAAGATTACATTTATCGTATTGGCACGCTATATGCAAGTGATTTCCGAGCAGATGATAAACGCTTATCCGAATAAGATAATCAATATTCATCACTCTTTCCTTCCTGCTTTCGTAGGTGCGAAGCCTTATCATGCCGCTTTCCAAAGAGGTGTGAAGATTATCGGTGCAACCAGCCATTATGTAACGACGGAACTGGACGCGGGTCCGATTATCGAACAGGATGTAGTGCGTATCACTCATAAGGACTCTATCGAAGACCTTGTAAATAAAGGAAAGGATTTGGAGAAGATTGTCCTCTCGCGTGCCGTACAGAAGCATATTGAACGTAAAGTTTTGGCTTATAAAAATAAAACAGTAATATTTAGCTGATGAAAGTAGCAGTCGTAAAATACAATGCCGGCAATATCCGTTCTGTGGATTATGCTTTGAAGCGGTTGGGCGTGGAAGCGGTGATTACTGCCGATAAGGAAGAACTTCAGTCGGCTGATAAGGTCATTTTTCCTGGAGTAGGAGAGGCGGAAACTACCATGAACCACTTGAAGGCGACAGGATTGGACGAACTGATAAAGAATCTGCACCAGCCTGTATTCGGAATTTGTCTCGGCATGCAGTTAATGTGCCGCTATTCTGAAGAAGGAGGAGTGGACTGTTTGAATATCTTTGATGTGGACGTGAAACGTTTTGTTCCGCAGAAGCACGAGGATAAAGTGCCGCACATGGGGTGGAACACAATCGGGAAAACGAACAGCAAACTCTTTGAAGGATTTACCGACGAAGAATTTGTCTACTTCGTACATAGCTTTTATGTGCCGACTTGCGACTTTACTGCCGCTACGACTGATTATATTCATCCGTTTAGTGCCGCCTTGCATAAAGATAACTTTTATGCCACCCAGTTTCATCCGGAGAAAAGCGGCAAGACGGGAGAGAAGATTCTGATGAACTTTTTGAATCTATAGTAAACTATGTCGCTGTTTATAATAAACTCCACCATAGTTTATAATAAACTCGTTCATCGTTTATAATAAACTTTTAGCAAATAAATAATAGATGATAGAAATTATTCCAGCCATTGATATTATTGACGGAAAGTGTGTACGTCTTTCCCAGGGAGATTACGACAGTAAGAAAGTATATAACGAAAATCCGGTGGAAGTTGCCAAAGAATTTGAAGCTAACGGTGTTCGCAGACTTCATGTGGTTGACTTGGACGGAGCTGCTTCTCACCATGTAATCAATCATCGGGTATTGGAGCAAATCGCTACCCGTACTTCTTTGGTAATAGATTTTGGTGGTGGAGTAAAGAGTGATGAAGACTTGAAAATTGCTTTCGAAAGCGGTGCGCAAATGGTGACGGGCGGCAGTATTGCTGTGAAAGACCCCGAACTGTTCTGTCATTGGCTTGACGTGTACGGAAGTGAGAAAATTATATTGGGAGCGGACGTAAAAGAACATAAGATAGCCGTAAACGGTTGGAAGGACGAAAGCGCCTGTGAACTTTTCCCGTTCCTCGAGGACTATATAAATAAAGGTGTCCGAAAAGTAATCTGCACAGACATCAGCTGCGACGGGATGCTGAAAGGTCCTTCCATTGACCTGTACAAGGAAATGCTGGAGAAATTTCCCGACCTCTATCTGATGGCTAGTGGCGGAGTAAGTAATGTCGATGACATTATTGCCTTGAACGAAGCCGGAGTGCCCGGAGTAATTTTCGGCAAGGCATTGTATGAAGGACGTCTCACTCTGCAGGACTTGAGAATCTTTTTGGATTGAGACATTTGATAATCTGATTTTAATTGTCAAACAGTAAATAAAAATAGGATTGTGTTAGCAAAAAGAATAGTACCTTGTCTGGACATCAAAGACGGACAAACCGTGAAAGGAACGAATTTCGTTAATTTGCGCCAAGCCGGTGACCCGGTAGAGTTGGGGCGGGCTTATAGTGAACAAGGAGCCGATGAACTTGTTTTCCTTGACATTACTGCCAGCCATGAAGGGCGTAAGACCTTCACGGACTTGGTGAAACGGATTGCTGCCAATATCAATATCCCGTTTACCGTAGGTGGCGGAATCAACGAACTAAGCGATGTAGACCGTCTGCTCAATGCCGGAGCTGATAAGATTTCTATCAACTCTTCTGCAATCCGCAATCCGCAACTGATTGACGAGATTGCCAAGAATTTCGGTTCACAGGTCTGCGTGCTGGCGGTAGATGCCAAGCAAACGGAAAAAGGCTGGAAATGCTATCTGAACGGTGGACGTATCGAAACCGATAAAGACCTGTTTGAATGGACAAAAGAAGCCCAGGAACGTGGGGCCGGTGAAATCCTTTTCACGAGCATGAATCATGACGGAGTAAAGACCGGATATGCAAATGAGGCACTTGCAGCGTTAGCGGGGCAACTCTCTATTCCTGTAATAGCTTCGGGCGGTGCAGGTTGCAAAGAGCACTTTCGTGATGTCTTTTTGCAAGGAAAAGCAGATGCGGCACTGGCTGCCAGCGTTTTTCACTTCGGAGAAATTAAAATTCCCGAATTAAAGTTGTATCTTTGCGGCGAAGGAATTACTGTTAGGTAATTACTGCGTTGCAAAAATTTAGTAAATTAAGATATTAAATAAGATGGAATTGGATTTCGATAAAATGAACGGACTTGTTCCGGCTATCATACAGGACAACGAAACACGTAAAGTCCTGATGCTGGGCTTCATGAATAAAGAAGCTTATGATAAAACGGTAGAAACCGGAAAAGTTACTTTCTTCAGCCGTACAAAGAACCGTCTTTGGACAAAAGGAGAAGAAAGCGGTAACTTCCTTCACGTAGTTTCTATCAAAGCCGATTGTGACAATGATACATTATTGATACAGGTGAATCCGGTAGGCCCGGTTTGTCACACAGGTACGGACACTTGCTGGGGCGAGAAGAACGAAGAACCAGTCATGTTCCTGAAAGCATTGCAGGACTTCATCGACAAACGCCATGAAGAAATGCCCGAAGGCTCCTACACGACCAGTCTCTTTAAGTCCGGTGTCAATAAGATGGCGCAGAAAGTAGGTGAAGAGGCCGTAGAGACAGTCATCGAAGCAACCAACGGAACAGACGACCGCTTGATTTACGAAGGAGCCGACCTTATTTATCACATGATTGTATTACTCACTTCAAAAGGCTATCGCATCGAAGACCTTGCACGCGAATTGCAGGAAAGACATAGCAGTACATGGAAGAGACATTAATTCAATATAAGAACGTAGAAATCCATCAACAGGAACTCTGTGTGCTGAATGATGTCAATCTTGGACTGCACAAAGGCGAGTTCGTCTATCTGATAGGAAAAGTAGGTTCCGGCAAAACGAGCCTGCTCAAAACCTTTTATGGCGAACTGGACGTAATCGACGGCGAAGCCGAAGTGCTGGGTTATAACATGCGTTCCATCAAACGCAAGCATATCCCGCAGCTACGTCGGAAATTAGGCATCGTATTTCAGGATTTCCAGTTGCTGACAGACCGCACAGTTTACAACAACCTCGAATTTGTACTCCGTGCTACCGGCTGGAAAAACAAACAAGAGATAAAGGAACGCATTGAAGAAGTGCTCGATTTGGTCGGAATGTCCAACAAAGGCTACAAACTGCCTAACGAGCTTTCCGGCGGCGAACAGCAACGCATCGTGATTGCACGTGCCGTGCTCAATTCCCCGGCTATCATCCTCGCGGATGAACCGACCGGAAACCTGGACGTAGAAACAGGAAAAGCCATTGTTGAGCTGTTGCGCAATATCTGCGATTCTGGTTCGTCCGTAGTGATGACAACGCACAACCTGCAATTGCTGAAAGAATATCCCGGCAGGGTATATCGTTGTGCCGACCATCAGATAATAGATGTCACCGACGAATACATGCCCCGGCAGAGAACAATAGAAATAGATTTAAATATAGATAACTAAAACAGTAACGAAAATGAAAGTTTTAAAGTTTGGAGGAACTTCCGTAGGTTCTGCTCAGCGCATGAAGGAAGTAGCCAAATTGATTACCGATGGTGAACAGAAGATTGTTGTCCTTTCAGCCATGTCAGGCACGACAAACACATTGGTGGAAATTTCGGACTATCTGTATAAGAAGAATCCGGAGGGTGCCAACGAGATTATCAATAAGCTGGAAACTAAATACAAACAGCATGTTGATGAACTTTTCGCCACTCAGGAATATAAACAGAAAGGTCTTGAAGTCATCAAATCTCATTTCGACTACATCCGCTCCTATACGAAAGACCTTTTCACCCTGTTCGAAGAGAAAGTGGTTTTGGCGCAAGGCGAGCTTATCTCTACGGCCATGGTGAACTTCTACCTGCAGGAATGTGGCGTGAAGTCAGTCTTGCTTCCGGCTTTGGAATTCATGCGCACTGACAAGAACGCAGAGCCGGACCCTGTATATATTAAGGAGAAGTTGCAGACTCAGCTCGACCTCTATCCGGATATGGAAATCTACATCACACAAGGTTTCATCTGCCGCAACGCTTACGGCGAGATAGACAACCTGCAACGTGGTGGTAGCGACTATACCGCATCCCTGATTGGTGCTGCTGTGAACGCTTCCGAAATCCAGATATGGACAGACATCGATGGTATGCACAACAACGACCCGCGTGTTGTCGACAAGACAGCCCCGGTTCGTCAGCTTCATTTTGAAGAAGCGGCCGAGTTGGCTTACTTCGGTGCAAAAATCCTGCACCCCACCTGTATCCAGCCTGCCAAATATGCCAATATCCCTGTACGTCTGTTGAACACCATGGACCCGGAAGCTCCTGGCACATTGATTTCCAACGATACGGAAAAAGGCAAAATCAAGGCAGTAGCAGCGAAGGAAAACATTACGGCTATCAAAATCAAATCCAGCCGTATGTTACTTGCCCACGGCTTCTTGCGTAAGGTATTCGAAATCTTCGAAAGCTATCAGACTTCCATCGACATGATTTGTACTTCAGAAGTCGGTGTGTCCGTCACTATCGACAACACCAAGCATCTGAACGAAATCCTCGATGACCTGAAAAAATACGGAACAGTGACCGTTGATAAAGAAATGTGTATCATCTGTGTTGTGGGTGACCTTGAATGGGAAAACGTCGGTTTTGAAGCAAAAGCGCTCGACGCGATGCGCGACATACCGGTGCGAATGATTTCCTTCGGCGGAAGCAACTACAACATCTCCTTCCTCATTCGTGAGTGTGACAAGAAGAGAGCGTTACAGTCGCTCAGCGACATGCTTTTCAACAATAAATAATTCCGCAAATAATACGAGCGCTTTTACCAACCTGATAAAAGCGCTCTTTTTAACTAACTAAACAAGTTTCCCGAATTATGAAAGGAATATTTCCAATCGATAAGTTCCGTACTTTGCAGACCCCTTTTTATTATTACGATACCAAGGTGCTGCGTGATACATTGTCGGCCATAAACCACGAGGTTGCCAAATATCCTAATTATTCAGTGCATTATGCGGTAAAGGCAAATGCCAACCCGAAAGTGCTTACTATCATCCGTGAGAGCGGAATAGGTGCCGACTGTGTGAGCGGTGGAGAAATCCGCGCCGCTATCCGTGCCGGATTCCCCGCCAACAAAGTCGTTTTTGCCGGAGTAGGCAAAGCCGACTGGGAAATCAACCTCGGATTGGAATACGGCATCTTCTGCTTCAACGTAGAGTCCATTCCCGAATTGGAAGTCATCAACGAACTGGCAGCTGCCCAGAACAAGATAGCTAATGTCGCTTTCCGCATCAACCCCGATGTCGGAGCGCATACCCATGCCAACATCACTACCGGACTGGCAGAAAATAAATTCGGTATCAGCATGCAGGATATGGACAAAGTGATTGACGTAGCACTGGAAATGAAGAACATCAAATTCATCGGACTTCATTTCCATATCGGTTCTCAAATTCTCGACATGGGCGACTTTATCGCCCTCTGCAACCGTGTCAATGAACTGCAGGACAAACTCGAAGCCCGCCGTATCCTGGTGGAACACATCAACGTAGGCGGCGGACTCGGCATTGACTACGGACATCCCAACCGACAGCCAATCCCGAACTTCAAAGAATATTTTGCCACCTACGCCGGGCAACTGAAACTGCGTCCTTACCAGACTTTGCATTTCGAACTAGGACGTGCGGTAGTCGGACAATGCGGCACATTAATATCCAAAGTGCTGTATGTCAAACAAGGAGCAAAGAAGAAATTCGCCATCCTCGACGCAGGCATGACCGACTTGATTCGCCCCGCCCTATACCAGGCCTACCATAAAATGGAAAATATTACATCCGAAGAACCGACAGAAGCTTACGATGTAGTAGGGCCTATCTGCGAATCGTCCGATGTTTTCGGCAAGGCAATCGACTTGAACAAAGTGAAGCGCGGCGACTTGATAGCCCTTCGTTCGGCAGGCGCATATGGTGAAATCATGGCGTCCGGCTATAACTGCCGCGAGCTTCCGAAAGGATACACTTCCGACGAACTGGTGTAATTAAAAAATGAGCTTCTGTACTCAAAGTGTGAATGTAATTTAAAAATGCAGAGAGCATGGAACAATTTTAACTGAAATCCTGTTATTTTTGTAATGAGTTCAATAAGAAACTACATTAACAACTTAATAAAAAATACGATTATGATTTCAGAAAAATTACAAAAGGCAATCAATGAACAGATTACAGCTGAGATGTGGTCCGCTAATCTGTATCTGGCAATGTCTTTCTACTTTGAGAAAGAAGGTTTCAGTGGATTTGCACATTGGATGAAGAAACAATCTCAAGAAGAGATGGGACATGCTTATGCTATGGCCGACTATATCATCAAACGTGGTGGAACCGCAACTGTTGACAAAATAGACGTAGTACCTAACGGCTGGGGCACTCCGCTGGAAGTATTCGAACATGCTTACAAGCACGAATGCCATGTTTCTGCCTTGGTAGACAAACTGGTTGACGTAGCTGCCGCTGAAAAAGATAAAGCAACCCAGGACTTCCTGTGGGGATTCGTTCGCGAACAGGTAGAAGAAGAAGCTACTGCACAGGGAATCGTTGATAAAATCAAGAAAGCCGGAGCTACAGGAATCTTCTTTGTTGACTCGCAATTGGGACAACGTTGATAATAAAGCATATATTATAAATATATGAAGAGAAAGCTGTCCGGATTTATTCCGGGCGGCTTTTTTACTTTTTATTCTTTTTCCCTTTCTCCATCGTTCCCAGATAAATTTCCAGCGAACGGGTGGATATCTGTATTTCACGGAAAGATACGCCAAGAGAAGCGATAAGCAACAACAAAGCCACTCCGAACACATAGGCAGAGAGCAGTTGCAACCCGATATAGATAAAAAACATGCTGACCACACAGAGAAGCAGGCTTGCGATCCCCAACCCTTGCATCGTGCGGGTGAGATTCAACCGTTTCCGTAAATTCTCGATTTGCGCTACGGTGATATCCGAAGGATTCTCCATGTAGCGGTCGCGCAGTTGGCGTACGAGCTGTGCATACGATAAGAAACGATTGGTATAAGCCAATAAAATCAGAGAAACTGCTGAGAAAAGCAGGGTAGGAGTAGTGAGAGTCAGTTCTTCCATGAGTAAATTAAAATCTTCCGTTGTTATATTGCCGCAATCTTATGCTTACAATACAAACAACGGAAGATATGAAAATGTTTTATTTAAGTACGCCGAGTTCTTTACCTACTTTGATAAAGGCAGCGATACATTTGTCGAGATGTTCCTTCTCGTGTCCTGCCGAAATCTGCACGCGGATACGTGCTTGTTCTTTCGGAACCACCGGATAATAGAATCCCGTCACATAGATACCTTCTTCCTGCATACGTGCGGCATAAATCTGCGACAACTTCGCGTCATACAGCATCACAGCACAGATAGCACTCTGAGTCGGCTTGATGTCGAATCCCGCAGCTGTCATCTTGTCGCGGAAATAATTTACGTTTTCAACGAGCTTGTCATGCAGTGCATTGCTCTCTTTCAGCATCTTGAATACCTCAAGGCTTGCACCGATAATTCCCGGAGCCAATGAGTTGGAGAACAGGTACGGACGGCTGCGTTGGCGCAGCAAATCAATAATCTCCTTCCGGCCGGTAGTAAATCCGCCCAGCGCACCGCCGAAAGCCTTGCCTAATGTACCGGTATAAATATCCACACGTCCGTGAGTCTTGTATAGTTCGCTTACGCCATGTCCCGTAGCACCTACCACACCGGCAGAGTGAGACTCGTCCACCATCACCAGCGCGTCATACTTCTCGGCGAGGTCACAAATCTGGTCCATCGGAGCAACGTTGCCGTCCATAGAGAACACACCATCGGTCACGACAATGCGGAAACGCTGTGCCTGTGCCTCTTGCAGGCATTTTTCCAAGTCCTTCATGTCCGCATTGGCATAACGATACCGTTTAGCCTTGCACAGACGTACACCGTCGATAATAGAAGCATGGTTCAGTGAATCCGAGATGATGGCATCCTCTTCGGTGAAAAGCGGTTCGAATACCCCGCCGTTCGCGTCGAAGCAGGCAGCATACAGAATCGTATCTTCCGTTTGGAAATAATCAGAGATAGCGGCTTCCAGTTCCTTGTGTATATCTTGTGTTCCACAGATGAAACGGACGGACGACATACCGTATCCGCGTCGGTTCATCATTTCTTGGGACGCCTTAATCAGTCGTGGGTGATTGGACAGTCCCAGATAGTTGTTAGCGCAGAAGTTCAGTACTTCTTTACCTTTTACAGTGATGGCAGCTTGCTGCGCACTTTCAATCAGTCGTTCTTCTTTGTAAAGCCCGGCTTCCTTGATTTCAGCCAATGTCTGGCTGAGGAATTCTTGCATTTTACCGTACATAGTGTTTGAGTAATTAAGTTCGATTACAAAGGACATCATTTTTCTTGGAATAACAATGTCTTTTTGATTAAAATCTAAAAAAAAAGTGCTTACTTTGTGCGCTATTTAGCTTAACAACTTAAGTACGAAGAAAAAATGAAACACATTTTGATTATTGGAGCCACTGGACAGATAGGCTCCGAACTAACGATGGAGCTACGTAAACGTTACGGAAATGCAAATGTAGTAGCTGGTTACATCCCGGGTGCAGAACCTAAAGGAGAGTTGAAAGAGTCCGGGCCGTCAGCTATTGCGGATGTGACGGATGCAGAAGCTATCGCTTCTGTGGTGAAAGAGTATCAGATTGATACGATTTATAATCTTGCCGCGCTGTTGTCGGTCGTGGCAGAGTCGAAGCCCAAGCTGGCTTGGAAAATCGGTATCGACGGGTTATGGAATGTACTGGAAGTTGCGCGCGAACAAGGATGCGCTGTTTTCACTCCCAGTTCTATCGGTTCTTTCGGTGCGACAACGCCGCATACACAAACACCGCAGGACACTATCCAGCGTCCTCGTACGATGTACGGAGTCACTAAAGTAACCACAGAGTTGCTGAGCGACTATTATTTTAACAAATACGGTGTCGACACTCGCGCTGTCCGTTTTCCGGGCATTATCTCGAACGTGACGCCTCCCGGTGGCGGAACCACCGACTATGCTGTCGATATTTATTACTCGGCAGTAAAAGGAGAGAAATTCGTGTGCCCCATCAAACAAGGCACCCTGATGGATATGATGTATATGCCGGATGCGCTCAACGCAGCCATTACGCTGATGGAAGCCGACCCGACAAAATTGATACACCGCAATGCTTTCAATATCGCCTCTATGAGTTTCGACCCGGAGACGATTTATCAGGCAATCAAGAAGCACGTGCCGCAATTCGAGATGGTTTATGACATCGACCCCTTGAAGCAGCGCATCGCCGACAGTTGGCCCGATAGCCTGGACGACACTTGTGCTCGTGAAGAGTGGGGGTGGAAGCCGGCTTACGATTTGGAAAGCATGACAGTGGATATGCTTGAAAAGTTAAGAGAGAAATTGAAATAATGAAAAAACTAATCGCAGGGGTCATATTGCTCAGCATGCTGGGTTCTTGTGGCAACAAGATAAACAAGATTGACCCCTTCGCATCTATTACTCAAGAGGTGGATTCAATCCGGCATCAAGCCGATTCTATCCCCGAAGATAAATTGCCGGAAGAGCCGCAGCCTATACAGGCTGACGAATCTTTCGACGATTTTATCTATAATTTTGCTTCCGATGAAGTGTTACAGCGTCAGCGTGTGAAATTCCCGTTGCCCTACTACAATGGAGAAAAAAAGTCGGAAATCGACGAACATCATTGGAAGCACGACAACTTGTTTACCAAACAACACTATTATACGCTCTTGTTTGATAAGGAAGAAGACATGGACTTGGTAGGAGACACCTCGCTCACGTCTGTACAGGTCGAATGGATATTTGTCAAGACACGGATGATGAAGCGATATTATTTTGAGCGTATCAAAGGCGCATGGATACTGGAAGCAATCAACCTGCGCCCTATCGAGCAGAATGACAACGAGAACTTTGTCGAGTTTTTCGGTCGTTTTGCCACTGACAGCCTTTTTCAGAGTCAGCGTGTGAATGACCCGTTGGCTTTCGTCACCAGCGACCCGGACGATGACTTCTCCATACTGGAAACGAGTCTCGACCTGAACCAATGGTTTGCCTTCAAGCCCGAACTGCCTTCCGAACGCCTTTCCAACATCAACTACGGACAACGGAACGCCGATAACTCCACGATGAAAATCCTGGCATTGAAGGGCATCGGCAACGGTTTTTCCAACATCCTTTATTTCCGCCGGAAAGCCGGAGAATGGAAACTGTATAAATTTGAAGATACAAGCATATAACTCTTAAAAGTATGTAACCCCTAAAACAGTATAGATGATGTACTCCCTTTTGTCTCACAATACATTCGGCATTGATGTCAGTGCCGCCCGTTTTTTAGAATATGCTTCAGTTGAAGAGTTGCAACAACAGATTGTGCAAGGTGCCGTTACGACACCTTTTTTGCATATAGGCGGCGGCAGCAACCTGCTGTTTACCAGAGACTATGACGGGCTGATACTCCATTCGCGCATCAAAGGTATCGAAGTGACGGAAGAAGATGAGCGCACCGTATCCGTGCGGGTAGGGGCGGGCGTCGTATGGGACGACTTCGTGGCATTCTGCGTGGCACACGGATGGTATGGAGCAGAAAATCTCTCCTTGATTCCCGGTGAAGTGGGAGCGAGCGCCGTGCAGAATATCGGAGCCTACGGTGTCGAAGTGAAAGACCTGATAACCGCCGTAGAGACAGTGAACATTCAAGGTGACCAACGTGTTTACTCCATAGAAGAATGTGGATATGTCTACCGCAACAGCATCTTCAAGCGTCCTGAGAATAAGTCGGTCTTTGTCACCTACGTGCGATTCCGGCTTAGCAAGGAAGAACATTACACATTGGACTACGGAACCATCCGCCAGGAACTTGGCAAATACCCTGCACTGACGCTGTCGGTAGTCCGGAAAGTAATCATTGGCATTCGCGAAAGCAAGCTGCCCGACCCGAAAGTGACGGGAAATGCAGGCAGTTTCTTTATGAACCCCATCGTTCCTAAAGAAAAACTGCTGGAACTGCAACAAGAATATCCGCAGATACCTTATTACGAACTGTCCGATAGTCGGGTCAAAATCCCTGCGGGATGGATGATAGACCAATGCGGATGGAAAGGAAAAGCCCTGGGCCCTGCGGCAGTGCACGATAAACAGGCACTTGTCCTTGTGAATCGGGGCGGAGCGAAAGGCAGTGACATTATTGCGCTTTCGGATGCAGTGAGAGCTTCCGTACGTGAGAAGTTCGGCATCGACATTCATCCCGAAGTAAATTTTGTCTGATAACGAGAAATGAAAGTAAGAATCATAGGAAGTGGAACATCGACGGGAGTGCCCCAAATAGGCTGTACATGCGCAGTCTGTACTTCTGCCGACCCGAAAGATAACCGTTTGCGTGCATCCGCCATCGTAGAGACAGACGACGCACGGATACTGATAGACTGCGGTCCCGATTTCCGGGAACAAGTATTGCATCTCCCTTACGAACGGATAGACGGCGTGCTCATAACGCATGAGCACTACGACCACGTAGGCGGACTGGATGATTTGCGTCCCTTCTGCCGCTTCGGTTCCGTGCCGATTTATGCCGAAGAATATGTAGCGAAAGCATTGCGACTGCGCATGCCCTATTGTTTCGTAGACCATCGTTATCCCGGCGTGCCCGACATCCCTTTGCAGGAAATAGAACCGGGGCAGCGCTTCTCCATAAATCAGACCGGGGCGCTTCCCCTGCGCGTGATGCACGGACGCTTGCCGATTCTGGGCTACCGCATCGGGAAGCTGGGTTATATCACCGATATGTTGACCATGCCCGAAGAATCTTTTGAACAATTGGCGGGGATAGATGTTTTGATAATGAATGCACTACGGATTGCCCCGCATCCCACGCATCAGAGCTTGGAAGAAGCATTGGCAGTCGCGCAGCGTATTCAGGCGAAGAAAACCTACTTTATACATATGAGCCATGATATGGGTTTGCATGCCGAGGTTGAACGGGAGCTCCCGGACGATATTCACCTGGCATATGACGGATTGGAAATCCATCTCTGATTGTCGGCGAAATATTTAGCAAAAGTTTTGTTTTCTTTGTAGAATTTATTATTTTTGCACCTAACCGATAAACAGCGAATATTATGAAACTTCGTACGATAGTGAAAATAGCGGTCACTTCTTCTGTTGTACTCTTGTGCGCAGGTTTCGCATTATACTCTTTTTTCAAACTGTCGGCAGCCGAAGGGCAGAAGGATTTCAACCTCTACGAACTGGTGCCGACCACCGCTTCCGCAGTATTTGCAACCGATGACGTGCTCGAGTTTGTCACCGAAATAGACGGTTTGACGTGTAGCAAGAACCACGAATATCTACATGTCTCCAAACTTTTCTCTTACCTAAAACAGTCACTCTATGCACTTTCGGAAGACAGTCCCCACGGCTTGAGCCGGCAAATGAATCAAATGTTGATTAGCTTCCACGAGCCGGATAACGACCGTAATCAAGTGCTTTATTGCCGTTTGGGAAATGGAGACAGGGAATTGATTGACAGATTCACGCAGAAATACATCTCGCCGCTCTACCCACCGAAGAAGTTTGACTACAAAGGAGAGGAAATAATGATTTACCCCCTGTCGGACGGTGATTTCCTTGCCTGCTACCTGACACCCGATTTCATGGCGCTGAGTTTTCAAAAGAAACTGGTGGAAGACGTCATTGATGTCTATAAGAAAGGCGGTTCACTGGCGGACGACCCTACGTTCACGGGAGTGCTTGCTCCGAAGAAAAGTACGACTGTTGCCACTATATACACTCGTGTGAACGGCATGATGGGATGGACGGAGTTCGATATGAAGATGAAGGACGATTTTATTTATTTTACAGGAGTCAGCCATGACGCCGATACCTGCTTTAACTTTATCAACCTGCTCCGCCAACAGGAATCCGTGAAAGGATTTCCGGGTGAAGTGTTGCCTTCTACCGCTTTTTATTTCAGCAGACAAAGCATCACGGACTGGGCGTCCTTGCTCTCTTACGGAGACATGCAGGCATATGCGACCGCAGGCCGTACTGCCGAGGTGCAGGAAAGAAACCGGGAGTTATCGCGCTATCTGATGGAGAATACCGGACACGATTTGGTGGCCTGCCTGTTTCAACGGGAAGACACGCTGCAGGGGGCGGCGGCTGTTCTGAGTCTGTCTGTGCTGGACGTGACGGAAGCGGAACGGATGTTGCGCTTACTTGTCAACTCAGCTCCTGCCGAAGAAGGGGTGAAGATGCCTCGTATAACTTTTTGTTATACCGCCAATAAGGTATATCCCGTCTATCGCTTACCTCAAACAACGTTGTTTACGCAACTAACCACTTTTGTGGAACCGACATCGCATATGTATGCCGTATTCTATGGCGGGCGTCTATTGCTGGCTCCCGATGAAGACAGCCTGGCGCGCTACATACGCCAGTTGGATAAAGGCGATGTACTTGATGGAGCGATAGCGTATCGGGCGGGAATGGATAGCCTCTCCGATTCTTATCATTTCATGCTGATGGCAGACTTCGACCACCTGTTCCATCAGGCGGAAAAACAAGTCCATTTCGTGCCGGATTTCTTCCTGCGCAACTCCGGCTTTTTTCGCAATTTTATACTTTTTGCCCAGTTCTCCTGTGCCGATGGAGTGGTGTATCCCAATATCGTTTTGTGGTATAAAGCCGAGTAAAATCCAGCTTGGAGATCTTATCCGACAGTCTGTTTTTCTATGTGGCAGAAGGGGACGTTTCAACTAAGAATTACCGGATTTGAAAAGTAGAAAACCCAATGGAATATCTATGGAAAACCTACAAAAAACTAGTCGAAAAGTATGCCTCTTTTTTGCGTCAAAAAAAACTTCTGAAACGCCTTCTGGCAGGGCGTACCCCCCCCAAAAAAAAACATAACCCAAGAGAAGAGAATATAAAAGAAAAGAATATAAAAAACAGAAAGAAAAAGAAAGAGAAAAAACTGCTGCTGTTGCTGATGGGATTTTGAGAAAAGGAAAACGGAATTCTAAGAAAAGGAGAAGTGTTGTGTTTGATGTTGCCTGATTCCTACCGTAACCCGTCGGCTGATTTTTCCCGTCCCGCAGCAGACTGCCGTTCATCCCCGGGGTGAAGCCTGTTCTGTCCGCGGCGGAATCTTTACAAAGTGTGGGCATAAAAAAAACTCCCGGCAAAAATCATTCTCACCGGGAGTTTTTTTATCTGTATCGTCAAGCGGAATACTTTCGGTTTAGAACGGCAGGTCGTCTTTTACATCGCCCGGAGTGAAAGCCGGAGTAGCTGACGGAGCCGGCGGTGGAACGGGAGCACCCGGAGCCATCGGAGCACCTGCGCCGACACGTTCAACTTTCCATGCACGGATACTGTTGAACCAGCGGTCTTGCCACTGGCGGGCGTCAACGTCGAATGATACGGTCAGTTCTTCACCCATCTGAATGTTGAACTGCTCGATTTTGTCCGCGCCGAATACATCGAAACACATTTTGCGCGGGTATTGGTCGTGGTTTTCGATAACGAACTCTTGTGATTTCCACTCGTTGCCGCTAGTCTTTGAAACTCCGCCTCTCGGGGGGAGTATAGCGATAATTTTTCCTGTAAATTCCATTGCGATTAATTTTAATTCTGCGGCGAAGTTACGATTTTTTAGGAATATCCCTCACACAAACTCTGTTTTTTCTTTTGTTTTGTTGGGTGGCACGAATCTTTTTTCGTAACTTTGTGCGATAGAACATTTAAAACTTAAATACACGAAAATATATGAAATTTATCGTTTCAAGTACTGCTCTTTCCAGCCATTTACAGGCCATCAGCCGTGTGATTAATTCAAAAAATGCGCTGCCTATTCTCGATTGTTTCCTCTTCGAACTGGAAGACGGAACATTGTCTGTGACCGTATCCGACAGCGAAACAACGATGGTGACTACCGTCGAAGTGAATGGCGATACAAACGGGCGTTTTGCCGTAGTAGCGAAAACACTGCTTGATGCACTGAAAGAAATACCGGAACAACCGCTGACATTCGACATCAATCCGGAGAATTACGAAATCACAGTGCAGTACCAAAACGGAAAATACAGCCTGATGGGGCAGAACGCGGATGAATTCCCGCAGTCGGCTACACTGGGTGACAACGCTGTCCGTGTGGAAATGGACGCAGAAGTATTGCTGGGTGGTATCAACCGTTCCGTATTTGCCACAGCCGACGATGAACTTCGTCCTGTAATGAACGGTATTTACTTCGATATTACCACAGAAGACATCACGATGGTGGCTTCGGACGGTCATAAACTGGTGCGTTGCAAGACGTTGGCTGCCAAAGGCAACGAACGCGCAGCCTTCATCCTGCCGAAGAAACCGGCTACGTTGCTCAAGAACCTTCTGCCGAAAGAACAGGGAACCGTAACTATCGAATTTGACGAACGCAACGCCGTATTCATGCTTGAAAAGTACCGCATGGTGTGCCGTCTTATCGAAGGACGTTATCCGAACTACAACTCGGTGATTCCTCAAAACAACCCTCACAAGCTGACCGTAGACCGCCAGCAGTTGGTAGGAGCTCTGCGCCGTGTGTCTATCTTCTCGTCACAAGCGAGCAGTTTGATTAAGCTCCGTATGCAGGAGAACCAGATTGTGATTTCAGCGCAGGACATCGACTTCTCTACTTCTGCCGAAGAAACCCAGGTATGCCAGTATGCAGGTGCCGCAATGAGTATCGGCTTCAAGTCTACCTTCCTGATTGACATCTTGAACAATATCTCGGCAGACGAAGTAATCATCGAATTGGCAGACCCGTCACGTGCCGGCGTAATCATTCCTGTGGAACAGGAAGAGAACGAAGACTTGTTGATGTTGCTGATGCCTATGATGCTGAACGATTAATGTTAATCCACCACAGAGGATGCAGAGGACACAGAGGATAAATTTGAATATTTATTATTAAATAACCCTCTGTGTCCTCTGCGTTCTCTGTGGTGCCTCAATAAAATAAACAGAAATGAAATTAAACTTGAAAAATCCCATTGTCTTTTTCGACCTTGAGACGACCGGAACCAATATCAACACAGACCGTATTGTTGAAATCTGTTATTTGAAAGTTTACCCGAACGGGAACGAGGAAGCAAAAACCTTGCGTATCAACCCCGAAATGCATATACCGGAAGCATCTTCTGCCGTACACGGCATTTATGATGCCGACGTGGCTGACTGCCCTACTTTCAAGGAAGTGGCAAAGAACATTGCCCGCGATATCGAAGGTTGTGACTTGGCGGGATTCAATTCCAATCGTTTCGATATTCCGGTGCTGGCGGAAGAGTTTCTGCGTGCCGGGGTAGACATCGACATGACAAAGCGGAAATTTATAGACGTACAGGTGATTTTCCACAAAATGGAACAACGTACCCTGTCTGCTGCCTACAAATTCTATTGCGAAAAGAATCTGGAAGACGCGCATACTGCGGAAGCGGATACGCGGGCTACTTACGAAGTGCTGAAAGCACAACTCGACCGTTATCCTGACCTTCAAAACGATATGGCATTCCTGGCGGATTACTCCAGCTACAACAAGAATGTGGACTTTGCCGGACGCATGGTGTACGATGATAACGGGGTAGAAGTGTTCAACTTCGGAAAGTACAAAGGAATGTCCGTAGCCGAGGTATTGAAGAAAGACCCCGGATATTACAGTTGGATTTTGAACAGTGATTTTACGCTGAATACAAAAGCGACATTGACAAAAATCCGTTTGCGTGAAATGAGTAATTTGATTACAAAATAATGCTAAAAGGAAAAAAGATAATTCTTGGAATTACCGGCAGTATTGCCGCGTACAAGGCTTGCTATATCATCCGCGGACTTATTAAGCAAGGGGCGGAAGTGCAAGTCGTAATTACTCCGGCGGGAAAAGAATTTATTACTCCCATCACTCTTTCGGCTTTGACCAGCAAACCGGTCATCAGCGAGTTTTTTGCCCAACGCGACGGGACGTGGAACAGCCACGTTGACCTTGGTCTGTGGGCGGATGCGATGCTGATTGCGCCCGCCACCGCCTCTACCATCGGCAAGATGGCAAACGGGATAGCCGACAATATGCTGATAACCACTTATCTTTCGGCAAAAGCCCCGGTATTTGTTGCTCCTGCCATGGACTTGGATATGTATGCCCACCCTTCCACTCAGAAGAACTTGGACACACTGCGCTCGTTCGGCAATCATATTATCGAACCGGGAACGGGAGAACTTGCCAGCCATCTGGTAGGGAAGGGACGTATGGAAGAGCCGGAAGTCATCATCCGTGCACTGGACGAATTCTTCTCGGCAAGCGGAGAGTTGCAAGGGCGGAAAATCATGATAACAGCCGGGCCTACCTATGAAAAGATAGACCCTGTCCGTTTTATCGGCAATTATTCTTCCGGCAAGATGGGATTCGCTTTGGCGGAAGAATGTGCCCGCCGTGGCGCGGAAGTTACGCTGATTGCGGGGCCTGTGCAATTGGAGGTGAAGCACTCCCGTATCCACCGTATTGACGTGGAATCGGCGGAAGAAATGCATGCCGCCTCACAAGCCTGTTTCTCCGATGCCGACGCAGCCATCCTCTGTGCGGCAGTTGCCGACTATCGTCCGGCGACAGTGGCCGACAAGAAGATAAAACGGGAGAAAGAGGAGGAACTGACATTGCATCTTCAAGCAACGAAAGATATTGCAGCCAGCTTGGGGGCTACGAAAAGAGAAGGTCAGTTGTTGGTGGGCTTTGCTCTCGAAACCAACAACGAGCAGCAGAACGCTGAAGGAAAGCTCGAACGCAAGAACTTCGACTTTATCGTGCTCAACTCGCTGAACGACGTGGGAGCCGGTTTCCGTCACGATACCAACAAAATCAGTATCATCGACCGGAAAGGTCGCACGGACTATCCGCTGAAACCGAAAACGGAAGTGGCGCAGGATATCATCGACCGTCTGTCGGATGAATTGAAATTCTCAACTCTCAACTCTTAACTTATCCCAATGTTACGTTCACTATACATTCAGAATTACGCGTTGATAGAGAAACTGGACATCAGTTTCGAGACAGGTTTTTCCGTTATAACAGGTGAAACGGGAGCCGGAAAATCAATTATTCTAGGAGCCATCGGTCTGCTGCTGGGACAGCGTGCCGATGTGAAGGCGATTCGTCGTGGAGCTTCTAAATGTATCATAGAAGCTCGTTTTGATATATCGGGCTACGGTATGCGTCCGTTTTTTGAAGACAACGAACTGGAATATGACGAGGAGTGCATTTTGCGCCGTGAAGTGCAGGCATCCGGCAAGAGCCGGGCATTCATCAATGATACTCCCGCATCGCTGGCGCAAATCAAGGAGCTGGGCGAACTGTTGATTGATGTACATTCGCAGCATCAGAACCTGTTGCTCAATAAAGAAGGTTTCCAGTTGAATGTACTTGATATATTGGCACATAATGACGCTGCATTGGAAAAATACCATGCCCGTTATGCCGAATGGAAGCAGACCGAACGCGAACTGGCGGAACTGACGGCACTGGCGGAGAAGAGCCGTGCGGACGAGGATTACATACGCTTCCAACTAGAACAGCTCGAAGAAGCCCACCTTTCCGAAGGCGAACAGGAAGAACTGGAACAGGAAGCCGAAACCTTGAGCCATGCGGAAGAAATCAAGGCGGGGCTTTACCGGGTGGAGCAATCCTTTGTTTCCGACGAGGGCGGCTTGCTCTCTTATCTGAAAGATAGCCTGAACACGCTGAACAGTCTGCAAAGAGTCTACCAACCTGCCAAGGAGCTTACCGAACGCATGGAAAGTGCTTATATCGAGTTGAAGGATATTTCGCACGAAGTCTCCTCGCAAAGTGACTCCGTAGAATTTAATCCTGTGCGGCTCGATGAAGTGAACGAACGCTTGAACCTGATTTATTCCTTACAACAGAAACATCGTGTGCAGACACTCGACGAACTGATTGCATTGACGGAAGAGTATCGGAGCAAGTTGTCTGCCATCACTTCTTATGATGACCGTATTGCCGGGCTGACCGAACGCAAGGAAGAACAATATAAACAAGTGAAGCAACAGGCGGAACTGCTCACCAAAGCCCGCACGAAGGCGGCGCGTGAAGTGGAAAAGCAACTGGCGGCACGCCTGGTTCCGTTAGGGATGCCGAACGTCCGTTTCCAGGTGGAAATGGGACTCAAGAAAGAACCCGGATTGCAAGGGGAAGACACTGTCAGCTTCCTGTTTTCCGCTAACAAGAACGGTATGTTGCAGAATATCTCTTCCGTAGCTTCGGGTGGTGAGATAGCCCGCGTCATGCTTTCTATCAAAGCCATGATTGCCGGAGCTGTGAAGCTGCCGACCATCGTGTTTGATGAGATAGACACCGGAGTATCCGGCGAAATAGCCGACCGCATGGCGGACATGATGCAGGAGATGGGCGAGCAGAACCGCCAGGTTATCAGCATCACCCACTTGCCGCAAATCGCTGCCCGCGGACGTGCGCATTATAAAGTATATAAGAAAGACAGTGATACGGAAACAAACAGCCATATCCGCCGTCTCACCGATGAAGAACGGGTAGAGGAAATTGCTCATATGTTGAGCGGCGCTACGCTGACCGAAGCCGCTCTCAGTAACGCCAAAGCTCTGTTAAACAGCAAGTAGCGATTGGGGGCAGACAAATAGTTAACTGGTAAATAGTAAAATAGTAAATAATCGCAATGTTAGATAAAAGTGAAATGATTTTCGGCGTTCGTGCCGTGATAGAAGCCATTCAGGCTGGAAAAGAGATTGATAAAATCCTGGTAAAGAAAGATATTCAGAGTGAACTTTCTAAGGAACTTTTTGCAGCTTTGAAAGGTCTGCTGATTCCTGTTCAGCGTGTTCCGGTGGAGCGTATCAACCGTATCACCCGGAAGAATCACCAAGGTGTGGTGGCGTTCATATCTTCTGTGACTTACCAGAAGACGGAAGACCTTGTTCCTTTCTTGTTCGAGCAGGGGAAGAATCCGTTTTTTGTGATGCTGGACGGAGTGACGGATGTGCGTAATTTCGGTGCGATTGCCCGTACTTGCGAGTGTGCTGCCGTAGACGCCGTGATTATTCCTGCCCGTGGCAGCGCATCTGTGAATGCGGATGCCGTGAAGACTTCGGCAGGGGCGTTGCATACGCTTCCCGTATGCCGCGAACAGAGCTTGCGTTCGACGCTGCAATACCTGAAAGATAGCGGTTTCCGTATTGTGGCTGCCACCGAGAAGGGGGATTACGACTATACGAAAGCCGATTATACAGGTCCGTTATGCATCATCATGGGAGCGGAGGATACAGGGGTGTCTTATGAGAATCTGGCGCTCTGCGACGAATGGGTGAAGATACCGATGTTGGGAAAAATCGAGTCTCTGAACGTTTCCGTGGCTGCCGGCATCTTGATTTACGAAGGTGTGAAACAAAGAAACAACGACTGATATGAAGAAGATTTTAATCCTACCTTTGTTGCTTTTCTTCCTGGCACAGGGAAGCATGGCACAAACCCCTAAATGGGTGGAGAAGGCGAAACGTGCTGTCTTCTCTGTGGTGACTTATGACAAGAATGACAAGATGCTGAATACCGGAAACGGATTTTTCGTGTCCGAAGATGGGTTGGCTTTGTCCGACTACTCTCTTTTTAAGGGCGCCGAGCGTGCGGTGATAATCACGGCGGAAGGCAAACAGATGCCGGTTAGCACCATACTTGGAGCGAATGATATGTATGATGTCATCAAGTTCCGTGTAGCTATTACCGAAAAGAAAGTACCTGCGTTGGTGGTGGCTAAGACTGCTCCGGCAGTAGGAGCTGACGCGTGGATGCTTCCTTATTCTACGCAGAAAAGCATTGCTTGCGTTTCGGGCAAGGTGAAAGAGGTTTCCAAGGTGGCCGGCGAATACCATTATTATACGTTGGGCATGCAGATGAAAGACAAGATGGTGAGCTGTCCGGTGATGAATGTGGAAGGTCAGGTGTTCGGCATTGCGCAGAAGTCGTCTGGGCTCGATACGGTGACTACCTGCTATGCCGCAGGGGCTGCCTTTGCTATGGCTCAGAAGATTAGCGCCCTTTCGCTTGGGGATGCGGCACTGAAGAGTATCGGTATCCGGAAAGGGTTGCCGGAGACGGAAGACCAGGCATTGGTGTATTTGTTCATGGCTTCTTCCAGTCTGTCGTCAGAGGATTATGGCAAGTTGCTGGATGATTTTATCCGTCAGTTCCCTGCTAACACAGACGGTTATCTGCGCCGCGCAAATTATTACGTGGCTAAGGCTAAAGACGACCAGTCTTGGTTTGATAAAGCCGTTGCCGACTTGAATCAGGCTTTGAAAGTGGCTCAGAAGAAAGATGATGTATATTATAATATAGGTAAGTTGATGTATACTTACCAACTGTCGAAGCCGGAGAAAACGTATAAGGATTGGACGTATGACACTGCTTTGAAGAATGTCCGTCAGGCATTCGCTATCGACCCGCTGCCTATTTATGTACAACTGGAAGGCGATATATTATTTGCCCGGCAGGATTATGCCGGAGCTTTGGTGGCTTATGAGAAAGTAAATGCCAGCAATATGGCTTCTGCCGGTACGTTCTTCAGTGCTGCGAAGACGAAAGAGTTGCTGAAAGCCGAACCGAAAGAGATTTTGGTATTGATGGATAGCTGCATTGCTCGTTGTCCGCAACCGATTACCGCCGACTTTGCCCCTTATCTGCTGGAACGTGCGCAAATAAATATGAATGCGGGCCAGCCGCGGAACGCAATGCTCGATTATGACGCTTATTTTAAAGCTGTCAACGGTCAGGTGAACGACTTGTTTTATTATTATCGTGAACAGGCTGCCTTGAAAGCGCGCCAATACCAACGTGCATTGGACGACATTGCGAAAGCGGTCGAACTGAATCCCACAGACTTGACTTACCAGGCCGAAAACGCTGTTGTCAACCTGCGTGTAGGGCGCTATGAGGAAGCTATTGAAATACTGAATGGTATTCTGAAAAATGACCCGAAATACGGCGAAGCCTACCGCTTGCTGGGACTTTGCCAGGTGCAGTTGAAGAAGACGGACGAGGCTTGCGGAAACTTCAAGAAAGCGAAGGAACTGGGCGACCCGAACGTGGACGAATTGATTAAGAAATACTGCAAGTAAAAGAGGTTGCCCCAGAAAAGGTTAGCGTATGCACTATCGTTTGGTGCCGCTATTCCGGGCTTCTCTAGGAGTAGCTTTTGAATAATAGTTTATAAAAATAAAACCCCTGCTGACTGGAAAAAGTCAGCAGGGGTTTCGTTTTTGGGGACATTAATAAAACTCTCTCTCTTTTTTGTCTTTTCCCCACTTGTTAAGCTCAGGTTTTAGGTCTTATGATATAGGTTTTTTATTTCTTGTCTTTGTAAGGTAAATGCAGGAATTCCCGAAATACTGCATTGCTGCAGTTATTTTTTTTAGAAAATATTCAAATTTCAGTGGGAAACAGTGAGTAAATTTTAAATAGCGACCTATTTTACCTATAATCTTGTTATATTTCATCCGTCATTTGATGGCTAACTAGTTAAGTAATTATTTATTTATGAAGAAAAAGCAGTTTACTAATTGTGCAAACGATTACATTGAACGTTTGCGGAATGAGGGTCGTTATTCAACGGCTCATGTGTACAAGCATGCTATCCGTTCTTTTGCGAAATTTTGCGGCAGCCAGACCATTACTTTCAGTAGGGTGAACCGTGATACACTGAAGGCGTATAGTAACTATTTGGTGGCTTCTCATTTGAAGCCTAATACGATTTCTACGTATATGCGTATGTTGCGTTGTATCTACAACCGGGGCGTTGAAAACAGGCAGGCTCCTTATGTGCATGGCTTGTTCAAGGATGTGTTTACGGGTGTAGATACCCGCCAGAAAAAGGCGATTCCGATACACGAGCTTCACGTTTTGCTGAATGAAGACCCGAAGACTGAGAGACTCCGTCGCACGCAAGCTGTCGCCAGCCTGCTGTTCCAGTTTTGCGGTATGCCTTTTGTCGATTTTGCCCATTTGGAAAAGTCCAATATTGAGCAGGGACTTTTGAAGTACAACCGTATGAAGACCGGTACGCCCATGAGTATTGAGATTTTGGACTCGGCACAGGATGCCATTACCCGTTTGTGCAACGAATATAGTGTTGGACATTCCGACTATCCCGATTACCTGTTCTGTATATTGAGCGGAGAGTATAAGAGAACGGAGGAAAAGGCATACCGCGAGTACCAGTCAGCTCTGAGGCGGTTTAATAATGACTTGAAGTGCCTGTCAAGACAGTTGAGGATACGCTCGTCCGTTACTTCTTATACGCTTCGTCATTCATGGGCCACTACTGCGAAGTACAGAGGGGTTCCCATCGAGATGATAAGCGAATCGCTGGGACATAAATCCATCAAGACAACACAAATCTATTTAAAAGGCTTCGAATTAGAAGAAAGAACGAAAGTGAACAGATTGAATTATTCTTACGTAAAGAGTTTTAGATGATTCTGTATTATGTAGCTAAAGTATTAGGGATTAGGGACTTCGTTATTCTGTTACTTCTTAGGTAACGGATAATACATGTGCAGAACGCATACAAATGCAATAAAAAGGAAAAAAGACAACATGAGGGAAGAAAATATATGGTTATCCGGACTTCAAGACAGACGCTTCTTGAGATTGGAAAATAGAAAGTCACAGAGCATGAATCGCTTATTATTCATGTTCACACACTTTGTGTGGATATATTTAAGAGAAAAAAGGAAAAAAAGAAGTTTATTGCTTGTTTCTTATTATTATTTTTACCTATCTTTGTAGCAAATAAAAATCCGTTACCTAAGAAGTAACAGATAAACATGTGGTAAAAAATTATGATTTTTACAAAGGAAAAGTCTATTAGCGCCGTGCCCGGTTGTGGGACAGGGGAAGGCGTAGCACACTTAAAACGCTGGTATGTAGCACTGGTTCGTATGCATCACGAGAAGAAAGTTGCCGAGCGTTTGTCCAAGATGGGAATCGATACCTTCGTTCCTGTCCAGCAAGAAGTACATCAGTGGAGCGACCGTCGGAAAGTGGTTGATACGGTACTTCTTCCGATGATGGTATTTGTTCATGCCAATCTTAAGGAGCGTATGGAAGTTCTTTCATTTTCTACGGTCAGCCGCTATATGGTGATGCGTGGGGAAAGTACTCCGGCGGTTATTCCCGATGAACAGATGGCACGTTTCCGTTTCATGCTCGATTATTCCGATGAAGCAGTATGTATGAACAATTCCCCTTTGGCGCGTGGCGAAAAAGTCCGTGTCATCAAAGGTCCTCTGAGCGGGCTTGTTGGCGAACTCGTTACGGTAGGGGGTAAGAGCAAAATTGCTGTCCGCCTGAATATACTTGGCTGTGCTTGCGTAGACATGCCAATCGGTTATGTAGAATCTACAAGAATCTCCAATGACAATACAAAAAATATTTAGTGTTTTTCTATTCATTCTGATTCTGGGAGTTGCTTCTCCTTTGATGGCTCAAAGCATGAGCGACTCTCAAGTTCTCGAATATGTAAAAGAGGGTATCAGTCAAGGGAAGGAACAAAAGCAGTTAGCCTCGGAATTAGCACTCAAAGGCGTGACCAAGGAGCAGGCGATGCGTGTGAAGCAGCTATATGAGCACCAGAACAATGTAAATACTTCCAATGCCACCGGTACCGATATTAATGAGTCGCGTCTGCGTGAAGAAACGAAAGAAAATACTTCCGACAAGCTGGAAGACCATCCGAGCACACAAGACCTTGCACGTGGCAACCAAGTCTTCGGAAGAAACATATTTAACACCCGCAACCTGACTTTCGAGCCTAGTGTGAACATTGCCACTCCCTTAAATTATCGTCTCGGCCCGGGCGACGAGGTGATTATCGACATATGGGGAGCTAGCCAGAATACCATCCGCCAGCAGATTTCTCCTGACGGCACCATCAATATTCAAAAGATTGGTCCTGTCAACTTGAACGGGTTGACCATCGCCGAAGCCAACGGCTATCTCAAGAAAACTTTAAATAAGATATACAACGGTCTTAACAACGCCGTCGACCCTACCTCGGACATTCGTCTGACACTGGGCAGCATACGTACGATTCAAATCAACGTCATGGGCGAAGTTGTACAACCGGGAACGTATTCTCTGTCCTCTTTTGCCACTGTATTTCATGCGCTCTATCGGGCGGGGGGAGTCAGTGACATAGGAAGTCTCCGCAATGTCCAATTGGTAAGAAACGGTAAGAACATCGCCACAATTGATGTCTACCAATTCATACTCAAAGGAAATATCCAGGACGACATCCGGCTTCAGGAAGGTGACGTTGTCATAGTCCCCGCCTACGAAGTATTGGTAAAAATCGATGGAAAAGTGAAACGCTCCATGCGCTTTGAAATGAAGAAAGATGAATCTTTATCTACTCTTCTCAGCTATGCCGGTGGTTTCGAAGCGGATGCCTATACCCGTTCATTGCGTGTGGTACGCCAGAACGGGCAGGAGTATGAAGTGAATACTGTCAAGGATTTGGATTACAGTATCTATAAAATGAGAAATGGAGATGTCGTGACAGCCGAGGCTATCCTGAACCGTTTTGTGAACAAGCTCGAAATCCGTGGTGCTGTCTACCGTCCGGGCATTTATGAGTTGAACGGCAAACTGAATACCGTCCGCGAACTGGTCAACGAATCGCAAGGTCTTACCGGTGATGCTTTTCTGAACCGTGCTGTTCTCTACCGTCAGCGTGAAGACCTTACTACGGAAGTTGTTCCGGTGGATATCAAAGCCATAATGGATGGTACTTCCCCCAATATCATCTTAATGAAAAACGACATTCTTTATATCCCCAGCATTCACGACCTGGAAGATAAAGGCAATGTTGTCATTCACGGTGAGGTAGCCAAACCGGATTCGTATCCTTACGCGGACAATATGACACTCGAAGACCTTATCATCCAGGCAGGCGGTTTGCGTGAAGCTGCCTCGGTGGTTCGTGTGGATGTATCCCGCAGAATCAAAAATCCCCGAAGTACCGCAGACAGCGATACAATCGGTCAGATATATACATTTTCCCTGAAAGAGGGGTTTGTGGTGGATGGGAAACCGGGATTTGTACTTCAACCTTATGACGAGGTTTATGTACGCCGAAGTCCCGGCTATCAACCGCAACAAAACGTAATGGTAGAAGGTGAAGTCCTTTTCGGAGGTTCTTATGCCATGACCAGCCGCGAGGAACGTCTTTCAGACTTAATCAGTAAAGCCGGTGGAGCTACGAACTACGCTTACCTGCGTGGTGCAAAACTGACTCGTGTAGCCAACGCGAGCGAGAAGAAGCGCATGGGGGATGTGATTCGTTTGATGAGCAGACAACTGGGAGAGGCAATGATTGATTCTTTAGGAATCCGCATAGAGGATACATTTACAGTCGGCATCGACTTGGAAAAGGCCTTGGCTAAACCGGGAAGTACAGCGGATATTGTATTGCGTGAAGGCGATGTGGTTTCTATTCCGAAAAATAATAATACAGTTACTATCAACGGTGCTGTGATGGTGCCGAATACGGTTTCTTACATGGAAGGCAAGAATATAGACTATTATCTGAATCAAGCTGGTGGATATTCTGAAAATGCAAAGAAGAGTAAGAAGTTCATAGTTTATATGAATGGTCAGGTTACGAAGGTGAAGGGGAGCGGTAAGAAGCAAATAGAGCCGGGATGTGAGATTATTGTGCCTAGTAAAGCTAAGAAGAAGGTGAATATGGGTAATATTTTGGGGTATGCTACTTCATTTAGTTCATTGGGAATGATGGTGGCTTCGATTGCTAATCTGATTAAGAAATAATAATTATGCCAGAACAATCATTGCAGAAGAAGCCGCAAGAGTTAGAAATTGATATACAGGATATTATTCGTAAAATAATAGCTATCCGTAAGAAACTTTATAAAGCTGTCGTTGTGGGTTTGCTGATTGGTGTTATTGTAGGGACAAGCATTCCTAAACAATATACAGTAAGGGTGACTCTTTCGCCAGAAATGGGAGGTGAGAAAGGAAATAGTGGAATAGTTGGGGTAGCCGCATCTTTTCTTGGAGGTGGAACTGGTATAAAGAGTGGCACTGATGCATTAAATGCATCTTTATCATCCGATATCGTATCTTCAACTCCTTTCTTATTGGAGTTGTTGAATATGGAAGTTGTTGTCAACGGAGGTGAAACAAAAACACTTTCTAACTATTTAACGACAGAATCCTCACCTTGGTGGAATTATATAATAGTTTTGCCAGGAATCATTAATAGTCAGTTGAAATCTTGGTTTTCTCATGAAGAAATATCCTCTAAAGAGAAAGTTCAAGGCAGATTAATAATCTTAACAAAGGAGGAAAATGCTCAAATTAGTGCATTGAAGAAAAAGATTACAGCTATAGTGAATAAGAAAACAGCAATTACTAGTGTAAATGTTACTTTACAAGATCCTAAAGTTGCTGCGATTGTTGCAGATTCCGTAGTTCATCGTTTGCAAGAGTATATTATTTCATACAGGACTTCAAAAGCAAAAGAAGATTGTGCCTATTTGGAAAAGTTATTTGAAGTACGAAAGCAAGAATATTATGTAGCTCAAAAAAAATATGCAGATTATGTGGATACACATGATAATTTAATTCTTCAAAGTGTACGTGCGGAACAGGAGCGATTACAAAATGATATGAACTTGTTTTATCAAGTTTATAGCCAAGTAGCTAATCAATTACAAGTAGCTAGAGCTAAAGTACAAGAGGAGAAGCCTGTTTTTGCAATAGTGGAACCGGCAGTAGTACCTATTGAATCTTCAAGTATGAGGCGGAGTATTTATATATTTCTATTTGTATTTCTATCTGTTTGCGGCACTATCGGTTGGTTATTGTTAGGTAAGGTATATATAATACAGCATAAATGATATCAGTCATATCCGAAAACAATAAGCGAATAGCTAAGAATACAGCCTTACTTTATATAAGAATGCTTTTGATTATGGCTGTAACTTTATATACTTCGCGTGTAGTGTTACAAGTTTTGGGTGTTGAAGACTTTGGTATTTATAATGTAGTGGGTGGAATAGTTGCTATATTTTCATTTCTTAATGCATCAATGAGTGGAGCTACAACACGTTTTTTGATGTATGATATGGGGGAGAATAATAAGGATAAATTAAGAATCACCTTTAACTCCGCATTATTAATTCATATAGCCATTGCGTTATTAATAATTCTGATAGCGGAAACTGTTGGGCTTTGGTTTCTGAAAACACAGCTTGTAATACCTGCTGACAGAATGAATGCAGCGGTATGGGTATATCAGTTTTCCATACTTTCCACAGTTGTGTCAGTCACACAAGTACCATATAATGCATGTATAATAGCCCATGAGAAGATGGATGTATATGCTTATGTAGAAATATTGAATGTCATACTTAAATTGCTGATTGTTTTTCTGTTGGTTGCAGGAGACTTTGATAAATTAATCTTTTACGCATTACTAATCTTTCTCGTTTCGACTATAATTGCATGTATTTATCGCTTATATTGTGTTCGTCACTTTGACGAAAGTAAGCTACTTTACCAATTGCATTTTGAAAACGTTAAGCCTATGCTTTCTTTTT
This sequence comes from Bacteroides acidifaciens, assembly GCF_903181435.1. Taxonomy (NCBI): domain Bacteria; kingdom Pseudomonadati; phylum Bacteroidota; class Bacteroidia; order Bacteroidales; family Bacteroidaceae; genus Bacteroides; species Bacteroides acidifaciens. Next base: position 1,023,328 of record NZ_CAEUHO010000001.1, read on the forward strand.
CCGGTTGGGACTTATATGGTAATATGTCGACAGTAGCTCGTACACAAGGCATCAATATGTTGCTTAATATGTTTTTCGGACCACTATTGAATGCAGCAAGTGGTATAGCCGGTCAAGTGCAGGGAGCTGTAATGAGTTTTGCAGGAAATGTTGTTATAGCCGTTAAGCCTCAAATAATAAAAAGTTATGCTGCTGGAGAATATTCACGTATGGTTAGTTTGGTAATGAATGCTTCAAAATTGACATTTTTATTGTTATTATTGTTGTCGCTGCCATTAATTGTAGAAATGCATTTTGTTTTATCATTATGGTTAAAGACTGTGCCTGAATATACCGTGCAATTTTGCGTGTGTACGTTGTTATTCAATTTCTTTGCAACGATGTCTGTTGTAGTTGTAACAGCAGCCCATGCAACCGGAAAAATAAAGCGACCCAGTTTGATAAACGGCACATTATACTTATCAGTAATACCTGTTTCTTATGTAGCTTTTAAATTGGGATTATCTCCTGTGACATCCTATCTTTTTAATATAATAGCGGTTGTCATCGGTCTTTTATCTAATGTCTGGACAATACATAAATATATACCGGTATTTTCATATAAGAAATATATATATACTGTTTTTATACGCTGTATGGTCGTTTTTCTAACTTCATCGGGGCTGGTATGGTGGCTGAAAGGGCTTATTTATGAAGAAGGTTTTTTTCGTTTTATCATTGTATCCATTGCTTCAACGATATCTGTTACTTTGCTGGGTTTTTATGTCTCATTGAATAAATCAATGAGAATCATAATTGTTCAATACATTAAAAATAAAATATGCGAAAGGGTTTAGTCAGTATTATAACCCCATGTTACAATACTGGAGAGATTATTCATCGTTTGTTGGATTCTATACTCGAGCAAGATTACCCTTCAGTAGAAATGTTTGTAGTAGATGATGGTTCCACGGATAATTCGAGAAAAGTAATACTTTCTTATATCTCCACTTTTGAGAAACGGGGATATAGTCTCGAGTATTATTATCAAAGTAATCAAGGACAATCGGCAGCTATAAACAATGCTTTGAAATGGGTGAAAGGAGAATTTCTGACATGGCCTGATAGTGACGATTTTTATAATAAACCGGACGCCATTTCTTCTTTTGTCCGTAAATTTAGAGAATTGAGTAATGACTATGGTGTTGTAAGATGCTTTCCAACTTATGTACATGAAAAGAATATGAAAGGTTATGTTCAAACTAAGGGGCTTAATCTTGATTGTAACCAATTTTATAATTGCTTATATAGCACTGGCTTTATATGGCCTCCGGGAAATTATATGATAAAGTCATGTGCCTTAGACAAAGTAAATCCATCCCGTGAGATTTATGTAAGTAAGGATGCTGGTCAAAATTGGCAATTGTTCTTACCATTACTTTTCTCTTTCAAATGTTATACATTGTCAACTTCCTATTTCAGTGTTTTAGAGCGTTCTGAATCTCATTCACGCGGTCAATATAAAAGCTATAATCAGGAGATATCGAAAATTTCTTCTTATGAAAATACAATTCTATATACTTTAGATAGGATAAACGATTTGTGCGATTCTGAGAAAGGTAGACTAAGAGAAATTATACGCATTAAGTATCTACGAGAGAGATTGAATGTTAGCTTTAAATATTATAAAAAAAATGATATTGAACTTTTTAGTAAAAAACTATCTGTTTCTGATAGATTAACTTTTAAAGAACATTTATTGAAAGTTGTAGGCAAAATCCCTTGGTTGTATATGCTTTTAAGAACTACAGTCTTAAAAGTGAAAAGTGTGTTGGAATGATTGTTTTAGCTAAGGAAGAAGATTGTTGTGGATGTAATGCATGTGTTCAGGCGTGCCCTAGAAAATGTATTGATATGCATGAGGATCATGAAGGATTCTTCTATCCTCACATTGAACAACATATTTGTATAGATTGTGGATTGTGTGAAAAAGTATGTCCTGTCATTAATCAAGGGCAATCGAGACAGCCACTTGCAGTTTTTGCCGCAAAAAATCCCAATGAAAAAGTACGTTTATTAAGTTCTTCGGGAGGGATTTTTTCATTGCTTTCCGAATATGTTTTAGAAAAAAAAGGGGTTGTATTTGGTGCACGTTTTGATGATAAATGGCAGGTTGTGCATGATTATACAGAGATAAAAGAAGGATTGAGCGCTTTTCGTGGAAGTAAGTATGTTCAAAGTTATATAGGCAATAGCTATTGGCAAGTTAAACAATTCTTGGAGCAAGGGCGTTTGGTGCTATTTTCTGGAACTCCTTGCCAAGTGGTTGGACTAAAAAAATATTTATTTAAAGATTATAAGAATCTATTGGCGTTAGATTTTATTTGTCATGGTGTTCCGAGTCCCAAGGTTTGGCAAATTTATTTAGACGAGAAAGTTGCGAGTGAGAGTAAAAAGAAAACGTTATTCGCTAATCATTTGTGCGATAAGAAAAACATAAGTCACATTTTTTTTAGAGATAAATGCTCAGGCTGGAAAAAATTCAGTTTTGCCCTAACTCTAAATTTGGCTAATGCTTGTGAAATGAAAAAACAAATTCGACTTACAGATAATATCTCTGAAAATATTTATATGAAAGGTTTTCTTAATGACTTATATTTACGACCATCCTGCTATAATTGTCCTAGCAAGTGTGGAAAGAGTGGGAGTGATATCACATTAGGGGATTTTTGGGGGATACAAAAAATATTACCGTATTATGATGATGATAAGGGTGTCAGTGCAGTCTTGATTTATAATTCTGAGTTTTTGAAAATAGTACAAGAGATTATATTGGAAAATTCTCATAGGGTAACCTATCAGGAAGTGTTTGTCGGAAATTCACCTCTGGAAAAGTCTCCATATCTGCATCCTAATAGAGGTTATTTTTTTTCGTTATTAGAAGAATATGGTGTAAGCATATCTATAAATAAAGTATTGAGAAAAGGAAGGTGTAATAGATTGATACATCAAGTGATTAATAAAATGAAAAATCTGATATGGAAACAATTAAGAAAAAAATAGTTATATTGTTTTCTTGTTTAGCGTGGGGGGGTACATAATGAGAATATGTATATTGACCCAGCCTCTTCATACTAATTACGGTGGATTGCTTCAAGCTTATGCATTGCAAGTGGTATTGAAGCGGATGGGACATGAGGTATGGACAGAGGATAGAAAATGGAAGCGTCCTTTAATAGTTAAAGTGAAACAGCTGATTGCACGTATGATAAAATATAAAGGGCTTTATTATCCTACAGATAGGCAAGAGCAGAGCATTGCTCAGAAAACCATTCCATTTATTCGTAAATATATAACGACTACAGAACCTATTTTGTCAAATACAAAAAAAGAGTTTCATAAGTATCATTTTGATGCTTATATAGTAGGCAGTGATCAAGTTTGGCGTCCTATATATTCTTATTATTTGTCTAATTACTTTTTAGATTTTACAATTGGACAGCATGTGAAACGTATAGCTTATGCAGCCTCTTTTGGAACTTCGGATTGGGAGTTTACAGGAAAACAGACTAAGAAATGTGCTGCCTTAGCTAAGCAATTTGATGCAATTTCAGTCCGCGAAGATTGTGGAGTTTTTTTGTGTAAAAAGTATTTAGGTGTTAATGCTATCCATTTATTGGATCCAACAATGCTTTTGAATAAAGAAGATTATATTCGTCTGGTAGAACAAGAACGGACTCCAGCTTCTGGGAAGAAATTAATGACGTATGTGCTGGATCAGTCGGAAGAGAAGAAAGCAATTGTTCAGAAAGTTTCTCAAGCTTTAGGTATTTCTCCAAATGTCGTGATGCCTGCAATGAGTTTTAGCCAGGTAGGAAAAAAATATATTAATCAGTGTGTGTTTCCTCCTGTAACAGATTGGTTGCGTGGATTTATTGATGCAGAATATGTTATTACGGATTCCTTTCATGGCACCGTTTTTTCGATTCTTTTTAATAAACCTTTTGTCGTGATGGCGAATAACGCGCGCGGGATGGCCCGGCTTACTTCTCTGCTAAAGAAATTTGAATTGGAAGAACGTTTGGTATATTCGTTGGAAGATGTAACGGTTAAAATGTTGTATGTCCCGATGAATTTTGAGAAGGCGAATCAAGTTTTGGATATGGAGAGGGAGAAAGCGAAAAGCTTTTTAACAGAATCTTTGAATATATAGACTGAATTTTTATGGATTTACCGATAAGTGTCATTGTTCCTGTCTATAATGTTGCCCCTTTTTTAAGGAAGTGTATTGATTGTATAATAGTACAGTCTTTTAAGGATTTTGAGTTATTGTTGATTGATGATGGTAGCCATGACGAGAGTGTTAATATTTGTGACGAATATGCATTAAAGGATGGTCGTATTCACGTAGTTCACCAGATTAATGCAGGAGTCACTGCTGCGAGAAGAAAGGGAGTAGAAATGGCAAGGGGCAATTGGCTTTGCTTTGTAGACGGTGATGATATGTTGCCTAAAGATGCTTTATTGGATTTATATAATAATGGAGCGGAGGGTGTAGATATCGTTATAGGGAATCAAATTCATATGGTAGATGAACAGGGTAATAATGTTCGTAAAATCTGTACACAAAGTTCATCGGACGATTGGAGTAATATTGATTTCTTAAAAGCTCTGCTGGAAGGTAAAACTCCTCTGTCTGTATGTGGAAAACTTTATCGTAGGAATTTATTTGATTCTTTAGTATTCGACTTACCAAAGTCAATACCTTATGGTGAAGACTATATAATGAATGTCCGGTTGGCAGTCAAAGTACAAAAAGTAAGAGCTATTGATAGACATGTGTATAATTATGTGCAACATAAAAATAGTTGTATGCATACTTTTCAGAATACATGGGAATATGCCAAAAAAATGAATGATTTTCTATTACAACCAATAAAGGCACATGGCTTAGAAGAAGTATGCAAGAAAAGTATTTTTTATGCGCATATTCATATGTTATTGGAAGTTCTGATTGATAATGATCCCGGATTATTTAAGAAAGATTCTTTTTTCGTAGAGATAAAAGAGTATGCTAAAACAATAAAATTGAGTTTAAGAGAGTGGATGGTTTTGAAAATGGTTGCTTGTCCTTTCCGGTTGAGATGTTTTGTTATAGAGGTGGCGAGGAAGCTGAGCAGGTTATTCCGTAAGCTGTTTTGGTGGGTATGATTAATGTGTGTGTGGTGTATGATTGGTAATGTCATTCCATTTATATTATTTATATTGTTTTTTTATGTATTGTCATTCATTGATGTTTTTTCTCTCAAGGTGGCTGATGATATTAAAAACTTACTTCTTCTTTTTTCTTTATGTTTGCTTATTATATTTGCTGGAGGAAGATGGAGTTCTTTAGAAGTAGGATATGATGTGGGTATATTCGACTATGGTACCTATAAAAATATATATAACTCTCCATTGAATATTTTTAGTTTTTTCTCGGATTATAAAGAGGCTGGTTGGGAGATTAGAGGACAAGAAATAGGCTATGTGTTTTATTCATCATTGTGCTATCATTTATTGGGAAGTAATTTTAACCTCTATTTGTTGTTTACTAATTTACTATTAATAGGGTTGTTTTATAAGAGCTTGAAATACAATGAAATAAGGATCGGATTGTTTTTTATATTGTTTTTTTTCGCAGCACGTTTATATTTGCAATATAATTTTATTCTTCTACGACAGGCTATAGCTATGACTATAGTATGGGTGTGGGCATTTCCTTTTCTTTTGAAAGAAGAAAAATTAAAATTTTGCTTCTTTGTTTGTTTGGCTACAGCCTTTCATTATACTGCATTAATTGCTTTGTTGGCATTAGTAATGAATCGTAATCTGAACATAAAATATATTATTATTGCTATTTGTTTTTTCTTTATTTTAAGTACAACTGAAGTTATAGATAAAATCATCTTATTAGTAATAGAAAAAGGTTTGTCTGTATTGGGTTCATCTGAGGGGATTGGAGAGAAATTATCTAAATATTTGCTGGAGAGCGAGGATGGTGAATTTAGAGGACTAAATATGTTGACATTTATTGAGGCTGTTCCTTTTGTATATATTGTGAGAAGATATAGAAATATTCTTTATGGTTCATTCATTGGAAGGTTTTATTCTAATATGTTCTATATATTTCTTCTTTTATTAGTTATTACAATGAACTTTGGCTTTTTGACTAGAATGTGCCAATATTTTATTTTCTCTTATTTCTTTTTATTCTCTTTTTTTATTAAAAACGTGAGTTCTGTTTCTGAGCGAAAAGGAATGCTATTTCTTTTTTCTAATTATCTATTAATATATTCTTTACGTTATATTTTTATTTGGTTTTATTCTACTGAATATTCATTTTTTCTATTTAAAATATAAATGAAAATTGCCTATATTCTTCCCTCTTTAAGGAATCAGGGGCCAGTAATAGTAGTAAAAAATATAGTGGATTATTTGGTGGAGTGGGGCGTTGAGGTAGATGTCTTTTATTTTGATGATTTTCCGTCTGCCATGTATTTCAACTGTCCTGTGAAAAAAATATCAATGAAAACCTGTATTGATTTTGAACAGTATGATATTGTTCATAGTCATTGTTTACGTCCTGATATGTATGTTGCTAAATGGAAGAAAAAACTTAATAGGGCAAAATTGGTGTCTACTCTTCATCAAGATACTTATCGAAGTTTTCGGTACCAATACAATTTTGTTCTATCATATCTGTTTACAAAATATTGGTGCTTTATACAGTCTAAATTTGATGCGATAGTAAGTATATCAGAACAATTAAGAGAAACATATGAAGGTTGTATAAGAGCTCCGATAACTACAATTTATAATGGCTGTGTAATTAATATGGATGGAGAAGGAGATAACGAAATTATAAGAAGTATATTGGAAGTGAAAAAAGAATATAAGATATTAGGCACATATGCCTTTGTTACTTCTAGGAAAGGGTTGGAACAAGTAATTAAAGTATTGCCATATTTGCAAGAATATGTATTTATTATAATTGGTGAAGGGCCCAATATAAAAGAGTTAAAGTTGTTGTCTCAAAAATTGCATATATCTGATCGGGTTTTATTTTTCTCTTATCAGAAGAATCCGTGTAATTATCTACCTTATTTTGATGTATATGTTATGCCTTCATATTCAGAAGGATTTGGATTAGCAATGGTAGAGGCTGCTTTGGCTAAAAGAGCAATAGTTTGTTCGGATATACCTTCTTTTCATGAGATATTTCGAGATAATGAGGTGTGTTTCTTTACATTGAAAGATGTAAGGTCTCTAAAAAAGGCCATTGTAAACGCTTATGAAAATAGAAATATCATGGGGGAACTGGCTTATGAACGAGCTTATAATCATTTTACTACTCAAAAAATGGCGGAGAATCATTTGGGCTATTATCAAAAACTTTTGAGGACATAAATGATTTATTCCAGTCTTGAATTAGAATGTGGAGTTCTCTTTTTTCTTTTATAGAATGAGGTATTTATACTTTAAGGTTTATTGTATGCATCTATTGATGTATTAAAAAAACTATTAGATGTTTTTTGTGATTGGATATATAATTGGAATATAATATTAGTAGTAGATGATTACAGCTTCAATAGTTTCTTACCATCATCATCCACGGGAGATAAGGAAAATTATGGACTGCGTTTTGGCGGCACCGGTTGATAAACTTTTTATCATTGATCATTCGTCAAATGACCGATTACGTGAGTTGGAAAGAGTTTCTAAGAGAGTACGTTATATTCACAGCATTAATCGTGGATATGGTGCGGGACATAATATTGCTATTCGTGAAGCAATAGAATTAGGAGCAACTTATCATGTGGTGGTGAATCCTGATATATATTTTGAGAATGGAGTATTGGAAAGATTAGGTGAGTATATGGATAAGAATAAAGATGTTGGACAGATTATGCCTAAGGTATATTATCCGAATGGAGATTTGCAATGCTTATGTAAATTGATACCTACTCCCTTGGATTTGATTTTTAAGCGTTTCTTGCCATACTTCATAATAAAAAAGCGAGTCAATAAGTTTCAGTTGCGTTTTACTGGTTATGATAAGATTATGAATGTGCCATATTTATCAGGATGTTTTATGTTTTTTAGAATATCTGTTTTGCAAGAAATTGGCTTGTTTGACGAGCGTTTCTTTATGTATCCGGAAGATATAGATATAACTCGTCGTATTCATGAAAAGTATAAAACGATTTTCTTTCCAGATGTATTTATTATTCATGCTCATGCGGCAGCTTCAAGGACAAATCTTAAGATGCTGAAAGTTCATATTCTAAATATGATTAAATATTTTAATAAATGGGGATGGTATTTCGACTCTAGAAGAAAGATAATCAATAAAAAAGTTTTGAAAGATTTGGAAGATATGAATAATGATAATAACAATTTATAGGCTGCTTGAAACAGTAAACAAATATTAATAATCAAATTCTTTTCAGATAATTATGGGGTATAATGAGGAATTCATTCCGGACGGAATGAATGCTTTTGAGCGCAATGTAAAGCGGATTTGGGATTGTACAGTTGCGATGTTTTTAATGATCGTTTTTTCTCCGCTATTTTTGATTTGCTATATAGCCGTGAAACATGAAGATGGCGGCCCGGCTATATTTAAGCAAGAACGTATCGGACGTTTCGGACGACCATTTAACATCTATAAGTTCCGCAGTATGAGATTGGATGCAGAGTCGGCAGGTCCCCGGCTTTATGCTGGTGGTAGAGATGCGCGGTTGACTAAAGTCGGAAAGTTCTTGCGGGAACATCATTTGGATGAATTACCGCAGTTATGGAATGTTTTCTGTGGGGATATGGCTTTTATAGGGCCTCGACCGGAACGGAAGTTTTATATTGATCAGATAATAAGGCATGATCCACGTTATCAGTTCTTGTATCAGATTCGTCCGGGGGTGACTTCTTATGCTACTTTGCATAATGGTTATACGGATACAATGGATAAGATGTTGCGTCGCTTGCGTTATGACTTGTTCTATCTGCAACATCGTTCCTGGTGGTTTGATTTAAAAATACTGGTGAAGACTTTCTTGAATATCTGTTTTGGTAAGAAGTTCTAAAAAGTACAGGACAATTAGGTAAATAAAAGTGGTATAAAATATAATGTTGAGATGTAATTATAACTAAGAGTGTTTGTATGTGAGATGAAAAAATGTAGGTCCCTAGCTTCATGCTGTAACAAGCATGATTCTCCTACATTGTGAATTGGAAAGGTACGACGGTATATTTCTAATTCGCGCCCTGTCATCGGAGGTTAAAGCCGATGTGAATTTCCCGCTATATCAACGGTCTGTGAAGATAGTTGATATATTTTTTTTATACCCCTGCTGTTTGGGATAATAATGAATGCATTCTTTGGCTATTGGGTCGGATTTTTGTATCTTTATAGCTGTAAATCAATTATAAAGGAACGATGGAACGTCCTGATTTTATAGTGAAATGTTATAATAAACAAGAGTTGGAGCAAATGTATTTTCCGGATTTAACTGTGCGGGCTTCGGTCAATAAATTACGCCGCTGGATGCGGAAGTGCAAGCCGTTGATGGATGAAATACTGGCTACTGATTTTCACCCGAAGACAAAAGCATTCTCAGTGAGAGAGGTGCGGCTTATCACTTATTATTTAGGGAAGCTGGGGGATTTATGAAAAATGTAGTTTGTATGCTTGTTTATCAGAATAATAATGTTTCCCTTTGTAAATCATAATTTATGAAAGTCTTTATAGGTAAAAAAGATGTTCGTGCATCCATTGAGGATACACGACGCATGCCATAGCCTGATTTATCAGTATGTACGGTTAATCCGGTGCATATTGAAATATATTAATTTGAGAGTTTTGATAGATGAGCTGTTGAAACAGATAAAGGTGGCGTTGACTTCCCACTGTGATTTGGTGATTGCCACAGTCCCGCATAGTCCGCACGGAGCCGGACAGCCGGAAAAGTGGGAAGTGATAATGCAATGGGATGGTGTAATTTTGTGAATGATTCGTTTTGCGGGTGACTTTTTTTCACTATCTTTGAAAGTCAGTAAAACAGAAAATAAAAATAAATATGAAAAAAGTAATTTGTAGTGAGAAAGCACCCGGAGCTATCGGACCTTACAGTCAGGCGATAGAAGCTAATGGAATGGTATTTGTGTCAGGTCAGTTACCTATTGATGCTGCTACGGGAGAGATGGCGGAAGGGATAGAAGGACAGGCGCGCCAGTCGTTGGAGAATATCAAACACATTCTTGAAGAAGCAGGATTGACAATGGCTGACATTGTCAAAACTACTGTATTTCTTCAGGATATGTCCCTCTTTGCAGGGATGAATGGCGTGTATGCCACCTATTTTGACGGAGCTTTTCCGGCACGCTCGGCATTTGCCGTAAAAGCTCTGCCAAAGGATGCGTTAGTAGAGATTGAGTGTATCGCGGTTCGCTAACAAGTCTGCGACAATGAAATTGCTGCCTCCCACGAAGATAAGGTCTTTTGGGGGGCAGTTCTTTTTCGCTGCCTGTACGGCATCCACCACAGTAGGGTAGGCAGTTCCTTTCAATCCGGCTTGTTCTGCCAGTTCCATCAATTCATTTTCCGGCAGCGCACGTTTCACGCTAGCTTTGGTGAAGTAGTAAGTGGCATCTTTCGGCAACACTTGCAGGACACCCTTGATATCTTTGTCATTGACCATGCCGAATACGAAATGAATCTCCTGACCGAAAGTTTTGCGGATAGCATTGAGTTGTACGTGGATATATTCGATTCCGTCGATGTTATGTCCCGTGTCACAGATAATGTCCGGATAGCTGTGTACTTTCTGCCAACGCCCCATCAGACCGGTGAGTTGACATACGTTTGCAAAACCGTCGAAGTAGTTCTGGGGCTTGATGTTGTAGTTCAATTTGGTCAGTACCGCAAGAGCTTTTAGAATGGTGAACATGTTTTCGAATTGGTAAGCTCCGCTCAACTCTGTGAAAAGTCCGAAGGGAAACATATCATTGTTGATTCTGATAGCGTCTTTTCTCTTGTCAAGTATCTGGTCTATCGCACGTATGCTGTTTGATATGTCCGGCACGAGCAATGCTTGCTGCATCTGTTCTTCTGACTTTTCTTCTATTGCTTCGATTAATGAGGATAAGGTCTGAATTATTTCGTCCGTCTTTTCCCTTATTTCCTGCAACCTTGAATAAGGAAGTATCTCCATGTTCCATTCGCGCGAATTTTCACGGGCATATTCGATGGGCGCATTCATTTCTTTGGCTTTCATGGTGAACAAACGTTTCACCGCCCCTTTGGCTCTGCCGATAACTACCGGGACTCCTTCCTTGATGATGCCAGCTTTCTCTTTGGCAATCTTTGTCAGCGTGTCGCCCAGATATTGGGTATGGTCGAAACTGATATTGGTGATGACGCACAAATCCGGATGGATGATATTCGTACAGTCCAGGCGTCCGCCCATACCTACTTCGATAACCGCCACGTCTACTTTTTGGTCGGCAAAATAACGGAATGCCATAGCAGTGGTCAGTTCGAAGAAAGAAGGGTGCAGCGGTTCGAAGAAAGCGCGGTGTTCTTCCACGAAATTGACTACATACTCTTCCGGCACCATCTCACCGTTGATGCGGATGCGTTCGCGAAAATCAATCAGGTGAGGAGAGGTGAATAATCCGACCCGGTAGCCGGCACTCTGCAATACCGCCGCGATAGTATGTGAGCAAGAACCTTTTCCGTTCGTTCCTGCGATATGTATCGTCTTGAATTGTTGATGCGGATGCCCGAAATGTTCGTCCAATTTGTGTGTAGTCTCTAATCCCGGCTTATATGCTTTGCTTCCTATTTGCTGAAACATAGGCACACTTTCATATAAGTACTTTAAAGTGTTCTGATAATCCATGTTTTATAAAATTTAACTCCGGGCAATCTTTATTGCCCGTTAATTTGTTTATCTTTAGAACCGTCAACTTAACCATAAATGTGCGTGGTTGGCGATTTGAGATTGCAAATATCAACATTTAAATCAAAGAAATCATGGGAACTAAGAAAAATTTTGTGTTAGACACAAATGTTATTCTTCACGATTACAATTGTTTGAAGAATTTCCAGGAAAATGATATTTATCTCCCTCTTGTCGTACTCGAAGAACTGGACAAGTTCAAGAAAGGAAACGAACAGATTAACTTCAACGCTCGTGAGTTTGTACGCGAACTGGACGTGTTGACCAGCGATGAACTTTTCACTGACGGAGTGAAGCTGGGCGAAGGATTGGGACGTCTGTTTGTGGTGACCAGTAAAGTGGAAGCTACTAAAGTATGGGACTCTTTTCCTATCAAGAAACCTGACCATTTGATTTTGGCGGCAACCGAGTATCTGACTGCCAAATATCCGAAAATGAAATCCATTCTGGTGACCAAGGATGTGAACCTGCGCATGAAAGCCCGTTCCATCGGCCTGCTTTGCGAAGATTATATCACGGATAAGGTTGTCAATGTAGATGTATTCGAGAAATCCAATGAAATATTTGAAAATGTGGATCCGGCATTGATAGACCGTATCTATTCTTCTAAGGAAGGTATCGACTTGGGTGAGTTCGACTTTAAGGATTTGGTTCATCCTAATGAATGTTTCGTGCTGAAGAGTGACCGCAATAGTGTATTGGCGCGTTACAATCCTTTCACTCACTCCATTTGCCGTGTGATGAAAGGCAAAAACTATGGAATCGAACCCCGCAATGCCGAACAGAGTTTTGCTTTTGAGATTCTGAACGACCCGAATATAAAATTGGTGGCACTGACCGGAAAGGCGGGAACCGGTAAGACATTGCTGGCTTTGGCTGCTGCGTTGGGGAAATTGACAGATTACAAACAGATTTTGTTGGCACGTCCTGTTGTGGCTCTTTCTAATAAGGACATCGGTTTCCTTCCGGGAGATGCACAGGAGAAGGTGGCTCCTTACATGCAGCCGTTGTTTGACAACCTGAACGTGATTAAGCGTCAGTTTGCCGCTAATTCTACGGAAGTGAAGCGTATCGAGGATATGCAGAAAAGCGAGCAACTGGTGATTGAAGCTCTGGCATTTATCCGTGGACGTAGCTTGAGCGAAATGTATTGCATCATTGACGAAGCGCAGAACCTGACTCCGAATGAGATAAAAACGATTATTACCCGTGCGGGCGAAGGTACGAAAATGGTCTTTACGGGGGATATCCAGCAGATTGACCAGCCGTATCTGGACAGTCAGTCCAATGGCCTGGTATATATGATTGACCGCATGAAGGATCAGAACCTCTTTGCACATGTCAACCTGTTGAAGGGTGAACGAAGCGAGTTGAGCGAGTTGGCTAGTAACCTGATGTAATGATGAAATATAAAACTGGCACGGATTACACGGATTTCACGGTTTTTCCAATTATCTTAAACCGCGTAATCTGTGTAATCCGTGCCTGATTTTTGCCTTTTACTTTTCCGCTTATTCTTTCTTTCCGAAATATTTCAAGAATTGCGTACGTTCGAAGGTATTGATACCTTTCACATCTTTCGTATTCAGTTTGCCTTTGAACTGGGCGATGCTGTTGAACCCTTTCCGTGCCATCCATGCAGAGAGGAAACGGTTGGCTTCTCCGATGAATGCGTTCGTGTTCTGATAAATCGCACTACAAACTTCTACTGCCGATGCACCGGCGAGAATCGCTTTTACTACTGCTTCCGCATTGACAACGCCACCGGATGCTGCATAGTCGATTTTGTCTACTGCGGCCGACGCGATTCCAATCCAGCGAAGTGGAGTGGCGAGGTCTGAAGCATTGCTGAATACTTCACCTGAGATGTGCTCCAGCTTTTCGATATTGATGTCCGGCTGGTAGAAACGGTTGAAGAGGACAACTGCTGCTGCGCCGTTGGCGTAGAGCTGGTCAATCAATGCTACGGGATTTGTCAGGTTGTCACCCAGTTTCATGATAACCGGAATGTTGATAGTCTTTTTGATGTGGCGGAGAATATCAATGTGACGTTGCTCGAAAGAACCATACGAATATTGTACGTCCGACTGCAACGCGAGGATATTGATTTCTAATGCGTCCGCACCGGCTTCTTCGATTTGCTTGGCAAAGTCCACCCATTCGGAATCAGTGTAGCAGTTGATGCTGGCAATGATGGGAATAGGGCAAACCTTCTTGCTCTCCTTAATCAAAGTCAGGTATTCGGACAACTTGTGTTCACGGATATACTCTTCCAGATAATCGCTGCCTTCAGCAGAGAAAGCCGGATCACGCAGTTGTTCCGCTTCCAGCATAATCTGTTCTTCGAACAGTGATTTCAAAACGATAGCTCCGGCACCTTCTTCGGCGAGCTTTTTATTTTTGCCGACACTGTTGGTCAGTCCCGAGCTACTGATAATGATAGGGTTTCTAAGAGAAAGCCCTGCGAAAGTAGTTTTTAAATCGGTCATGGTCATGATGATTGGTTAAATATTATAATTACGTTCTCCGAAAATCTTGCTTCCCACCCGTACTAAGGTACTTCCTGCGGCAATTGCTTCGTGATAGTCGTGTGACATTCCCATCGACAACTCCCGGAAGTCATCCGAACCGGCGAACCAAGTTTCTTTGAGCTCATGAAAGAGCTTATCAAGTAAACGGAATTCCCGGTTGATTTGTTCTATATCGTCGGTGTTACTGGCCATTCCCATCAATCCGCATATCCGCACGTGGGTGAGTCTTTTCCATTCTCCGGCATCCAGCATCTCCCGGCATTCTTCAGGACTGAAACCGAATTTCGTTTCTTCCTGCGCCACGTGTATCTGTAACAGGCAGTTGACGGCGCGTCCCGCTTTGGCTGCTTGCTTGTTGACTTCTGCCAGTAGTTTATAAGTATCAATCCCATGTATCATCGCTACGTATGGTATCATGTACTTGATTTTGTTACTTTGCAGGTGTCCGATAAAATGCCATTCGATGTCTTTGGGCAAACTTTCGTATTTAGCTGTCATTTCCTGCACCTTGCTTTCTCCAAAAATACGCTGTCCCGCCTGATATGCTTCTTCTATCGCTTCATTGGGATGGAACTTTGAGACAGCAACCAGCCGGACTCCTTGCGGGAGCTCGGCCAGCACTTGCTTTAAATTGTCAGCAATACTCATTGTCACTTATGCTTTTGACGGATCAAACTCCGGTTTGTCATTCAGGCCGGCACTGTACGGATATACGTCCATCAACGGTGTCTCGGACACCATGCCGATTTGATAATCCGCCATTGTCCCCTTCATGCCTTCGTCCAGTTTCTTCACTGCGTCACGCAAATCGGCAGCTTGTACCAATACTTGTGTGGATGTCTTCTTCTCCGCACCGCTTTTTTCATCCAGCGTGATGAAAATAAGCTTGCATTTGAACCAGCGGTCGGCACTTTCTTCGTCACTGGGGAAAAGTTCGCTATAGTTAGCACGTTTGATGTCCGAAACGGTAAACTCTCCTGAGATAAACGGAGTCATTTCTTCGATGATTCGTGCTTCGGCTTCTGTGAAGCTAAGCGCGTCAACGAGATAAGGTTCGGTTACTTTCTTCTGCATTCCGTTCTCCATTACTTTCTCATAACGGATTTTACATTCAAACCATGTATGCATTGCCATAATTTTCTTCCTTTTTAATTAATTGATATATGTAAATTGCCTACAAAGATAAACAAAATACCAAAGTAAGTGCCGAAAGCTTTTTATTTTCTTTTATGCAGATTTTTTAGTTCGAATGAGAGCATGATGCGGAAAAGTCCGATAATGAGGAAAGTAAAAGAAATCATGTACACTGCGTAAAGCGCTCCGACGGCAGGCTGCCACAATATCAGCAGAGAGCAGAGGATGGCAAGGATGCCGAACCCCATGTACCAGCCCCAGTCGCGGGTGCCGTAACGTTTCAGGTCGATGGAGTAGCCGGTAGAGGAGAAGCCGCGGAACATGAGCCAGAAGGCAATGATGAACGGTATGACTTCCATGCTTACCATCGGATAGGCAACGAGATAAATGCCCAGCACGAGGTCTATCAATCCGCCTACGACATACCATCCCCAACTGGGAACGCCTTTTTTATTGCTGATGGCAAAAACGATTTCCAGAATGCCGCTTATCAGCATGGACACGCTGAAAATGATGCTCAGGGCCACATAACTGCTTAGCGGGGAGAACATGAGCCACAGGGCTACGATAATATACACAATACCTAAAAGAAGAGAAGTCCACCAGTTTTTTACTGAATGTTGAATCTCATTGAATACAGTTTCCATACATTTGATATTTTAAATTGAATACTAGAATGATTTTGTTGGGGAATAACAAATTGAATTTAGAAAAGTTTTTTCGTGAACATATTTTGGGTAATAGTTGTTTTCTATATAAAGTAAATTTTAAATATACATGCATTATGGCAACAACAAATTTCAAAGGACAACCGGTGAAACTGATCGGTGAATTTATACAAGTAGGTAAAGTCGCTCCTGACTTCGAACTGGTGAAAACAGATTTGTCTTCTTTCTCGCTGAAAGACTTGAACGGCAAGAATGTGATTCTGAATATTTTTCCGAGTCTGGACACAAGCGTATGCGCTACGTCTGTACGTAAGTTTAACAAGATGGCTGCCGGGATGAAGGACACGGTCGTGTTGGCTATCTCTAAAGACCTTCCGTTCGCTCACGCACGTTTTTGCACGACAGAAGGTATCGAAAATGTGATTCCATTGTCGGATTTCCGCTTCTCCGATTTTGACGAAAGCTACGGTGTACGCATGGCGGACGGACCATTGGCAGGGCTTCTGGCACGTGCGGTAGTCGTAATCGGCAAGGATGGCAAAGTGGCTTATACGGAACTTGTTCCCGAGATTACACAGGAACCTGACTATGACAAGGCGCTGGCAGCTATAAAATAACATAAGTATTAAGTAATGATTTGCGGCCGACAAGTGATTGCGGCTGATACTTATCTAAAGATTTTGACCTAATGAGAACTGGTAATGAGTTTGGTATCTCGCCAAATTTAGGTTCTTGTTAGGTTGTGTTTTTTCTATACTAAACTTCAACGATTATCATGAACAAGATGAAAACTCTATTCATTGCCCTGTCATGTATGGGCGCTGCAACTCTTTCGGCTCAGACTGCCGATAGTACACAAACTTCTCCTTGGACAAAAGAAGGATTTGCCGGACTGAAACTGACGCAAGTCAGCCTTACCAACTGGGCTGCCGGTGGTGATAATTCCGTAGCTTTTGATTTACAAGGTACTTACCAAATTAATTATAAGAAAGGAAAGCATTTGTGGAACAACCGTATCGAGCTGGCTTATGGATTGAACAAGACCGGTGACGACGGGACAAGAAAGGCGAATGATAAAATCTACCTGAATACGAATTACGGTTACGCCATTGCCAAGAACTGGTATGCGAGTGCGTTTGCCACTTTTCAGACCCAGTTCTCTCCGGGATATGACTATTCGGTCAATAAGGATGTTTCTATCTCCGAATTTATGTCTCCGGGTTATCTGACTACGGGTTTGGGCTTCACGTATGACCCCGGAAAGATATTTACGGTCGTATTGTCTCCTGCTTCCTGGCGCGGTACATTTGTATTGAATGACCGCCTCTCTGACGAAGGGGCTTACGGAGTGGATCCCGGCAAGCATTTGCTGTCTAGCTTCGGTGCCAACCTGAAAGGAGAAGTGAAATATGAATTTCTGAAAAATATGACTGTATATTCACGTTTGGACTTATATTCCGATTATCTGCATAAGCCGCTGAATATAGACGTCAACTGGGAAGTGCAGGTGAATATGATTATCAATAAGTGGTTCTCGACTACACTTACTACCAATCTGATGTATGACGATGATGTGAAGATTGCGCAGAAAGACGGGACGAAAGGTGCCCGTGTGCAGTTTAAGGAGATATTGGGAGTAGGGGTGCAGTTCAATTTCTAAGATTAAAGAGAAAATTCAGGCACGGATTTCAAAAATAAATCCGTGCCTGAAATGTATTATTTCTTCTTCATTCCCTTATAAATCAAGAAAGCAACGACAAATACACCGATAGCAATAAATCCGTAGCCTATTTCGTGGCTGTATTCCGTCACTTTGGCTATAAGCTGCGCTTCGCTCTCAATGCCAGGAACTTTAGCCAGATGATAACCGATGATTGCTAAAATAGTGTTCCATAATCCGGCGCCCAAAGTGGTATAGATTAGGAATGTATGCAACTTCATCTGAGCCAGTCCGGCAGGAATTGAAATCAACTGGCGGACAGCGGGAATCAACCGGCCGATAAAGGTGGAAAGTGCACCGTGCTTGTCAAAATAGACTTCGGCATTGCGAACTTTGGCTTCATCAATCAGGCACATATGTCCGATACGGCTGTTGGCAAACTTGTAAATGATGGGACGTCCCAGCCACTTAGCCAGGTAATAGTTGATTAACGCTCCGATATTAGCCCCGATAGTAGCGAACAGAACTACCAGATAAATATTGAGCTCGTCGTTGACTGCTGCTTTGTAGGCAGCCGGCGGGATGACCACTTCCGAAGGGAAAGGTATAAAAGAACTTTCGATGGTCATTAATAAAGTGATAGTCCAATAATTCAAATGATCCAGACACCACTGGATAAAAGCTACTGATTCCATGTTTTTTAGGGATAGGGTTTATTAAATTGATTATTTATTTTCCTTTCTTTTTGCTCTCTTTTTTCATTCGCTTCAATACCTCTTTAAGAGTCTGCTCGTCTTCTTCCCTATGGTTAGGACTGGCAAGCAGGTCGAGAATGACATCTGAGCCGAGCGGATTCTTACATTCATTGTTGTATTTGAAGAAGTCCTCTATTTCGTTGCTCATCAGACTGAGAACGCTCAGTTTTTCCGTTACCAATTCATACTTCGGGTCGAGCTGGTAGGCCATCTCGTAGTATTCTTTGGCTTCGTACAGATAATCGTTGTCCGAATAAGTGGACGCTACCATATAGCACATTTCCACGCCAGGATTAATTTCTATGGCCTTTTTGAAAGCCTCGGCTGCCTGGTCTTCCTTTTCTTCCGCCAAATATACTTTTCCATCCGTCAGATAGCTAAGTCCTTCGTTCGGCCCCAGCTTTTTTGCTTTATCGCAGAGCTGGTGGGCTTCTTCGTATCTTCCCAAATGGGAGATGGCATAAGCCTTACTGGTATATGTGTCTATCAATAAGAAAGAGTCGCTTTCTTCTTCTTTTTCAAAACAGTCGATTACTTTCGTATAATATTCATCTGCCTTCTGCCATTCTTCTTTGTTGGCGTATGACAGTCCCATGAACATATAGCCCAGTTCGGGCGGGATTGACTTATATGCAATAGCCTTTTGATAATTCTCGATGGCTTCGTCCTCATTGTTCAGGTAGAAAAAGCTGTGTGCTTTGTAAGCATAGGCGTCTCCACAGTTCTCGTCGGCTGCCAATGCGAAATCGCAGGCTTCGATTGCTTTGTCAACATTCTCTTCAATGAAATGGATTTTCGCCAGTCCCATCCAGTAAGAAGCGTTGTATGGAGCTTTGTCAATCAGTTTGTTATATGCTTTGGCGGCAGCTTCATGTTGATGTGTGGCAAACAGGTAATCGGCTGTCAGAGCCAGGTAATCCTGCTCTTCGGCATATCGTTTTTTGCCTTTCTCCAACCACTCCCGGGCATTTTCAGGATACCCCAAGTCCAGAAGGAGATATACAATATCGGTGAGTGTGACGAGCTCGTCAGCATCCTCTATCGAATTTAGAAGTTCTTGCGCTTCTTCCAGCCTACCTTCGTTGAGCAGGAGTTCGGCTTTCAGCATTTTCACGTCAGGTTCATACTCTTCGGTGATTGTAGCGGCTACTTTTTTGGCTTTTTGCAGTTTTTGAGTGTCCAGATAAAGGTAGGCTTGCTCTATCAGCAGGTCTGTGTTTCCCGGGTGCAGATGAAGTCCGTAAGTAATGACTTCCTGCGCTTCGTCAAATTTTCGTTCGGTGGCATACCAGTTGGCAATGTCAGCCAATTGATTTCCATCCAGATAGATTTGTTGCTCATTAGCTTTTGCAGCTTCGTAGTTTGTGATTAGTTCGACTAGTTCCTTTTTTGCGGACGGTGATTTTTTTCTACCCATTTTAATTTTATCGTTTTTTGATTGCTAAGATGGGGCTGTTGCAAAAGTTTCATATCCTCTTTTGTCACAGCCCCATTTTATAAAGTTAAGCCGGTCGGCTTCGTTATTTGTTAAGTTTACCCCATGTGTCTTTCAAACTTACTGTGCGGTTGAAGACCATCTTTTCCGGGGTCGACTCTTTGTCTACGTTGAAGTAACCGATTCGTTGGAACTGCAGGTAGGAGAGTGGCGGCAGGGTTGCTGCGAACTTCTCTATGTAGCAGTTGGGCAATACCTTCAATGAATCGGGATTTATAATTTCTTTCATGGCTTCCAGGGCATTGCAGTTTTTAGCTTCGCGGATGGCGGCCAATTCGTCACGTGGATTTTCCACTTTCCACAGACGGTCGTACAAGCGCACTTCTGCCTGCATGCAGTGGTTGCAGCTCACCCAGTGCAATGTACCTTTCACTTTGCGGTTGGCATCGGGCATACCGCTGCGGGTATTGGCGTCGTATTCGCAATAAACCTCAGTAATCACGCCGTTCTCGTCTTTCTTGCACCCTGTGCATTTCACGATATAGGCGTTTTTGAGACGTACTTCCTGTCCCGGTGTCATGCGGAAATATTTCTTTGGGGCATCTTCCATGAAGTCCTCACGTTCCATCCACAATTCGCGGCTGAACTCGATGAGGTGGCTTCCTGCTTCCAGGTCTTCCGGGTTGTTGATAGCTTCCAGTTCTTCCACTTGTCCTTCTGGATAGTTCGTGATAATAAGTTTCACAGGATTGATGACTGCCGATACGCGGATAGCGCGGCTGTTCAGGTCATCCCGAAGGGAGCTTTCCAGCAAGGCGATGTCGTTCAATGCGTCATAGGTAGTGTAACCGATTTTGTCGATAAACTTATGGATGGATTCCGGAGAATAACCACGACGGCGGAAACCGCAGATTGTCGGCATACGGGGGTCGTCCCATCCGTTCACCAAACCTTCTTTTACCAGAGTCAGCAAGTTACGTTTGCTCATCAGCGTATAGCTCAGGTTCAGCTTGTTGAACTCGGTCTGGCGGGGACGGTTGTCGTTCAGGTCTTTACCTTCTTTCAGCCAGTCGATGAAGAGGTCGTACAGCGGACGGTGTACCACAAATTCAAGTGTACACAGCGAATGAGTCACTCCTTCGAAGAAGTCACTTTGTCCGTGGGCGAAGTCGTACATCGGATATGCCTTCCATGTAGTGCCCGTACGGTGGTGCGGATGCTTCACTACACGATAGATAATCGGGTCGCGGAAGTGCATGTTCGGGTTTGCCATGTCAATCTTGGCACGGAGCACCATAGCGCCTTCTTCAATCTCACCGCTATTCATCTTCTTGAAAAGCTCCAGGCTTTCTTCGATAGGGCGGTTCCGGTAGGGGCTTTCCACACCCGGCTGGGTAGGAGTGCCTTTTTGCTGCGCAATCAGTTCGGAACTCTGTTCGTCGA
This sequence comes from Bacteroides acidifaciens, assembly GCF_903181435.1. NCBI lineage: Bacteria > Pseudomonadati > Bacteroidota > Bacteroidia > Bacteroidales > Bacteroidaceae > Bacteroides > Bacteroides acidifaciens. The sequence goes on from NZ_CAEUHO010000001.1 coordinate 1,044,935, forward strand.
TATATGCTTTTCCTTCCTCTATCAGGCGGATAGCGAAATCCCATAATTGCTGGAAATAGTCGGAAGCATAATATTCATTGCCCCAATGGTAACCTAACCACTGGATATCTTCTTTGATGGCTTCTACGTATTCCACGTCTTCCTTGGTAGGGTTTGTGTCGTCGAAACGAAGGTTACATACACCGCCGTGCTTTTCTGCGATGCCGAAATCAAGGCAAATAGCTTTGGCATGACCGATGTGAAGGTATCCGTTAGGTTCGGGCGGGAAACGTGTCTGTACTTTTCCACCATTCTTACCCTCTTGCAAGTCTTTCTCTACTGCCTGTTCTATAAAGTTCAGGCTTTTCTTTTCACCTGCTACTTCTTCGTTTTTAATATCTGTCATAACGATTTATGTTAATACATGATTTAGGCTACAAAAGTAGGACATTTTTTTTATTTAACCGGAATATAACCGCTCTTTTTTATGATGTCCTGCCCGTTGGGTGAAAGAATGTATTGAATCAGGGGAGCGACTTGTTCCTTGTTCTTTACATTGTAATAGTAGTAGAGCGGACGGACGATGGGGTAGGTCTTGTTGGTAGCGTTCTCCACTGTGGGCGTGGCATAGTGACTTCCGTCATAAGATACGGAGAGCGTTTTGATGTGGGGGGATACGTATGCCAGTCCGACGTATCCGATAGCTCCTTTCGTCTGGCTGACGGATTGGATGATGGCACCCGTAGCCGGCATGGAAAGGCTGCTCGCCATGTAGTTTTTATTTTTCAGGACACTCTCTTTGAAAAACTCGTAAGTGCCGGAAGAGGTTTCGCGGGAGTAAACCACTATCTTGCGGTCGTCTCCGCCTACTTGCTTCCAGTTGGTTATCTTTCCGCGGAAGATGTCTTCCAGTTGTTGGCGGGTGAGTTTCTTCACCGGGTTGGATGGGTGCACCACGACGGCAAGGGCGTCGTAGGCCACAATCACTTCGTCCACCTCTTCGCCTGCCGCCTTGATTTTCATCTTTTCGCTGAATTTTATCGGGCGGGAAGCCATTGCGATGTCCGTGGTGTTGTCCATCAGGGCGGAGATGCCGACACCGGTTCCGCCGCCGGTCACGGTGACACGGGCATCGGGCTGCTGGTTCATAAACCGTTCTGCTGTTTGCTGTGCGACGGGCAATACCGTGTCGCTGCCTTTGATGCGTTGCGCATTGGCACTGAGGGAGAGCAGGGAAAAGGCTATTAGTAAGTTTCTTCTTATTTTCATAATGATTCTTTGTTTATTGCTGGTGCAAATAAAGCAATCGGATATTACATTTCTGTTTCATACGGCGGGGAAACGGCATTTGTAATACAAATGTAACAGGATTGAAACATTTCCTTCAAACGTTAGTCACATTATCTTAATAAGGAGATGCTTTCTTTGCATCAGAAATCAACAGGTATGAAAAAGTTTTTAGAAAAGATTATAGAAGGAGTTTTGACTTGTAGCGGTTTCGTAACAAGTATTACTATTTTGCTGATTGTGCTCTTCCTGTTTACAGAGGCTTTTGGGTTATTCAAGAGTAAGGTCATTGAGGAAGGGTATGTGCTGGCACTGAACAAGACGAATAAGGTAAGTGTATTGAGCCCTGCCCAGATAAAGAATATTTTTGACGAGGAGATAACGAACTGGAAAGAAATCGGTGGGGAAGATATTCCTATCCGGGTTTTCCGTTTAGAGGATATCACGCAGTATTATACGGAAGATGAACTTGGTCCTGCCTATGAATATGCGGGCGACAAGATTACGGAACTGGTAGAGAGGACACCGGGCATTGTGGCATTTGTGCCGCAGAAGTTTATCATTCATCCGGATGCGGTGCATTTCATAGAAGACAATACGATTTCTGTCAAAGATGTTTTTGCGGGCGCGGAATGGTTCCCGACGGCTACTCCTGCCGCGCAGTTCGGCTTTCTGCCGTTGATTACCGGCACGCTGTGGGTGAGCTTGTTCGCCATTCTTTTTGCTTTGCCATTCGGGTTGTCGGTTTCTATCTATATGTCCGAGGTCGCGAATCCGAAAGTGCGGAACTGGCTGAAGCCCATTATTGAATTGTTGAGCGGTATTCCTTCCGTTGTCTACGGCTTTTTCGGGTTGATTGTCATTGTCCCGATGATTCAGAAAGTATTTGAACTTCCGGTTGGGGAGAGCGGTCTGGTAGGCAGTATCGTGTTGGCTATAATGGCATTGCCCACTATCATAACAGTGACGGAAGACGCGATGAGGAATTGTCCGCGTGCTATGCGGGAAGCGAGTCTGGCATTGGGAGCAACGCAGTGGCAGACGATATATAAGGTGGTGATTCCGTATTCCATATCGGGGATTACTTCGGGGGTGGTGCTTGGTATTGGGCGTGCTATCGGGGAGACGATGGCGGTGCTGATGGTGACGGGAAACGCGGCGGTGATTCCGACTACGATTCTTGAACCGTTGCGCACCATCCCGGCTACCATTGCGGCGGAACTGGGGGAAGCGCCCGCCGGCGGGTCGCACTATCAGGCTTTGTTCTTGCTGGGTGTCGTTCTGTTCTTCATTACATTGATTATCAACTTTAGTGTGGAGTACATTTCCTCTAAAGGATTAAAACGTAGTAAATAACATGGAAATAAGGAGTAATAATAAAGCAAAACACCGTTCGCAGAAGATTGCTTTCGGAATATTCCGGCTATTGAGCCTTTGCATCGTGCTGATATTGTTTGCGATTCTGGGTTTCATTATTTATAAGGGGAGCGGTGCTATCAGTTGGGAGTTTCTCACGTCGTCTCCTACGGACGGAATGACAGGAGGCGGCATTTGGTCGGCTATTGTCGGAACTTTCTACCTGATGGTGGGCAGTGCACTGTTTGCTTTCCCGATAGGGGTGATGAGTGGCATTTATATGAATGAATATGCACCGAAAGGCAAGTTGGTACGCTTTATACGGGTGATGACCAACAATTTGAGCGGTATTCCTTCTATCGTGTTCGGGCTGTTCGGTATGGCGCTGTTTGTCAATTACATGGGGTTCGGCGACAGTATCCTTGCCGGTTCTTTGACATTAGGTTTGCTTTGTGTTCCTTTGGTCATTCGTACTACGGAAGAAGCGTTGAAAGCCATTCCCGACAGTATGCGTGAGGGTAGCCGGGCGTTGGGGGCTACGAAGTTGCAGACCATATGGCACGTCATTCTGCCGATGGGGATGCCGAACATTATCACGGGGCTGATTCTGGCGTTGGGACGTGTTTCGGGCGAAACGGCTCCTATCCTGTTCACTTGTGCCGCATATTTCCTGCCGCAGTTGCCGACGGGGATTTTAGACCAATGTATGGCGTTGCCTTACCATTTGTATGTGATTTCTACGAGCGGAACGGATATGGAAGCGCAGTTGCCGTTGGCTTACGGCACGGCATTGGTGTTGATTGTGATTATCCTGCTGGTGAATCTGCTGGCAAATGCATTGAGAAAGTATTTTGAGAAAAGAGTAAAAACGAACTAAATTAGTATATGGATACAGTAAAAATAGATGCACGTGACGTGAACTTCTGGTATGGTGATTTCCATGCGTTGAAAGGCATCAGTATGCAGATTGAAGAGAAGTCGGTCGTGGCTTTTATCGGGCCTTCCGGTTGCGGAAAGTCTACGTTTCTCCGGCTTTTCAACCGTATGAACGATTTGATTCCCGCCACCCGCCTGAAAGGGGAAATCCGTATTGACGGGCAGAATATCTATGAGAAAGGCGTGGAAGTGGACGAGTTGCGCAAGAATGTAGGGATGGTGTTCCAGCGTCCCAATCCTTTCCCGAAAAGCATCTTCGAGAATGTGGCTTACGGGCTTCGGGTGAATGGGGTAAAAGATAACGCTTTCATCCGCCAGCGGGTAGAAGAGACATTGAAAGGTGCGGCTTTGTGGGATGAAGTGAAGGATAAGTTGAAGGAGTCGGCTTATGCGCTGTCCGGCGGGCAGCAGCAGCGGCTTTGCATTGCCCGCGCGATGGCGGTGTCTCCTTCTGTGCTGCTGATGGACGAACCTGCGTCTGCGCTCGACCCTATTTCTACGGCAAAGGTAGAGGAGCTGATTCATGAACTGAAAAAGGATTATACGATTGTCATCGTCACGCACAATATGCAGCAGGCGGCTCGTGTCAGCGACAAAACGGCATTCTTTTATCTGGGGGAAATGGTGGAGTTCGACCAGACGAAAAAGATATTCACCAATCCGGAGAAAGAGGCTACCCAGAATTATATAACGGGACGCTTCGGGTAGTCCGTGCCTGAAATGTAGTAAACAGAATATTAATCATTTATATATAATGGACTATGGTAAAGTTTATAGAATCGGAACTCATCCTGTTGAAGAAGGAAATTGATGAAATGTGGACGCTGGTGTACAATCAGCTCGACCGTGCCGGTGAGGCTGTGTTGACGCTGGACAAGGAACTGGCTCAGCAAGTAATGGTTCGTGAGCGCAGGGTGAATGCTTTCGAATTGAAGATAGATAGCGATGTGGAGGATATTATCGCATTATACAATCCGGTGGCAATCGACCTTCGTTTTGTTCTGGCAATGCTGAAAATCAACACCAACCTCGAACGTCTGGGCGACTTTGCAGAGGGAATCGCCCGTTTCGTGATTCGTTGCAAAGAGCCGGTGCTCGACTCTGAACTGTTGAACCGTCTTCGCATAGCCGAAATGCAGGCAGAGGTGTTGTCAATGCTTGAACTGGCGAAACGTGCTTTGAATGAAGAGAGCATCGAACTGGCAGCGGGGGTATTTGCTAAAGATAATTTATTAGATGATATCAATGCGGAAGCCACCGAAATCTTGGCGGCTTATATCATTGAACACCCGGAAACAGCACTTACTTGCGTCGATTTGGTCAGCGTATTCCGCAAGCTGGAACGCTCCGGCGACCACATTACCAATATCGCCGAAGAAATCGTCTTTTTCATTGATGCAAAGGTCTTAAAGCACCGTGGGAAAACGGAAGAACACTATCCGGAGAAATAAATATTTGCATATTTTTAAACAGAAATTAGGGGTCATTAAAATTTTGTCTTATATTTGTCTCCTGTAATGGACAAGTTACGGGTGTTCTTGCTTCAAATGATAATAAATCCAAAGATTTTTCAAAAAGATGTTATATGACATGTTTTATAATTTGGATAATATCGGTAAAAGCACCTATATTTGCACCGTTATCCTGAAAACAATCTTTTTACCTTAAAAAAAAACTAATACCTATTGAAAACTGAAAAAAGGAGCTTTGTGAAAAGCCCCTTTTTTTTATGCTCATATTTTCTTTCCTGCCAGCTTATTCGTATCTTTGAGCCCTATATAAAAGAGAGGCTTTTTAAGCATAAATTGTAAATCGTAAAATCGTAAATAACATTATGTTTTCCGGAATTGTAGAAGAATATGCTACTTTGGTAGCACTGGTGAAAGACCAGGAGAATATACACTTTACATTTAAGTGTTCGTTTGTAAATGAGTTGAAAATCGACCAGAGCATTTCTCATAACGGTGTATGCCTGACGGTAGTGAGCATGACGGATGATACGTACACGGTGACTGCCATGAAAGAGACACTGGAACGTTCTAACCTCGGTTTGCTGAAAGTGGGGGATAAGGTGAATGTGGAACGCAGCATGATGATGAACGGTCGTCTGGACGGTCATATCGTGCAGGGACATGTAGACCAGACTGCCACTTGCGTTGACATAAAGGATGCGGAAGGAAGCTGGTATTTCACTTTCCGGTATGCGTTTGATAAGGAAATGGCGAAACGCGGATATATCACGGTGGATAAAGGTTCGGTAACGGTGAATGGTGTCAGCCTGACGGTATGTAACCCTACGGATGATACTTTCCAGGTGGCTATCATTCCTTATACTTACGAGCATACTAACTTCCATACTTTTGCCATCGGCAGTGTGGTGAATATCGAGTTTGATATTATAGGTAAGTATATCAGCCGGATGATTCAATATAAATAAGATGGAATATAGCGAATTTCTGCAATTGGTGCTTTCCCGCCAGAGCGACCGGGCGTATGATAAAGAACGACCGGTGGAAGCCGGGAAGTTGGAACGGATTATTGAGGCGGGGCGTATGGCTCCCTCTGCCTGTAATGCGCAGCCGTGGAAGTTTGTGGTAATAACCGACCGTGAACTGGCCTTGAAAATTGGCAAAGCAGCGGCTGGACTGGGCATGAACAAGTTTGCTAAGGACGCTCCGGTGCATATTCTGATTGTGGAAGAATCGGCTAATATCACTTCTTTGCTCGGGGGAAAAGTGAAAGACAAGCATTTCCCGCTGATTGATATTGGAATTGCCGCTGCACATATCACGTTGGCTGCCGAAAGCGAAGGCTTGGGGTCGTGCATTTTGGGCTGGTTTGATGAAAAGGAAATGAAGCGGCTGACGGGGATTCCTGCTTCCAAACGTGTATTGCTGGATATTGCGATAGGCTATCCGGTGAAAGAGAAGCGCAAGAAGATGAGAAAGCCGAAAGAGAAAGTGGTTTCTTATAATCGTTATTGATTCCGGTAAGTAAATATTTCCAACTTACAGAATAGGGATATAATAGAAGGCATCGTTGGTTTAAAAGGAAAGAACCGTTCCTTTAAAACCAACGATGCCTTCCTTTTAAAGGAGCGACCTGTTTCATTTAAACCAAAAATGAGTATATTAAGTCGTTGATAGATGGGTTATTATAAAAGCCCCATGAGCGGGGCTTTTATAATAATATGTTTACTTCTTTTTTGACAGTTCTTTCAGCAGGTGGTCTACTGCTGCTTTCAGTTGGGCATCTTCACCTTTCAGGCTCGCTCCCGGTTCGTTGTAGACAAGAATGTCGGGTTGCAAAGTCTGGTTTTCCAGATATTTTCCTTGCATGTCCATGCAGCCTACCTGCGGGATGCCGAATACGATAGACGGGTCAATCTGACGTTCCCACCATACGGCGGTCATGGTTCCGGCAACGGGAGTACCTATCAGTTTGCCGATACCTAATGTCTTGTATACATACGGTGTGCCGTGAGCGTTGCTGTAATTATCTTCACAGGCCAGCATGCATGAAGGCTTCAGCCATTTGTTGAACGGGTCGCTGCCGATGTATTGTCCGCGCGGAACGAAACGTTGGTATTCTTTTCCGCTAAGCAGCGTTACTACATCATCGTGCAACCATCCGCCTCCATTATGGCGGGTATCCACGATGACTGCTTCTTTATTGCGGTAACGTCCCAACAGTTCGGAATACATCTTACGGAAACTCGGGCTATCCATCCCCTTGATATGTACATAGGCGATGCGTCCTCCGGAAAGCTCTTCCACCTTTTGCGCGCAACGTTTCACCCAACGCTTGTAAAGCAATTCGCTCTGAGTACCGTAACTGATGGCTTTTACTGTCTCTTCAAAACGCTTTTTGGTAGCAGGGTCATATACGGTAAGTATAACTTTGCGTCCTACCTTGCCTTCAAATAACGGGAAATAATCCGCATTGGCTTCAATGGTTTGTCCGTCTACTTTTTCGATGATGCATCCTGCTTTTACATCTGTCTTTTTCTGGGTGAAAGGACTCTGAGCAAGAATCTCTTTGATTTTCAGTCCGGCGCCATCATATGATTCGTCATAAAATACGCCTAGTGAAGCGGTAGGCAGTGCACTGCCACCACCACCAAAACGTGCTCCGGTATGTGAAGCGTTCAGTTCTCCGAGCATTTCGCTCAACATTTCGGCGAAGTCATAGTTGTTGTTGATATGAGGCAGGAAGCGTTGGTATGCTTCTTTGTATCCTTTCCAGTCGGTACCTTGAAGATTGGCAACATAGAATTTGTCGTTAACTTGCTGGTAGACATGGTCGAAGATATAGGCACGTTCCTCGTAAGGACGGTAGTCGAAGAAAGCCTCAAAACTAATCGGGGTGATTTTGCTGCCGGCGATTTCGATTTTCTTCAGTTGTCCGCCTGTGCACATAAAGATATTCTTTCCTTCTTTATCGGGGATTAATGCACCACCGCCAACTCCTTTCAATAATATTTTGGTGGTGTTCTCTTTCAGTTTATGTTCCCATAAATCATAGCCACCCTCAAAGGCTGCAAGGTAGTAGAGCGCGTCGCCTTTCGGAGTAAGTACGGCATCTCCGAGTCGGGAAGAATTAACGGTCAGGCGGACAATGCGGTCGAAGCGGTTTTCGAGGTCGAAAGTCAGCGGTTTTACCTCTTCTTCTTTTTTCTTCTTGTCCGGGTCTTCTTTCTTGTCTTCTGTCTTGGTTCCTTTTTTATCTTTCTTCTTGTCGGCTTTTTCTTTCTCTGCCTTTTCCTTTTTCTCTTTTTCCGCTTTCTCTGCTTTTTCAGCTTCTTCAAGTAAAGCAAGGTCTTCTTTGTTCATCATGAAGCGGTTGTAGGCGTCTACGTCAAAGAACATGATATAGGCGTCGCCTTCGCTTCCCCAACTACCATGACTGCGGTATCCGGCGCGGTCGCTGTTCCAAATCATTGCTTTTCCGCCAAGCACCCATTTGGCATTGCTGTCGCTGTATCCGCTTTCGGTCAGGTTGACCATTTCGCCCTTTCCGTCCGCTTTCAGTAATACGACGTCTTTATTGTTCCAGCCGCCTATGCCGATGAAGTCCGAAAGAATCCATTTGCTGTCGGGGCTCCATTGGAACCACTGGTCACCGTCTGCATAAGAATACTGGTATTTGGCATCCATCACGGTGCGCACCGCTTTACTTTTCAGGTTAATGACACGGATAGCGGTGCGGTTTTCGAGGAAGGCTATTTCTTTGCCATCGGGACTGAACTGCGGTTCGAAGGAAGCGACATTGGATTTTGTCAGACGTTCTTCTTTCAGTTCGGTGGCGTAGGTGAATTGTTTTTCTTCCTTGCGTACGATGGTCGAAGTATAGAGTTGCCAAAGTCCGTTGCGCTCTGAAGAATAGACCAACGTCCGTCCGTCGGGAGAGAAGCTGAGGTTGCGCTCCTGGTCGGGAGTGTTCGTGATTTGTTTCGTTGTCTTGTAGTCAATGGAAGTGACGTAAACGTCGCCGCGCATGATAAATGCCACTTCTTTTCCTTTAGGGGATACAGCGATGTCGGTAGCTCCGTTCGCTCTGATTTGGCGGATAATGTCTTTGTCGTTCTTGTCCGACAGGATGGTGATGTTCACTTTCTGCGGTTTGCCGTCCGGAACAAGTGTGTAGATTTCACCGTTGTAACCGTAGCAGAGCTTGCCATCTGCGGCTACGCTTAAAAAGCGGACGGGATGCTTGGTATGGAAAGTAATCTGCTTGGCGGTAGCAGCTCCAAGAGTGCGTTGGAATACATTGAAAGAACCTTTTTCCTCACTCAAGTAATAGAATGACTGCCCGTCGGGAGCCCATACCGGTTCGCGGTCTTCACCGCCGAAAGTCGTTTGCTTTTGGTAGACGGGTGTTTTTCCGGGGGTATAGCTCCAGATGTCGCGGGCGATGGGGGATACCTGATGCTTGCGCCAGTAGTCTTCATATCCTTTTTTATCCTGATAGAGTATCATTCCGTCTTTGTTGATGGAGATACATTCCATAGGCATGGATGAGAACATGACGGGGCGTCCGCCTGTCACGGCCACTTCATATACCTGCTGGAACTGGCCGGAAGGAAATCCGGCGTCTTCGGTAGAAGGAGCGATATTGGCTGTGAACAAGATATGCTTATTGTCCTTGTAGGCAATGGGCTTCTCACTGCCGGAGTGGGTAGTCAGCCGTTGGGGGACTCCGCCGTCTTTGGATACGGTGAAAACATCCAGACTTCCCATGCGGTCGGACGCAAAGGCGATTTGTTTTCCATCGGGACTCCATACCGGTTCTGTGTCAAAAGCCGGATTAGTAGTGATTTGTGTTGCACGTCCGCCGGTTGTCGGTACGGTGTAGATGTCTCCTTTGTAAGTGAAGGCAATGGTTGTGCCGTCCGGGGAAAGAGCACAATGACGCATCCATAACGGGGAGTCTTGTGCTGCGATTGCTCCTGCAAAGCATAGGGCAAAAGCACTGAGTAGTAGTTTCTTCATTTTTTCTAATATAATTGTGTTTAAATTCATTTTCGCGATTTAAGGCTGCGCTTTCTTACAAGTCTTTCAGTAGTACCTTGCTTGCCTTTTTATAGTATTCCTCTCTGGATTCGGTCAGCACTTTCCACTCGTCACTGAATTCTTCGTCTTTATCAATCTTGAAGTTTTCCGAACCGTAGGTGTCCAGGCGGTCGAGCAGAATAGCTACGTTCAGTTGGTTGATATCCATTGACGGCTGATAGCCGATTTCCTCGCTTTTGGTATCCGTGACGACTTCGTGAATCAAGTTTATCTCCTGCAATTGATAAAGCACCTGGTTGGTGAGCCGAATCGGTATCTTATGTTCTTCCGATATTCCCAAAGCCGTATAAGGCGGCTCGTTCTTTTCGAACCGTTTGGCTATGAGAGACATAATCAGAATCGAAATAAAGTCGCGGTAACGCCGGCTGATATTGCGGGTGTCCTGGTCGAAGCTGAAACTTTGGATGTTCTGTCCCGCGTATGTCAGTTCCGCTCCGAACAGGCAGATAGTCCAGGATATTTGCAACCAGAGCAGGAACAATGGTAAGGCGGCAAAACTACCATAGATAGCATTGTACTTCGATACTCCCAACTGGCTGCTGATATATAGGTACTGGAAAACCTGATAGGCGCTTCCCGCCAGGACTCCTGCGATAAATGCATGCTTGAATTTTACCTTTGTGTTCGGCATAAAGATATACAACCCTGTGAACATCAGCCAGGTCAAAACGAAAGGGATAAGGCGTATCGAGAATTTCATGATAGGAGCCAGCAGCACGAAGTCATCCATCTGCTTGAGCATGGTGCTCACGAAAATGGAAAGACCACCGGAAACTACAATCAGAATCGGCATCAACAGGAACATGGAGAAGTAATCTGTAATCTTGCGGTACATGGAACGTGCTTTCTTCACTTCCCAGATACGGTTAAATGTGATTTCTATATTGCTGACCAGGTTGATAACTGTCCATAACAACATCACCAGACCGATTCCGATGAACAGACCGCCTTTGGTTTGTGAAAGATATGAATCTACAAAAGTGAGGATGGCTTCCGTGGTTTCTATGTTTCCTCCGAACCCGTTGCGCAATTGATATTCCATCAAGCTGTCGAACCCGAATCCGCGTGCAATGGCGAACAGGATAGCGAGTATCGGGACAATGGCAAGCAGGGTGCTGTATGTCAGAGCCGATGCCTTATTTGCCATCCGGTCTTTTGTGAATCGGTTGATACAGAGATAAATGGTCTTAATAATGTTGTAGAGCGAGAACTTAGTCCTGGTCACTTCACCTTCCGTAATGCGCCAAATGTCATACGTGAGGAATTTCCATATATCGGTGAATTTCTTCTTCATGGCTCAGATTTTTAAAAAGAAAAAGCAGTCAGCCTGTAAGCCGAGTTCTGTACCTTATATAAATAAGGTGTCTGTCATTTATCTGAGTGGCGTGTCACCACGACACTTTAGCGGTCTACCCTCCGACATGGAGCGAGCAACTCTCATAACGCCGGTTTACATGACCTTACAACTCCTAAGACGTACAGCCCGACATGTCACCATGCGGCTGGTGGGCTTTTACCCCACCTTCTCACCCTTACCTCTCCCCGAAAGGAGCGGCGGTTATTTTCTTCTACGTTACTCTACCCTCGCGGACAGCTTTCTGTTAGGAAGTAGGATGCTCTATGTTGCCCGGACTTTCCTCCTGCACGAAACATGCACGCGACAGACCGGCCAACTGCTTTAGACTGCAAAAGTACGTCATTTATTTTGTTTTAGCGAAAGAATGTGTCATAAATAGAAATAATTTCTACCTTTGCTATCCATAAAATGTGATTCGATGAAGAAAAATATCCTCTTTTTCTGCTATTTTCTAGTGATTGGCGCAATAAGCCTGAAAGCTCAGGAGATACGTCCCATGCCTGCCGACTCCGCTTATGGCGTAGTGCATGTTTCTGTCTGCAATATGCGCGAAGAAGGCAAGTTTACTTCCGGCATGAGTACGCAGGCATTATTAGGAATGCCCGTCAAGGTGCTTCAATATACGGGATGGTACGAGATTCAGACGCCGGACGATTACACCGGATGGGTGCACCGCATGGTAATCACACCCATGTCAAAAGAACAATATAATGAATGGAATCATGCGGAAAAGATAGTAGTCACTTCTCATTACGGATTCACCTACGAGAGACCGGACGAGAAATCGCAGACCGTTTCTGATGTGGTAGCAGGCAATCGTCTGAAGTGGGAAGGAAATAAAGGGCATTTTTATAAAGTATCTTACCCGGACGGTCGTCAAGCCTATATCCCCAAATCTATCTCGCAACCTGAAAGCAAATGGAGAGCGTCACTGAAACAGGACGTTGAAAGTATTATTGAAACGGCTTATACCCTGATGGGAGTTCCTTATCTTTGGGCGGGAACTTCTTCGAAAGGGGTGGATTGTAGCGGTTTGGTTCGGACGGTGCTTTTTATGCACGATATCATCATTCCGAGAGATGCGTCCCAACAGGCATATGTGGGGGAACGTATCGAGATTGCGTCTGACTTCTCCAATGTGCAGCGCGGAGATTTGGTGTTCTTTGGTAGGAAAGCCACTGCCGGACGAAAGGAAGGAATCTCTCATGTCGGCATCTATCTCGGAGATAAGCAGTTTATCCATGCTTTGGGAGACGTTCATATCAACAGTTTTGAGCCTGCGGATAAGAACTATGACGAGTTCAACACGAAACGTCTGCTTTTTGCTGTTCGCTTCCTATCTTATATTAATAAGGAGAAGGGGATGAATACTACGGATAATAATCCTTATTATAAATGATTTCATCTATCATCTATTAAAGCATGCAGAATAGAAGAGATTTTTTGAAAACAGAGACTTTGGCAGCTTGGGGGGCAGGGTTAGTGGGCTTTTTCTGACTTTACTGAATGAATGTCAGAGTGTTAATGCCATCTGACATACAACGAATGTAAATTTGTCAGGTGCTGTCGTTAACCGCTGTTAAGCCCTAAATATTCTCTGTTAAAAGAGGACAAAAAAGCGTGACAAGTAGAATAAGTGAACGATATTTGTTATTATTTTAACGTCGTAAAAGTTAAAACAATGTCGAATATTAACATTTTAAAGAATTATAAATCATGAAACAGACAACAAAGAACATTCTGGGAGTAGGAGCAATCGTTCTTCTTAGCTCAGGAGTTGCAGGATTGACAACCTACAAATTGTTGCAATTCAACCAGACTGCCACAGAGACATCTTTTAATGAGATGTTCAAGCAGAATCCCAATGTGAAATTGGCTGCTTTTGATGCTGTGAACGCTCAACCTATTGATTTGACTCAGGCTGCGGAAAACTCTCTCCATGCTGTTGTACATATAAGGTCTACCCAAGAAGCTAAAACAAGAACCGTTCAGCAGGCGCCAGACATCTTCGATTTCTTCTTCGGTGACGGACGCGGACAGCAACGTCAGATACAATCTCAGCCTCGGGTAGGTTTCGGTTCGGGAGTTATCATCTCAAAAGACGGCTATATCGTGACGAATAACCACGTAATTGAAGGCGCGGATGAAATCAGTGTGAAACTGAATGACAACCGTGAGTTCAAAGGCCGTGTGATTGGTACTGACCCCAGTACCGACCTTGCATTGGTGAAAATTGAAGGGGATGAGTTCCCGACTATTCCGGTTGGAGACTCCGAAGCATTGAAAGTAGGAGAGTGGGTATTGGCAGTAGGTAACCCGTTCAACCTGAACTCTACTGTAACCGCTGGTATCGTAAGTGCCAAAGCCCGTTCACTGGGAGTATATAGTGGTGGTATAGAATCATTCATCCAGACAGATGCCGCTATCAACCAAGGTAACAGTGGTGGTGCACTGGTGAATGCGAAAGGGGAACTGGTAGGAATCAACTCCGTGCTTTCTTCTCCGACAGGAGCATATGCAGGATATGGTTTCGCAATCCCGACCAGTATTATGACGAAAGTTATTGCCGACCTCAAACAGTATGGAACTGTACAGCGTGCATTGCTCGGTATCCGTGGTGGCTCTATCGGCAGCAGTTTGATGGACGACCGCCAGCCGATTGACAAATCCGGTAAGACATTGGCTGACAAAGCTAAGGAACTGGGTGTGGTAGATGGTGTATGGGTTTCTGAAATCGTTGAAAACGGTTCTGCATCCGGTGCTGACATCAAAGTGGATGACGTAATTATCGGCTTGGATAATAAAAAGGTATCTAATATGGCGGACTTGCAGGAAGCTATCGCTAAACATCGTCCGGGTGATAAGGTGAAAGTGAAACTGGTACGTGACAAGAAGGAAAAGACCGTTGAAGTGACGTTGAAGAACGAACAGGGCACTACCAAGATTGTGAAGGACGCAGGTATGGAAATCCTGGGAGCTGCTTTCAAAGAGTTGCCGGATGACTTGAAGAAGCAATTGAATCTGGGGTACGGTCTGCAAGTGACAGGAGTTTCTTCCGGCAAGATGTCAGATGCGGGAGTTCGTAAAGGTTTCATTATCCTGAAAGCAAACGACCAGCCGATGCGCAAAGTCAGCGACCTCGAAGAAGTAATGAAAGCTGCCGTTAAATCACCGAATCAGGTGTTGTTCCTGACTGGTGTGTTCCCGTCTGGTAAACGCGGATACTTCGCAGTTGACTTGACTCAGGAATAAGGTATAAAATAAGGTAATAAGATTCAGGATAAGCTAATGAAATAGAAAAAGGATGCCGACGGACAACTTGTCGGCATCTCTTTTTGTTTTATTAGTAGAAAAATTTAGTGTAAAAGTTACTTAATTTTGTATGTTAACAAATTATTTGTCGTAACTTTGCACTCCAAATCTGTTTTTAAAGAATGAGACAACTAAAGATTACCAAAAGTATCACTAACAGAGAGAGCGCTTCTCTTGACAAGTATTTGCAGGAAATCGGCCGTGAAGACCTGATTACTGTCGAGGAAGAAGTAGAACTCGCTCAACGCATTCGTAAGGGTGACCGTGTGGCATTAGAGAAACTGACACGTGCCAATCTTCGTTTCGTCGTATCTGTGGCCAAACAGTACCAGAACCAGGGTTTGAGTTTGCCTGACTTGATTAATGAAGGCAATTTAGGACTGATAAAGGCTGCCGAAAAGTTTGATGAAACACGTGGATTCAAGTTTATCAGCTACGCTGTATGGTGGATTCGTCAGTCTATTCTGCAAGCATTGGCGGAGCAGTCACGTATTGTCCGTCTCCCGTTGAACCAGGTAGGTTCGCTGAATAAAATCAGCAAAGCCTTCTCGAAGTTTGAACAGGAAAACGAGCGGCGTCCGTCTCCTGAGGAGTTGGCAGACGAGCTGGAAATCCCGGTTGATAAAATCTCTGATACACTGAAGGTGTCCGGCCGTCATATTTCGGTGGATGCGCCTTTTGTGGAAGGAGAAGATAACAGCCTGCTGGATGTGTTGGTGAACGATGATTCGCCTATGGCGGACCGTTCTCTGGTTAATGAGTCTCTTGCGAGGGAAATTGATAGAGCTCTTTCTACGTTAACCGATAGGGAAAAAGAAATCATTCAGATGTTTTTCGGTATCGGACAACAGGAAATGACGTTAGAGGAAATCGGCGATAAGTTTGGTCTCACACGTGAGCGCGTTCGCCAGATTAAAGAAAAAGCAATTAGAAGACTAAGACAAAGTAATCGTAGTAAATTGCTCAAATCTTACTTGGGATAAGTAAGAAATATCAGTTTCTGAAAGAAAAAAAGAATTTGAGCCGCATAAGTCGCACTTTTCATATCGAAGAATGTACTTATGCGGCTTTTTATTTGATAACCGTTTCGTTGTTTTTGTCTTAATGCTATGTTAATGTTGCCCCTATGAAGAAGTTTGTTTTAATCCTTTCTATTCTTATCGTCATGGGCGTGGGATGGATGGCGTACGGGAGATGTACTGCCTCGAAAACGGCTGTGCCTGCCAAAACCGAACAACGTTTGCGGGAAAAAGCACAGGCGGCAAAGGCTTACTGCTCGAAAAACGGATATAATATGAATTATTGTTTTCTGGTGGATTTCAGTATTCATTCGGGCAGAAGGCGGTTCTTTGTCTGGGATATGAAGGGGGATTCTATCAAATATGCCAGCTTGTGTGCGCATGGATACGGTAAAAACAGTACGGTTTCCAAACCGGTTTTCAGTAATGTGGAAGGGAGTTATTGTTCTTCTTTGGGGAAGTATAAGGTAGGGATATGTTCGTACAGTAAATGGGGAATCAATGTACATTACAAATTGCACGGATTGGAAGCGACGAATGACAATGCTTTCAAGCGCATCATTGTTCTTCATTCTTATTCCCCTATGCCTGAGGCGGAAGTTTATCCGATGCATCTTCCGTTAGGTATCAGCCAGGGATGTCCTGTAATCTCCGATAATATAATGAGGAAAGTCAATGTATTGCTCAAGACTGAAAAGAAACCTGTGCTATTATGGGTCTATGACTAAGAAATGCTATTTCTTCAAGATAAATAGAGGTTGTTTCCTCTTTTTTGTTACCTTTGCCACAATTAAAATTATATGATATGAAATACGTAAAAATACTATTTGCCATCGCACTTGTGTTTACCATGTGCTCCGCTTTTTCCTTGAAAAAAGACCATTCTAAACCCGTTTATGCTTTTGGAATCTCCGCCTCATTTACCGATTCGGTAGTTTACTTCACGGATATTCAGGTGTTGGACAGTGCAAAAGTTAGCAAGGAGGGATTTTTGGCTCACCGTGAATTGTATAGTTATCAGTTGAAGAATTTCTTGGAAGATAATCAATTGCAGCAGAATAGTACTTGTATGATTTACTTCTCGGAAAACAGGAAGAAGCTGGAGAAGGAAGCAACTAAGATTTTGAATAAGTATAAAAGGAATAATAGAATAACAGTGTCGCGGATTGATTCTGAAAAATTCCACTTTATAAAACCGGAAGAGTAATAATCGAATTGTTAATATGGTAAGAGATGTAGTTCTGCATCTCTTATTTTTTTATCTTTGTTGCGTTAGAAATAAAAGTGTTATGAAAAAGGTTAAAATATTATCATTGTTTGTATGCTTGGTAGCTTTTTTATCTGCTTGTAATAATGATGAAGATGCTCCTGTTCCAGTAACAGTGAAAACAGTTTTGATGTATCTTGTTGCAGATAATAGTATAAGCGGTGATATATACAGTAATATAGCGTCGGTAGAGGAGGGGTTGGCCAAGGCTGCATCTCCTGGTACATTTGTAATCTATTGGGACAGTGGGAGCCGGAAAAGTGAATTCCCTGATCCGACTTTATTTAAATATGAAGTAGATGGTAAGGGGAAAGTAGGTAAAAGAGAGATAATAAAAACCTATAGTAGCCAGAACTCTGTATCGAATGAAGTTCTAAATAAGGTTCTGATGGATGTGGAAGCTTATTGTCCGGCTGAAAAGTATAGTCTGATTTTTGGCTCTCATGCTACAGGGTGGTTGCCTGTAGGTCATGAAAGTCGTTCTTTTGGAGACGACGGCGGAGCTAAAATTAATATTCCTGATTTATCGGAAGCTTTGAAGCGATCAGGTATTCATTTCGATTATATACTGTTTGATGCTTGTTTGATGTCGCAAGTTGAGGTTGCTTATGAATTGAGAGATGTTGCTGATTATTTAATTCTTTCTCCTGCGGAAGTAATGAGTGCAGGATTTCCTTATTTTAAAATAACGAAATATTTATTGTCTGTGGATAACACAGAACAGACTGTTATAAATGTCGCAAAGGACTATATTGATTATTATAAAAATGAATATAGTTATCCGTGGGCCACTATTGCAGTGATAAAAACAGATGAAATGCCGGCATTGGCAAGTATAACTCATTCGATTATGGGACAGTATCAGGATAATCTGGTTAAGTTTAATAATAGTAAAATAGATGATTTGCAAACCAATTATGGCTATGGGAGATTTTCCTTGGATTTGGATCATTCAACTTATGATTTTCGAGCTTTTATACGTGAATTGACCGATGATAATATTCCTTCTGATTTTGAAGAGCAATTGGAAAGGGTAGTTATATATAAGGATTATGTTGATGATTATAAATTAGTTAATATAGACCCTGAAATATATTCAGGTATTGGATGTTATATACCGGATACTAGATATTCAAGATGGAATGCTTATTTTAAGAATTTGCAATGGTACTCCGCTGCCGGATGGAATGAAACAGGTTGGTAACTGAATTGAAGACTATATTACAATTTATTGTTCAACTCTGAAACGGGCAAGGCATGCATCGCTTCTTTGTATTCCACAGCAGAGGAGATTGAAAATATAATGAATGTTCTTATGTCTTTCGTGCGTTTGTAAGCATTCTATTTTCCGCCTTGACACAGATGATTACATGACATACCTTTGTGCCGTAACTTTTAATGAGAATGATTATGGTAAAAGAGAAAGTAAACTACCAGAAGGTGTATGTTTGGGAAGGCTCATACTAGAATAAAAAAAGCAAAAACATTTCTCATATTCTCATAGTAACGCGTATTTGCTTGATTACTAAATATATAAAGAATGAGAATAAAATTATTTACATGCATTTCTCATGGTTTTATCAAGAAAACGCGCTTAAAACAATGCATCATGTCATTACTGGCATTTCTCATATATCACAAACAGTATTCCTATAATCTGCTCATTAACACTTAATAAACTGTAGCCAAACAACCGTTCATTTTTATTATAACTAACTGACAACCAAAGATTATACTACTTTAATCAATAGATTTTCAATAAGACATCTCTATCGTTTCACTCCAGTGAACAGATTCGTTCACTAGAGTGCACAAATCTATCCACTCTAGTGCAACGGTCTGTCCACTGGAGTGGAATGATACGTATGAAGGCAGGAAAACACAATAATGTCTATTGTAAAAGATATGTAATCTACCGATTCAACGTACAAACTACGGTTATATTGGCCTATACATATTAGTATGCTGAAACAAGGACAAGCATAATATACAGTATGAGAAATGCGAAACAAAGTATGAGAAATACCTTTTTTGAAGGCATTTTAGAGCCATAAAGTATGAGAAATACATGTAAACATTTTAATTCTCATACTTTATACTTCTAATTATCAGTCGAATACTATTCCCTATGAGAATATGAGAAATGATTTTTCGAAATAGTTTCTAGTAGGAACGGAATCTTTTCATGTGTGCCTATGTATCACTAGGAGAACTAGTCAGTTTGCTTATGGAATAATAAATCTTCTATTCCTCCATATTTCATTCCATGTTATGCCCCTGAATAAGTTTTCGTAACCCTATCCGTTTTTTCAGTATGGGGTTCCAGAATCTTCTGCCTGCTTGTGAAAGTCGTTCTTTGTCTTCTTCTCCTATCCTTTTTCTTTCTCTCTTCGTGCGCGCAACGCGCACGTGTGAATATAATAATGTGTCCTTCCTCTCCCTCTCCTTCACACGCTTGTTTCTTTATTAAAAAACATGTTCTACAACATCATTATCAATCAACGAGTTAGCATAAACATTGAAAAATAATTAGAAAAAAGAGCAGAATATATTTGGAGCATATATGAAAAGGGTGTACTTTTGCACCCGCTTTCCAAGAGAAGAAAGCCTTGATAAAATGACTTAGTGTACAAAGCGCAGGACCGCTTAACGATAAAAACAAAAAAAGTTCCGAAAAAGTTTGGAATAAATAAATAAAAGTTCTTATCTTTGCAGTCCGATTCGCAAAGAAAGCGGTTTTGCTTTTTTTCTTTTATGATTATTCTTTCCCTTTCGCAAGAGAGCCTGAGAAACGAGTTGAAAAGAAAAAACAAAAAAAACTTCCAAAAAAGTTTGGCAGTTAAAATAAAACCTCTTACCTTTGCACCCGCTTTTGAAACGAAAGCGACAAGTTCTTTGAAATATTGATAAACAATACAAGTAGTACAAGTTAAAAAATAGAACCGTCAATACTTGTTTCCCATGTAGCAATACAAGTGAAACACAGGTAATTGAAAAGAGTCAATAAATTGTACGGCATCCTGAACAGAGCAAAAACCTGCCTAACGGCAGATTAACAATACTTTTACAATGAAGAGTTTGATCCTGGCTCAGGATGAACGCTAGCTACAGGCTTAACACATGCAAGTCGAGGGGCAGCATTTTAGTTTGCTTGCAAACTAAAGATGGCGACCGGCGCACGGGTGAGTAACACGTATCCAACCTGCCTCATACTCGGGGATAGCCTTTCGAAAGAAAGATTAATACCCGATGGCATAGTCCTTTCGCATGATCGGATTATTAAAGAATTTCGGTATGAGATGGGGATGCGTTCCATTAGTTAGTTGGCGGGGTAACGGCCCACCAAGACAACGATGGATAGGGGTTCTGAGAGGAAGGTCCCCCACATTGGAACTGAGACACGGTCCAAACTCCTACGGGAGGCAGCAGTGAGGAATATTGGTCAATGGACGAGAGTCTGAACCAGCCAAGTAGCGTGAAGGATGACTGCCCTATGGGTTGTAAACTTCTTTTATATGGGAATAAAGTTTTCCACGTGTGGAATTTTGTATGTACCATATGAATAAGGATCGGCTAACTCCGTGCCAGCAGCCGCGGTAATACGGAGGATCCGAGCGTTATCCGGATTTATTGGGTTTAAAGGGAGCGTAGGTGGATTGTTAAGTCAGTTGTGAAAGTTTGCGGCTCAACCGTAAAATTGCAGTTGAAACTGGCAGTCTTGAGTACAGTAGAGGTGGGCGGAATTCGTGGTGTAGCGGTGAAATGCTTAGATATCACGAAGAACTCCGATTGCGAAGGCAGCTCACTGGACTGCAACTGACACTGAGGCTCGAAAGTGTGGGTATCAAACAGGATTAGATACCCTGGTAGTCCACACAGTAAACGATGAATACTCGCTGTTTGCGATATACAGCAAGCGGCCAAGCGAAAGCATTAAGTATTCCACCTGGGGAGTACGCCGGCAACGGTGAAACTCAAAGGAATTGACGGGGGCCCGCACAAGCGGAGGAACATGTGGTTTAATTCGATGATACGCGAGGAACCTTACCCGGGCTTAAATTGCACCTGAATAACGTGGAAACATGTTAGCCGCAAGGCAGGTGTGAAGGTGCTGCATGGTTGTCGTCAGCTCGTGCCGTGAGGTGTCGGCTTAAGTGCCATAACGAGCGCAACCCTTATCTTTAGTTACTAACAGGTCATGCTGAGGACTCTGGAGAGACTGCCGTCGTAAGATGTGAGGAAGGTGGGGATGACGTCAAATCAGCACGGCCCTTACGTCCGGGGCTACACACGTGTTACAATGGGGGGTACAGAAGGCAGCTACCTGGTGACAGGATGCTAATCCCAAAAACCTCTCTCAGTTCGGATCGAAGTCTGCAACCCGACTTCGTGAAGCTGGATTCGCTAGTAATCGCGCATCAGCCATGGCGCGGTGAATACGTTCCCGGGCCTTGTACACACCGCCCGTCAAGCCATGAAAGCCGGGGGTACCTGAAGTACGTAACCGCGAGGAGCGTCCTAGGGTAAAACTGGTAATTGGGGCTAAGTCGTAACAAGGTAGCCGTACCGGAAGGTGCGGCTGGAACACCTCCTTTCTGGAGCGATGTCGTTCGAAATGACTTTTCAAGGTTCTGTTTTTGTACTACTGGTACTTGTTTATTTATAATATATAGATCGAGCGTCTATAGCAATTATAGATAGAGATAAACAAGAGAAAAAAGAAGCCGAGTCTAACGCAACAGGTAGACAAGGTTGAACTAGTCCTATAGCTCAGTTGGTTAGAGCGCTACACTGATAATGTAGAGGTCGGCAGTTCAACTCTGCCTGGGACTACTCCGAAAACTCTTACGGGGGATTAGCTCAGCTGGCTAGAGCATCTGCCTTGCACGCAGAGGGTCAACGGTTCGAATCCGTTATTCTCCACAGTCTCTGAAAAGAGAAACGATCTTTGACATGATGATAACAAAAAAGTAAAATTTTAGTAAAGAGCTAAAAGTATATATCGAACCGTACGTTCTTAACGTATCAAGATTGCGCAAGCATTCCTCCATACGCTAAGAAGTCAGTTTGAAAGAAAGTAAGCAAGGGCGCATGGCGGATGCCTTGGCTCTCGGAGGCGATGAAGGACGTGATAAGCTGCGATAAGCTTCGGGCAGGTGCAAATAACCTTTGATCCGAAGATTTCCGAATGGGACAACCCGACATTCTGAAGGAATGTCATCCATCCTAGATGGAGGCTAACGCAGGGAACTGAAACATCTTAGTACCTGTAGGAAAAGAAAATAATAATGATTCCCCAAGTAGTGGCGAGCGAACGGGGATTAGCCCAAACCAATGTTGTTACGGCAACATTGGGGTTGTAGGACCACGATGTCGCACGAAATTTGGTGAGAAGAATTCTTTGGAAAATGAAACCATAGACGGTGATAGTCCGGTATTCGAAGCCAAACGAAGCGTAGTGGTATCCTGAGTAGCGCGGGACACGAGAAATCTTGCGTGAATCTGCCGGGACCATCCGGTAAGGCTAAATACTCCCGAGAGACCGATAGCGAACCAGTACTGTGAAGGAAAGGTGAAAAGCACTTCGAACAGAAGAGTGAAATAGTCCCTGAAACCATGCGCCTACAAGCGGTCGGAGCTGCTTAAGCAGTGACGGCGTGCCTTTTGCATAATGAACCTACGAGTTACTTTTTCCGGCAAGGTTAAGAATCTAGAGATTTGTAGCCGAAGCGAAAGCGAGTCTGAACAGGGCGATAAGTCGGAAGGAGTAGACGCGAAACCAAGTGATCTACCCTTGGGCAGGTTGAAGGTTAGGTAACACTAACTGGAGGACCGAACCGATAAGCGTTGAAAAGCTTCCGGATGACCTGAGGGTGGGGGTGAAAGGCTAATCAAACTTGGAGATAGCTCGTACTCCCCGAAATGCATTTAGGTGCAGCCTTGTGAGTTACTAATGTGAGGTAGAGCGACTGATAAGATGCGAGGGCTTCACCGCCTATCAAGTCTTGATAAACTCCGAATGCGCATTAGTCCTATCACAGGAGTGAGGGCATGGGTGCTAAGGTCCATGTCCTAAAGGAGAAGAATCCGGACCATCAGCTAAGGTCCCCAAATAATTGCTAAGTTGAACTAACGAAGTCAGATTGCTAAGACAGCTAGGATGTTGGCTTGGAAGCAGCCATTCATTTAAAGAGTGCGTAACAGCTCACTAGTCGAGGAGTTTGGCGTGGATAATAATCGGGCATCAAGCAATTTACCGAAGCTATGGGATGTGCAAACATCGGTAGGGGAGCATTCCACTCTGCGTTGAAGGTGAAGCGTGAGCTTTGCTGGAGCGTGTGGAAAAGCAAATGTAGGTATAAGTAACGATAAAGGGGGTGAGAAACCCCCTCGCCGAAAGACTAAGGTTTCCTGATCAACGCTAATCGGATCAGGGTTAGTCGGGTCCTAAGGCTCAGCCGAACGGTGAGGCCGATGGCAGAACAGGTTAATATTCCTGTACTACCTCAAGGAGTGACGTGGAGACGGAGCAGTGACAGCGTCGCGGACTGACGGAATAGTCCGTTGAAGGGTGTAGACGTTGATTATCCCAGGCAAATCCAGGATAAGAGTCGAACCTGATAGTATACTAAATTCTTCGGAATGCGGTAATAGTGCGTGTAAACATACTCCCAAGAAAATCCGCTAAACTTAATCTTTGAGGTACCCGTACCGCAAACGGACACACGTAGTCGGGTTGAATATACTAAGGCGCTTGAGTGATTCACGGTTAAGGAACTAGGCAAATTGACCCTGTAACTTCGGGATAAAGGGTCCCTACGGCGACGTAGGGCGCAGAGAATAGGTCCAGGCAACTGTTTAACAAAAACACAGGGCTGTGCCAAATTGAAAGATCACGTATACAGCCTGACACCTGCCCGGTGCTGGAAGGTTAAGAGGAGATGTCATCGCAAGAGAAGCATTGAATTGAAGCCCCAGTAAACGGCGGCCGTAACTATAACGGTCCTAAGGTAGCGAAATTCCTTGTCGGGTAAGTTCCGACCTGCACGAATGGTGTAATGATCTGGACACTGTCTCAACCGTGAGCTCAGTGAAATTGTAGTATCGGTGAAGATGCCGATTACCCGCGATGGGACGAAAAGACCCCGTGAACCTTTACTATAGCTTAACATTGAATTTGGGTAATTGATGTGTAGGATAGGCCGGAGACTTTGAAGCGCAGACGCCAGTTTGTGTGGAGTCGCTGTTGAAATACGGCCCTTTGATTATTTGAGTTCTAACCCGTGGATGCGGGGACACTGTTTGGTGGGTAGTTTGACTGGGGTGGTCGCCTCCAAAAGTGTAACGGAGGCTTCTAAAGGTGCCCTCATGACGATTGGTAACCGTCAGTAGAGTGTAATGGCATAAGGGCGCTTGACTGGGAGACAGACACGTCGATCAGGTAGGAAACTAGAGCATAGTGATCCGGTGTTTCCGCATGGAAGGGACATCGCTCAAAGGATAAAAGGTACTCCGGGGATAACAGGCTGATCCCTCCCAAGAGCTCATATCGACGGAGGGGTTTGGCACCTCGATGTCGGCTCGTCACATCCTGGGGCTGGAGAAGGTCCCAAGGGTTGGGCTGTTCGCCCATTAAAGTGGCACGCGAGCTGGGTTCAGAACGTCGTGAGACAGTTCGGTCTCTATCTATCGTGGGCGTATGAAATTTGCGTGGCTCTGACACTAGTACGAGAGGACCGTGTTGGACTGACCGCTGGTTTACCAGTTGTGCCGCCAGGTGCATCGCTGGGTATCTAAGTCGGGATTGGATAAGTGCTGAAAGCATCTAAGTACGAAGCCAGCCACAAGATTAGATTTCTTAGGGTCGTCAAAGACGATGACGTTGATAGGATGCAGGTGTAAAGGTGGTAACATCATAGCCGAGCATTACTAATTGCCCGTTCACTTTCTTATCAAGCTTGTACGTGTCGCGATATATACGTTTAGCTGTTGCTGATTTTACTTTTTCATCATGTCATAACCTTATTCAGGTGGTTATAGCACGAGGGTTCCACCTCTTCCCATTCCGAACAGAGAAGTTAAGCCTCGTCACGCCGATGGTACTGCGTAACAGTGGGAGAGTAGGTAGCCGCCGTTTTAAAGAAGAGTCTCCTTGATTCAGTAATGAGTCAAGGGGATTTCTGTGTTTATATACCTTCACATTGAGAAATAATACTTTGTTTTTGTTATATAATCTGTAATATATCCGTTTTAGTATTCCATTTGCCGTTTTCGGTATTTTCTTGTTTTCAGATGTCTTTTAGATTCTCTATATTTGCTTTCTCGCCTGATAAAATCAGAAAAAGTATCATTTAGTTATTTTTTCTTTTCATCTTTCTCTTTTTTATCAAATTGATTTTTGTAAATTTGGCGAGAATCTAAGAAAGGTACACAATTAATACAGTAATAATACTAAATACTCCTGTTAATATGGAAAACAAAATTCAAGAGTTGACCGATAAGATTTATCGTGAAGGCGTGGAAAAAGGAAACGAAGAAGCGCAGAGACTTATCGCGAATGCTCAGGAAGAAGCAAAAAGAATCATTGAGGATGCTCGCAAAGAAGCGGAATCAATTGTAAATTCCTCTCGTAAATCTGCCGACGAATTGGTGGAAAATACAAAATCAGAGTTAAAACTGTTTGCAGGTCAGGCTGTAAATGCACTCAAATCTGAGGTAGCTACTATGGTAACTGACAAGTTAGTAACTACTTCTGTGAAAGATTTTGCACAGGATAAAGATTATCTGAATGCGTTTATCGTTGCACTAGCTTCTAAATGGAGTGTTGACGAACCTATCGTTATCTCGACTGCTGATGCAGAATCACTGAAAAAGTATTTTGCAGCTCATGCGAAAGCTTTATTGGATAAAGGAGTGACTATACAGCAAGTAAACGGTATCAAGACTTTATTCACTGTTTCTCCTGCGGACGGTTCCTATAAGGTGAACTTCGGAGAAGAAGAATTCATGAATTACTTCAAAGCGTTCTTGCGTCCTCAATTAGTAGAAATGCTATTTTAAAAGAAGCGACTATGAGTAGTAAGTACTATTACTTGGTAGCAGGTTTGCCGGAACTTTCGCTGGAAGACAGCAAATTGAGCTATACAGTAGCCGATTTTAAAACTGAAATTTACAACGGATTGTCTGCTTCGGACCAGAAGTTGATTGACTTGTTTTATCTGAAGTTTGACAACACAAATGTGCTGAAACTTCTCAAAGATAAGGAAGCGGAAATCGACAAACGGGGAAACTACTCTGCTGCGGAACTCACCGAATACATTTCTATTCTAAGAGAAGGCGGAGAAATCAGTCCAAAAGAATTTCCGGCTTATCTTTCTACATTTATCATTGATTATTTGAATACACCTGCCGAAAGCACGATATTGCACGAAGACCATCTGGCTGCATTGTATTATGAATATGCTATGAAATGTGGAAATAAGTTTATTTCTGCCTGGTTTGAATTTAACCTCAATATCAATAATATCCTTGTCGCATTTACGAGCCGTAAATTCAAATGGGATATTGCTTCCAATGTCGTAGGAAACACGGAGGTATGCGAAGCTTTACGTACATCGAGTGCCCGCGACTTCGGATTGTCCGGTGAGGTGGATGTTTTTGAATCGTTGGTGAAAATCAGTGAGATTTCGGAATTGGTGGAACGTGAGAAGAAACTCGATGCTTTGCGATGGAACTGGATAGATGATGCTATCTTCTTTGATTATTTTACCATCGAACGTATTTTCGCTTTCTTGTTGAAGCTGGAAATGATTGAACGGTGGATTTCATTGGATAAGGAGAGAGGAAATCAGTTGTTCAGAAATATCATCGAATCGCTGAAGAACGAAGTGCAGATCCCTGCAGAATTCAGATAATAAATTATTAAAAATATATGGCAACAAAAGGAACTGTTAGTGGCGTTATTGCCAACATGGTGACCCTCGTCGTTGACGGACCGGTAGCTCAGAATGAGATTTGTTATATCTCGACCGGTGGCGATAAGTTGATGGCGGAGGTGATTAAGGTCGTAGGTTCACATGTATATGTCCAGGTGTTCGAAAGTACCCGTGGACTGAAAGTGGGCGCCGAAGCCGAATTTACAGGACACATGCTTGAGGTTACATTAGGCCCGGGTATGTTATCGAAAAACTATGATGGTCTGCAAAATGACCTCGATAAGATGGATGGAGTTTTCCTGAAGAGAGGACAATATACGTATCCGTTGGATAAAGAGCGTATATGGCATTTCGTACCATTGGTGAATGTAGGTGACAAAGTGCAGGCTTCTGCATGGTTGGGACAGGTGGATGAAAACTTTCAGCCGTTGAAAATAATGGCCCCGTTCACTATGAAGGGAACGGCTACCGTAAAAACAATCATGCCGGAAGGTGATTATAAGATAGAAGATACTATCGCAATCCTGACAGACGAAGAAGGTAATGATATTTCTGTAACTATGATTCAGAGATGGCCCGTAAAACGTGCGATGACGAATTATAAGGAAAAACCGCGTCCTTTCAAATTGTTGGAGACTGGTGTACGTGTGATTGATACGCTGAATCCGATTGTGGAAGGTGGTACGGGATTTATCCCCGGTCCGTTCGGTACAGGTAAAACGGTGCTTCAGCATGCTATCTCTAAGCAGGCGGAAGCGGATATCGTTATCATTGCAGCTTGCGGTGAACGTGCGAATGAGGTGGTGGAAATCTTTACCGAGTTCCCCGAACTGGTAGACCCGCACACAGGACGTAAATTGATGGAGCGTACTATTATTATCGCCAATACTTCTAACATGCCGGTTGCTGCCCGTGAAGCATCTGTATATACAGCGATGACACTGGCGGAATATTACCGTTCAATGGGATTGAAAGTCTTGTTGATGGCTGACTCTACTTCCCGTTGGGCGCAGGCTCTGCGTGAGATGTCCAACCGTATGGAAGAGTTGCCTGGTCCAGATGCTTTCCCGATGGATATTTCGGCTATTATCTCCAACTTCTACGGTCGTGCGGGATATGTAAAACTTAACAATGACGAAACGGGCTCTATTACATTTATCGGTACAGTATCTCCTGCCGGTGGTAACTTGAAGGAGCCGGTAACTGAAAATACGAAGAAGGTAGCCCGCTGTTTCTATGCTTTGGAACAGGACCGTGCCGATAAGAAACGTTATCCGGCAGTGAATCCGATTGATTCTTATTCAAAATATATCGAATATCCGGAATTTGAAGAGTATATCAAAGGTCATATCAACGGTGAATGGATTGGAAAAGTCAATGAGCTTAAGACCCGTTTACAACGTGGTAAGGAAATTGCCGAACAGATCAATATCCTCGGTGACGACGGTGTACCAGTAGAATATCACGTGATCTTCTGGAAATCTGAATTGATTGACTTTGTAATCCTGCAACAGGATGCATTCGACGAAATTGATGCGGTAACTCCGATGGAACGTCAGGAAGACATTCTGAACATGGTAATCGACATCTGTCATACGGAATTTGAATTTGATAACTTCAATGAAGTAATGGACTACTTCAAGAAGATAATTAATATCTGTAAGCAGATGAACTATTCGAAGTTCAAGTCAGAACAGTATGAAGGATTCCAGAAACAACTGAAGGAATTGATTGAAGAGAGGAAACTTCAATCGTAAATCGTAAATTGTTAAATCGTAAATAAGTAAGATGGCAACAAAAGCTTTTCAAAAGATATATACCAAGATTACTCAGATTACCAAGGCTACTTGTTCGTTGAAAGCGACAGGGGTAGGGTATGACGAGCTTGCCACCGTGGACGGTAAACTGGCACAGGTGGTTAAGATTGCCGGTGACGATGTCACTTTGCAGGTATTTGAAGGTACGGAAGGTATTCCGACCAATGCCGAAGTAGTATTTCTCGGCAAATCGCCTACATTGAAAGTGAGTGAGCAGCTGGCCGGACGTTTCTTCAATGCTTTCGGTGACCCGATTGATGGAGGTCCGGATATTGAAGGACAGGAAGTGGAAATTGGTGGTCCGTCTGTGAATCCGGTTCGGCGTAAACAACCGTCGGAACTGATTGCAACGGGTATTGCCGGTATCGACTTGAACAATACGCTGGTATCCGGTCAGAAGATACCATTTTTTGCCGATCCGGACCAACCGTTCAACCAGGTAATGGCAAACGTGGCCTTACGTGCTGAAACGGATAAGATTATCCTCGGTGGTATGGGTATGACGAATGACGACTACCTGTACTTTAAGAATGTGTTCTCTAATGCCGGTGCGCTCGACCGTATCGTGAGTTTCATGAATACGACCGAAAACCCACCGGTAGAACGTTTGCTGATTCCGGATATGGCATTGACTGCTGCTGAATATTTTGCAGTAAATAATAATGAGAAAGTGCTGGTACTGTTGACCGATATGACGAGCTATGCTGATGCGTTGGCAATCGTATCCAACCGTATGGACCAGATTCCGTCTAAAGACTCTATGCCGGGATCACTTTACTCGGACTTGGCGAAGATTTACGAAAAGGCGGTGCAGTTCCCTTCCGGCGGTTCAATCACCATTATTGCGGTGACTACTTTGTCCGGTGGAGATATTACGCACGCTGTGCCTGATAATACGGGTTATATCACTGAGGGCCAGTTATTCCTGCGTCGTGATAGTGATATCGGTAAGGTTATTGTTGACCCGTTCCGTTCATTGTCTCGTTTGAAACAGCTGGTTACTGGTAAGAAGACGCGTAAAGACCATCCGCAGGTGATGAATGCCGCTGTACGTCTCTATGCAGATGCCGCTAACGCTAAGACGAAGATGGAAAATGGTTTCGACCTGACAAACTACGACGAACGTACGTTGGCTTTTGCGAAGGACTATTCCAATCAGTTATTGGCTATTGATGTTAACCTTGATACAACTGAAATGCTGGATGTTGCTTGGGGCTTGTTCGGTAAATACTTCCGTCCGGAAGAAGTGAATATCAAGAAAGAATTGGTGGATCAATACTGGCCAAAACAAAATAATTAGACGATTAGACGATTTACCATTTATGATTGAAGTTTGTTAATTGTAAATGGTCATAAAAGTAATTTCAATCGTAAATAGTTAAATAGTAAATAGAACATCGTGGCTATAAAGTTTCAATATAACAAAACCTCTCTTCAGCAGCTCGAAAAGCAACTGAAAGTGCGAGTGCGTACGCTTCCTATCATTAAGAATAAGGAAAGTGCCCTCCGCATGGAAGTGAAACGCTGTAAAACGGAAGCTGCCGATCTGGAGGATAGGCTCGAACAACAAATTCAAGCCTACGAAGCCATGTTCGCCCTTTGGAATGAGTTTGACGCTTCATTAATAAAGGTGAATGATGTTCATCTTGGCGTGAAAAAGATTGCGGGTGTGCGTGTACCGTTGCTCGAGAATGTAGAATTCGAGATACGTCCGTACAGTATGTTTAATGCTCCCAAGTGGTATGCCGACGGTATCCATCTGTTGGAAGAGTTGGCTCATACAGCAATTGAACGTGAATTTATGCTCGCCAAGCTGAACTTGTTAGAACATGCAAGGAAAAAGACCACTCAAAAGGTGAACCTTTTTGAGAAGGTGCAGATACCGGGCTATCAGGATGCATTGCGAAAGATCAAGCGATTTATGGAAGATGAAGAAAACCTGTCGAAATCTTCGCAAAAGATCATGAAATCCCATCAAGAAAAAAGGAAGGAGGTAGAGGCATGATTACAAAAATGAAGAAACTCACATTCCTGGTTTATCATAAAGAGTATGAGCTGTTTTTGCAAAAAATCCGTGAGTTAGGAGTTGTTCATATTGTAGAAAAGCAGTTGGGCGAAATGGATGATGACTTGCAACAGTTTATCCAAAAACGCGTTCTGTACAAGAATATGCTTCAAAACATGTATGCTTGGGCGGATAAACAACCGGATGAAACGATCTATGCGGAACAGTCGGCTGATGTTTTGACGAAGGAATACGACGAGTTGCAGGTAAGAATACAAGATTTGAACCAGCAATTACCTGCCATTTCCAAAGATATAACACAGATGGAAATGTGGGGAGATTTCGATTGGCAGTCCGTTCAGCGGTTAGAAAAAGCAGGTTTGTATGTACGTTTCTATACTTGTCCGGAGAAAGAGTTTGACGAAGTGTGGGTGAAAGAACACAATGCCATCATTATAAATGAACAAGGTGGAGTGATCTTTTTTATGACTGTGACTTCGCAAGCGGTGGAACTGGAAAGAGAGTCTCTTCGTTTGCCTTCTTTGAGTCTGTCCGAATTGAGACAGAAACAGGCAAAAACGGAAGAGATGCTTGTACAGGCAAAGGATGCACTGAAAGCTTTCTGCAAGAAGAATTATCGTACACTGGAGAAATGTAGTATTCAACTTGAGGGCGATATCGATTTGCTGAAAGTGAAACGCAACAGTCGGGAAATGGCCGAAGGCGTAGTTGTGTTGTTGGAAGGATGGATTCCGGAAGATAATCAGCACGAAGTGCAGACATTGCTTGATAATAGCAGCGTATATTATGAAATACGTCCTGCTACACGTGAAGACAACGCGCCTATCAAATTGAAAAACAATGCCTTCACTCGTATGTATGAGGTGCTTACCAAGATGTATGGTATGCCTGATTATGCTGAGTTTGATCCGACTCCTCTTGTGGCTCCTTTCTTTTCGCTTTTTTTCGCCTTTTGTATGGGAGATGCAGGATATGGGCTGGCATTGATACTTTTAGGTCTCTTCTTGAAGAAGAAAATGCCGGAATCGATGCGGGGAATGATGAATTTGGTCATAACGTTAGGTATTTTCACGTCTGTTATCGGAACCATATTGGGTACATTCTTCGGAGTCAACTTGTTTGACTTAGAGTTGCCGGATCAATTGAAGCAATTCATGATTGTCGGTAAAATTGGTGAAACTACGTATGACAAACAAATGTTGCTGGCACTTATTATTGGTGTGGTGCATATTTGTATTGCTATGCTGGTGAAGGCTATCGGACAGACAGTACGATTCGGCTTCAAGGAGTCGTTGAGCGCATGGGGATGGTTGTTGCTTGTGGTAGGTTTTATTGCTACGGGAGGCTTGTCCTTTTTCAAGGTCATTTCAGAAGACGTATCAACATGGGCATTTATTGTGATAGGTGGAATTTCGGCTATTGGTATTTATCTGTTGAATAACATTCATCGCAATATATTCGTTAATATCGGTGCCGGTGTATGGGATACTTACAATATGGCCACCGGACTGATGGGTGATGTGCTTTCTTACATTCGTCTGTATGCTTTAGGACTGGCAGGCGCTATGCTTGGTGGAGTATTTAATCAATTGGCATTTATGGTGAATGACGCTGCGGGTCCGGTATTAGGCTGGATTTTGTGCGGTGTGATATTAATATTCGGGCATACACTGAATATTGCCATGTCTTGTTTGAGTGCCTTTGTGCATCCGCTTCGTCTTACGTTTGTCGAATATTTTAAGAATTCAGGTTATAATGGTAAGGGTGAAGCCTATAAACCATTTGCTACAGTAAAAAAATAATTAATTAAAAAATAAATAAAATAATAAAGTTATGAATGAAGTTTTAGGTTATTTAGGATTGGGCTTGATGTTGGCCCTTGCGGGAATTGGTAGTTGTTTTGGTACAACGATTGCAGGAAATGCGGCAGAAGGCGCTTTGAAGAAAGACCCTTCAAAATCTGCAGGCTATATGATTTTGTCTGCACTTCCGGCTACTCAAGGTCTTTATGGATTTGTTGCTTTTCTGATGTCAATGGGTAGAGATTTTGCAACGGAAGGTCCTTTGATGTTGGGTATCGGTTTAGGTGTAGGACTTGTTTGTCTGTTCTCTGCCATTCGTCAAGGCCAAGTATGTGCAAATGGTATTCTTGGAATTTCTCAAGGCCATGATGTACAAACCAATACAATGATTTATGCGGCTCTTCCTGAGTTTTATGCTATTTTGGCATTGGTAGCAGCGTTGATGGTATAATATTCAAATTTATGTAGTTTTTCTACGTAAATCATTTTTTTAGGATTTATTTCCTAAAAAGCGGTAAGTCCCCTTGTTCATGCAGCTTTGCATGTACAAGGGGATATTCTTTTTTCATTGTAGGACAACGTTTCTTTCCTCTTCTTAACTCATATTTTTTGTATAAAGTATTATTTTTCAAAGAATAATGTGTACTTTTGCACTCGCATACTAAAAAGAGTTTTAATATATTATATGGTAAAAGATTTATTAACCCCCGATTATATCTTCGAGTCCAGCTGGGAAGTATGTAATAAAGTAGGAGGGATATATACCGTCTTGTCGACACGGGCAAATACATTGCAGGAAAAGTTTCGTGATAGAATTTTTTTCATAGGTCCTGATGTGTGGCAAGGAAAAGAAAATCCCCTATTCATCGAGTCGGATAATCTGTGTGCCGCTTGGAAAAAGCACGCGCTTGAGAAAGACGAACTTTCTGTTCGTATCGGTCGATGGAATATCCCCGGTGAACCCATAGTCATTCTGGTCGATTTCCAACCTTTTTTTGAGAAAAAAAACGATATATACACAGAAATGTGGAATCGTTATCAAGTAGATTCGTTGCACGCTTACGGTGATTACGACGAAGCGTCTATGTTTTCGTATGCTGCGGGCAGGGTAGTGGAGAGTTTCTATCATTACAACTTGACAGAAACGGACAAGGTAGTATATCAGGCTCACGAGTGGATGACGGGAATGGGAGCACTTTATGTACAGGAAGTTGTGCCCGAAGTGGCTACTATCTTTACGACCCATGCTACTTCTATCGGTCGTTCTATCGCAGGTAATCACAAGCCGCTGTATGACTATCTCTTTGCCTACAATGGCGACCAGATGGCTCAGGAACTGAATATGGAATCGAAACATTCGATTGAAAAACAAACCGCGCATTATGTAGACTGCTTTACTACAGTTAGCGAAATCACCAACAACGAATGTAAGGAGTTGCTGAACAAACCAGCGGATGTAGTCCTTATGAACGGGTTTGAGGATGATTTTGTGCCGAAAGGGAGCACATTCACCGGAAAGCGTAAACGTGCGCGTACTTTGATGTTGAATGTGGCAAATAAATTATTGGGAACAAATCTGGATGACGATACGTTAATTGTCGGAACGAGTGGAAGATATGAGTTCAAGAACAAAGGAATCGACGTGTTTTTGGAATCATTAAACCGCTTGAACAGAGACAAGAATTTGCATAAGAATGTGTTGGCGTTTATCAATGTTCCCGGTTGGGTGGGCGATCCCCGTGAGGATTTGCAGGAACGCTTGAAGAGCAAGAAAAAGTTCGATACTCCACTTGAAGTACCGTTCATTACCCATTGGCTGCATAATATGACTCACGACCAGGTATTGGATATGCTGAAATATTTAGGAATGGGCAACAGACCGGAAGATAAGGTAAAGGTTATTTTCGTTCCTTGCTATTTGGACGGTCGTGACGGTATTATGAACAAGGAGTATTATGATATATTGCTGGGACAGGATTTGAGTGTTTATGCTTCCTATTACGAACCTTGGGGGTATACCCCGTTGGAAAGCGTAGCATTCCATGTGCCGACAATCACTACTGACCTGGCAGGATTCGGGCTTTGGGTAAATAGCTTGAAAAACCAGCATGGCATTAATGATGGAGTAGAAGTGCTGCATCGTTCGGACTATAATTATTCGGAAGTGGCGGATGGTATCAAGGATACGATTACATTGTTTGCCGATAAGACGGAAAAAGAAGTGAAGGAAATCCGCAAGCGTGCTGCTGAAGTAGCGGAACAGGCTTTATGGAAACACTTCATACAATATTACTATGAGGCTTATGACATTGCCTTGCGCAATGCTATGAAGCGTCAACTGAGTTAAGAAACTATTATTCATCAATAAGTAAACAAAAACATTATGAAAATCAAAGTTAGTAATGTGAATACTCCCAACTGGAAAGAGGTTACTGTGAAATCACGTATACCGGAAGAGTTGGAGAAGTTGTCTGAAATCGCACGCAACATTTGGTGGGCATGGAATTTTGAAGCGACTGAACTGTTTAGAGATCTAGATCCGGAACTTTGGAAAGAATGTGGACAGAATCCAGTACTGTTGTTGGAACGTATGAGCTATGAAAAGCTGGAAGCACTGGCAAAAGACAAAGTGATTCTGAAAAGAATGGATGAAGTTTATACGAAATTCAAGGATTACATGGATGTGAAGCCGGATGAGCAACGCCCATCTGTAGCTTATTTCAGTATGGAATATGGCTTGAGCAGCGTCCTGAAAATATATTCCGGTGGTCTGGGTGTATTGGCTGGTGACTATCTGAAAGAGGCTTCTGACAGCAATGTTGATTTGTGTGCGGTAGGTTTCTTGTATCGTTACGGTTATTTTACTCAAACATTGTCCATGGACGGACAGCAGATAGCTAACTACGAAGCGCAGAACTTCGGCCAGCTTCCTATCGACCGTGTAATAGATGCAGACGGAAAGCCGTTGGTGGTAGATGTTCCTTATCTGGATTATTATGTTCATGCTAATGTATGGCGTGTTAATGTAGGACGTGTCTCTTTGTATCTGTTGGATACAGATAACGAAATGAACAGCGAGTTCGACCGTCCTATCACTCACCAGCTTTATGGCGGTGACTGGGAAAACCGTCTGAAACAGGAAATTCTGTTAGGTATCGGTGGTATCCTGACATTGAAGGCATTGGGGATCAAGAAAGATATTTATCACTGTAATGAAGGACATGCTGCATTGATTAATGTTCAGCGTATCTGTGACTACGTAGCTACCGGATTGACATACGATCAGGCTATCGAGCTGGTTCGTGCTTCTTCTCTTTATACGGTTCATACACCGGTTCCGGCAGGACACGACTATTTTGACGAAGGCTTGTTCGGTAAATATATGAGTGGCTATCCTGCAAGAATGGGTATCACTTGGGACGACTTGATGGATCTCGGACGTAACAATCCGGGTGATAAGGGCGAACGTTTCTGTATGTCTGTCTTTGCTTGCAACACTTCTCAGGAAGTGAACGGTGTAAGCTGGCTGCACGGAAAAGTTTCTCAAGAAATGTTCTCTTCTATCTGGAAAGGTTATTTCCCCGAAGAAAGTCACGTAGGATATGTGACGAACGGTGTTCACTTCCCGACTTGGAGCGCAACGGAGTGGAAAGAACTGTACTTTAAATATTTCAACGAAAACTTCTGGTTCGATCAGTCTAACCCTAAGATTTGGGAAGCTATTTACAATGTGCCCGATGAAGAAATTTGGAAGACTCGTATGACGATGAAGAATAAGTTGGTTGACTATATCCGCAAGTCATTCCGCGATACTTGGTTGAAGAACCAGGGAGATCCTTCACGTATCGTTTCACTGATGGATAAGATCAATCCGAATGCATTGTTGATTGGTTTCGGTCGTCGTTTCGCTACTTACAAACGTGCACACTTGCTGTTTACTGACTTGGAACGTCTTTCTAAGATTGTGAACAATCCTGACTATCCGGTACAGTTCCTGTTTACAGGTAAGGCTCACCCGCACGATGGAGCAGGACAGGGCTTGATTAAGCGTATTATTGAAATTTCTCGCCGTCCTGAATTCCTGGGCAAGATTATCTTCCTCGAAAACTACGATATGCAGTTGGCTCGTCGTTTGGTTTCCGGTGTTGATATTTGGTTGAATACTCCGACTCGTCCGTTGGAAGCATCCGGTACGTCAGGTGAAAAAGCATTGATGAACGGTGTTGTCAACTTCTCTGTGTTGGACGGATGGTGGCTGGAAGGTTACCGTGAAGGTGCAGGTTGGGCGTTGACTGAAAAACGTACTTACCAGAATCAGGAACATCAGGATCAATTGGATGCTGCTACTATTTACAGCATTCTTGAAACTGAAATTATGCCGTTGTATTATGCACGCAACAAGAAAGGATATTCTGAAGGCTGGATCAAGGTCGTTAAGAATTCTATCGCACAGATTGCTCCTCATTATACAATGAAACGTCAGTTGGATGATTACTTTAATAAATTCTATTGCAAGCAAGCTAAACGTTTCGCTGTTTTGGCTGCTGATGACAATGCGAAAGCAAAAGAAATCGCAGCTTGGAAAGAAGAAGTGGTTGCTAAATGGGATTCTATCGAAATCGTATCTTGCGATAAGGTAGAAGAACTGGCAAAAGGCGATATCGAAAGCGGAAAAGAATATACTATTACTTACGTAATTGATGAGAAAGGCTTGAATGATGCAATAGGACTCGAACTGGTAACGACTTATACAACTGCTGACGGTAAGCAGCATGTTTACTCAGTAGAACCGTTCAGCGTAATCAAGAAGGAAGGTAATTTGTACACATTCCAGGTTAAACATAGCTTATCAAATGCAGGTAGCTTCAAGGTGTCTTACCGTATGTTCCCGAAGAACTCGGATCTTCCACACCGTCAGGACTTCTGCTACGTACGTTGGTTTGTCTGATTGAGAATAAAGTAGGGGAGAGTAAATCTCTCTGCTACTTTCATATATAAAATTCAGCCCCTGTATTCTTTAAGATTACAGGGGCTGATCTTTATAATCAAGAGACTGCTTTTAGGACGAAGCGGTCTTTCTTTTATTTTACAACTTCTGCTATTTTAGCTTGAAGTTCTTCTCCGTGCAGACCGCGGGCAATAATCGTACCGTCACCGTCGATCAATACTGTGTGAGGAATACTGTTTATAGCGTAAAGTTGTGCACCTTTGCTTTGCCAGAATTTCAGGTCGGACATTTGCGGCCAGGTCATGTTCATTTTCTTGATAGATTCTTTCCAGGCAGCACCATCCTGATCGAGGGATACACCTACGATTTCGAAGTTTTTGCCTTTGTATTTGGCGTAAGCTTCTACCAGGTTAGGCATTTCGCGACGGCAAGGACCGCACCAGCTTGCCCAGAAGTCAACCAATACCACTTTGCCTTTACCTACATAATCAGACAGTTTCACAGTTTTCCCGTCCGGGGTTTCCATTTCGAAGTCAATGAACTTGGTACCTACGGCAGTCTTTTTCTGTGTTTCGGTCAGTTCCTTGATTCTTACGATAGCTTCATCGTTTTGCAAGTTAGCCGGAACCTGTTGCAGTAATGCTTCGTTTTCGGCAGTAGAGTTATTGTAGAAAGTCTGTTTGAACAAGAATACGCCAACAGGGTTGGTGATGTTTTTCTGTACAGCTTCCTTGATTGCGTTTTCGTACTGTTCCTGTAAGTCGGCTCCTTCTTTTTGTTTGGCTTCTTTCTGTTCATCGCTCAATGTGGAGTCCCCCATTGATTCGTAGATAGCATTCATTTTCTTGCTGATGTCATTGATTTTAGCTCTGAGTTCCTGGTAAGCGTCGTTGTTGGCAGTACCAGTAACAGAATCATCATCTTTGCCTAAAGTAACATTGATTTTTCCGTTTTCGAGGAAGAAATCAACCGTCAACAGTGTTCCGTTAACTTCACAAGTGACATAGCGGTTGACAACAGAATCTTGTGTACCTTTAAAGGTAAAAGTTCCTTTAGAGATGACAGCTGTATCGAGTTTAGTCAGATTTCGACCTGTAGCTTCCTGAAGATAAACGGTGTCACCATCGACTGCGCCCTCTACTGTACCTGTAACAACGTAGCCGGCTTTGTTGCCGGTACAAGCTACCATACCCAAAGCAGCAGTTGCGATAACTAAATAAGTTAATTTTTTCATGCTTTTGTAAGATTAGTGAATAAATATTTATGCAAAGATAGATTATTTTTCTCTCGGGCATCGAAAAACACTGTTATATTAGATTAACACGTAGGTGAAAACCGCAGAAATGTGTACCTTTGCAGCCCAAACTTTAGAATGAATATGCAAGAAGATAAATCCATCATTGAGGTGAGCCATGTCTCGAAGTATTTCGGCGAGAAAACAGCATTGGATGATGTGACTCTGAACGTGAAAAAGGGCGAGTTTGTCACGATACTCGGACCTTCCGGTTGCGGGAAAACCACGTTGTTGCGTCTCATTGCCGGTTTTCAGACGGCTTCGGAAGGTGAAATCAGAATTTCGGGGAAGGAAATCACACAAACTCCACCCCACAAGCGTCCGGTAAATACGGTATTCCAGAAATATGCTCTGTTTCCGCATTTGAATGTTTACGACAATATCGCTTTCGGTCTGAAACTGAAAAAGACACCGAAGCAGACCATTGGGAAGAAAGTGAAAGCTGCTCTGAAAATGGTGGGCATGACGGATTATGAATATCGTGATGTCGATTCTCTCTCCGGTGGCCAGCAACAGCGCGTAGCCATCGCCCGTGCCATTGTCAACGAACCGGAAGTGTTGCTGCTCGATGAACCGCTGGCTGCGCTCGACCTGAAAATGCGCAAGGATATGCAGATGGAACTCAAGGAAATGCATAAATCTCTAGGAATCACATTTGTCTACGTCACTCACGACCAGGAAGAGGCGCTTACATTGAGCGACACGATTGTCGTAATGAGTGAAGGGAAGATTCAGCAGATCGGTACGCCGATTGATATATATAATGAACCTATCAATTCTTTTGTTGCGGACTTTATCGGAGAAAGTAACATCTTGAATGGTACGATGATTCATGACAAATTGGTACGTTTCTGCGGTACGGAGTTCGAATGTGTGGACGAAGGATTCGGTGAGAATGTTCCGGTAGATGTGGTGATTCGTCCGGAAGACTTGTATATTTTCCCGGTTTCGGATATGGCACAGTTGACAGGAGTGGTGCAGACTTCCATATTCAAAGGCGTGCATTATGAAATGACCGTGCTTTGCGGTGGTTATGAATTCCTTGTGCAGGATTACCATCATTTTGAGGTAGGGGCGGAAGTCGGTTTGCTAGTGAAGCCTTTCGATATTCATATTATGAAGAAAGAGCGTATCTGCAATACTTTTGAAGGAAAGTTGCTGGATGCCACTCATGTGGAATTCCTCGGTTGCAGCTTTGAGTGTGCTCCGGTAGAAGGTATGGAGCCTGATATGAATGTCAAAGTGGAAGTGGATTTCGACAAGGTGATTCTTCAGGATAATGAGGAAGACGGAACACTGACGGGAGAGGTGAAGTTTATCCTTTACAAGGGTGACCATTACCATCTGACGGTGTTCTCCGACTGGGACGAGAATGTGTTTGTAGATACGAACGACGTATGGGACGACGGCGACCGCGTAGGTATTACCATCCCCCCGGATGCCATTCGTGTAATTAAAATAACCGATTAACAGGAAAGGAAGTGAATAAGAGGTTTTTAGTCTTTTTGTCGTCACGTAAGAGTTGGACTCTCCCTTACATTATTTTTTCGGCGATCTTTGTGGTCATACCGTTGTTCTTGATTGTCGTGTATGCGTTTACCGACGATAACGGTCATTTGACACTCGCCAATTTTCAGAAGTTCTTCGAACATCCCGAAGCAATCAATATCTTTGTCTATTCGATAGGTATTGCTATTATCACCACCCTTGTTTGTCTTTTGCTGGGTTATCCGGCTGCTTGGATATTGAGCAACAGTAAGCTGAACCGTTCTAAAACAATGGTTGTCCTGTTTATTCTGCCGATGTGGGTGAATATCCTGGTGCGTACTCTGGCTACGGTTGCCTTGTTCGACTTTTTTGGTGTACCGTTGGGCGAGGGAGCATTGATATTCGGTATGGTATACAACTTTATCCCCTTTATGATTTATCCTATTTACAACACGTTGCAGAAAATGGATCATAGTTATATTGAAGCTGCACAAGATTTGGGAGCCAATCCGCTACAAGTCTTTTTGAAAGCAGTCCTTCCGCTTTCCATGCCGGGAGTAATGAGTGGGATTATGATGGTGTTCATGCCGACTATATCAACATTTGCCATTGCCGAGTTGCTGACGATGAATAATATCAAACTCTTTGGTACGACGATTCAGGAAAATATCAATAACAGCATGTGGAATTATGGAGCGGCACTTTCGCTTATTATGTTGCTGCTGATTGCTGCTACTTCCTTGTTTAGCATGGACGATAAAGACAATTCAAACGAAGGAGGGGGGCTATGGTAAAGAAAATATTCGCTCAGGCTTACTTATGGATATTGCTGTTGTTGCTTTATTCTCCTATTGTGATTATCGTTATCTATTCTTTTACGGAAGCGAAAGTGTTGGGCAACTGGACTGGTTTCTCCACAAAACTTTATACTTCGCTTTTCACTACGGGCGCGCATCATTCTTTGATGAATGCATTGATTAACACGATTACTATTGCCCTGCTGGCTGCAACGGTATCTACCTTATTGGGTAGCGTAGCTGCTATCGGCATCTTTAATCTGAAATCCCGTTCGCGTAAAGCGATTGGTTTTGTGAATAGCATTCCTATTCTGAACGGAGATATCATCACGGGTATTTCTCTTTTCCTTTTGTTTGTTTCTTTAGGAATCACACAAGGATACACAACCGTAGTGCTTGCTCATATTACTTTTTGTACGCCATACGTTGTTTTGAGTGTTTTGCCTCGTTTGAAGCAGATGAACCCGAATATTTATGAGGCCGCTCTTGACTTGGGAGCGACTCCCATGCAAGCCTTGTGGAAAGTCATTGTGCCGGAGATTCGCCCGGGAATGATTAGTGGTTTTATGCTTGCATTGACATTATCTATTGATGATTTTGCCGTAACAGTATTTACTATCGGCAATCAGGGTTTGGAGACACTTTCCACTTATATTTATGCCGATGCCCGCAAAGGTGGTTTGACACCAGAGCTTCGTCCGCTTTCCGCCATTATTTTTGTTGTGGTGCTGGCGTTGCTTATTGTAATCAATTACCGGGCAGGGAAAGCGAAGAAGAAATAATTATTCAATATGCCAATGCGCTGATATGCTGATTGCATGGCGGCACGTTTTCAGTATTGGCATATTTGCACATTGTAAAATTGTTAATTATGAAAAGAATAATTCCTGCTATCCTGTTGTTGCTGAGTTTGATGGGATGTTATAATTCCGGCGAGCCTCGCGAACGGGTTCTCAAAATCTATAACTGGGCGGATTATATCGGGGATAGTGTGCTCGAGGATTTTCAAGCATATTATAAAGAACAGACAGGCGAAAATATCCGCATCGTTTATCAGACATTCGACATTAATGAAATAATGTTGACCAAGATAGAGAAGGGACATGAGGATTTCGACGTGGTCTGCCCTTCGGAATACATTATTGAGCGTATGTTGAAGAAGCATCTGCTTCTGCCTATTGATACGAACTTTGCCCATTCTCCCAACTATATGAACAATGTGGCTCCGTTCATACGGGAGCAGATTAATAAATTGAGTCAGCCGGGTGAAGAAGCCAGCCGTTATGCGGTATGCTATATGTGGGGAACTGCGGGACTTCTTTATAACCGGGCTTATGTTCCTGATTTGGTCGCTGCATCCTGGGATTGTCTTTGGAATAAGAAGTATGCCGGCAAAATCCTTATGAAAGATAGTTACCGCGACGCTTACGGTACGGCTATCATTTATGCGCACGCCAAGGAATTGGAAGCGGGGAGTGTGACAGTGGAAGAACTAATGAACGACTATTCTCCACAGGCTATGGAGCTTGCGGAAAAATATCTGAAAGCCCTGAAACCGAATATAGCAGGCTGGGAAGCCGATTTCGGCAAGGAGATGATGACGAAGAACAAGGCTTGGTTGAATATGACCTGGAGCGGTGACGCGATATGGGCGATTGAAGAAGCCGATGCGGTAGGTGTGGACTTGGATTACGAAGTTCCGAAGGAAGGAAGTAATATATGGTATGACGGTTGGGTGATTCCGAAATATGCAAGGAATCCGGAAGCAGCCAGCTATTTTATCAACTTCATGTGTCGTCCGGATATTGCTCTGAGAAATATGGATTTCTGCGGATATGTAAGTTCGATTGCTACTCCGGAGATTCTGGAAGAGAAGATAGATACGACACTTACCTATTTTTCCGATCTTAGTTATTTCTTCGGTCCGGACGCCGATAGCATACAGATTGACAAGATACAATATCCCGACCGCAAAGTAGTGGAACGATGCGCTATGATTCGTGACTTCGGTGATAAGACAAAAGAAGTTCTTGATATCTGGTCGCGTATTAAGGGGGATAATTTAGGAGTGGGTATCACTATTCTTATCTTTGTCGTTGTTGCTTTGATGAGCGGCTGGATGATATATAAAAGATGCCAACGTTACAGCCGCCGGAAACAACAAAGGCGCAGAAGCAGAAGAAAAAAGGTAAAGAGGAATTAATTCATGTGCTATATCATAAATCATTTGATACATCATAAAAAATAAAGCCCGGTAAGAACAGTTACCGAGCTTTATTTTTTATGGTGTCATTACCTCCGTTTCATACCACGAAGTATATCTTTAGTTTCCTTGTCTATTCGGAGAGATTCGATAGTTTTCTGCAATGACTTATTATAAGTCCAGTTATCCAGCTTGCTCTGTTTAAGGTACTCCATTGTCTTTTCGGGGAATTTGATGAAACAGATGGACATCATCCAAGCCATAGCCATACGTGTATAATAAGCATCGTGGTTGAAAGTGTCTGCATATGCCAGCAATGCGTCGATATGTTCTTCGTCTACATAATGGAAAAGCATCACAATCCCGAAGCGGATTTCGAACTCTTTGGGAGATATGAGGTAAGGCTGGATAAACTGCCATACAGTTGCTTTTCCTTTCTTCACGGCAGTCTTCAGTTCGCCGCAAAAGATATCAC
The DNA here is from genome assembly GCF_903181435.1 of Bacteroides acidifaciens. Lineage (NCBI taxonomy): Bacteria > Pseudomonadati > Bacteroidota > Bacteroidia > Bacteroidales > Bacteroidaceae > Bacteroides > Bacteroides acidifaciens. Next base: position 1,088,805 of record NZ_CAEUHO010000001.1, read on the forward strand.
ATACAGCCCAGTTGTCGATACGTGGAACGAACATGCTTATGTGTTTCATTTGTTCATCCAGTTCCATTTTAGCTAATCCGATAACCATTCCCTGAAGCATTGTTTCTTCATAAAACTTAGTATCGGTTGCTTCCACAAACATACGCCAGTTATCTCTCTTTGCGATTTCTTTAGCCAATATCCGTAGTTGCGGAATACGTACACCAAGAATATTCCCGATTCCGGGAACTAGGGCAGAATGAAATTCCTGATACTTGGAATCTACCAAATCCTGCAATTCTTTTCGAATGTTTTCTGTTGTAGTCATTTTGTATAGTTGGTTTCTTCACAAAGGTATAAAAAAAGAGCATGTCTTGCGCGCAGGCATGCTCCATTTTCTTTTTTTTCCAGCGAAAGGTTTGTATGTTACTTCTTGACCATGCTGAAAGTGAATGTCGTAACGGGGAAATTGGGGAAATTTACATCTCCGACTTTTACTCCAGTTGCTTTGATAACGAATGCCAGTTTTTTGCCGTCATAAGCATAAACGCCATTCTTTTTAGCTTCAATAGTTACTATTATAAGATTTTCAGCCGGTTCTTGTCCTTCTTCTTGTACTTGAATCGGTTCGGTGTATTTAATTTCCAGTGGTTCAGGTTTTAGTTGAAGTAAGATGTTAGATTTACTTTCATCAAAGGTCGGTGTATAAGGAATGTTGTAGTTAATATCGCCCAAATTTTCGATGATAGCTCCTGCATTTTCTTCACCGACGATGCTTTTAATCAGGTCGTCAACCGGAAGTTTCTTAATCATAATCTGATTGTCTTTTACTTCGGCAGTAACTTCGGCTCCTGCCGGTTCTTCTCCCTCTTCTGCATTTGCTTGGGGACTGACGGGGGTGGATTCCGTCAGCATTGTGCCGGAATAATTGCCATCAACATCTTTAAGGGAATATACAGGAATGTCCGAATCGTCGTCACTGCTACATGCAGTAAAAGAAGTGACCATGCTCAGTGTCATTGCCAATAAGACAAAGCGATTAAAACAACAAACTTTTTTCATTTTAGTTAAAGTTTTCATACTGTTTAAATAATTAGATTATTAATTTCAAAATTAAGGTGTACGTACATAGTATAAATGCTACGATTAATACAATACTGCATGAAGAAGTAAAAAAAGAAAGGCTTCTTTATGCAAGTGTTATAGTGAAGATCCCTGTCGGTGGGATCTTCGGATATATAGCTTCGTATTTGTTTTATTGTTTTTTTCATGGTAGACTCACTTGGCGTTATTCCAAAATACTCTTTGTATTTATAGCTTTCAAAAGCGTGCAACAAATTTCTTCATGCCTCTACCGACTGATGAACGGTGCTGTGCGGACAAAGGCACTGACCGAGGCGAAGCGGACGGTCGAATTAGAGCGTGACAGTGTTATGGCACATTAAAACATCGCCACACACTCAAAGAGGTTGGCGATGTCGCGGAAGGTCGGTATGATTGGAAAATTGAGAGAGGGCGAGGTGGCATAAGTCGATAAATACCAACTGGGTTAATATTTTTAAGACATATAGTTCATGATAAGCAACTTGTTCCTCTCAAAATCCTTGCGTGAACTAATATTCAATGAACCAAGTGTGCGTACTCCTTTTTCACTTAGATAAAAGGATGGATATTCGATTGATACTCGGAACATCTTACCCTTATATTCCAACATTATCTTATACTCCTTTCTTACACTATCAAAGTTGATGTCCTTCATAGCGCATCCTTCTGGCAACAGCTTCTTTGTCTTGCCTATAATGAGATATTGCTTAATCCAATTCTCATATAGGAAGATTCCGCTTGAAATAATGAATACTATGAAAAAAAAGATTAAACCAACAGAAATTGTGTGCCAAGAGATACTTTCCTCGTTATGCGAACAAATTAACAGGTAGATTGAGCATAGTATTAGGCAGATGGTCAAAGTCCATGGGATAGAGAACAGCATGCAGTCAGATAGTGCGTACTTGAAAGACGAATAGTAACCCGTTTTCTCTCCACTCCAAAATCGTTTATCGGTCAGTTTCATGGTCTTATATATAAATGATTATTCAAAACGACTTCTTCAACTTGATTTTTTGGTAAGGTTGTGCGAATGTGCATATAAAAATCATATCCGAAATCAATATAGAAATTATGGAACTGATTGGAAAATACGTCATAACAGTATTCTCGCAGGCATAAGCGTAGATATCGGCACAATCTGATAGTGGGATTCTCAATCCCTCTCGTATCTTCCGGACCGCATTTAGTAATTTGAAATGGAATAGTCAAATTCACTATCACCAACCATCTGCCTCCTTTCCGCGAAAGCATGACCAACCGATTATAATTTATCATCCAACAACTGCTTACCCCATTCAGCTATATCTCTTATGATAGGCAATATTGATTGCCCTACTGGTGTGAGTGAGTATTCTACGCGAGGAGGAACAACTGGATATACCTCTCGTTTTACTATACCATCATATTCCAATTCTCTTGCAGTTTGAGTAAACATCTTATTTGACACCCCCGACATCTTACGTTGCAAATCTGATGAACGTAAAGCTCCATTTTGCAACATATAAATCATTATGATTTTCCACTTGCCGCCTATTTTGTCAAGAGCAAGGTCAAGCGTACAAAAATATTCTCTTCCATGAAAAAATATTTTATCCGTATTGTTTTGTTTTTCCATAATTTACTCCTTTTAGTTACTATATAACTTATTGGTGCGTACTTGCAAAGATAAGAATAATGGACTTACTTTGCATGCAAATTCGACAATATATGAATTCAATAATCATCATCAACGGAAGCCCTCGCAAGGACGGGAACACGGCAAAAATGTGTCGTGCTTTTGCCGAGGGTGTTAAATCACAGTTGCAAGACGCAACTGTTGAAACCGTCAATCTTTATGACTTTGATTTCAAAGGTTGCCGCAGTTGCTTTGCGTGTAAACTCAAAGGGACAAAGAGTTACGGTCATTGTTCCGTCAAAGACTCAATAATGCCAGTTCTTGAAAAGGCGGCTCAGGCGGATATTCTGGTACTCGGCTCTCCAATTTTCCTGATGGATGTATCCGCACAGATGAAAGCCTTTCTCGAAAGACTTATCTTCCCGTTTGCCACTTATGAAGCCGGCTATAAAACGATTGCACCAAAACGATGTGATGTGGCAACCATATATACCATGAATGTTCCAAAAGAAATGTTCCCCGAGGCTGTCATTGCAAACATAGAATCTTTCATCGGACACGTTTTCAATCAACCTAACCGAATCTGTGCGTTCAACACATATCAGTTCTCCGACTATTCCAAGTATGTCGTTGAGGTATTTGACGAGGAAAGTAAGAGGAAATATCGGGATGATATGTTCTCTATTGAATTAGAATCAGCCTTTACTTTAGGCAAGAAAATGGCTGAGAACATCGGATAGACGTCTTTCCGCTTCGCATACTTGCTCCATAATTTTGCGGCACAACCACAAGATTATGGAGTATATTGTTTTGTCCCTTTTTAAGTACGTTTGGGTCTTGACCTCAGTCCAGCGGCTCTTTCTATGCGATAAAAAAACTATCAAGTGTTAATATTTGATTAAATCTTCCATTCCAAATTGTTTAAATGGAGTGTAAAATATTGCCAATATATTGATGGTGTTCCGATAAAATTATTTTGAATCTATGTATGCTTTACCAAAATCATCAGGTCGATTTAATGTATTCTATAGCATGAATTAATAAATTTCGGCTTTCTATTAGCTATTTTATACGATGTTTTAGTCTGTTTTCTCCTTCGGGAAGCCATGCGGGCGAACTTATATCGAACTGATGTTAATTATTTGAGAATTGAAAGAGTTAGTAGTTTCTGTTATTAACTTAGAGAAGGAACCGTCTCTTAAAAAAGGGAAAATAAAATAGTGACGCTATCCGCAGCGGATGGCGTCACTATATGAGTAGGATAGTGACGGTATCACGAGTGGATAGCGTCACTATTTTTAAGTCTGTTTTTTACCAGTTTCTTTTTAGTGTACGGTAACCGTAACCGCTAATCACAAGGAAGCAGATAAAAGGTAAAATGAATGAAACATTGACGGCAGGCAGGCATCCGATTTCTTTCATATCGATGATGCTTGCTTGCAGTGGAGGAAGAATTGAACCACCCAGAATAGCCATGATAAGGCCGGCTGCGCCGAATTTGGCGTCGTCTCCCATACCTTTCAGCGCAATGCCGTAAATGGTGGGGAACATTAGTGACATACAAGCGGAAACTGCAACTAAGCAGTAGAGTCCGAAGATATTTTGAAGGAAGATGGTGCCTAACGTGAAAATACCACCGCAAATGGCAAGGAGCATCAGTAGCTTTCCGGCATTGAGATAGCGCAGGATGAAGGTACAGATAAAGCGGCTGATACAGAAGATAACCATTGCTATAATGTTATATTGCTGCGAGAGGACTTCAGCGCTCTTCTCATCCATTCCGAATTCCGGTGACATAAATAGGCGGGTGCCGTATTGGATAATGAACGTCCAGCACATGATTTGTGCGCCTACATAGAAGAATTGGGCAATCACTCCTTCGCGATAACGTGTTTCTTTGAAAATACGTTTTAATGTCGGTAAGAAGTCTATTTTGTGATTCTGATCTCCATTCTTCGGCATTTTGACAAACCGGATTAGGAGCAACATGGCTACGATGACCAGTCCGATAATAAGATAAGGGGCAATCAGGACAGCGAGGTCGCTTTCCTTGATAGCTTGGAATTCGCTGTCGTTGAGTAGGGCGCGGTCTTCAGTACCCATCGGGTGTAGTTTGGCTTGAATAAACTGCATAGCTACATACATTCCGAGGAGTGACCCCATCGGATTGAAGGACTGTGCGAGGTTCAGGCGGCGGGTGGCAGTCTCTTCCGTTCCCATAGAAAGGATATACGGATTACAACTTGTTTCCAGAAAGGAAAGTCCGCAGGTAAGGATAAAGTAGGCTATCAGAAACGGATAATATTCTCCCGTCATCTTAGCGGGAAAGAATAAGAAAGCTCCGAATGCATACATTCCAAGTCCCAGCAGGACACCGGCTTTGTATGAGTATTTGCGGATGAACATGGCCGCAGGGAAAGCCATGGCAAAGTAGCCGCCATAAAAGGCTACCTGTACCAACGCTCCGTCAGTGGCGCTCATCCGGAAGATTTTGGAAAATGCTTTCACCATCGGATTGGTAATATCGTTTGCAAATCCCCATAACGCAAAACAAGAGGTAATGAGAATAAAGGGGATGAGGTAGCTGATGCCATCTTTTGAGATAATGGACTGCTTAGTGTGTTTCATGGTCGTTCTTGATATTTTTTTAAGTATTATATAAGTGGAACATTCTTTCCATCGGTTTCCATTTTTCCGCAGAACTCATTCCGGGAGCGGCTTGCTGGAATATAGCCATGTATTCCTCCCATTCCTGTTGGCGGGGAAGAGTGTTCAGACGTGCCATTGCCGTGTCCCAGTCGAAATCAACAGGAGTTTCGACAATCATAAACAGACGCGTGCCGAGAATATAGATTTCCATTTCGAGGATACCTACTTCCCGAATCCCGGCAAGGATTTCGGGCCATGCTTCCGTTTCACTGTGTCTTTTGCGATATTCGGCGATTAATTCCGGGGAGTCGCGCAAGTCGAGTGTTTGACAGTAGCGTTTGACGGGAATCTTGTAAGATTGGACTTGGTAACCAGTTTGGGGTGTTTCCATATACTTTTATTTTTTAGGGTAATATACTTGTGGTGTAACGCTATGGGTTACAATTTCTCTCAGTTCATGAAGGTCGGCAATTTCTCCTTTTGCCATAGCTTGCGTCAGGATGTTTCCTATCGCGGTAGCTTCTACGGGACCGGCATATACGGGAATGCCGAGTTCGTTGGCTGTCAGTTGATTGAGCAGTTTATTCTGTGACCCTCCGCCAATAATATTGAGTTGGCGAATCGGAGAGGGGAGACAACGGTTCAGTTGTTCTACCGCTTGCCGGTATTTGAATGCTAATGATTGGAGTACACATCTGACGATTTCTGCTTTATTCTGGGGAATCTGAAGTTCGTGTTCCCTGCAATAATTGACCAGGGCGTTTTCCATATTTTCCGGGTTCATAAATGCTGTATCGTCTACTGGAATGATAGTGTCAATCTTTGCTTCGGTGGCTTGTGGAATGATGATGTCATAGCTTTGTTCTTCACCACGTGCTTTCCATTCGCTCATCAGACGTTGCAGAATCCATAATCCTGTGATATTTTGTAAGAACCGGATGCGTCCTCCTACGCCGCCTTCATTGGTGAACTGTGCTTGGCGCGCTTCCTCAGTCAATATAGGTTGGTCTACTTCCACTCCCAATAGCGACCAGGTGCCAGAGCTTAGAAAAGCGATGGGATATTCCGTGGCAGGAACGGCTGCTACAGCGCTGGCTGTGTCATGCGAACCTACTGCGATGACATCTACTGTACCCAATCCTGTTTCCCGTGCAATATCTTCTTTTAAGGTTCCTCTGATAGTTCCCGGTTGGATAATTTCTCCGAACAGATGTTCGGGAAGTCCCAAGGTCCGGATTGTTTCTTGTGACCAGTTCCGTTGTCTGGCATCAAGTAATTCGGAGGTAGAAGCAATACAATATTCATTATTGGCTACTCCGGTCAGGAAATAGCTGAAAAGGTCGGGCATGAATAAGAGTTGCCGGGCAAGTTCCAGCTGGGAATCTTGATTCAACTTCATGCTGTATAACTGGAACAGCGTGTTGATGGCCATCACTTGTATTCCGGTATCGGCGTAATGCTTTTTCTCGTCCAGAACTTTGAATACTTCAGCCGGCATTCCGTCTGTCCGTGCGTCCCGGTAGCAGACCGGATTTCCTAACAGGTTTCCGTGTTTGTCAATCAGTCCGAAGTCTACTCCCCAAGTGTCAATACCGATTCCTTTAACGTTATATCCTTTTTGTGCGGCTAGTTTTAATCCGGACTTCATGTCCTCAAAAAGCGCGGGGAAGTCCCAGTAGACATGATTTCCAAGTTTGACTTGGCGGTTGGGGAAACGGTGGACTTCTTCCAGTTCCAGCTTCCCGTGGAGAAGGAAGCCGGCGATAACCCGTCCGCTTCCTCCTCCAAAGTCTGCTGCTAAATATATGTTTTTATTGGTATCTTTCATGGTATGGTATGTACGGATACTATTTTGTTTTCTTTCCTAATACATAGATTTCCAAATCTTCAATTTCTGCTGGTGTCAATACAGAATAATCACCGCCAGACTGGACGATAATGCGGCAAGCCATTTCGAAGAAAGTAGCACGCTCATAGACTTGGTCGAAATCTTTTCCGCATACCACTTGTCCGTGGTTGGTCAATAAGACGGAATTGTGATTCAACATGGCTTCTACTACTGCTTTTGCCAGTTCGGGAGAACCCGGGCGATAGTAAGGGATTACAGGAATCTCAGCACCTACGTGGCAGGGGATTTCTGCCGTTACGTTGAAATTAACCGGCTTGTTTTTCATGCAGGAGATAGCTGTGGCGTATTCCGACTGGAAATGAAGAACGACATTGACGTCCGGACGTTCGCGGAGAATACCCAAGTGGAAAGTGCTTTCCATTGAAGGTTTTACACCGTTAGTCGGTGTTCCGCTGGCGATATTGCAGATGGAAACTTTTTCTTTATAAAGGGTAGGAACCCAGGAACCTGTGCCGGAAATCAGTGCTTCTTCACCAATTCGCCAGGAAAGATTTCCGCTACTGCAAAGCATTAGCTTTGCATCTCCGTAACGATGGGCTTGTTCAATAAACTGTTCGATATGTTCGTTGGTAATCATAATTGCAAAGATAAAAAAATTAGAATTAAGTGAGTCGAAATTATTTTTATTTAGGCATAAGAACAAAAGAACATAAGGTTTGCGCTGATAGAATCATCTATAGCCGTTTATCGAAGTTGTTTCCTCTTTTGTCCTTATGTTCTTTTGTCTGAATTGAAATTATTTGTAGATAGGACCGTAAGTCGTACAAGCTCTGTAATCCGCTCCTTCCTTATCCATGCCGAAAGCATTCCATGCAGCTGGACGGAAGATTTCGTTGTCTTCTACGTTGTGCATGCATACCGGGATGCGGAGCATGGAAGCGAGAGTGATTAAGTCTTGACCGATGTGCCCGTAGCTGATTGCTCCGTGATTAGCTCCCCAGTTATTCATTACTGAATATACATCTTTGAAAGCTGATTTGTCACACAAGCGGGGAACGAACCAAGTGGTAGGCCATGTCGGGTCTGTACGCATGTTCAGTTTCTGGTGGATTTCCGGGTCGATTTCAACGGTCCATCCTTCTGCGATTTGCAGGACAGGGCCGAGACCTTTAATCAGATTCAGACGCATCATAGTGACAGGCATACCGCCTTTTGACAGGAAGTTGGAAGAGAAACCACCGCCACGGAAATAGTCACGGTCTGCCGGATACCAGGTAGTTGCTTTCAGGCAGTTTTCTACGTCTGCGTCAGTCAGGTTCCATGGTTCTTTCATTACCGGATTGCCTTCTGTGTCAGATGATTGACCGGAGCCATCAAGAGTGGTTGCACCGGAGTTGATAAGGTGGATGATACCATTGGCTGCCAGACCTGTCAATTCTTTGCCTGTCACACGTTTTACGACTTCAGGGCTCCAGTAAGTACGTACATCGGAGAATATCTGCGCACGGTTGGTCAGCAGGTGTCCGAACAGCATAGCTACACCGTTGCAAGCATCGTTTTCAGTAGCTACAACGAATGCTTCGCGGATACCGTTCCAGTCGAAAGAAGTATTGAGCAGAGCTTCGGGGTAGTCACCGTTCGGATAGAAGTCTGTCCATTGGCGTTGTCCCTGGAAACCGGCTGCGATGGCATTGTGTCCCAAAGCTTCTTCTTTGAATCCCATCTCTTTCAGTTTGGGGTTGCCGGTCATCAAATCGCGCATGATAATCGTCATTTTCACGATAAATTCCCAGTCAGCATCTTTCTGTTCACGGCTTTTGCGCTTTTCAGGACGGTTCTTGAAGTCATCTCCCTCGTTTGCCTTGCAGTTTTTCTCTGTCCATGCCATTGCTTTCGCATATTCTTCGTGGTCGTAGATGCCTTCGTCCATACGTCGGATGATTTCTGTAAGGTCGATGGATTCGTTACGCATACCCAGATATTCCTGGAAGAAATCAGGGTTAACGATTGAACCGGCGATACCCATAGATACGCTACCCATAGACAAGTAAGATTTGCCTCTCATGGTAGCTACTGCCTGTGCGGCGCGTGCAAAACGAAGAATCTTTTCCGCTACATCTTCAGGAATGGTGTTGTCATCCAAATCCTGAACGTCATGTCCGTAGATGCCGAATGCAGGAAGACCTTTTTGTGCGTGTCCTGCCAATACGGCTGCCAAATATACAGCACCCGGACGTTCTGTTCCGTTGAATCCCCAAACGGCTTTCGGGTAATACGGGTTCATGTCCATCGTTTCAGCGCCATAGCACCAGCAGGAAGTGACAGTGATAGTAGAACCCACACCTTCTCTTTCGAATTTTTCGGCACAAGCCGCGCTTTCAGCCACACGACCGATAGTGCTGTCGGCAATAACACATTCTACAGGACTTCCGTCACCGTTTCTCAGGTTGCTGCTGATTAATTCGGCTACTGCTTTAGCCAAGTTCATTGTCTTTTCTTCGAGGCTTTCACGAACGCCACCCTGGCGACCGTCGATGGTGGGACGAATCCCGATTTTCGGATACTTTTTCATGGTTTCTTTTTAATTATATAGTTAATTAATATCTGTGCTGAACTGTGCTGATTTTGTGGCAAAAAAAAATTAGAGTGACTTTCGAAGCCTGACTTCAGTAGGCAGGTACTTCTGTATAGGCGTATCATTAAGGACGAAGTTTGCGGCTTCGTTCCCCATCATTTCCCAGTCGATACTCAATGAGGTGATTCCTTCATCAATGACTTCATAAGAAGGAATATCATTGTATGCCAGCAGACCGAAATCTTTTCCGCATTTCAGTCCTTCCAATCTTCCTTGTTTCACTGCCTTTACCACATCTTGTTGTTTGATGGCAATGTAGGCTGTTTCTTTTCGTACCACCAGATTTTCAATATCTTCCTGTATCTCATACAAGAATCCTTGCTCTTCGCAAAAACGGATAAAATAATCTTTGCTGCTTTGCGGGTGTTTCAGCCCTTTGGAGAACAGGAAAACAATTTGGCGGTACCTGCACATCCTTTCTTTCAGTGCAAGTAATGCCTGATAGAATGATTCGTCGAAGTCCTGACAGATATAAAAGTACTTCTCTTTTTCGAATTTACCGAAGTCAAGCAGTAACAGTCTGGCAGGATTAATCTTATTTAATGCCGTGCTGAATTTCTCATTATCGAAATTCATCACTATATATTTATTGTACTTTCCTATGGATTCACGGATGATGGTATTGAATAGTCGTTCGTTGTATTGATGGAACAACAAGTCTACCTTATAATTAATAGGCAGATGCTTGACGAAACTGTTGTATAATGCTTCTTTAAACGGGGTATATTGGTCGAGGAGCAGTAAAACATTTGTTACCTGACTCGTCACATAGTATCCTTTCCCGGGGGTAGAGTCAATCAGTCCCCGTTCGCGTAAATCAAGGAAGGCCTTGAATACCGTATCGCGCGATACCCCGTATTGTGCACTTAACTGATTAATAGAAGGCAAAGAATCTCCTTCAAGAAATTCTTTTCTGGAAATAGCCTGGCTAAGGTTGTCCGCCAACTGCGTGACCTTACTAGACTGCTGTCCGAATGTTGCTTTCTTATCAGTTCGTTTCATATTAGTTTTTATAAAAGATAACTGTGCTGAACTATGCTGACGCAAAGAAAGGCATTTTATTCTGAATGAAACTAATTATTTATTATGTTTTATAGCATAAAATGAAAAAATCCTCTCCAGCGAACTGGAGAGGATTTATAGCTTTTTCCTGATTTCTTATTCGGAATCTGCCGAAAATTATTCAGCAGCAGCTTCTGTTGCAGGAGCTTCTTCAGCCGGAGCTGCAGCTTCCTCTGCGGGTGCTTCAGCAGCAGCTTTTTCAGCAGCTTCAGCAGCTTTCTTTTCAGCGAGTGCTTTTGCTTTCACTTCGTTGATTTTCTTTTCTGCTTCCAGACGTGCTTTAGCTTCAGCTTTCTTAGCTTCGTCTTGTTTAGCCTTCAAAGCAGCCAGACCTGACTGTTTGTTGTTTTTCCAAGCTTCGAATTTAGCATCTGCTTCTGCTTCTCCGAATGCGCCTTTTGCTACACCGCCCATAAGATGTTTCTTCATGTAAACTCCTTCACGGGAAAGGATGTTACGTACAGTGTCGCTTGGTTGTGCACCTTTCAGTACCCATGCCAATGCAGCGTCGAAATTCAAATCTACTGTAGCAGGATTGGTGTTAGGGTTGTAAGTACCAATCTTCTCAATAAATTTACCATCACGTGGTGCTCTGCTGTCTGCAATTACAATTGAATAGAACGCGTAACTTTTACGTCCGTGTCTCTGCAATCTGATTCTAGTTGCCATTTTAAATAATTGTTTTTAATGATTGATTTGAATTATGCTATTATCTCGTAATAGCGGGCGCAAAGATACGGCTTTTCTTTTTGATTGACAAACATTTCGCTCCTTTTTTACGAATATCGTTTCGGATATCGGAACAGAATGGCGAGCAATGCGCAGGCTCCCATCGTAAAAGGATAATAGAGATTGCCGATGATACTGATAGGGGAGATATTGGCAAGTCCCGCTGCAATCAGCATCTGCGCTCCGTATGGGATAATCCCTTGTATCAAGCAGGAGAACGTGTCGAGGATACTGGCAGTTTTTCTCCGGTCGAGATGGAACTTTTGGGCGATATCCCTGGCTATCGGTCCTGTGGTGATGATGGCGATAGTGTTATTGGCGGTACACAGGTTGGCGATACTTACCAAGGCAGCGATGCTCAATTCTGCGCCCCGCTTGCCGTTGACGTGGCGGGTCAGTTTCCGGATAATAAAGTCAATGCCGCCGTTATAGCGGATGGTTTCCAGCATACCGCCTGCCAACAGGGTAATGATGATAAGTTCTCCCATTCCTGTTATTCCGGTTCCCATAGCTCCGAACCAGTCGAAGATTCCGAAGCTTCCGGTAGCGATGCCGATGATACCGGTCGTCAATATACCTATAATTAATACGAGCATTACATTCATGCCGGCAACGGCTGTTCCTAATACTATTATATATGGTATAACCTTTATCCATTCGATAGTCTCTATCTGGACGGGTGCGGTGATGGATAATCCTTGGAAGATATAAATACCCAATACGATGACGGCTGCCGGAACTACTATCATGGAGTTTACCCGGAATTTGTCACGCATCACACATTCCTGTGTTTTCGTTGAGGCGATGGTTGTATCTGAAATAAATGACAGGTTATCTCCGAAAAAAGAACCGCCGACCACGACAGCTACCATAAAAGGAAGGGCTATTTCTGTCTTTTCCGCCAGTCCGACAGCAACGGGGGTGAGGGCGACAATAGTGCCTACGCTGGTTCCGATGGACAGGGAGATGAAGCAGGCGGCGATAAATATTCCTGCCAGCAACAGGTTATCGGGAAGAATATGCAGCGTCAGGTTGACGGTCGCGTCGATGGCTCCCATCTGCTTGGCGCTCTGTGCGAAGGCTCCGGCAAGGATGAATATCCATATCATCAGGAGAATATTCTTATTGGCAGCTCCCACGGAGAACTGATAGATGCGTTGGTTCAGTTTCAATCCCTTGGTAATGGCGATGGCGTAGCAGGAAGAAATGAGGAAGGCAACCGTGATAGGTACTTTGTAGAAGTCGTTGACAAGGATAGAAGTCACGAGATAAAGGCATAAGAACACGAACAACGGACTTAGTGCCCACCAGCCCCCGGTACGGTCTTTATGTATTTTTTCTTCAGTCATATATTGATATTGTAGTTATTTTCAAGTTGCAAAGATAGTAAGGAAACACATAAGTACGATAAAAGGCTCGGAATTTCATCTTTTCTTTTTCCGTTTCATTTCCTTTTTTTCTGAATTTGACTTTTTAAGTCGTTGAATATTAGTGGAATATTCCCAGTATTTTTCCTTTAAAACCAACGGGCCGTTCCTTTAAAAGAAATGACCCGTTGCACACCGAGGATAGTGTCATTCCTTTTACAAGAATGCATTACTCCATAGACAGAATTAATAAAGCACTTGTTTATGTCTGTATTTTTTATATTATTTCTGCTTTCTTCTGCCTTACTTTAATGCTTCGACAACTTGCGGCAGCATTGTCCAAATGGTATTTTCATCTTGTGCGGTAAAAAAGTTGCCGTCTATTTCTGATTTTTCATCGGTGGCTGTTCCGTTTTGGATAGCTGGTTTGGCTAACGGGTGAACTGCTACTTTTTTATCTTTCGTTATACCTGTAAAGTCGAACATCATTGCTCCGGCGCAGTGACCAATCATTATTTTTCCCTTATCTCCGAAAGTTTTGATGACTTCCATCAAATCGATATTATAAGGTTTGTCCGCATTCTGCTGGAATACAGGTATAGCGTCTCCACAAGAGAAAACGAGTGCGTCAAATTCATCTTCGTTCCCTTTCAGACTGGCAATCACATCATCTGCTGTCAGGCTGATTCCTGAATTTGTTTTAATCTCTTTTGTATCCGATACGGCAAATACTTTATAGGAAATGCCATTTTCGAAAAACGCTTCCAGGTATTGGAATAATCCACAACCGTTTACCGGATTTACTGCTAAAACTGCTACTTTCTTTGCCATAATCATAATTATTAAGATGAAACAATAGTTATTTTTAGTAAGTTTATTACTTTTGTGATGCAAATGTATCTTTCTTTGTGGAGAAAAACAAGAACGTACCTCTGAATAAGGAAGTTACATGGAAGTAACTATTGCTGTAAGTCAATTGTATATAAAACGTTAAAAGATGAAAAACTTTCACCCGACAGGAAATTGTCCCGTAAGAGATGTACTCAGCCGCTTGGGAGACAAGTGGTCGATGCTGGTGCTTATTACTTTGAACGCAAACGGAACTATGCGTTTCAGTGATATTCATAAAACGATAGAAGATGTTTCTCAGAGAATGTTGACGGTAACTCTCCGTACGCTTGAATCCGACGGATTGGTGGAACGGAAAGTATATGCAGAAGTACCACCTCGTGTGGAATATAACTTGACGGAAACAGGCGGAACTCTGATTCCTCATATTGAAGGATTGGTAGGGTGGGCGCTGGAAAATATGAATACTATTTTAGAACATCGGCAAATACATGTATAGTATTTATTTCAAATATCAGGATAAGTTTCGTTAAAGTAGACTATGGTATTTTAGTTTTTTATATCTTTATGGCAAACTAGATAATATGGAGATAAAAAAAGTAATTTCAGATAAGAAAGAATTCCTCGAACTGTTACTCTTGGCTGATGAACAAGAGGATATGATAGACCGGTATTTGGAACGTGGCGATATGTTCGTTCTGTACGACAATGGGGTGAAAGCTGCTTGTGTGGTAACTTGTGAAGGGGAAGGCATTTATGAAATCAAGAATATTGCTACTGTTCCTTTTTTTCAACGTCAGGGATATGGGAGACGTTTAATTGAATTTCTATTCGAGTACTATCAGGACAAGTGTACTGAAATGTTGGTTGGAACGGGCGATGTACCTTCTGCCATATCTTTCTACGAATATTGCGGTTTCACAATTTCCCATCGTATAAAGAATTTCTTTACCGACAATTACGATCACCCGATTTATGAAGAAGGCAAGCTATTGACAGATATGGTATATTTGAAAAGGACCATTTAATGCTATTATAAAAAAGAGTTTTGAACTATCCGTATATTGATACAAAAAACTATTTCTGCATTTTTCGGGAATAGATTAAATGCTTTAAGTAAAATGTAAACAAAATAGGGCAATAATCGTTAGACTATTGCCCTATACCATATTTGTACTGATGCTAAAATATATCAGTTAAAATGTTATTTATGCATCTATTTTTCTTATATTATTCATGCTGTTTATTACTTTTCTTTCCTCAAAGATACAATATAAAAAGTCGTTTGTCAAGTGTTTCAGAAGAAAAGCGGGTTGTTCATGCGATAGCATTGATTTTATTTATAAATCATATACGGTTACAGCAATTCCCTTGGCTATGAGTTCTTCTTTAATGATTTCTTCGATAAGTTCCCACTTGCCACCAGCCAGTCCGCAACCGATGCGCGGCATATGCACACTCACTTCATGTTGCGTTGCAAACAGGGCAATTTCTTTCAAACATTGTCGGACTGCTTCATAACGGATAGGAGGGAGTCCTTTATTATTTTTATAAATACCCTTCTGTCCTATCATATTGGCAACATATATATCATCTGTTACCTTTACAAACTGCATAGCTCCCAAAGAGAAACCTTCTTGTGACCTGTACCATTGGCGATAGGCTTCTTCTGCAACCTTCCATTTCTTGGAAAGTGCTAATACAAATCCTTTTCCCCAACCGCCAATATCATTGCAGATGTGAGTGATAACTTTATTATTTGGAGCAATAGGAGATGTGGCATCTCCCTTTATATACATTATATCCATAGTTTTATTTTGAAAAGCTGATTATTCATTAAACCAATCTATTTTCTTTGAGAAATACATCACCATTGCCAGGATAATAAATAATCCCAAGCTGCCCGCCAACAGAGCAAAAGTCTCTAACTGGATAAGGACAAATATATAAAGATAGAGCACTCCCAATAACCCGGACATGATTAATGATGTTTTCTTTCTCTTGGTGATGCCGAACATATATCCACCTACTAATAAAATAGTCAGAGCGGCAGATAACAGATAGGCAGGGTTGAAGCCGATATGTTCGGAGAAGGAGAGGAGCAAACTATAAAATAGACAGAGTGCCAATCCCACTAACAAATACTGTAAAGCATGAATACGGGTTTTATTCATAATTTCAGTGAAGAAGATAACTCCGAATGTCAACAGGATAATCAGGATTGCATACTTTGCGGAACGCATGGATTGCTGATACTGCTCTACCGGAATCTTGAAGTTAACACCGAAACTGGAATTATCTATATTTTTAATATTAGAATTGGTATAGTCAATCATTACTTGTGAATAATTCCGGTTCAAGTTTAGGACTTGCCATTGTGCCGAAAATTCTTTTTCGGTAATATCCCGGTTATTGGGTAAATAGCTTCCTGTAAAGCTTGGTGTGTTCCAATTGGCTTTCAAGTCGACGCGGGTTGTTTTACCCAGTGGGATGAAGTTAATGGATTGCGAGCCTTTCAGTTTGATTTTTACTTCGTAAGGCAGTTTCTTGTTGTTCTTCAGTTCTGATAAATCAGCAATGGCGTGTACGCCCGTATTATCAATCCCTCTGTTATCCATTCCCGGCTCAAATACATAGACAGAATCTCCGAGGGTGATACTAATCTGTTCGCTGATACCACGCATGTCGGTCAGATTTAAACAGATAGCGGCTCTGTCGAATTGCAGTTGCTCCATGTCTATTCTACTCTTTATCAGTTCTTCCGAGCTGAAAGAACCTTTTAGAATCAGTTCCGATTGATACACATTGACTTCATAGAGACTTCTTTTCAGGATTTCGGTCTTTAGTTGCCCGTTAATCAAAAGCTCGTCGGGAAAAAGTATCAGGTCTTTGATTGACACTTTCTTTTCTCCGTTGTCCTCTGTAACCACCGGGTATTGGATATTCAGATAAGGGCCGTTGACGGTCTGTGCGAGACTCCATTTCTCGCTTACCTCATTGATTGCTTCTTCCTGCGTGCGTCCCCGTTCGGAAATAAGATTTTCAATCATGAATATAGGAATTATCAGAAGAAGGATTAATCCTCCGATGATGACCACTTTGATTGTTTTGGAGAAACGGTGAAGGCATCCCATAGGTTGCTGTGCTTGTTGCTCGTTTGAATTTTCATTGAAACCGTCCATAAGCTGATAGTGTTTAGATGAATGAATTATTTTGATTTTAGAAATTGCTCCAGAGCTTCAATATGAGATTTGAAAGCTTCCCTGCCTTGCGAAGTCGCTTGAAAGGCAGTTCGCGGCTTTCGTCCGACAAAACTTTTGTTGCATGCGATATATCCCAGTTCTTCCAGGGCACGGGTATGACTGGCAAGGTTACCGTCGGTCAATGCGAGCTGCTCTTTCAGAAAATTGAAATCAGCTTCCTCATTAACCATCAGAACAGCCATGATACCCAGTCGTACCTTGCTTTCGAATGCTTTATTAATATATTGGAATGATTCTATCATTTATGATTTCTTTCTTTCGTAATGTAAATAGAACAATATGCCATAGAGGATATGGAAACCACCGAAACCTATCGTCCAGAACAGAAGTGAATGACCCGCCCAGAAACAGTCGACAGTGCCCAGGCAAATGAAAGCATATCCCAGCCATGCCACGCTAGAATAGGTAAACTTGGATACATTGACCAAAGCCAGTCCGTAGAATAGAAGCATGACGGATGCCAGAATATCATAATACTCGTGCATCAGGATAGAAATACATACAATACCGCCTGCCAGCATCGGAAGCGAAAAATTCCATAATGCCCGATAGGTGAGCCGGCTGAAAAACTTCTGTCCTGTCTTTTTGGATTTACAGTAGGACAGGATACCGGCAGTAACGGCTGCGGCTGCCAGTACCGACAAGGCTATTATAGCCATTAATTCCAAAGTGACGATTAAATGCGTCTCCGGCGTGATAACCAGTGTCGCGATGTATGCGCCAGCCAATGCGTAAATGCCTGCCAGGATTGCGGCAAGCCCACTAACAGAGATAAACTTTGAGGACTTTTCCATCAATTCTTTTATCTCATTTACCGATTCTAATGCTTTATCTTTATTCATATAAAAAGTACTTTGTAGTGCAAAGTAAAATAAAACATTTAAGATGAACAAGATTTTATCTGATTATTTCAATAAATTAGGTTTAAAAAAGAAGTTGCATAGATATATCTCTCTATCCGGCTGCATTGGAATAGGCATAAATCAAAAAAAATTGCTATCCCGTTCAACTTGTCATTGAATGAGGGATAGCAACTCGTATTATAATTCTAACAATATATTCTTTTTATCAGAATACGGAATAAGAGGCGATTTACAAAGTTACTCCTGTCTTGAAGATGGCAATTTCGCGATAACCTTTCTTTTCGTTATTAACGAACTCGCCGCTTGCCACTTTGATAACGTAATTAATGAAGCGCTCGCAAGTCTTCTCCATCGGTTCGTTTTCTACGATGACGCCTGCATTGAAGTCAATCCATCCCGGTTTGTTCTTAGCCAAAGTCGAGTTAGTGGAAATTTTCATTGTCGGGACAAAAGTGCCGAATGGCGTTCCACGTCCAGTTGTGAAAAGTACCATATGGCATCCGCTTGCCGCAAGGGTGGTGGCTGCCACCAGGTCGTTGCCTGGAGCAGAAAGTAGGTTAAGTCCCTTCTTCTGCAAACGTTCGCCGTAAGGCATCACGCCGGATACATAACTCTTTCCGCATTTCTGCGTACATCCCAACGCTTTTTCTTCCAATGTAGAGATACCACCGGCTTTGTTTCCCGGAGACGGGTTTTCACCGACAGGTTCTCCGTGTGACAGGAAATATTCTTTGAAATCATTAATCAGATGTACAGTCTGCTCGAACAAATCTTTGTTTTCGCAACGGTTCATCAAGATAGTCTCTGCGCCGAACATTTCCGGTACTTCGGTCAGTACGCTTGTACCCCCTTGTGCAATCAGGAAATCGGAGAACATACCCAGCAACGGGTTTGCCGTAATACCGGAGAAACCGTCGGAACCACCGCATTTCAAACCTACACGGAGTTCGGACAAAGGAACATCGGTACGTTCGTCTTTGGATGCTTTCGCATACAAATCGCGCAGGATTTTCATTCCTTCCTCGTATTCGTCACCCACTTTCTGAGTTACCATGAACTTCACGCGCTCTTCATCAAACTCGCCTAAAAATTCGCGGAATACGTCCGGTTGGTTATTTTCGCATCCCAAACCTACTACCAATACTGCGCCTGCATTGGGATGAAGTACCATGTCGCGAAGAATCTTCTTCGTATTTTCATGGTCGTCGCCAAGTTGTGAACAGCCGTAGTTGTGCGGGAAAGCGACGATGGCATCCACACCTTTACCTTCAGTCTCGCGACGCAATCCTTCAGCCAATTGGCCGATGATACCGTTCACGCAACCTACGGTCGGGATAATCCATATTTCGTTTCTTACGCCTACGTCACCGTTTTTGCGACGATACCCTTTGAAAGTAAGGTCTTTGCGGGCAATATCCAAAGAAACCTGAATAGGGTTGTAGGTATATTCCAGTAATCCGGCGAGGTTGGTCTTGATATTTGTTTCATTCATCCAGTCGCCCTGCTGTTTAGCTATTCGGGCATGTCCGATAGGGTAACCGTACTTGATTACATTCTCGCCTTCTGCAAAATTCTTCAATGCGAATTTGTGTCCGGCGGGAATGTCTTCGTTCAATGTAATCTCAATGCCATCTACAGAAAGATGCTCTCCTGCCGGGAGGTTGACAATGGCAACGGCTACGTTGTCGGCAGGATTAATTCTTAAATACTTTGTTTCCATGTAATGTACTTGTAAAGTTGTATTTCGTTGTTATTTGCTATGGTAATAGTCTATTGTTTCTACTGTCAACAAGTCGATAGGCATATAGTTGATGCAAGTCACGTCTTTTTTGAAGATGAGGTGGTCGCAAAGAGCTTTTATACCGTTGGCGCCTTGTAGTTCCGGTTGCTGGGCGATGAGGAAGGAGACATTTCCTTCTTTCAAGCAGGTGACATTCCGTTCCAGAAGGTCATAGCCTATCAGATTGAAATCTTTCTTTCCGCGGCTTTGCAGGTATTCGCCGACGATGTAGACTTTGGAGTTGAAGGTGATTCCGTTCTTCACTGTCGGGTGGGCACGGAAGAATTCATCCAGCATCTTGTTGTCTTCGTCGTTGCGTTCAGCATGCAAGTCGAGCTCCAGTATATTACAAGACGGATGATGCTCTTCCATGTACTGCCTAAAACCGATTTCTCTGTTCTCCTGCTGGTTAGAACCTACAATTCCTTCATGTATTTTGCGGAAAATAACGATTTCTTTTTCGTCCCGTGCCAGTAGCATCATCATCCGTGCGGCAAAGTATCCGCTTTGACGTGGGTTTTGGCCGAAGAAGGCGAGGGGAGGAACGTCCTTGATATTTGAGTCTATATATATATAAGGTATATCCAATGCTTGCAGCCGGTCTGTGAACCCCTTTGTATATTGGGGGGCGGTGGGAGCCACCATCACCCCGTCCGGCTGAAGAGTCAGAATCGCTTCGCTTTCGTCAACAAATGAATGATAATCGTATGGGTCGTAATAGCTGATTTTCACCGAAGTGTTGAAGTCCGAATAGGTAGCGATAGCCTCATGGATGCCCAGTTCTACCGCTGTCCAGTATTCACCTTCCAAATGCTCTGGCAAAAGACATATAAATGTATATTTTTTGTTGGATGCCAAGGCGCTGGCGTACATGTTAGGTTGGTAGTCAAGCTGCTTCAAGATTTCTTCTACGCGTTTTTTGCTTGCTTCCGATACTCCGCTACGTCCGTGAATGACACGGTCTACTGTTCCCACCGATACATCCGCCAGGCGGGCGATGTCTTTGATTCTAATCCTTTCGGGCAATTTATTCATACGATAACCTTATTTATATAGGTATATGTGCTCGCACACAATAATAATCTTAATATTTTCGATACAAATATATAACAATTTTTGTAATTACGAAAATTGTTGTATCTTTGTGCCCGTACACGAAAGGTATGTGATGTTAACCTTTTTGTGACTTAATAAACATATTGTCAGTGTGTTAACTTTGGAAATGAGCGTAAAATGATAAATTGAAAGTTCATAATATTAATAACTTAGAATTTAAAACATAAAATTATGGGAAAGAAAGTCGTTACATTAGGCGAAATCATGCTTAGATTATCAACTCCGGGTAATACTCGTTTTGTTCAATCTGACTCTTTTGATGTGGTATATGGTGGTGGAGAGGCAAACGTTGCAGTGAGCTGTGCCAACTACGGACATGATGCCTATTTCGTAACTAAATTACCGAAACACGAAATCGGACAATCTGCTGTTAACGCATTGCGTAAGTATGGTGTAAAGACAGACTTTATTGCTCGTGGTGGCGACCGTGTAGGTATTTACTATCTTGAAACTGGTGCTTCTATGCGTCCTAGCAAGGTTATCTATGACCGCGCTCATTCTGCTATTGCTGAAGCTGACGCTGCTGACTTCGACTTTGATGCTATCATGGAAGGTGCTGACTGGTTCCACTGGTCTGGTATCACTCCGGCTATTTCTGACAAGGCTGCCGAACTGACTCGTTTGGCTTGTGAAGCAGCAAAACGTCACGGTGTAACTGTTTCTGTTGACTTGAACTTCCGTAAGAAACTGTGGACAAAAGAAAAAGCACAGTCTATCATGAAACCGTTGATGCAGTTTGTTGACGTATGTATCGGTAATGAAGAAGACGCAGAACTTTGCCTGGGCTTCAAACCGGATGCAGACGTTGAGGCTGGCCACACTGATGCTGAAGGCTACAAAGGTATTTTCCAGCAGATGATGAAAGAATTCGGATTCAAATATGTGGTTTCTACATTGCGCGAATCTTTCTCTGCTACTCACAACGGCTGGAAAGCCATGATTTACAATGGCGAAGAATTCTATACTTCAAAACGTTATGATATCGACCCGATTATTGACCGCGTAGGTGGCGGTGACTCATTCTCCGGTGGTATCATCCACGGTTTGATGACTAAACCTAACCAGGGCGAAGCTCTTGAATTTGCTGTGGCTGCATCTGCTTTGAAACACACTATCAATGGTGACTTCAACCTTGTTTCTGTAGAAGAAGTTGAAGCATTGGCTGGTGGTGACGCAAGCGGTCGCGTGCAGAGATAAGCTGAGAGTTGAAAATAGAGAGTTGAGAGTTTGAAAAACCAACTCATTTACCAATTCGTTTAAAATAATAAATAATAAAATGGCAAAATTCGATAAAATAGCCGTATTGAATAAAATCGGCTCTACAGGAATGGTTCCTGTATTCTATCATAAAGATGTAGAAGTTGCAAAAAAAGTAGTAAAGGCTTGTTATGACGGTGGTGTTCGTGCTTTTGAATTTACCAACCGTGGTGATTTCGCGCAGGAAGTATTTGCTGAAATCGTGAAATTCGCAGCAAAGGAATGTCCTGAAATGGCAATCGGTATCGGTTCTATCGTTGACCCGGCTACTGCTGCTATGTACTTGCAACTGGGTGCTAACTTCGTAGTAGGTCCGTTGTTTAATCCTGAAATTGCTAAGGTATGTAACCGTCGTTCGGTAGCTTATACTCCGGGATGTGGTTCTGTATCAGAAGTTGGTTTCGCTCAGGAAGTAGGTTGCGACCTTTGCAAAGTATTCCCAGGTGATGTTTATGGAACAAACTTCGTAAAAGGCTTGATGGCTCCGATGCCATGGTCTAAGCTGATGGTGACAGGCGGGGTAGAACCTACTAAAGAGAACCTGACCGGATGGATCAAAGCTGGTGTATTTTGCGTAGGTATGGGTTCTAAATTGTTCCCGAAAGATAAAGTGGCAGCAGAAGACTGGGCTTATGTAACTGCAAAATGTGAAGAAGCTCTCGGTTATATCGCTGAAGCTCGTAAATAAGACTAGAGGGCGAAAGCCATCTATATAAGAAGGGGGCTGATGCGACAGCCTCTTTAAAATATGCCTCGAAGGGTTAGTTAGTTTAGTTAGTAAATGAGGCATATTTTCATTTTGTTTAAAGGTGTTTAAAGGGGATAAGCCATCGGAATGAGTGACTCATTTCGGTGGCTTGTTTTTTTATGTTAATGGCTGTAAGTCATCCACCATGCTACGTTGGAATTTGAAAATGAGGAAGCCACTTGTAAGATGGAATGTTGTGAGGATTAAATAAAATCCGTACCTTCGCGCCCTTAAACTAACTAACCTTTATTTTTTATGTTTACTGACTTATTGCATTCCTCTTATTTTTCCCTTTTCCTGATTGTCGCGTTGGGATTTATGCTGGGAAGAATTAAAATTAAGGGGTTATCTCTCGATGTGTCTGCGGTAATCTTTATCGCACTTCTTTTCGGGCACTTTGGCGTCATCATTCCCAAAGAACTGGGAAATTTCGGTTTGGTACTTTTTATTTTTACCATCGGTATTCAAGCAGGTCCCGGATTCTTCGATTCATTCCGCAGCAAGGGAAAGACGTTGATTCTCATTACCATGCTTATCATCTGTTCTGCCTGCCTCACGGCAGTAGGGCTGAAGTATGCGTTCGACATTGACACCCCTAGTGTGGTAGGTCTGATTGCCGGAGCACTGACTAGTACGCCGGGTCTAGCAGTCGCTATTGACAGCACACATTCACCTTTGGCTTCCATC
Organism: Bacteroides acidifaciens; assembly: GCF_903181435.1. Lineage (NCBI taxonomy): Bacteria > Pseudomonadati > Bacteroidota > Bacteroidia > Bacteroidales > Bacteroidaceae > Bacteroides > Bacteroides acidifaciens. The sequence continues at coordinate 1,112,360 of NZ_CAEUHO010000001.1, forward strand.
GCTTATGGTATCGCATATCCGTTTGGAGTTATCGGTGTGATTTTGTTTGTCAAACTGTTGCCTAAAATCATGCGGGTGGACTTGGATAAAGAGGCTCGCCGCTTGGAGATAGAACGCCGTGGACAGTTTCCGGAACTGACTACCTGTGTCTATCGTATCACTAATGGAAATGTATTCAACCGCAGCTTGATGCAGATTAATGCACGCGGTATGACAGGAGCTGTAATTTCCCGCCTGAAGCACAAAGATGAAATATCTATTCCTACCGCTTCTACCGTGCTGAATGAAGGAGATTATATCCAGGCAGTAGGTAGCGAAGAATCATTGAACCAACTCGCAGTATTGGTAGGTGAACGCGAAGAGGGCGAGCTTCCTTTGGATAAAACACAGGAAATAGAATCCTTGTTGCTGACCAAAAAGGATATGATAAACAAGCAACTGGGAGACTTGAATTTACAGAAAAACTTCGGTTGTACAGTGACCCGTGTCCGTCGAAGCGGTATCGACTTGTCTCCATCGCCAGATTTGGCATTGAAATTCGGTGATAAATTGATGGTTGTGGGAGAGAAGGAAGGACTTAAAGGCGTAGCCCGTCTATTGGGCAATAATGCGAAGAAACTTTCCGACACTGACTTCTTCCCGATTGCGATGGGTATTGTATTGGGAGTGTTGTTCGGCAAAATAAATATCTCTTTCTCCGAAAGCCTGTCATTTTCGCCGGGATTGACCGGGGGAGTCCTGATGGTAGCTCTCATATTGAGTGCTGTCGGTAAGACGGGACCTGTCATCTGGTCTATGTCGGGACCGGCCAATCAATTACTGCGCCAATTAGGTCTGCTTCTTTTTCTTGCCGAAGTAGGAACTTCCGCCGGAAAGAACCTTGTAGCCACTTTCCAGGAAAGCGGATTACTAATGTTTGGGGTAGGAGCTGCCATAACGCTGGTTCCGATGCTTGTTGCAACCATTGTAGGACGCCTAGTATTTAAAATCAGTCTGCTCGATTTACTGGGAACCATTACCGGTGGTATGACTAGTACGCCCGGTCTGGCTGCCGCTGATTCGATGGTGGACAGTAATATCCCCAGTGTGGCATATGCAACCGTTTACCCGATTGCTATGGTATTCCTGATTTTGTTTATACAAGTGATAGCGTCAGCTGTGTATTAACAGTATTCTGGCTGAAAATTGATTGCTAAAAAAATAGTTTGTATCTTTGCCGTCCCAAAGCAAAAATGAGGTGAAACGATTGCTCTTGAATATAACACGCTATTTCTTGCCGATACTCTTTGTTTCGTATTTGGTAAGTCTTACATTCTTTGGCCACGTACATGTGGTCAATGGCGTGACAATCGTCCATTCGCACCCGTTTAAGAAAGGGGCGGCACACCAACATTCAACAGTCGAGCTGATACATATTTATTTCCTGTCTCATCTGACGACGGACGGTACGGCTGTTGTATTTGCTCTTTCTCTTTTTATACCTTTTTTATTGTGCTTGTTGCATTGTCGTCCGCAACATGCATATATTCATGCTCCTTATTATGGAGTGATTGCACTCCGTGCTCCGCCCGTAATTCGTTTTTCCGTTGTTTAATTGATGATATTCCGCCTTGTTTGGAGTGGAGTATTATCTGCTTTTTCACGTGAATACTTAATTAAGAACGAATTACAAACGAAAAATGAAGAAATACATCTTTTCGCTTGTCTTCTTGTGCTGTGCGTTGTTGCCTGCCTTTGGAGGACAAGCCCATGAACATCCCAATCATCCCGAATTGCGTAAGTCGGATGCCAATATTATCGGTCATATCCTTGATAAAAATACGAAAGAGCATCTGCCGTATATCACAGTGGCATTGAAAGGTACTACCATCGGAACCGTAACGGATGCCACCGGACATTACTTCTTGAAGAATCTTCCCGAAGGAAATTTTGTGCTCGAAGTGAGTTCTGTCGGCTATAAAACCGTAAGGCGTAACGTGACGTTAAAAAAAGGACGCACCTTGGAAGAAGACTTTGAGATAGAAGAAGACGCAGTTGCCTTGGATGGCGTTGTAGTATCTGCCAATCGTAATGAAACCACTCGTCGCCTGGCTCCGACACTGGTCAATGTGGTAGATTTGAAAATCTTTGAGAATACCAACTCCACGACTTTGGCACAGGGACTGAACTTCCAACCCGGGGTGCGTGTAGAATCCAACTGTCAGAACTGCGGCTTCCAGCAAGTACGTATCAATGGGCTGGATGGTCCTTATACACAAATCCTACTGGATTCGCGTCCCATCTTCAGTGCCCTTTCCGGTGTATATGGCATCGAGCAGATTCCCGCCAGCATGATAGAGCGCGTGGAAGTGATGCGTGGCGGCGGCTCGGCATTGTTCGGCTCGTCTGCTATTGCAGGTACCATCAATATCATTACTAAAGAGCCAATTCGTAACTCAGGTATGTTGTCTCATACGATAACGGGAATCGGTGACGGAGATGCTTTTGACAATAGTACCGCTCTGAATGCGTCATTGGTGACAGACGACCAACGTGCCGGTTTGTATATCTTCGGACAGAACCGCCACCGTTCCGCATATGACCACGACGGAGACGGATACTCCGAAATCCCTAAGATACATGGGCAAACAGTAGGCTTCCGTTCCTATCTGAAAACAAGTATGTATTCCAAACTGACGTTCGAATATCACCACATGGAAGAATTCCGCAGGGGAGGGGATTTGCTGAATCGTCCGCCCCACGAAGCGAATGTAGCCGAACAGACGGAGCACTCTATCAATGGTGGTGGCGTGAAATTCGATTATTTCTCACCCGACGAGAAACACCGTTTCAACGTATTCGCATCCGCACAGCATATCAACCGTGACAGCTATTATGGCGGCGGACAAGACCCGAATGCTTACGGAAACACTACCGACCTGAACTGGATGGCAGGCTCACAGTATGTCTATAGCTTCGGCAAATGTATCTTCATGCCTTCCGACTTTACTGCCGGAATAGAATTCAACCAGGACAAACTGGAAGATAATATGTGGGGATATAACCGTACAGTAGACCAAAAAGTAAATATAGGAAGCGTTTTTCTGCAGAATGAATGGAAGAATGAACACTGGGGATTCCTGATTGGCAGTCGTTTTGATAAACACAACCTGATAGACCATCTGATTTTCAGCCCGCGTGCCAACTTGCGTTATAACCCGACAGAGAATATCAACCTTCGTCTGAGCTACTCTTCCGGCTTCCGTGCCCCACAGGCTTTCGACGAAGATTTGCATGTTGAGAATGTAGGTGGTAATGTGGCGATGGTTAAACTTGCCGATGATTTGAAAGAAGAAAGGTCGCAAAGCCTGAGTGCATCGGCAGATATTTACCATCGTTTTGGCGCGTTTCAGGTGAACTTCCTCATCGAAGGATTCTATACCAAATTATCTGATGTCTTTGCTCTTACCGATGGGGAAGTAGTCGATGGGATTTTGACACGTACCCGCCATAATGCACCGGGTGCACGGGTAATGGGGTTGACACTGGAAGGAAAAATGGCTTACTTGAATACATTTCAGATTCAGGCAGGAGTTACTTTACAACAGAGCCATTACAGCGAACCGCATACGTGGAACGAAGATGCTCCGGCTGTGAAGAAAATGATGCGTACGCCGAATACTTACGGCTATTTTACGGCAACTTATACCCCGATAAAACCATTATCTATCGCTCTTTCCGGTACCTATACTGGTTCGATGCTTGTTCCTCACGAACCTGTTCCGGGATTCCTTGAAAATCCGATAACGGTGAATACGAAAGACTTTTTCGATATCGGTCTGAAAGCTGCCTATGATTTCAAACTCTATAAGTCGGTGAACTTGCAGGTAAACGCCGGAATACAGAATATCTTCAATGCTTATCAGAATGACTTCGATAAGGGACCCGACCGTGATTCGGGCTATATTTACGGTCCTTCGTTGCCACGAAGTTTCTTTGCCGGAGTGAAGATTAGTTATTGACGATTGTAACCTATAGTGGTGATGGGTTGTATACAACCTGTCACCACTTTTTAAATATAATGAAGTCTTAAAGAACTGGAGATAATAGATGCAAGTATAAAGTATCTTTTTTTAGGACTGAATCATACCATATCCTTGTCTACCCCGAATTTTTCATCCGTCTGACACTCTCCGGCAGGTTCCACATGCACCAGAATATCATAGACATTATCTATCGAGCTTTCAATGCTTTTCTCCACTGCCCCGGCAATCTCGTGCGCCTGTGTAATTGTTATCTGCGGATTCACCTCTATATCGAGCGTAATTATATACCGGTTCCCTATCATTCTTGACCTGACCCGGTGCGGATTGCTTGCCCCCGGTACTTTCTCGACAGCTTCGAATATCTTATTATACACATTGACATCCTTCACGCCATCCATGAGTTCCACATTCGAGTCAAGGAAAATGCCGATGGACGACTTGATGATAAAGAGGCTGATTATCAGTCCCGTTATCGAATCGAGTATCGGCAATTTGAATATAAAAGTAAAAATCAGACCAAATAAAACTCCCGCCGAGATAACGACATCATTACGCATATTTATCGCATTTGCCGTCAGCATGGAGCTGTCTATTTTCTTTCCTTGTTTGTATTGGTATGATGCCAGCAGCAGTTTCCCTACAATGGAGAATATAGTCACATAAATAGCGATAGCCGATGGGATTTCTTTCACTTCATCCGAAAAGATGCTTGTGACGGATGACAGTAGCATTTGCATGCCGGCATAAAATATCATAAGTGACAGAATTTTGGTCGCGATGCTTTCCGCTTTCTCATAACCGAACACGTATTTTTTTGAAGGCGGGCGGCTGATGACCCGTGCCGTGAAAATCATGACGACAGAGATAATGACGTCCGTCGCCGAGTCGATACCATCGCCGAGTACCGCCAGACTTCCGGCTAACAAACCGATAATGATTTTTGATGCAGACAGGATTGCATTGCCTATGGTGCTAATCCATGAGGTTTTGATTAAGATATTCTCTCTTGACATTTAAGCAGGTCTTTATCCTTAATTTGTAGTGATAATTGGGTTCAAAGATAATCATTTATAGCAATTTGTGAATCCGAGACGCAAAAAAGTTTTCATTACCTTTTAGTAGTTTGCCTGTTTTAGTTGTATTATATATAGATAGTCAATTAAAAACAGGACAAATCATTTATTAAATAGTTAACCTCATGTTCAAACAACTAAGTACCTCTTTGCTGATTGTATCAGCTTGTGTATTTTCTGCTTGCACGTCTGTTGTCAAGCAGGAAGTTGCAATTTTACCTACCCCCGTAAGTCTGACTGAGCAGTCGGGCGCCTTTGTTTTTAAGGATGAAATGAAGATAGGGGTGTCCGACCAGTCCCTCTTTCCGGCAGTCGGCTACCTGCAAGAGATTCTTCGGAACGTAGTGTCATCTTCTGTCGAAGTCACTGCTGATAAAAATCAGGTAGATGTCTATTTCCAGTTGGGGAATACTGGCGGGAACCCCGGTTCTTACAAACTTCAGTCTACACCGGAATTTATCCGGGTGGAAGCCAACGATTATTCGGGCATTATTTCCGCTGTTACCACTATCCGTCAGTTGCTTCCCGCCGAAATAGAAATGCAGGGTACGAAGCGTACTTACTCCATTCCTGCTGTACAGATAGAAGACGCTCCCCGTTTTGAGTGGCGCGGATTTATGCTGGACGCTTCCCGTCACTTTTGGAATAAAGAAGAAGTGAAGCACGTGTTGGATTTGATGTCTCTGTACAAATTGAACAAATTCCACTGGCATCTCACCGATGACCAGGGTTGGCGCATAGAGATTGAGAAATATCCGCTGCTGACAGAAAAGGGGGCATGGAGACAATTCAACAATCACGACCGTACTTGTATGGCGCGTGCGGCAGAGGAAGACAATACGGACTTCCTGATTCCTGAGGACAAACTACGGATTGTGGAAGGCGACACGTTGTATGGAGGTTATTATACGCACGATGATGTAAAAGAAATAGTGGCTTATGCCGCACAGAGAGGGATTGATGTGATACCCGAGATTGATATGCCGGGACATTTTCTGGCAGCTATCAGCCAGTATCCGGATTTAGCTTGCGACGGCTTGGTTGGTTGGGGAGAGACATTCTCTTCTCCCATCTGTCCGGGCAAAGATGCGACTTTAGAATTCTGCCGGAATGTCTTCAAGGAAGTTTTTGAACTTTTCCCTTATGAGTATGTGCATATGGGTGGAGACGAAGTGGAAAAGAATAACTGGAAGAAATGCCCCCGTTGCCAAAAACGTATCCGTACGGAGAAATTGGGTTCGGTGGAAGAGCTTCAGGCATGGTTTGTACGTGATATGGAGAAATTCTTCCATGCCAACGGAAAGAAACTCGTAGGTTGGGATGAAGTAGTGAAGGACGGATTATCTTCAGACGCTACTATTATGTGGTGGAGAAGTTGGGCGAAAGATGCACTGCCCACGGCAACAACGCAACAGCAAAAAGTGATAGCCTGTCCGAACGATTTTTTTTACTTCGACTATGCCCAAGACCAGAACTCAGTAAAGAAGATATTAGCATTCGACCCGTATGCAGACGACAGCCTGTCATCGGAACAGAAAGAATATATCTGGGGTGTACAGGCGAATCTTTGGGCGGAATGGATTCCGACAATGAAGCGCATCGAATACATGATTGTTCCCCGCATGATAGCATTGAGTGAAATAGCCTGGGCTGAGCCGGTAGCCAAACCGGAACTTGATGAGTTCTACCGTCAGCTTGTTCCGCAATTCAAGCGTATGGATGTAATGGGAGTGAACTACCGTATTCCCGATTTGCAGGGATTCTACAAGGTGAACGCGTTTATAGATGATGCTACGGTGAATCTGACTTGTCCGCTGCCGGACACTGAAATCCGCTATACAACGGATGGAAGCATGCCTAACAAGCAATCGTCTCTTTATGATGGCGCCCTGAAAATAAAGGAGACAACGGACTTTACTTTCCGTACTTTCCGCAAGGATGGTTCTCCTTCGGACGTGGTACGTACAAAATATGTCAAAGCCCCTTATGCGGAAGCTGCAACAACTCCGGCTTCTTTGCAACCCGGACTGAAAGCCGTATGGCACGACTTCCGCGGAAATCTCTGTGCGGATATTGACGCTGCTCCCATAAAGGAAGAGTACGTCATAGAATCCGTATCTATCCCCGAAGGAGTGAAGGGCGACATTGGTCTGGTACTGACCGGCTATCTGGAAGTTCCTGCCGACGGCATTTATACATTTGCCCTTCTCTCGGACGACGGCAGCACGTTGAAACTTGACGGTGAATTGCTGGGAGATAACGACGGCGCACATTCTCCGGTAGAGATTATCGTGCAGAAAGCATTGAAAGCCGGATTGCATCCGATGGAAGTACGTTATTTCGATTGTAATGGCGGTGTGCTGCAAATGGAATTGGTAAATGATAAAGGTGAAAAGACTGTTCTTCCGAAAGAATGGTTGAAACATGAATAAAAAATGTTCTCTAATAATCAGTTTTCATTAGTAATGTAATATTTAGGTCAAGTTTAGGTTAGGTCAGAAGCGGGTGAAAGTAGTGATACTTTTATCCGCTTTGTTGTATGCCCACACCAGACAATACGCTTCTCGAAGAAGGTAAGAGATTTCAATAAGAGACATCCCGGTTTATTGGATAAAGTCTTCTTTTTTATGTAATGTCGCAAAGATAGGGTGTCCTTTATAAATAGGAAATCCCCATTTGTAATGGAATAAATGTCTCATTCTCATTATAAATGGGGATATATAAAATAAGAAGTTTACTTTAACTTTGCTAAAAGTTGGGATTAATAACTGTAAATCTTCGCTTTTATAGGGGATGTTTTTAATGGTGGAACAAGCGGATACCCGTAAATGCCATTGCCATATTATACTTGTCGCAAGTGCTGATAACATGGTCGTCACGTACAGAACCGCCCGGTTGTGCAATGTAGCTGACCCCGCTCTTATGTGCTCTTTCGATATTATCTCCAAACGGGAAGAAAGCATCCGAACCTAAGGATACTCCTGTCATGGTGTCCAGCCAAGCGCGTTTTTCTTCGCGGGTCAGTACTTCCGGCTTTTCAGTGAAGAACTGTTGCCAAACGCCGTCTGCCAATACATCTTCGTGGTCTTCTGAAATATATACGTCGATGGTATTGTCGCGGTCGGCACGGCGAATCTTCTCAATCCACGGCAGATTCATCACCTTCGGGTGCTGGCGTAAATACCATATATCAGCTTTGTTGCCTGCCAGGCGCGTACAGTGAATGCGGGATTGTTGACCTGCACCGATACCAATCGCCTGTCCGTCCTTTGCATAACATACAGAGTTGGATTGTGTATATTTCAAAGTGATTAGGGCAATAATCAAATCACGTTTTGCGTCAGCCGGAATTTCTTTGTTGGCTGTGGGCATCTCTTTCAAAAGGCTTTCGTCAATTTTCAGTTCGTTTCTACCTTGTTCGAAAGTCACGCCGAACACATCTTTGTGTTCGATAGGAGCCGGACGATAAGCAGGGTCTATCTTTATTACATTATATGTACCTTTTCTTTTATTTCTCAGGATTTCCAAAGCTTCGGGAGTATAATCCGGTGCAATAACGCCATCGGACACTTCACGATTAATGATGCGTGCTGTCTCTTCGTCGCAAGTATCGGATAATGCGATAAAATCTCCATAAGACGACATGCGGTCTGCGCCGCGTGCACGTGCATATGCTGTTGCCAGCGGTGACAGTTTTACGTCATCTACAAAATAAATCTTTTTCAGCGTATCGCTCATCTCCACTGCGACGGCGGCACCCGCCGGGCTGACATGTTTAAAGGAAGCGGCAGCCGGTAGTCCGGTAGCTTCTTTCAGTTCCTTTACTAATTGCCAACTGTTGAACGCATCCAGCAGATTGATGTAACCGGGGCGTCCGTTCAGAACTTCGATGGGGAGTTCACCTTCTTTCATAAAAATACGGGCAGGCTTTTGATTAGGGTTGCAGCCGTATTTCAATTCGAGTTCGTTTGCCATTTTATTGATTATTACGAGTTATTAATTACAAATTGATAGCGACAAAATTACTAAAAAAAGACAAGCTCACCTATACTTGTGATGTAAAATAGTAGCATGTAATTAGTATTTTGGGTTTTGTAATGGTTCAAAATACCTATAAATGATGATTGTATTTCAGTGAAATATTCCGTTTCTTTGTAGCTTCTAATATAAAGTAGGTATCAATGGATAATTCACAAAAATATAAATCAACTGATAAGATGATTGATCTTATCAGTGATGACTATTCTTTATTGCAAGTGATGAGCCGTTTCGGACTATCCTTGGGTTTCGGAGATAAAACAGTAAAAGAAGTCTGTGAGCAGAACAGTGTAGACTGCCAGACGTTTCTGATTGTGGTCAATTTCATAGCAGAGGGCTTTTCCCGCCTGAATGGTGATAAAGATAATATTTCGATCCCCGGGCTGATAGACTATCTGCGGCAGGCGCATAGTTATTTTCTTGATTTTTCTCTTCCTGCTATCCGGCGTAAACTGATTGAGGCTATTGACTGCTCTCAGGATGATGTCGCTTTTCTTATTCTGAAGTTTTTTGATGAATATACGCGCGAAGTACGCAAGCATATGGATTATGAAGAGAAGACTGTTTTCAAGTATGTGGATGCGTTGATTGCAGGAAATGCTCCGAAGAATTATCAGATTAGTACATTCTCCAAACACCATGATCAGGTAGGGGAGAAGTTGACAGAACTAAAGAATATTATTATCAAATATTGTCCTGCCAAAGCCAATGAGAATCTTCTGAATGCGGCTCTTTTCGATATTTATGCCTGTGAGGCCGGCTTGGAGTCTCATTGTAAGGTGGAAGATTATATTTTTGTTCCTGCTATTCTGAATTTGGAAAGGAGAATTAGAGAAAATGAAAAATAACGAGGTTGTTCGAATAGCGATTGCTGAGAACTCTGTGATTATTCGTGGTGGATTGACCGTTGCCTTGAAACGTCTTTCCAATGTGAAGATGCAACCCATAGAATTGTTGTCCGTTGAGGCTTTGCATGATTGTGTCCGGACGCAATGCCCTGACATGCTGATTGTCAATCCGGCTTTCGGTGATTATTTCGATGTAGCTAAGTTCCGGGAAGAAACGTCCGGTAAAAGAATACGTGTAATAGCTTTGGTCACTTCTTTTGTAGATGCTTCTTTGTTGGGCAAGTACGATGAGTCTATTTCTATCTTTGACGATTTGGAAATTCTTTCCAAGAAGATTGCAGGTTTGCTGAATATGGCTTCTCAGGAAGAAACAGATAGTCAGGATGCACTCAGCCAACGGGAGAAAGAAATTGTAATTTGTGTGGTGAAAGGAATGACGAATAAGGAAATTGCAGAAAAACTGTTTTTGTCTATTCATACAGTCATCACTCACAGGAGAAATATTAGCAAAAAATTGCAAATACACAGTGCAGCCGGTCTGACTATTTATGCTATTGTAAATAAGCTGGTTACGCTGAATGATGTGAAGGATTTATAGTCTAATGAAATGTTATTAAATATAAAACCGTTTGCGCACACGGAAATTATTCGTACCTTTGCAGCGCAGTTGGGAAATTGCTATTAGTTTATAAGGTAAAAGAAAATATGAAGGTATTAGATTAGACAATAAATTTAAGGTATTAAAGTTTTTAGTTCAATAGGAAAGTTTTTAATAGAAGGTAAAAGGATAACAATAGGTAAGAAGTTTTAGGGTACAAAGAAGATTCGTTTTCAGGAAAAAGAGGTAATGAAAAGAAAAGCCTTTAAGGCTTTTCTGATGTGAGGCGGGTGGTTCCATAAAGGAATTGACTCGTTTTTTTTTATTCTGAAATAAACCTGAGTATACATATCTTGGTCTTGTCGGGATTATAAAATATCATTTAAAAACAAAATCCCGACGAAATCGCTTCGGCGGGACTCTATTTCATTTTACTTAAATGTGGCTACGTAATAAAATTATGACTAATTAATTCAATTCTGATACTGCAAAGATAGTGTGTTTCAGTATGTACTACAATCACCTATATGAGGTATATTACGTAGTTATTCTCATTATTTATAGTTACTGATAGAGACTTTTTCTACTTGTTCCCGTATCTTATCCAATACTTTGATAGCTTTGTTACAATTCGATACTGCATAGAATACCCCTATACTTAGTTTAGAGAACAGCTCGATTGTTTTACTATCTTTTGCTGTTTTATGTAAGGAAAGCAAATACACTTCCGGTTTGGTTCTATATTAGCTCTTTCGAGATTGATTGAAACTCTGTGCAAATGAAATGAGAAATCCCTTAATCTTCTCTTTTACAGGAATCTGTAAGTCGAAGAAATAAGGGATTATAATGAATATATTTGTATCTTATCAGGGTTTGGTGATTTCTCCTATTAGACAGGAGTTCATTTTGTACCGGATATCCTGATTGGATAATCCATGTCCTAGTAAAAACATAAGTTTGGTGATAGCACATTCGGGGGTGCTGTCGTATCCACTGATAACTCCGGCTTCCAGAAGATGCATCCCCGTCTCATAGCGTCCCATTTCCACGGCTCCCGAAGCACATTGGGTGATGTTGACTATGATAATCCCCCGTTCGGTAGCTTCCTTTAATTGGCGGATAAACCATTCTTTTTGCGGTGCGTTTCCTGAACCGAAGGTTTTCATGACCACTGCCTTCAGTCCGGGAACATGCAGGAGCGAGGTCACGATGCTCTCTTGAATGCCGGGAAAAAGCGTCAGTATGACCACATTCGTATCAAACAGATAATGTGGTTTTAGCGGTTTGGTAGGGTCAGGTTTACGGATAAGGTTAGGTTCGTATTTGATATGAATACCTACGCGCGCCAACGGCGGGTAGTTGAAAGAGCGGAATGCGTTGAAGTTTTCCGCGTTGATTTTTGTGGTGCGGTTGCCGCGCATCAAGTGATTCTCGAAGAATATACATACTTCGGGAACAATAGCTGTACCATCCGGGTTCTTGGCGGCGGCGATTTCAATAGCGGTAATCAGATTTTCTTTTCCATCCGTCCGTAAAGTTCCGATAGGAAGCTGCGAACCGGTGAGGATAACAGGTTTGCTCAGGTTTTCGAGCATAAAGCTTAAAGCAGAAGCGGTGTAAGCCATGGTATCTGTCCCGTGAAGGATGACGAAGCCATCAAAATGCTCGTAATTATAATTGATAATCTTTACCAGTTTTGCCCAGTAAGCAGGCTCCATATCCGAAGAGTCGATAGGTGGTTCGAATTGATAGGAAGAGATGCGGTAATTGAATCTTTTCAGCTCAGGAACATGCTTGAGCAGATGGTCGAAATTGAAGTTCTCTAAAGCACCCGTTTCAGGATTTTCTATCATTCCGATAGTTCCACCCGTGTAAATTAACAAAACAGAGGGAGTGTCTACTTTCATAATCATTGAATTACTGTTAAAACGCTGACAAAGATACCGATTAATTACAAATTATGAATAGTAAATGATGAATTTGTTTGTCGTTTGTGCTGAAATGTTGTAAATCTGAATATTTATACGGGAATAACCGACGATTTAAAAGAAAAAGTTTTCGCATCTTTAAAAGAAAGTAGTTAAAGTTCCCGGGACTATAGGATGACTTCCAGCCTGGTTACTTTAGCTACTTACTGCCGGCTATCATTATTTTTTTAGTGCTTCCTTCAATTTGAGGATGGCTTTTTCCGGGTCTTTTTCTTCTTCAAGTAAAGTGACAAATTTGCTGCCTATAATTGCTCCCGAAGCATGTTCGCAAGCTGCTTGAAAAGTCGCTTTGTTAGAGATTCCGAATCCTACCATCAGCGGATTATCTAGATGCATATCTTCTATCTTCTTGAAGTAAGACCGTTTCTGTTCGTTGAAATCCTGCTGTGCCCCGGTGGTTGCTGCGGACGAAACCATATAGATGAAACCGTCTGTATGCTCGTCAATTTCACGTACCCGTTCTTCGCTGGTTTCCGGTGTGATAAGCATGATGACTTTGATGTTGTAGCGTTCGGCGATGATACGGCATTGTTCCTGATAATCACGGAAAGGAAGATCGGGGATGATAACCCCGTCAATACCACATTCCACGCATTGACGGCAGAAGTTTTCAAATCCGAACTGCATGATTGGATTCAAGTATCCCATAAACACAAGTGGTATATTCACATCTTTGCGAATGTCGCGCAATTGTTCAAAAAGAAGTTTCAGGGACATGCCGTTGCGCAACGCCCGGGTAGCCGCATTCTGAATGACGATGCCGTCTGCCATCGGATCGCTGAAGGGAATCCCGATTTCAATCATACTGACTCCGTGCTTTTCGAGTGTACGGATTACATTAGCAGTACCGTCTAACGTAGGATCACCGGCACAGAAATAAATAGATAATATATCTTTCTTATTGCTATTGAAAAGTTGATTAATTCTATTCATGATTATTGGAATTTTAAAATTATGATTTTAGTTCATTTAGGAATGTCCGGATGCGTTCCGAATCTTTCTTTCCCGATGTAAATTCAAAACGGCTGTTGAGGTCGTATCCGGCAAGGCGGGGGTGCTTGAATTCTTTCAGCGCATTGGCACTGTAAGGGTTGATGCCACCGCTTAGCAGAAAAGGCACATGTCCGTTATATGTATGTAGGATGTTCCAATCGAACTGGTTGCCCGAACCGCCATATTGCTCGCATTTGGTATCGAACAGGAACAGGTTGCACACTTTCTCATATTCATATACCTTGGTTAAATCCTTGGGACGGGCTACTGAAAAGGCTTTGATGATTTTCAATCCCGCAGTGTGCAGTGACCGGCAGTATTCCGGAGACTCATTTCCGTGTAGTTGCACATAGTCCAGTCCGAAGCGATCCGCAAACATGCTGACTACCTGTTTGTCTTCATTCACAAAGACTCCGACACGTCGGGTATGGATAGGGAGATAAGCCGGAAGTTCGTAAACATACCGGGGAGATTTGGGATAAAAGATAAATCCCAGCATATCAATCCCTTCAAGAGATTCTACGTCCCGTATGTTTTCAGCTTCACACATACCGCATACTTTGATAATTTTTCCGTTGATCATAGGGCTGTCCGTTTTGAATATTTAGTTTATTGTATTGCTTGCAGGAAATTCTGTAAAGTTTCTCCCGGTTGTTCAGTTTTCATAAATGTTTCACCAATCAGGAAGCCTCGGAATCCGGCTGCCCGAAGACGCTTTACGGTTTCAGGATTGGAGATGCCGCTTTCGGATACCAATACTGCATCCTGGGGAAGTTGCCCTGCCAATCGGAAAGAGTTTTCCACATCGGTGAAGAAAGTCCCTAAATTGCGGTTGTTGATTCCTACCATATCTATTTCCTTATTAATATAGCCCAATTCGTCAGCACTGTGAATCTCCAGCAAAACTTCCAAACCCAAAGAGTGGGCTTTCTCTGTGAGTTCATTGCATTTTTCCGGTTCCAGTGCGGCTGCAATAAGGAGCACGGCATCCGCGCCGATGATTTTAGCCTGGTAAAGCTGGTATTCGTCAATGATGAAATCCTTTCTGAGAATAGGAATCTCTGCCAAAGGACGTGCAGTGCGAATATCTTTTAGTCTCCCGCCGAAAAACTTCTCGTCAGTGAGAATAGAGAGCGCGGAAGCGCCTGCTTTCACATAGGATGGGACAACCTCTTCCGGAAGTGCTCCCTGCTTTATCCATCCTTTGGATGGTGAACGTCGTTTGAACTCGGCTATCACACCTGACATTGAAGAAGCCAGTGCTTGTTTCATGGAACGGATAGCCGGAGCTTCGCTGATGCCTTCCTGTAACTGTTCGATAGAAATAGCCTGCTTTTGCAGATCGACTTCAAATCGTTTGTTGGCTATAATTTCGGATAATATATCTTTCATATTTAACTGTTTAATTCAATAAATTTCTTCAAAGTAGCCAATGCCCGTCCACTTTCCAGCGATTCTTTAGCCATGGCGATGCACTCTTCAATTGTTTTCTCCGGACAAACTACATGAATGGCAAAAGCAGAGTTGACAACCACTACATTCTTCTGGGCTTCGCTCGCTGTGTTATTCATGATATTATCAAAGATTTTAGCGGCATCTTCCGGTGTTTGTCCACCGTCCAAATCGGTATCTTTATAGCGGGAGAATCCGAGGCTTTCAGGAGTATAAATCTTTTCGTTGGCACTGGTTGCCACTTTAAATTCATTAGTCAGGGAAATTTCATCATATCCGTCCAAACTATGAACGACCGCAAATTTCGTCTTACTTTCTTGATAAGTATAGGTATAGAGACGCAGTAGCGGGAGATTATAAACCCCTAAAAGCTGATAAGCCGGCAATACCGGATTCACCAACGGACCGAGCATATTGAAGAAAGTACGTACGGCAAGTCCCTTGCGAACCGGAGCGACCGCTTTCAAGGCCGGATTGAATAAGGGGGCATGCAGATAGGCGATATTGCATTGTTCCATGCTACGACGGAGTTGATTGACATCACTGGTGAACTTCACACCATGCTGTTCCATCACATTGCTGGCGCCACTGACTGATGTTGCCCCATAATTACCATGTTTTACTACCGGAAAACCTGCTCCGGCAACGGTAAAACAAGAAGCCGTAGAAATGTTGAACGTATTTTTCCCGTCACCACCGGTTCCTACAATATCTATCGGGGCGAACTCGCTCAAATCTACCGGAACACGCATCTCAAGCAATGCGTCGCGGAAACCGCATAATTCCTCAACGGAAATGTTGCGCATCAGGAAGACAGTGATTAGCGATGCCACCTGTACATCATTGTATTTCCCTTGTGCGATGTTTTGCAAAATAGTACGCGCCTCATCGCGTCCCAGATATTGATGCTCGAAAAGTTTGTATAGAATCTGTTTCATAACTTTAATCGTTTAAGAAGTTTTTGATAATTTCTTTTCCTTGCGGAGTTAATACGGATTCGGGATGGAACTGGATGCCATGTATATCATAAGTTTTATGGCGCAATGCCATGATTTGTCCTTCCTTGCTTTCTGCCGTTATTTCCAGGCAGTCGGGAAAACTGTCCCGGCTTACTACCCAGGAGTGGTATCTTCCGACAGGAATTTCCTTTCCCAATCCCTCAAAGAGTATATCGCGACTAAGGATACTGACCGGAGTCTGCACCCCGTGATATACTTTTTTCAGATTTTCCAGACGTGCTCCGAAAGCCTCACCGATAGCTTGATGTCCTAAACAAACCCCCAGAATACTTTTGGTAGGAGCATACCTTTTTATAATAGGTAACAGCAATCCCGCTTCTTCGGGGATACCCGGTCCGGGAGACAGGATGATTTTATCGAACCGTTCTACATCATCAAGTTCTATCTGGTCATTACGGACTACTTCTATATCCGTAGCCCCCAATTCTTTCACTGCGTGTAGCAAGTTATAGGTGAAAGAGTCATAGTTATCTAAAAGTAATATTTTCATTTCTTTATTGTCTTTGTAAAATTGTTGCTTCAATTGTTTTTTCTGTTTCCCGCTTAGTTCTTTAATTTTACAGCCAAATCAATTGCTTTTTTCAACGCTCCCAACTTATTATTCACCTCTTGCAATTCGTATTCATCCTGACTGCGTGCCACGATACCGCCACCCGCCTGGAACCATAATTCATTGTTGCGGCTTACAAACGTACGGATGGTGATGGCTTGGTTTAATTCACCGTTCAATCCGATAAAACCGATGCAACCGCCATATGCTCCGCGGTTATGGGGCTCGATTTCACTGATTAGCTGCATGGCGCGTACTTTCGGTGCGCCGCTTAATGTGCCGGCGGGGAAAGTGTCGATAAATGTCTTTATCTTATCCGCCCCTTCATTCAACACACCACTGACACGGCTTACCAGATGGATGACATGGCTATAATATTGCGGCTCTTTGTAGAATACCACCCGTACATCATGGCAATTGTGGGAAAGGTCATTTCTTGCGAGGTCTACCAGCATTACGTGTTCGGCATTCTCTTTGGGGTCGGCAAGCAATGCTTCAGCCAGCTCACGGTCTTTCACGATGTCTCCGCTGCGGCGGGTGGTTCCCGCAATCGGGTCGATATACGCATGTTCGTCTTCAATCTTGCAGTGCGTCTCCGGTGAAGAGCCAAAAATGCGGTATCCGCCGAAGTCGAAATAGAAAAGATAAGGAGAAGGATTAATGCTGCGTAGTGCCCGGTAAACTTTGAAATCATCTCCGGCATAAGGTTGGATAAATCTTCTGGAAAGTACGATTTGAAAAACATCGCCACGCATACAGTGGGCAATTCCTTTACGGACATTCGCTTTATGCTCTTCGTCCGTGATAGGACTGGTGACGGGGCCAGTCACCGAGAAATTGTAAGAAGCATAATTCCTGTTTTCGATGGCTGCTTCCAGTTCCGGCAGACCGCTCTCTTCTCCTTCGGAGGACATCTCCACTAATGTCAGTTCATTCTTGAAGTGATTGAAGACAATGACATACTTATATAATATGTATAGCAAATCCGGTGCGTCATTCTGTTCATCATGGCTTTCTTTTACCGGAATATGCTCGAAGTACTTCACGGCATTGAATGTGGTATATCCATAGAGTCCGCATACATTCTTATATTCTCCGGTCACCTGGAACTGGCTGATAAAGCGGTTCATGGCTTTTTCCACGGTGAACGTCTTAGTCAACGGCTCCTCAGTACGGCTGCCGTCCGGATAATTGGCTGTAACAATGCCGCTGTTTACGCCGATATTTGCCAGCGGGCAAAGGGCTATGAATGATAAAGAGTTCTCTCCCGCATGATAATCGGAGCTTTCCATTAATGCAGATTGCGGATACATGTCGCGCACTTTCAGGTAGATGCTGACGGGAGTATGCATATCTCCGAGCACCTGTTTGCTATGGGTAGTATAATTAAATGTTTTCATCTCTGCTTTTATTAATTGCAAGTTATAAATTCGATTTGGCTGGTTCTCCTATTGTTCTTCGTTGAAAGATAAATAAGTCTCGATGTCTTTGTCACCTCGTCCCGAAACCGTGAGTACAACCACATCTTCCGGTTTAAACTTCAGTTTCTTCAAAGCGCCTAGTGCGTGTGCCGATTCCAGTGCAGGGATAATTCCTTCCAGCTTCGTCAGTTCGTAGGCAGCTTCTATGGCTTCGTCATCGTTGATGGCCAACACGTTGGCGCGTCTTTGTGCGGCAAGGTTGGCATGTATCGGCCCGATTCCCGGATAATCCAGTCCGGCAGAAATGGAGTATGGCTCTTCAATCTGTCCGTCTTCGTTTTGGATGACGTATGTACGTGCTCCGTGGATGATTCCCATTTTTCCTAGTTGGATGGTGGCGGCAGTCATTCCTGTCTCTATTCCCTTACCCCCGGCTTCCGCCAGGATGATGCCTACCCGTTCGTCATTGATATAGTGATAGATAGTTCCGGCAGCATTGCTTCCACCGCCTACACAGGCTATCAGATAGTCGGGAAAGTCGCGTCCTTCCCTTTCCTGAAGCTGTTTCTTGATTTCTTCGCTGATGACGGATTGCAGGCGTGCCACCATGTCGGGGTAAGGATGAGGGCCTACAGTAGAACCGATGATATAATAAGTGTCGGCAGGATGACAGCACCAGTCACGAATCGCTTCGTTAGTGGCATCTTTCAGAGTCATGTTTCCCGAAGTGACAGGGATGACAGTGGCTCCCAGCATTTTCATTTTCTCTACGTTGATATGTTGGCGTTCTACGTCCGTCTTTCCCATATAAACGATGCATTCCATATCCATCAGTGCACATACGGTAGCGGTTGCCACTCCGTGTTGTCCGGCACCTGTTTCGGCGATGATACGTTTCTTTCCCATGCGGCGTGCCAACAGGATTTGCCCGATAGTGTTGTTGATTTTGTGGGCGCCCGTATGGTTCAGGTCTTCCCGTTTCAGATACAGTTTGCAACCATACTTTTCCGAAAGGCGTTTCGCCAGATAGAGTGGGGAAGGGCGTCCTACGTAGTCACGCAGCAATTGGTCGAATTCTTTCTTGAAGTCTTCACTTTCAATTACTTCGAGGTACTTATTCTTCAGCTCCTCTACACATTTGTGGAGTATTTCCGGTACGTAAGCCCCGCCGAATTCTCCGTAATAGCCATCCTGGTCAACTAAAAAACTTTTCATAATCCTATCTATTTTTATGTTACTATTTGATTTTGTTCGAAGACGGGCAAATAAAAAGAGCCCTGTCGCAAGCTGCGACAGGGCTCTTTCAAATCTGTTATATCTTTAATGAGGTATATACATACGAGCACTGCTCCCTTACGACTGTCGGAGTTGTAACGGGCGCCACCACCAATATGTATTTACTAATATTCTTCTCATTGTCTTTTGTTATTTTATCGAAGCAAATATAGACACTTTGTTTGAAACAGCAAACAAAATATAACTTTTTTTCTCTTTTGCCTTCATTTTTCTGATTATAGAACAATTTCAGAGCTGAACTGTTCTTATAAATATTGAATTTTTAAACAAAAACAAGTATGAAACAGAGAAAAGTCTTAGTAGGCATTGCTATTGCCATTTTCGTTATATTATTGCTTTATTGGTTATTGGTAGCAGAAGATATGAAACCTTGGCTGTCGGCTATGGTTCCTTCCGTTGCGCAACAATTTATTGCCTGATTCTGAAAGGTTTCGGATAAAGAAAAAAACTGTCCTGCAAGTTTAATAATGAAATTTGCAGGACAGTTGGGTTATTTCACGATGATTTCCTGTATCTTTTACGTAAAAAGAGATATCATTCCTTCTTTTTAATATAAGTCGACAGCCGGAGAATGAACTATTTTCCGACTGTTTTCTCTATGAATTAATCCCCCGATTGCAAGATAGTAGTAATTGTTTTGCATGATTTTATTCGTCTAACTATAGTCTTTTATTCGTCTGACTATAGTTAGACGAAAAGATGACTATAGTCAGATGAAAGTTCAACTATAGTCAGACGAATAAAGTTATGCAAACTGAAGCATAAACTTATTCAATCGGCGAGGTAAAATTATGCGAAGCAGGTGCTACATTCATATTCTGCGTGTACAGACTATCAATGATGCCGTCGGACAATCCGATAGTAGGTACAATGATACCGGTAGCTTTTACATAAGTCGCCACTTCAAGAAAGATTTCTGCTGCCGGAACAATTACATCTGCCCGGTCCGGTTTTAGCTTGTATTGCTTGATACGCTGTTCGGTAGGGAGGGCTTGTAAAGCTGTATAAATCTCACGCAGCGATTCAACAGGTAGGAGAGAAGCCTTTTTATCCTTTTTATCTGCGAGACGGAAGAGCTTGTTGATATTTCCGCCCGAGCCGATAATGTTGACAGGCGCGTACTCCGCGGCAATACCAATCAGGTCGGTACGTAACGCTTCCTTTTCCTCTTCTTTCACCATGCCGCTAAGCATACGGACTGTACCTATATTATATGAACGGGAGTTTTTCAATTCTCCGTTACTGATAAGATTGATTTCCGTGCTACCGCCACCGACATCTACATATAGATAATTCTGTCCGGACGCAAACAGTTGCTCGATATGGTTGTCATATACAATATGTGCTTCTTCCTGCCCGTCGATAATATCTACACGGATACCTGTTTTCCTGGCTATTTGCCGGACAATATCCTTTCCGTTTCGGGCGTCGCGCATAGCGGACGTGGCACAGGCACGATAATCCACTACATCATATATTTTCATCAATTGCTTGTAGGCTTTCATCAGCCGGATTAGTTTCTTCTCTTTTTCTGCCGAAATAACACCTGCTGTGAAAGCGTCTTCTCCCAGCCGTAACGGGATACGGATGAGCTGCACCTTACTCATAAGTTCGGGTGCATTTTCTTCGTTTACGCATTTTATCAGTAACCGAACGGCATTGGAACCGATGTCGATTGCTGCATAATTAACTTTTTTCATACTTATCGTAATGTGTTCTTGTATTCGTTATATAATTTTTCTTGTGAACGGAAAGACGGTGCTGTTCCTTCGCTAAGTGGCGGGGTGAACGGAAAATTCCATATCCGGTTGGTTCCCATTCCGTCTACTATGCGTCCTTTGGCTGTATCCTGAAATCCGTAGCAGACGATTCGTTTTAAATCCGCCTGTATCTCTTTATCATAAACAGGGGCCAGCACTTCAATGCGGTTGTCCAGGTTTCGTGGCATCCAGTCTGCCGAACCGATATAGTATTTCTCTTCTCCGCCATTGGCGAAAATAAAGATGCGTGAGTGTTCAAGATAACGGTCTATAATTCCATTGATATGTATATTCTCACTGACGCCCGGAACAGCCGGTACCAAAGAACAGTTGCCGCGTACAACTAATTCTATCTTGACTCCTGCTGCTGAGGCTTCGTATAACTTTTCGATGAGTGCGCGGTCCGTTATGTGGTTTACTTTGGCAAGGATATAGGCGTCTTTTCCCTGTTCCTTGTTCTTTATCTCCTTATTGATAAGAGCAATCAACCGTTTACGCATATCATTGGGAGAGACAAGCAATTCTTTGAAATTGGCGGGAGTGTATGGCTTTTCGATAAAGTCGAATACTGCATTTACTTCCCGGACAATAGGACGGTGGGCTGTCATAATGGTATAGTCGGTGTACATACGTGCATTTCCTTCGTGGAAGTTCCCCGTACTGATGCAGGCAATGTCTCCGTGGCGCGTTCCGATGTGTACGAGTTTGGAGTGAATCTTCAGTCCTTCCACTCCGAAGATTACATGGATTCCTGCATCCTGCATTCTTTTGCTCCAATTGATATTCGAAGCTTCGTCAAAACGTGCCAGTAATTCGATGACTACCGTCACCTTCTTGCCGTTTTTTGCTGCACAAATCAATGCCTTGATTACTTTGGAATCTTTAGCCAGCCGGTAAAGTGTCGTCTTGATGCTTTTCACTTCTTTGCTGATAGCAGCTTCACGCAACACACGGATGAAAGTATCAAAACTATGATAAGG
Source organism: Bacteroides acidifaciens (assembly GCF_903181435.1). Lineage (NCBI taxonomy): Bacteria > Pseudomonadati > Bacteroidota > Bacteroidia > Bacteroidales > Bacteroidaceae > Bacteroides > Bacteroides acidifaciens. Next base: position 1,134,401 of record NZ_CAEUHO010000001.1, read on the forward strand.
ATAGTGCAATGAGCGGTCTTTCTGGCGAATCAAGGTCAACAGGCTTTCCGCACCATTTAGCTCGGGTTTGAAAATAGGCTCCCAAACAGGGTATTTCAGGTGACTGTGACCGCAGACAGGAAATTTCATTAAGTCTTTGAAGTTATGATAGCGTCCACCGGCTACACGGGTATCGTTCTTGCCTATATTCAGACGGTCGGTCAGTCTTTTTAGTAAATCCCTGGGGATTTGCTCGTCATACACAAAACGGAGAGGTTCGCCTTTCTTGCGACTTTTCACTCCTTTGGAGATTTTCTGAAGTACGCCTGTCCGCAAATCACTGTCTATTTCCATTTCGGCATCTTTGGTGAACTTAAAGGTGTATGCTTCATAATCGGTATATTTCATTCCTACAAAGATCATCGGCAGGCAGTAACGGATGACATCGTCGAGAAACATAAGATAAGTCTTTCCTTCCGATTCGGGCAATTGGATGAAGCGTCCGAATTCTCCGACCGGCAACTGGATGACTGCATAATCTTTCTCTTTTATTTTTCCTGTCTCATCTTTGCGCAGCAAGCGGACGGCGAGATAAATATCTTCATCGGTCTGGTCGGCAAATTGTCGGAGGCCATGAAGGAAAAGCGGGTTGGTGGAGCCATTCAGCGTATTGCGATAGAAAGAAGTGATGAATGTTTTCTGTTTATCATTCATTTCCGTTTCTTTGATAACGTAAATATTTTCTTTTTTCAGTTCTTCCATGATAGAGACGAATGTCTCTTCAAACTGTTCGTAGTAACGGTTATGTAATTTGCCTATCAGTTTCAGAGTGTGTGCGGCGATTTCCTGTTCTTTCTGTATGTTTTTGTCGTTGTACTCTATAATCCGGTTCAAGGTTGCTACACGGACACGGAAGAACTCGTCGAGATTGTTTGAATAGATGCCAAGAAAAGTCAGCCGTTCCAGTAAAGGAACTTCCGTGCGGGCAGCTTCGAGTAAGATACGTTGGTTGAAATACATCCAACTGATGTCACGCTCAACATAAGGACACTTCTTTTTTGTTTCGCTTGATTTCATGGTGAAAAATCTGTTTTTAATTTTCTGCAAAAATATCTAAGTGAGATGTAATAGCTATAACGAATTTGTTACGAACTTATTACAATGTTTATTTGTTATTTTTCTATATCAGTAGAAACACTTATATTCGCAAAAGTATTGGAACAGACTTGGTTAAAAAATATAGAATTTATGAAAACAATGAATTATTCTCTTATTCGTATTCTCTTTGCACTCGTGATAGGTTTGGTCTTGGTGATTTGGCCGAATGCGGCTGCCAGTTATATTGTTATCACAGTAGGAGTCGCTTTTTTGATTCCCGGTGTTATCAGCCTTTTCGGTTATTTCGGACGGAAAAGGACGGAAGGTGAGTCCGCTCCCCGTTTTCCGATTGAAGGAATCGGTAGTTTATTATTCGGACTTTGGCTGATTATGATGCCTGAGTTCTTTGCGGATGTTCTGATGTTCCTGTTAGGGTTTATTCTGATTATGGGTGGTGTGCAACAGATTGCTTCGTTATCTGCCGCTCGTCGCTGGATGCCTGTTCCGGGAGCATTTTATCTGATTCCTTCCTTGATTCTTATTGCAGGTATCGTTGCTTTGTTCAATCCGACGGGAGCACGTAATACTGCTTTTATTATTATCGGTATCAGCAGCTTGGTTTATTCGCTTTCTGAGTTGATAAACTGGTTCAAGTTTGCGCGCCGCCGTCCACAGGCTCCGATGTCACATAACAATGACGATATTGAGGATGCAAAGATTATCGAATGAAAAGAAGAGGACTGCCTCACGGCACCCCTCCACTGCAAACTTAAAACAACCAACAAAAGAAATAGATAATCTCTATTCCATGCCCGATGAAGTCTTTCTCATCGGGCATTTTTCTTTTTTTATCTTACGAATAATAGTTCCCTGTATTTCGGAAGCGTCCACATTTGATTGTCGACAATGAGTTCCAGCTTGTCGATGTGGTAACGGATTTCTTCCAGTGCCGGAGCGATGGTGTCATGGTAGGCAATGGCTTTCTCACGTTCGCTTTCAATTTTGTTCGCCACTTTACGGGCTTCCACCATTGCATCTACATGCTCTTTGATGAAGGCTGTACGGTCGGCAATCTCTTCGATAAGTTCCAGGTTCTTGGCAGATAGTTTGGCTGCCTTTTCTGCCGGGAACAGGGATTGCATTTTATAGACGTTGTTAATCAAGTCTGTTTGATACTGGGTTGCTACCGGGATGATATGGTTCATTGCCAGGTCACCCAATACACGGGCTTCAATCTGGATTTTCTTCGTGTAAGTTTCCCATTTCACTTCGTTGCGAGCTTCCAGCTCTTTCTTTGTCATTACGCCGGTAGCTTCGAACATGGCAATCGTTTCCGGTTTCAGATAGTTGTCGAAGATGACAGGAACACTCGTTTCACAATCCAGACCGCGGCGGGCAGCTTCTTCTTTCCACTCGTCACTGTAACCGTTGCCGTCAAAGTGGATGGCTTTGCACTCTTTGATGTATCCGCGGATAATCTCAAGGATAGCGGATATCTTCGGCTCTCCTTTTTCAATCAAGGCGTCTACATCTTTCTTGAATTTCGCCAACTGATGAGCTACGGCAGAGTTCAATGCAATCATGGCGGAAGCACAGTTTGCTTCGGAACCTACGGCACGGAACTCGAAACGGTTGCCGGTGAAGGCGAAAGGAGAGGTGCGGTTACGGTCGGTATTGTCAATCAGCAATTCGGGTATCTGCGGAATATCCAGCTTCATGCCCTGTTTGTCGCTGAGGCTGATTAAGTCATCCTTTGTGCTGTTTTCTATATGGTCCAATACTTGCGATAACTGCTTGCCCAGGAAAGACGAGATGATTGCCGGCGGCGCTTCATTCGCTCCCAGACGGTGGGCGTTGGTGGCACTGGAGATAGATGCTTTCAGTAATCCGTTATGATGATAAACCGCCATCAATGTGTTTACAACGAACGTAACGAAACGCAGGTTGTCTTCAGGAGTCTTGCCCGGTCCCATTAATAAGATACCTGTGTCAGTTCCCAATGACCAGTTATTGTGCTTGCCGGAGCCGTTGACGCCTTTGAATGGTTTCTCATGAAGAAGTACACGGAAACCATGACGACGGCTTACTTTGCGCATCAACGACATAATCAATAGGTTATGGTCATTTGCCAGGTTACATTCTTCGAAGATAGGAGCCAGTTCAAACTGGTTGGGTGCAACCTCGTTGTGACGGGTCTTTACAGGGATACCCAGTTTCAAGGCTTCAATTTCGAGGTCTTTCATAAATGCCGCTACACGGGTAGGGATAGCACCGAAATAATGGTCTTCCAACTGCTGGTTCTTGGCGCTGTCGTGTCCCATTAATGTACGGCCTGTCATTAACAAGTCCGGGCGGGCGGCGTATAAACCTTCGTCCACTAAGAAATATTCCTGTTCCCAACCCAGGTAGGCGACTACTTTCTTTACTTCCGGATTGAAATAGTGGCAAACGTCTACGGCTGCCTTATCTACGGCACGAAGTGCTTTCAATAGGGGAGCTTTGTAGTCGAGGGCTTCGCCGGTATATGCGATAAATACGGTCGGAATACAAAGAGTGTCGTCTACGATAAACGCAGGAGATGAAGGATCCCAGGCACTGTATCCACGGGCTTCGAACGTGTTGCGGATTCCACCGTTCGGGAAAGAAGAAGCATCCGGCTCCTGCTGTACAAGCAGCTTGCCTGTGAATTCTTCCATCATACCGCCTTTGCCGTCATGTTCAACAAAGGCGTCATGCTTTTCTGCCGTGCCTTCGGTCAGTGGTGCAAACCAGTGTGTGTAATGAGTGACACCCATTTCGATGGCCCATTTCTTCATACCGGCTGCTACCTCATCGGCAATGCTGCGGTCTAGCGGAGCACCATTGTCAATAGCGTCAATCAGTGCATTGTACACCTTACTCGGAAGGTACTTGAACATCTTCTCCTTGTTGAATACATACTTGGCAAAATACTCCGATGGGCGTTCGACAGGGGTTGCTACCTCAACCGCTTTCTTCTTGAAAGCAGTTTCTACGACTCTAAATCTTAATTTTGACATAATACCTAATTTGATTTGTTGTTAAATATGTTAGAGCAAATAATCTTTCTCTGTATAGTTCCCGGGAAGGCGGTCAAACCCGCCCGGGATAGAAATCTGTTTTTAAATCTATATCGTCTGTTTTATTAGTTTATAAGCAGACGTTTTTAGTTGTAAGCGGATTCTCCGTGTTCGTAAATATCCAGACCTTCTTCTTCGACACGTGCCGGAACGCGCAGACCGTGAATTTTATCAAGAGCCTTGAAGATGATGAATCCCATACCTGCCGCCCAAGCTCCGACTACAAGTGCCCCGAAGAGTTGTGCTCCGAGGAATCCGAAACCATATCCGTAGAATAACCCTTCGCTGGTGGAGAAGAAACCTGTGAGAATGGTTCCTAAGAAACCGCAAACACCATGTACGGAAGAAGCACCTACCGGGTCGTCGATTTTCAGGACTTTATCAATAAAGTCTACCGAGAATATCATCACAACGCCACAGATAGCACCAATCAACACGGCTCCTGCGGGAGATACGGCATCGCATCCTGCGGTGATACCTACCAAGCCTGCCAGTACACCATTTAGTGTCAATGACAAAGAGGGTTTTCCGTACTTCATCCAACTGATTACCAAGGCGAAGAAACCACCCGCACAAGCTGCAAGATTGGTTGTCAGGAATACATGTGAGATTGCGTTTGCATCTGCTTCGGTACTTGCTGCCAACTGGGAACCAGGGTTGAACCCGAACCATCCGAACCAAAGGATAAATACACCCAGCGCGGCAACAGTCAGGTTATGTCCCGGAATAGCTCTGGATTTACCGTCTTTTCCATATTTGCCGATACGTGGGCCTAGAATGGCGGCACCTACCAGGGCAAGCCATCCACCTACCGAGTGAACAACAGTGGAACCTGCAAAATCATGAAAGGTCGTTCCGAAAAGGTTCATCATAAAAGAACCTGCTTCGCCGTTCATCAGCCAACCGCTGCCCCAAGTCCAATGACCGGAAATCGGGTAAATCAGTACACTGATGAAGATTGTATAAATCAAATACATGGAGAATTTGGTACGTTCTGCCATTGCTCCTGATACGATGGTAGCGGCAGTGGCGCAGAATACGGTCTGGAAAATAAGGAATCCTTCTTTGGGCAATCCGTTATCCATGAAAGACAGGTCGAAGAAGTGGGGCATCCCGATGAATCCGCCTGCGCCGAACATCAGTCCGAAACCGATAAACCAGTAAAGCAAAGAACCGAACATGAAGTCTACGAAGTTCTTCATCAGAATATTGGCAGTATTCTTCACTCTTGTGAAACCAGCTTCTACTAGGGCAAATCCCGGCTGCATGAAGAATACGAGCATAGCTGCAAGTAGCATCCAAACCGTATTTAATCCTAAAGCCAGTTCGCTGATAGTATTCGGGGCTTCTGCCGTAGATTCGGTTGGGAGTACTGAAAGTTCAGTTATTGTCTCTGTTATTGCTGCAACAGTATCGGCAGCGGCTGTGTCTTGCGCTGACAAATCCATAGTAAAACAGCATAACATGAACATAGTAGTGGCTATCCATGGCTTTACGAAGCCATGACTTTTATATTTTGTATCCATAATAATTATCTTATTTAATACCTTTATAAATTAGTTATAATCCGCAAGGAAACCTAGTAGCGGCACCTTGTCGCTGCCACTGGCCTAGCGTTCTTGTTCGGCATTATAGAGCGCTATGTCGCCCCGTTCGGCAGTGCGGATGCGGATAGCATCCTCGATGGGGATGACGAAGATACGTCCATCGCCGATTTCTCCGGTTTGTGCAGCCTTAATAATGGCTTGTACCGTCTTTTCTGCATTTTTGTCGCGTACGACAATAGAGATAAGTATTCGTTCGATGGTGCTGGTGTCATAGACTACGCCACGATAGATACGTCCCTGGCGAGCTTTCCCAATACCTCTTACGTCATAGTAAGAGAACCATTCAATGTCCGCCTCGAGAAGGGCGTCTTTCACGTCCTCAAATTTGGTTTTACGGATAATAGCTTCAATCTTTTTCATATACCTTAAATTATTAGTGTTGACCAATAAAAGAAAGAGGTATAGGGCAGTGGCAGCCATAGCAGGTTACCATACAACAAACCGATAAAATCTAAACTCTAACTACCTTGACCCCTATACACTCCTTTTGATATTTTAAATTCTCTCTCTCTTAAAAACTTAGTCCGAATGTGAAATAAGCTCTTTCCGTGCGTGGATTGACTGATACCTTGGCGAATACCGGTACGGAGAAGGAATCGGTAATCTTGATGTCCTTGGAAGCTCCGAGGCTGACATCGGAAACACAGAACCCGCTTGTATAGCCATTATAGAAAGTCGTTTCCCAAGGTACCACGCCCAAATCTACTGTCCAGTCAAGACCACCTAATGTGAACGGTGCGCTGAGTGCGAGATAGGAAGAATAAGCCCTTTTGCCATTTTCTTTCACACCGTCGGCACCTGCAAAGTTCGTGTACCAGTTGACGGACAGCAGACCGAAATCATATCCCACTTGTGCTTCAAATACATGAGCCGTAGAATGGGCTCCATACTTAAAATACTTGTTGATTGAATAAACCGTTTCTCCGTCATCGTCTACACCTGTCGCTACCTGGGTATTAAACCAATAATCTGTTACCGAAACGCTAAAACCACCTATTGAGTAACCGAGAGTCAAATCAAACTCTTTTGTGTCTGCCGGTTCGAATCCTGCAGAACCCCATGCTCCGAGTGAAAAACCTTTGTAAGCAATCCCCAGTGAAGGCTGGATACTGACTCCGCCTAAATCCTGCCCACGCCAGATGTAACCGCTTACCAGGTCAGCTCCCACGGAAGCTTCTACTTTATCTTGTGCCATCGTTGCGGATGGGACAAGCCCTGACAGTAATAATGCTACTGTTATTACCCCCTTGTTTTTGTTAATCGTCGTTTTCATCGTCTTTTTACCTTTAAAAGTTAGAAAAATGTGGATGTACGGTCCATGTATATAGTAGCGCGCGAAATACTATCGTTTTTTTATAGATAACTGATAATGGATAACTGATAATGCAGGAATGATGATGTCCGTTAATGGGGGTATGTTGAACTTTCCATTTCCCGCTATCCATTATTCATTCAATCAGAGCCAGTTTTTTATTCTTCTCATAGCTTCGATACAGTCGTTGCGTTCGCCGAAAGCGGTCAGGCGGATATATCCCTCGCCACTTGGCCCGAAACCCACACCGGGAGTACCGACAACATTGGCTTCATACAACATCTGTTCAAAGAATCGCCATGAGGATAGGCCATTCGGAGTTTTCACCCATAAATAGGGAGCGTTCACTCCGCCGTAAACTTTCAATCCGGTAGCTTCCAACCCTTCCTTCATGATTTTTGCGTTGGTCATATAATAATTTATCGTTTCTTTAATCTGTGCCTTGCCTTCCGCACTGTAAACAGCTTCCGCAGCCCGTTGGGTGATGTAGGAAGTGCCGTTGAACTTGGTGCACTGCCGGCGGTTCCATAGTCTGTTGAGCGGGATGCGGTCGCCTTCCAACGTTGCGGCAGTAAGCTCTTTCGGTACTACCGTGTATCCGCAACGTACTCCGGTGAATCCTGCCGTCTTTGAGAAGCTACGGAATTCAATGGCACATTTCTTCGCCCCCTTAATTTCGTAAATAGAGTGGGGGACGTTTTCGTCCTGGATATACGCTTCGTATGCGGCATCAAACAGGATTAACGTGTCGTTAGCCAAAGCATAGTCCACCCATTTCTTCAGTTCCGGTTTGGTCAGTGTTGTGCCGGTCGGGTTGTTCGGATAGCAGAGATAAACAATATCTATCCGTTTGTCTGGGATTTCAGGAATGAAGTTGTTTTCACTCGTACAGGGCATATATGTGACATTGCTCCATTTGCCCGTTTCCTCTTCCAGTACTCCGGCACGTCCGCACATGACGTTACTGTCAATATATACCGGATAAATAGGGTCTGTAACGCCTACGCTATTGTCATGGCGAAGAATATCACCTATGTTCCCGGTATCGCTTTTAGCTCCGTCACTGACAAATATTTCGGAAGCGGAAAAGTGAATCCCGCGTGGGGCAAAATCATTCTTTATAATTGCTTCAATCAAAAAATCATATCCCTGTTCAGGACCATATCCGCGGAATGTATCTTTATTGGCAAGTTCTTCTACCGCTTTGTGCATTGCTTCGGTACAGGCTTGGGGAAGCGGCTGAGTAACATCGCCGATACCTAGCCGTATGATGTCCTGTTTGGGATGCGTTATCCTGAAAGTATTTACCTTTTTCGCTATATCCGAGAACAAGTAACTTCCCGGCAATTTCAAAAAATGTTCGTTTACTAATGCCATATTGTGATTGTTTTAAGTTTCTATCCGTATTCATTCTCAATTCGCTGTTCTCATCTCTCCATTCTCATCCCTCAACTTCTTCAATTTCCCCATCGAAAACTTTGGTTGCCGGTCCTGTCATCCATATATGTCCTGAGGCTTCGTTCCATTCAATGATGACTGTGCCGCCGTCCATTATTATATTGCTTTTTCTTCCTGCAAGTCCGTTGATGAAGGCAGCTACTGCTGTAGCGCAAGCACCTGTTCCGCAAGCTTGGGTAATTCCCGAACCTCTTTCCCAGACTCTCATCCGTATGGTATCTTTGCCGACAATTTGTGCAAACTCCACATTTGTTCTGTCAGGAAAAAGAGGGTCGTTTTCTAATTCAGGACCGATTTCCGGTAAGTTAATCCGGGTTATATCATCCACAAAAGTAACTAGATGAGGATTTCCTATGGATACTTTAGTTGACCGGAAAGGATATTTCCCTTCCCAATGTACTTCTTCCGTTTCCAGCGGACTGCCCATATCTACTGTCACTGCTGTAACTGTTTTTCTTTCTACGTGAAGTTTCAGTATTTTAATACCTGACAGCGTTTCCAGTGTGATTTCAGTTTTATCGGTCAAACCGTATTCATATACGTATTTGCCTACGCAACGGCTACCGTTTCCGCACATCATCGCTTCCGAACCGTCAGCATTGAAAATACGCATGCTGAAATCAGCCTTATCAGAACTTCCAATCAATATAAGTCCGTCACTCCCAATTCCTGTATGAAACTTGCTCCATTCGATTGCTTTCTTTTCAGGCTCTTCTATCGGATATTGGATAGTGTCTACATATATGTAGTCATTTCCCGCTCCATGCATTTTGGTGAACTTAATTCTGTTTGTCATTTTGATTTATATTTATTGGTAGTTGTATCCTTTTGTTTTATTACAATGCAAAGATATGGCTTTTTGTTTTATGTTTTGTTAGAAAGCATATCTAATATCTATTTATTTTTAATAAGCTTTCAATCGCCTAGTATGTAGCTATATATGCTTATAAATTGAAATTATACACATCTGTATATTGATAAATTGTTATTTGGGTGAGCAGTTTTGCATATTCTTTCATAATATATAAAGAATATTTAGCCTTGATAATCCGAAGAACCTTTTCCTATATCCGTTGTTTTAGCACTATACTTAACATAAAAATGTAGAAATATGAATATAGAAAAACAATTAGAAACGGCAGTAAGGACCAATCATTTGGTATTGCTTGTGTTTTATGCCGACTGGTCGCCTCATTACGAATGGATAGGACCGGTACTTCGTACTTATGAAAAGAGGACGATTGAATTAGTAAAGGTAAATGTTGGAGAGAATAAAGCAATCGCCGATGCGCACAATATAGATACTGTTCCGGCATTCCTCTTATTACATAAGAGAAATGAACTTTGGCGGCAAGTAGGAGAATTGACGGTGGAAGAGTTGAAAGAGGTGCTGGATGATTTCAGATGAATTGGCTGTAATATTTTATTGGTGTTTGTGGAAATACGGATGTTCTCTTCAATGTCAAATGAATGGTTTGGTAAATATTTGATTATTAATATATTATGAATAGCTGTTTTTTCTTTTAAAGCAACGGGTGATTCCTTTTAAAGGAATCACCCGTTGCACACCGAGGAATGCCCTCTTCCTTTAAAAGGAATGCTCCATTGCTTTAAGCTCGGATACTAAATGATTAAATATGTCTTGATTTATTGTTGCTTGAGCTCTTTCTGCAATATAACCGGCTCATTGGTAGTAATAAAGTCTGCTTTATTCTCAATCAGCCATTTCATGTCTTCTGCCTCATCCACTGTCCACACATTGACTTTCAAGCCAAGGTCATGCGCTTCCTTAATCCATTCGGGATGTTTTTTTATTACGCCGAAGTGATAGTCAAGTCCCGCAGCACCGAGCTCTTTTAATTCTTTCGGAGATAAGTCACCGTTCAGATAGAATACCGGGGTTCCGGCTGGTGCCAGGCGGATAAATTCTTTCATGGCGTGCAGAGAGAAAGTGATATATTCCATGCGGCTTTCCAATCCCATACTTTTTACCATAGCCACAATTTCCTGCACAGCTTTTGTCTCACGCTTCTTGGTACTGTGTGCTTTGAGTTCGAGTATTAATTGGGCATTGCATTTTTTTCCTGCTTCCAAATATTGTTTTAAACTAGGCAGGTTTTCTCCGTTGGAGAGTTTCAGCCCAGTCAGTGCATCCCCTTTGGAATATTCCATCGGTCGCATTTTATAAACGGGATCACGATTGACAACCAGTTTGTTATCTTTGGCAATCCATACATCAAATTCTGAACCATAGCACCCGATGGAATCTGCTTTTTGAAGCGCGGTAATACTGTTTTGTGATGAACCCGGGGTTTTCCAATAACCACGGTGGGCAATTACTTTTGTCTGTGCCTGCATACAGCATGCAGTTACTAAAAGGGCAGAAGCCATCATCATTTTCTTTAAATTCATTTGTCTGGTCTTTAAAAGGTTTAATAGATTTAATTGGGTTTGGCTTCAAAAGTATAAAAAAGAAAACGCAAATCAGACAATAATATGCTAATCTGCGTTAATCTTAGGGATTTTAGAATAGAAATGCTACAAAAGAATAACAGAAATAATCCATTCTATTACTTTTCGACAAATTAAGTATAGGCTTCTTCATGTATTCCTTTTACTGCGCGTCCGCTTGGTTCGTTCAGGTTTCTGAAAGAAATATCCCATGCCAGCGCTTCTGCCGTAGAGCAGGCTACGCTGGGAACACTCGGTACGCTGCGAGCCGCACTTTCACTGGGGAAATGTTCTTCAAAGATGCTACGATAATAATATTCTTCCTTGTTTTGCGGAGTATTGATGGGGAAACGTTCGGCTGCATGTGCCATTTGTTCGTCACTTACGGCAGCGGTTGTTATTTCTTTCAATGTATCAATCCAGGAATATCCCACACCGTCACTGAACTGCTCTTTCTGTCTCCATGCCACGCTTTCCGGCAGCATATCGGCGAAAGCCTCACGTACGATTCTTTTTTCAATATCCTTTCCTGGGCACATTTTAGCCTTTGGGTTCAGCGTCATTGCCACATCAAGAAACTCTTTATCAAGGAAAGGAACACGTCCTTCAACTCCCCAGGCAGATAAACTCTTGTTAGCCCGGAGACAGTCGTACATATGCAATTTTGAAAGTTTGCGTACCGTTTCTTCGTGGAACGCCTGCGGAGTAGGGGCTTTGTGAAAATAGAGATAACCCCCAAAAACTTCATCGGCACCTTCACCGCTCAACACCATTTTGATACCCATGGACTTGATGACACGTGCCAGCAGATACATTGGAGTAGAAGCCCGCACGGTAGTTACGTCATACGTCTCGATGAAATAAATTACGTCACGAATCGCATCCAGCCCTTCCTGCACGGTGTAGTTTATTTCGTGATGCACCGTGCCGATATATTCGGCAACCTCACGCGCCTTTATCAAGTCGGGCGCACCCTTCAGACCGATGGCAAAAGAGTGAAGCTGCGGCCACCAGGCATCGCTTGCTCCGTCTGTTTCTATACGTTTGGCTGCATATTTCTTGGCGATAGCGGAAATGACAGAACTGTCCAGACCGCCGGAAAGAAGTACTCCATAAGGTACGTCACTCATCAACTGGCGATGAACGGCATCTTCTAATGCTGTTTTTACATCGGCGGTTCGGGCATCGTTGTCTTTTACAGCTTCGTATTCTGTCCAGTCACGCGAATACCAGCGTTTCATCTTCCCCTCTTTACTGTAAAAGTAATGTCCGGGAAGGAATACTTCGTATTCGTCACAAAATCCTTCAAGCGCTTTCAGTTCGCTGCCGAAGTAGACTTTTCCCTCTTTGTCCTTACCTATATATAAAGGTATAACGCCGATAGGGTCGCGGGCAATCAGGAACTCATCTTTCTCTTCGTCATAAAGGACAAAAGCAAAGATACCACTGATGTCTTCCAGGAAATGAATACCTTTATCTTTATAAAGGACAAGAATAACCTCACAATCACTGCCTGTCTGAAAATCATATCTCCCGGCATATTTTGCACGAATATCACGGTGGTTGTAGATTTCACCGTTTACGGCGAGCACCTGTTTACGGTCCGGCGAGTATAAGGGTTGCCCGCCACTTTGCGGGTCGACGATAGAAAGACGTTCGTGTGCCAGGATGGCACTTCCGCCTACATAGATTCCGCTCCAGTCCGGTCCGCGATGACGGATTTTCTGGGCCATTTTCAGTGCTTTGTCTCTTAGCTCTTTGGTCTGAGCTTTTATATTGAGTATACCTGCTATTCCACACATAACTTTAATTTTTGGTTGTTAAATAAGCATCAATTTTCGCAGCCGCTTTCCGTCCGCCTGCCATGGCACGTACTACCAGACTGGCTCCGGTAGCTGCATCTCCGGCAAGAAATACATTATCGGCAAATTGCGGTTGTTCCGGTTTCAAGAATCCCATAGCCAGCAATACCATATCCGCCTCGATTACCTCTTTTTTTCCGGTAGGTTTCATTGCCGGGCGTCCGCTGTCTGTTGCCGGAATCCATTCTACCTCTTCCACCTCTACACCGGTCACCTTTCCGTTCTTTCCGAGGAACTGATTGGAAGCCAGGCACCAGCGTCGTGTGCACCCTTCTTCATGGCTGGAAGTTGTTTTGAAGACTATCGGCCATTGCGGCCACGGAGTAGCCGGATTATGTCCCACAGGCGGTTTAGGCATAATTTCAATTTGAGTTACACTGATAGCTCCCTGGCGTACACTGGTTCCGATACAATCCGAACCGGTATCTCCACCACCGATGACAAGCACCTTTTTTCCTTTGGCATTCACTAATTTATCTTTTGGGAAAGTCTGTCCTTCCAAAATCCTGTTTTGTTGAGCCAGCATTTCGAGGGCAAAGTGAATACCTTTCAATTCTCTTCCCGGAATACTTAAATCTCGTGCTGTCGGTGTACCTGTGCAGATGCAGTAAGCATCAAACCCTTCCGGCAGATGATTGACATCAACTTCGACTCCCATTTCAAACTTGATTCCTTCCGCTGCTAATATATTCATGCGTCGGTCAATCACATTCTTATCCAGTTTGAAGTTGGGGATACCGAAACGGAGCAATCCACCGGGCGCTTCGTCCTTATCAAATAATGTGACACTATATCCTTTCAGGTTCAACTGGTTTGCTACAACCAGTCCGGCAGGGCCTGCGCCAATCACCGCAACTCTTTTTCCGTTTCTTTTCGGCTTTTGTACCTGTATATATCCCTCGCGAAAGGCTGCTTCAACAATAGCCGCTTCGTTTTCACGAATTGTCACAGGTTGGTCGCATGACAGTTTTAATACACAAGACTTTTCGCAGAGGGCAGGGCAGATACGTCCTGTAAATTCAGGAAAATCACAAGTAGATGACAAAACTTCGTATGCCTCTCTCCATTTTCCCTTGAATAAGGCATCCTGCCATTCCGGTTGTTTATTCCCTATCGGGCATGCCCAGTGGCAGAAAGGTACGCCGCAGTCCATGCAGCGGGATGCCTGCAACTTACGGCTGTTTGTATTCAACGTCTGTTCAACCTGACTATAATCAGTGATTCGTTCGCTCACAGGGCGGTATCCCGCTTCCTGTCGAGGTATATTTAAAAAAGCTTTAGGGTCTCCCATATAAATTGAAAATTGAGAATTAAAAATTAAAAAATGATTGATAAGGCTTATTGAATTGATAGTTGAGAATTAAAAATTGAAAAATAATAGAATTGAGAGCACTATTCGTTTCATTTATTTCTCAATTTTTAATTCTCAATTTCCCTAATAGTCTCTTTGCATGTCTGCAATTTTCTGTTGTAACTTTCTCATCTGTTCTTCCTGCAATACTTTTTTGTATTCGATAGGTACTATCTGGATGAATTGGTCTACATAATGATTCCAGTCGTCAAGCATTGTTCGTGCCAGTTTGGAGCCCGTGTACAGGTAGTGCTGGCGAATCAGTTCGTGTAACTCTTTCCGGTAGCTTGCTTCTTCGATAAGGGACAATTCCACCATCTCCATATTACAGAAATAATCGAAGTTGCCGTCTTTGTTCCATACATAGGCTACACCGCCACTCATGCCGGCTGCAAAGTTGCGTCCGGTTTGTCCGAGGACTACAACGCGTCCGCCGGTCATATATTCGCAACAGTGGTCGCCTACACCTTCCACTACGGCGACGGCACCCGAATTACGTACGGCAAAACGTTCTCCTACACGACCGTTGATATACACTTCACCACTTGTGGCGCCGTAAAGCAATGTGTTACCGGCAATTGTATTCTTGTCAGCTTCGAAATTGCTGCGGATAGGGGGAAGTACGGCGATACGTCCGCCACTCAGACCCTTGCCCAAATAGTCGTTCGCTTCTCCTTCCAGTTTAAAGTTGACACCCGGTACAAGAAATGCACCGAAAGACTGCCCTGCCGAACCTTTGAATTTCACATTCAACGTATGTTCCGGCAATCCCTTAGCTCCATGCTTCTTCGCGATTACTCCCGAAAGCATAGCACCTATTGCACGGTCTGTATTCGCAATCGTATATTCTAAAGAGATTTCTTTCTCATGTTTGATGGCATCTTGGGCGGCATCAATGATAGCCACATCCTTTACAGTAGAGATTCCATGCTCCTGGTCGGTGACATGACGGATAGCGGCAGCATTATCAATACGTGCCAGCATCCTGTTGAAATCAATCAACGCATGCTTCGGATTCGGGTCGTCCGCTACGGATTTACGTTCAATCAAGTCTGTCCGTCCGATAATGTCATCCATCCGGGTGAATCCCATTTCCGCCAGATGTTCACGAACTTCCTGCGCCAGGAACATGAAGAAATTCACTAAATATTCACTGCGTCCGTGGAAACGTTTGCGCAACTCCTCATTCTGTGTGGCAACTCCTACAGGGCAAGTGTTCTGATGACATTTACGCATCATGACACAACCTAATACAATCAGTGCAGAGGTGGCAAAACCATATTCTTCGGCTCCCATCAATGCCATTAAGATAATGTCCCGTCCGGTTTTTAATTGCCCGTCAGCTTGCAGAACCACTTGGCCGCGAAGCCCGTTTAGAACCAATGTCTGTTGTGTCTCGCTCAATCCCAGTTCGGGAGAGATACCCGCATAACGGATAGAAGAAGCGGGAGAAGCCCCCGTGCCCCCTTCGGCACCGGAAATAACAATCAAGTCCGCCTTCGCCTTTGCCACACCCGCGGCAATCGTGCCTACGCCACTTTCTGCAACCAACTTCACACTGATTTTGGCTTGTGGATTTACGTTCTTCAAATCGAAAATCAATTGAGCCAAATCCTCTATCGAATAAATATCGTGATGGGGCGGGGGAGAAATCAGAGAAATTCCCGGAATAGAGTGGCGTGTCTTGGCAATCACATCGTTCACCTTGAATCCCGGAAGTTGTCCGCCTTCACCCGGCTTTGCCCCTTGGGCTATCTTAATCTGAATCTCATCCGCATTCACTAGATATTCCGCTGTCACACCGAAACGTCCCGAAGCCACCTGCTTGATGGCACTTCGCAGGGAACTGCCGTCCGGTAGCGGTTGGAAGCGGGAAGCGTCTTCACCGCCCTCGCCGGTATTACTGCGTCCGTGAATTTTATTCATGGCGATAGCCATTGCCTCATGAGCCTCTTTGCTGATAGAGCCGAAAGACATGGCACCTGTGACAAAACGATGCAAAATATTCTCTACCGGTTCCACCTGATCGATAGAAATCGGATTGCGGCGGAATCCCAGGAAATCACGCAGGAAGATAGGTTTCTCTTTCTCGTCTACCAAGTGAGTATATTCTTTGAATTTCTTATAACTGCCCAGGCGGGTAGCCAATTGCAGCGTACTGATGGTTTCGGGATTCCATGCATGCTGTTCTCCGTCTTTGCGGAATGAATATACTCCGTTGCTTTTAAGAAGTTGAGAGTTGGGAGTCTCTCCATTCTCAACTTCTTCAAATCCTTCTTCGTGGAAAGCAATGGCGTCTCTTGCAATCTCTTCCAGCCGAATACCCCCAATTGGTGAGCCGAGTCCCCCGAAATAAGCCTTGCTTAACTCTTCGCTCAAACCGACAGCTTCGAAAATCTTGGCACCGCGGTATGAACGGATGGTGGAGATACCCATCTTGCTCATAATCTTGAACAGACCTTTGCAGATGGACTTGATATAATTCTTCTCGGCCGTAGCGTAGTCCAATTGAATATCCCTGTCTTTCACCAATTTGTCAAGCACCGCAAATGCCATATATGGATTCAGCGCGCTTGCCCCGAAGCCGAGTAATAAGGCTGCGTGCATCACCTCGCGTATTTCACCGCTTTCTACTACCAGTGCCGTTTGCACACGTTTCCCAACGGAAATCAGATGGTGATGAACAGCGCTTACCGCCAAAAGGGACGGGATTACTGCATGGTCGGCATCCACATCACGGTCACTCAGAATGATATAGTTCACGCCTTCCGTCACGGATTCTTCCGCCATTTTGCAAAGTCCGCCCAGTGCTTCTTGAAGCCCGGCTTTTCCTTTCGCTACTTCAAAAAGCATCGGAAGCTTGACAGTTTTAAAACCTTTATAGCGGATATTACATAAAATATCCAATTGAGTATTGCTTAGAATCGGATGGTTCAGACGCACCATCTTACAATGGCTTTCGCTCGGTGTCAGAATATTCATGCCGACAGCACCGATATATTCCGTCAATGACATCACCAGTTCCTCGCGTAGCGGGTCAATCGGTGGATTCGTCACCTGGGCGAATTGTTGGCGGAAATAATTGTAGAGCAATTGCGGCTTGTCCGAAAGCACAGCCAACGGGGTATCGTTGCCCATTGAATGGATAGGCTCTGCGCCGGTGCTTGCCATGGGCATAATCAGTCTTTCGATGTCCTCTTTTGAATAACCGAAAGTGCGGAGCATCCGGTCATAGTTTTCTACATGATGAGGCACTTTGCGTCCGCTTTTCAATTCGTCCAGTTCGATACGGTTGGTAGCCAGCCATGTGCGGTAAGGTTTTGCTTCCGACAATTGCTTTTTCAGTTCACCATCGTAATATATTTCGCCCTTTTCCGTGTCAATCAATAGAATCTTACCCGGTTGTAGCCGTCCTTTTTCTTTAATATCTCCCGGTTCGAAATCCATTACGCCAACTTCCGAAGCTACTACCATCATATCATTTTTCGTAATCAAGTAGCGGGCGGGACGCAGACCGTTACGGTCGAGCATACCGCCGGCAAAACGTCCGTCACTGAACAGCAGGGCGGCAGGTCCGTCCCAGGGCTCCATTAATATAGAGTGATATTCATAGAAAGACTTCAAATCTTCACTGATGGGATTCTTCTCGTTGAAAGACTCCGGTACAAGCATTGCCATGGCGTGAGGCAGGCTCAATCCCGACATTACTAAAAATTCCAGAACATTATCCAATGAAGCACTGTCACTCATACCCGGCTGTATAATCGGACGAATCTCTTTGATATCTCCGAGAGTGGGAGAGGAAAGTACACTTTCGCGGGCTTCCATCCAGCCGCGGTTACCGCGAATCGTATTGATTTCGCCATTGTGTGCCAGGAGACGGAAAGGTTGTGCCAAACCCCATGTTGGGAACGTGTTGGTACTGAAGCGGGAATGCACCAAAGCCAGTCCGCTGGTAAAGTAACTGTTCGTCAGGTCAGGATAATAGTTGCGTAGCTGCAACGACGAAAGCATACCTTTATATATAATACTTTTTGTGGAGAGCGAAACGACATAAAAATCCTCTTTTGCCGGAATGGCTGACATTCTGACTTTATTTTCGATTCTCTTACGAATCAGATACAGTTTGCGGTCGGCAGTCTCCGTTTCCGTAAATCCTGTGATAAATACCTGCTTGATATCCGGTTCATTGGTCAAAGCCGCTTCTCCTAAGATTTCCGGGCAAGTAGGTACGTTTCGCAGATGCATCAGCGTAAGCCCTTCCTTTTCGATTTCTTCGATGATGATACTCAAAATGGATGCCTGGTCTTTTTCATTTTTGGGTAGAAAAAGCAGACCGGTACCATAACGTCCCTTTTCGGGAACGGGGATGCCTTGTAATAAAATAAACTCGTGCGGGATTTGTAACATAATGCCTGCACCGTCTCCGGTTTTGTTGTCCGCACCCTCGGCGCCGCGGTGGCGCATGTTCTCCAATACCTTTAAAGCCGACTCAACAATGTCGTGTGACTTTTCTCCGTGAATGTTTACCAGCATACCAACACCGCAGGCATCGTGTTCGTATGCCGCATCGTACAAGCCCGCCTGTTTGGGCTGTCGTTGGTAAGGGAATCCTTCTGTTTCGTTGTTAAAAAGTTCTTGTTTCTTCATTCTTACTAGCTTTATTGTATGATAATACCTGTTTGATGTATCAAAATGTTCGGCAAAAATAAGTATTTAATTTCATAATGATAGTAAAATACCGTCTTTCTATGACACGAAATATAAAGCCTGTTCTTTATTCTTTTAATTTGTAACCAAAATCCTTTGAATTGCTTTTAATTTGTTATCCTGATATCTGTTATTTGAAACTGATTGTAATCTGTTTCTTTTTGAGCTAAAAAGATTATATTATTTAACTTTTTGATGTGTTTACAACTTTTTTGTGCGTTTCTGTCAAATAAATATCGAAATTGTTATCTTTATGTTATTTGGAATGTGTATATTTGCAGCCGAAATAAAAATATCATAATATGTGTGGAATAGTAGGCTATATTGGTAAAAGAAAAGCCTACCCCATCCTTATAAAAGGGCTGAAGCGATTAGAGTATCGTGGATATGACAGCGCAGGGGTAGCAATCATCAGTGACAACCAACAGTTGAATGTGTACAAGACGAAAGGAAAAGTCTCCGAACTCGAAAATTTCGTCACACAGAAAGATATTTCCGGTACAATCGGAATCGCCCATACTCGTTGGGCTACTCACGGGGAACCTTGTTCCGCTAACGCCCATCCTCATTACTCTTCTTCCGAAAAACTCGCTCTCATTCATAACGGTATCATTGAAAACTACGCCGTACTCAAAGAAAAACTCCAAGCTAAAGGCTACATCTTTAAAAGCAGTACAGATACCGAAGTTCTCGTTCAATTAATAGAATACATGAAAGTTACCAATCAGGTTAGTTTGCTGGCTGCCGTTCAGTTGGCGCTGGGAGAGGTGATTGGCGCTTATGCGATTGCGATTCTTGATAAAGAGCATCCGGATGAGATTATTGCGGCACGCAAAAGCAGCCCGCTGGTAGTGGGTATTGGCGAAGATGAATTCTTTCTGGCTTCGGACGCCACTCCGATTGTAGAATATACAGATAAGGTGGTCTACTTGGAAGACGGAGAGATTGCCGTAATAAACAGGGGTGAAGAGTTGAAGGTAGTCGATTTGAATAATGTCGAAATGACTCCCGAAGTGAAGAAAGTGGAATTGAAGCTCGGACAATTAGAAAAGGGCGGTTATCCGCACTTTATGTTGAAAGAGATTTTTGAACAGCCAGATTGCATCCATGATTGTATGCGCGGACGCATCAATGTAGATGCGGACAACGTAGTGCTTTCGGCAGTGATTGATAATAAGGAAAGGCTGCTGAGTGCCAAACGGTTTATTATCGTGGCTTGCGGAACTTCCTGGCATGCCGGACTTATCGGCAAACAACTGATTGAAAGTTTCTGCCGCATACCGGTAGAAGTGGAATATGCTTCTGAATTCCGTTACCGCGACCCTGTGATTAACGAGCAGGATGTAGTGATTGCCATCTCTCAGAGTGGCGAGACTGCCGATACATTGGCTGCCGTAGAATTGGCAAAGAGCCGTGGGGCATTTATATACGGAATTTGTAATGCCATCGGTTCGTCGATTCCCCGTGCCACTCACACCGGTTCGTATATCCACGTAGGCCCGGAAATCGGAGTTGCTTCTACCAAAGCATTTACGGGACAGGTCACTGTATTAGCGATGTTGGCATTGACACTTGCCAAAGAAAAGGGAACGATTGACGAACAGTATTATCTTTCGGTTGTGAGGGAGTTGAATCAAATTCCTGAGAAAATGAAAGAAGTGTTGAAATTGAATGATAAACTGGCGGAACTATCGAAAACTTTCACCTATGCACACAACTTTATTTATTTGGGACGCGGATATAGTTATCCCGTAGCTCTCGAAGGTGCGCTGAAATTGAAAGAAATTTCGTATATTCATGCCGAAGGTTATCCGGCTGCCGAGATGAAGCACGGCCCGATTGCCTTGATTGACGCAGAAATGCCGGTAGTGGTGATTGCCACCCAAAATGCCCTGTACGAAAAAGTGCTGAGCAACATTCAGGAAATCAAGGCGCGGAAAGGACGGGTGATTGCTTTTGTGACGAAAGGAGATACGGTTATCAGCCAGATTGCCGATTGCAGTATCGAGCTTCCTGAAACAATCGAATGTCTCAATCCGTTAATTACTACGGTACCTCTCCAATTGCTTGCATACCACATAGCAGTCTGCAAGGGAATGGATGTAGACCAGCCCAGGAATCTGGCTAAATCTGTAACTGTGGAGTAAATCTTGTAATATATATAACAGGTAATTTGGATTTGTATAAATGGAACAATTGAAACATGAATGTGGCGTTGCCATGATACGCCTGCTTAAACCGCTGGAGTATTACGAGAAGAAGTACGGAACGTGGATGTACGGCCTGAACAAGCTTTATCTGCTGATGGAAAAGCAGCACAACCGTGGACAGGAAGGTGCGGGACTGGCTTGCGTGAAACTGGAAGCCAATCCGGGTGAAGAATATATGTTCCGCGAACGTGCCCTGGGTTCCGGTGCCATTACCGAAATCTTTGAAAATGTGCAGAACAATTTCAAGGATTTGACTCCCGAACAACTGCATGATGCGGAGTATGCCAAACGTACTTTACCTTTTGTCGGTGAAGCATATATGGGGCATCTCCGTTATTCCACCACAGGGAAATCCGGCATCTCTTACGTACATCCGTTTTTGAGAAGAAACAACTGGCGTGCCAAGAACCTGGCTCTCTGCGGTAACTTCAATATGACGAACGTAGATGAAATATTTGCCCGTATTACGGCTATCGGTCAGCATCCGCGTAAATATGCCGATACATACATCATGTTGGAACAGGTGGGACACCGTCTCGACCGTGAAGTGGAACGTGTCTTTAATCTTGCCGAAGCAGACGGGCTCACAGGTATGGGCATCACCAATTATATAGAAGAGCATATCGACCTGTCTAATGTATTGCGTACTTCCAGCCGTGAGTGGGATGGGGGATATGTTATCTGCGGACTGACCGGAAGCGGTGAATCTTTCGCTATCCGCGACCCGTGGGGGATTCGTCCCGCATTTTGGTATCAGGATGACGAGATAGCCGTATTAGCTTCCGAACGTCCGGTCATCCAGACTGTCCTGAATGTTCCGTTTGAAGAAATTAAAGAGCTGCAACCGGGACAAGCGCTGCTTATCAGCAAGGAAGGCAAAATACGTACTTCGCAAATTATCAAACCTCATGAGAAGCACGCTTGCTCTTTTGAACGTATCTACTTCTCCCGTGGTAGTGACGTAGATATCTATAAGGAAAGAAAACTGCTGGGCGAAAAGTTAGTTCCGAAAATCCTGAAAGCTATCAATAACGACATCGACCATACCGTTTTCTCTTTTATTCCCAATACTGCCGAAGTCGCTTTCTACGGAATGCTGCAAGGATTGGACGATTATCTGAACGAAGAGAAAGTGCAGCAGATTGCCGCATTGGGGCATAACCCGAACATGGAAGAACTGGAAGTAATCCTTTCTCGCCGTATCCGTAGTGAAAAGGTGGCTATCAAGGATATCAAGCTCCGCACTTTCATTGCCGAAGGAAACAGCCGCAATGATTTGGCGGCTCACGTATATGACATTACATACGGAAGTCTCGTGCCCGGTGTCGATAACTTGGTGATAATTGACGACAGTATTGTGCGCGGTACAACGCTGAAACAAAGTATAATCGGTATTCTCGACCGTCTCAGCCCGAAGAAGATTGTCATCGTATCCTCTTCACCGCAAGTACGTTATCCTGATTATTACGGCATAGACATGGCGAAGATGAGCGAATTTATTGCTTTCAGGGCAGCTATCGAGCTTCTGAAAGAACGCGATATGAAAGATGTGATTGCTGCCGCTTACCGTAAATCCAAAGACCAGGTAGGACTGCCGAAAGAGCAGATGGTGAATTACGTAAAAGACATTTATGCTCCTTTCACCGATGAAGAAATCTCCGCCAAGATGGTGGAATTGTTGACACCGAAAGGGACGAGAGCGAAAGTCGAAATCGTCTACCAACCGTTGGAAGGACTTCACGAAGCTTGCCCGAACCATACGGGCGATTGGTACTTCAGCGGCAATTACCCTACACCGGGTGGTGTGAAAATGGTGAACCGGGCATTTATCGATTACATAGAGCAAATGTATCAATTTTAACAACCATACAACGATTCAATAATAAGAATGAGAAATGTGACATTAATCCTTGACGACGGGAGCCGGTTCTCTGGCAAGTCGTTTGGCTACGAGAAGCCGGTGGCGGGTGAAGTAGTTTTCAATACTGCCATGACCGGATATCCCGAGAGCCTTACTGACCCTTCGTATGCCGGACAGTTGATGACTCTTACCTATCCCTTGATAGGCAACTACGGAGTTCCTCCTTTTACAATCGAACCGAACGGGCTCGCCACTTTTATGGAGAGCGAGAAAATCCATGCGGAAGCGATTATCGTAAGTGACTATTCTTATGAATACAGCCACTGGAACGCAGTGGAAAGTCTCGGCGATTGGTTGAAACGTGAAAAAATTCCCGGTATCACAGGTATTGATACTCGTGAATTGACGAAAGTGCTCCGTGAACATGGTGTGATGATGGGAAAGATTGTCTTTGATGATGAGCCGGAGCATATTCCCGAAGCTGCTTATGCAGGCGTTAATTACGTAGACAAAGTAAGTTGCAAGGAAATAATCTCTTATCTTCCCGACGTAACTTCTCACTCTTTTCCTGTAAATACTCCCATTGCGCAACTTAATTCTCAACTATCAACTTTCAATTCTCAATTTAAAAAAGTGGTATTGGTAGATTGTGGAGTAAAGACCAACATCATCCGTTGCCTGCTGAAACGTGATGTCGAAGTGATTCGCGTGCCTTGGGATTATGATTTCAACGGACTCGAATTTGACGGATTATTTATTTCCAATGGCCCGGGCGACCCGGATACTTGCGATGCTGCGGTACAAAATATCCGTAAGGCAATGAAAAATGAGAAACTCCCTATCTTCGGAATCTGCATGGGTAACCAATTACTTTCGAAAGCAGGTGGCGCCAAAATATACAAACTGAAATACGGGCACCGTAGTCACAACCAACCTGTGCGTATGGTAGGCACGGAACGTTGTTTCATCACTTCTCAGAATCACGGTTATGCCGTAGACAATAATACGTTGGGCGCAGATTGGGAACCGCTTTTCATCAATATGAACGACGGTTCCAATGAAGGAATCAAGCATAAGACAAATCCTTGGTTCTCGGCGCAATTCCACCCGGAAGCTGCCAGCGGCCCTACGGATACGGAATTTTTGTTCGACGAATTTGTAAACCTGCTTAAATAACCGACAATCATGAAAGAAAATATAAAGAAAGTATTACTGTTGGGTTCCGGTGCCCTGAAAATCGGTGAGGCCGGTGAGTTTGATTATTCCGGTTCGCAGGCGCTCAAAGCCTTGAAAGAAGAGGGGATTGAAACGGTTCTTATCAACCCGAATATTGCTACGGTACAGACTTCCGAAGGGGTGGCCGACCAAATCTACTTCCTGCCGGTGACCCCGTACTTTGTAGAGAAAGTGATTCAGAAAGAGAAGCCCGAAGGCATTATGCTTGCATTCGGCGGGCAGACGGCCTTGAATTGCGGCGTAGCTTTATATAAGGAAGGAATCCTTGAAAAATATAATGTAAAGGTGCTCGGTACCCCGGTACAGGCTATTATGGATACCGAAGACCGTGAACTTTTCGTGCAGAAACTAAACGAAATTGACGTAAAGACTATCAAGAGTGAAGCCGTAGAAAATGCGGAAGACGCCCGTCGCGCAGCAAAAGAGCTGGGTTATCCGGTGATTGTCCGTGCTGCTTATGCGTTGGGTGGTCTGGGCTCCGGCTTTTGTGATAACGAGGAACAATTGGACGTCCTCGTAGAAAAGGCTTTTTCTTTCTCTCCGCAGGTGTTGGTGGAAAAATCACTCCGTGGCTGGAAAGAAGTGGAATACGAAGTGGTGCGCGACCGCTTTGACAACTGTATCACTGTTTGTAATATGGAAAACTTTGACCCACTAGGCATTCATACCGGTGAGTCTATTGTTATCGCTCCCTCTCAGACACTTACTAACAAAGAATATCATAAACTCCGTGAACTGGCTATCCGCATCATCCGTCATATCGGTATCGTCGGCGAATGTAACGTGCAATATGCTTTTGACCCGGAATCTGAAGACTATCGGGTGATTGAGGTAAATGCCCGTCTTTCTCGCTCATCGGCTTTGGCTTCCAAAGCAACCGGTTATCCGTTGGCTTTCGTTGCCGCCAAGTTAGGATTGGGTTACGGGCTTTTCGACCTGAAAAACTCTGTAACAAAAACGACTTCCGCCTTCTTTGAACCTGCTCTGGATTATGTAGTCTGTAAAATTCCCCGTTGGGACTTAGGTAAGTTCCACGGAGTAGATAAAGAACTGGGTTCTTCCATGAAATCAGTCGGTGAGGTAATGGCTATCGGTCGTACTTTTGAAGAAGCTATCCAAAAAGGGCTTCGCATGATAGGGCAGGGGATGCACGGATTTGTAGAAAACAAGGAACTGGTAATCTCCGATATCGACAAAGCGCTTCGTGAACCGACCGATAAACGTATTTTTGTCATCTCGAAAGCATTCCGTGCCGGATATACTATCGACCAGGTGCACGAACTGACAAAGATTGACAAATGGTTCCTTCAGAAGTTGATGAATATCATGGAAACTTCCGAAGAACTGCATAGCTGGGGAAATAACCACAAACAGATTGCCGACTTGCCGGACGAACTGCTTCGTAAAGCGAAAGTCCAGGGCTTCTCCGACTTTCAGATTGCCCGTGCCATTGGTTACGAAGGCGATATGGAAGACGGTATTCTTTATGTTCGCAATCATCGTAAGCATGTAGGTATTCTTCCGGTTGTGAAACAAATTGATACCTTGGCCGCCGAATATCCCGCGCAGACTAACTATCTGTATCTTACTTATAGCGGCGTAGCAAACGACGTTCATTATCTGGGTGACCATAAATCTATCGTCGTATTGGGTTCCGGTGCCTATCGTATCGGTTCCTCGGTAGAGTTCGACTGGTGTGGTGTGCAGGCCTTGAACACAATCCGCAAGGAAGGATGGTGCAGCGTCATGATTAACTATAACCCCGAAACCGTATCTACGGACTACGATATGTGCGACCGTCTCTACTTCGACGAACTGACTTTCGAGCGTGTAATGGATATTCTGGAGCTCGAAAATCCGCATGGTGTCATCGTATCTACCGGTGGGCAAATCCCGAATAACCTGGCATTGCGTCTGGACGCACAGAATATCAATATCCTCGGTACAAGTGCCAAGAGCATTGACAACGCCGAAGACCGCGAGAAGTTCTCTGCCATGCTCGACCGTATCGGTGTAGACCAGCCGCGTTGGCGCGAGTTGACTTCTATGGACGACATCAATGAGTTTGTTGACGAAGTAGGTTTCCCGGTACTTGTCCGTCCGTCATATGTACTTTCAGGTGCCGCGATGAATGTCTGCTCCAATCAGGAAGAACTTGAACGTTTCCTGAAACTGGCAGCTAATGTATCGAAGAAGCATCCGGTAGTGGTAAGCCAGTTTATCGAGCATGCCAAGGAAGTGGAAATGGATGCCGTAGCCCAGAATGGAGAAATCGTAGCATACGCTATCAGCGAACATATTGAGTTTGCGGGTGTGCACTCCGGTGACGCTACTATTCAATTCCCGCCACAAAAGCTATATGTAGAGACTGTCCGCCGTATCAAACGTATCAGCCGTGAGATTGCCAAGGCTTTGAACATCTCAGGCCCGTTCAATATCCAATATCTGGCAAAAGACAATGATATCAAAGTTATCGAATGTAACTTGCGTGCCAGCCGTTCTTTCCCGTTTGTCAGCAAAGTATTGAAGATAAACTTTATCGAACTGGCAACGAAAGTCATGCTTGGTCTGCCTGTCGAAAAACCGGAAAAGAATCTTTTCGAATTGGATTATGTCGGAATCAAGGCTTCCCAGTTCTCCTTCAACCGTTTGCAGAAAGCCGACCCTGTGTTGGGAGTAGATATGGCTTCTACCGGTGAAGTTGGTTGTATCGGCATGGATACTTCCTGTGCCGTACTGAAAGCAATGCTTGCCGTAGGCTATCGTATCCCCCAAAAGAATATCCTGCTTTCCACGGGAACAATGAAACAGAAAGCCGATATGATGGATGCAGCCCGTATGCTGGTGAATAAGGGATATAAACTCTTTGCGACCGGTGGCACGCACAAAGCGCTTGCTGAAAACGGTATTGAAAGTACCCATGTCTATTGGCCGAGCGAAGAGGGGCATCCGCAAGCATTGGAAATGCTCCATAATAAGGAAATTGATATGGTAGTCAACATTCCTAAGAACCTGACAGCCGGAGAGTTGGACAATGGATATAAGATTCGTCGTGCAGCTATTGACTTGAATATTCCGTTGATTACAAATGCCCGTCTGGCTAGTGCATTCATTAATGCTTTCTGTACGATGAGCATTGATGATATCGCTATCAAGAGTTGGGCAGAATATAAGTAATGTGCTGTCATTCTTTTGATAGTATGACAGCGTTTTGCTGAAATGAAAAAATGAAAAGGTCGTTCTTGTTATTCAGGAGCGGCCTTTTTGTCTACTTACTGATTAATGTGCCAATTTTGGTATTAATTTGTATAGGTTATTAAAAACTTCATATGAAAATCTTAGTAAACAGCCATCTTTATTGGAAATTCGTTCTATTTCTTGTAATATCATACTGATTTTATATCAACTATCTGCGAAGATCGTTGATATATTTTTTTATAGCAAGCAAAGGTGGAAAACGAAATACGAATAAGAGAAAAACATAAAGCGCTGCTTTACGAAGGCTAAAGCATAGCTTTACGACCTCTAAAGCTATGCTTTAAGACTAAGAAAGCACCATGTGTTACAAGTGTTTTAATTAGTTTCTTTTGTTTTCCTTGTAAATTTGGACATTTTGGAGTAACTTGCGCGATTATTTAAAAATTGGAGAATAACAGGTATGGATAATCATGTCGTAATAATGGCTGGTGGCATTGGCAGTCGTTTTTGGCCGATGAGTACACCGGAATGTCCAAAACAATTTATTGATGTAATGGGATGCGGACGGTCGCTGATTCAGTTGACAGCCGATCGTTTTGACGGTGTTTGCCCGAAGGAAAATATGTGGGTGGTTACTTCCGAGAAATATATAGATATTGTTCGGGAGCAGTTGCCCGAGATACCGGAGAGTAATATCTTGGCAGAGCCTTGTGCACGGAATACTGCGCCTTGTATAGCTTATGCTTGTTGGAAGATTAAAAAGAAACATCCGAATGCAAATATCGTAGTGACTCCTTCGGATGCACTGGTTATTGATACGGGGGAATTCCGCCGGGTGGTAGAGAAGGCGCTTCGTTTTACGAATGATAGCAGTGCTATTGTTACCCTAGGTATCAAACCGACCCGTCCGGAAACAGGATATGGATATATTGCTGCCGGAGATCAGATAATGACGGATAAGGAGATTTTTACGGTAGATGCATTCAAAGAAAAACCGGATAAAGAAACTGCTGAGAGGTACTTGGCAGAAGGAAATTACTTCTGGAATGCCGGAATCTTTGTGTGGAATGTACGTACCATAACCTCGGTGATGCGTGTATATGCTCCGGGGATTGCACAGATTTTCGACCGTATCTTCCCAGACTTCTATACGGAGAAAGAAAGCGAAACGATAAAGAAGCTGTTCCCGACTTGCGAAAGCATTTCTATTGACTACGCAGTGATGGAGAAAGCCCAGGAAATCTATGTACTGCCTGCTTCATTCGGTTGGTCGGATTTGGGTACATGGGGCGCTTTGCGCGGACTTTTGCCACAAGATAAATCTGGAAATGCTACGGTAGGAACGGATATTCGCCTGTATGACAGTAAGAACTGTATTGTACACACCAGCGAAGAAAAGCGGGTGGTGGTTCAAGGACTGGACGGATATATCATTGCCGAGAAAGATAATACATTGTTGATTTGCAAATTGGAAGAAGAACAGAGGATTAAGGAGTTCTCGAAATAAGAACTATTCCGGATTCTGATATTCACGTGGTGTTATCCCTGTCATCCGTTTTAGTATAATGGACTGGTTTATCCAGTCCATTACTGTTTGTTAGCTGGCTTGTCGGACGACCATTAGCCTGTTTAATGACAAAATGTATCTTGATTTTGGTTTATATAAGATAGATGTCAATTTGATAATATTCCTACTTTTTCTCAATTAACTTGAATCTTAATCTCAGCGTTTGTCGTTCTTCGTCATAATCATAGCTGATGATTTTGAAATTTCCTACTTCAGAAGTATTGGATACATGCGAACCGATGCAGGCACAGGCATCATAATCTCCAATGCGAATGATGCGAAGTGTTTCGCTGGCATCGGCAGGTAGTTTGCTCAAGTCTACAATGTCTTTAGCCTGCTCATGTGTCATAAACTCAATAGTCACTGGCAGATTCTGACTGATGACTTCGTTCACTTTATTTTCAATAGATTGTATCTGCTCTGTTGTCGGACAAGAGGAAAGAATATAATCACATTTACTTTTTTTTCTTTCTATGTGGGCATTGCGAGAGCGTGGGCAACCGAAAGTTTTTACCATAGTGGCATTTAATAAATGCTCCGCTGTATGCATGGGCGGGTACTCCTGTTTGTTGTGGTCGTTGAGTTGAGGCTGTTGTTCCATAAATTATTCTTATTTTCCAATTATAATTTTTTCTCCTAAGAAATGGGGCTGTTTATCTATTGCTAAGTCAATAAACATTTTTACTCTCGCAAATATAAAGCAATTTGCGTTTCATTTATTTTTTGTTTACAAAAATACCATTCTTTTTTAGGATTCCAAACGTATAGGCATAAAAAAAGGAGCAACGCCTTGCTCCAACCTTTGTTAACCTTAAATCTAATACTATGAAAAACACATTGCAAAGGTACGGACTTTTGCGACAATAGCAAATAATCCAAGAAAAACAACATGTTATATAACATAGATTAAGAAAATTGGGTTTGATGTTAACGCTTATTTGCTGATTGAGTAACAAGATACATGAGAATTCTGTATCTTTGCGTGTGATTAATATTTCACTAATACTTAAAAATATAAAGATGAAAGGAAAAAGGATAGGCGAGTGGGCATTATTGGCTGTTATTTGTTTGAGTTTCTCAATAGGAGAGACTTTTGCTCAGAAAAAAGATTTTGCAAACTTGGCTCGCTATGCAAAAGAAAATGTAGCGTTGCCGACACCGGCAAAAAAAGAGAAAAGGGTTGTGTTTATGGGAAACTCTATTACCGAGGGGTGGGTGCGGACTCATCCGGAGTTTTTTAAGACGAACGGATATATCGGTCGTGGTATTAGTGGGCAGACTTCCTATCAGTTCTTGCTGCGCTTCCGTGAAGATGTGATAAATCTTTCTCCAGCTTTGGTAGTCATTAATGCCGGAACCAATGATGTGGCGGAAAATACGAATCCTTATAATGAAGATTATACTTTTGGCAATATCGTTTCTATGGTCGAACTGGCTAAGGCAAATAAGATAAAGGTGATATTGACTTCCGTACTTCCTGCTGCGGCTTTTAAATGGAGAATGGAAATAAAAGATGCTCCACAGAAGATTCAAGCCTTGAATGCCCGTATAGAGGCTTATGCTAAGGCTAATAAAATTCCGTTCGTAAATTATTATAAGGCAATGGTGGCCGGCGATAGTCAAGCTTTGAATCCTCAATATACAAAAGATGGAGTTCATCCGACAGGTGAAGGATATGATATTATGGAACCATTGATTAAAGCTGCGATAGAGAAAGCGCTTTGAGGAATGTTGGCAGATTTTGATGCGGGCGACGGTCGTAAATAAGTAAACTTTCGTACTAGAAAATAGTGGATAAAAATGGCGTCACTATCCGGTTGGCATAGTGACGGTATGTGGCTATGATAGTGACGGTATCCCACCCGGATAGCGTCACTGTTTTTTGTGGTGTGTTCGAAATAAGAAAGACAGGATAAGTACGGGCATAAAAAAAGGAGCAACGCCTTGCTCCAACCTTTGTTAACCTTAAATCTAATACTATGAAAAACACAATGCAAAGATACGGACTTTCGTGATATTTGCAAATTATCAGTGAATGATTCGTGTTTTTATAACACTAGTTAGATATTTGGCTCCTGTATTATAGATTTGTTAAGATTCTCCATCTTCCGTGGTAGATGGAGAATGAAAAAACTTATCCCCATTTTTCTTTCATTAAATCTTCCAGTTTCAGTAATTCGTCACGATATTGGGCAGCTTCAATGAATTCCAATTTCTTGGCGGCTTCCTGCATAAGTTTGCGGGTACGCTCGATGCTCTTTTCCATTTGCGGTTTGCTCATATACTGTATTACCGGATCGGCTGCGATATTTGGCGTGGCAGGTTCGATATAAGCATGTTTCTCCTTCAATAATTCATTTGCTTCGGAGTTTGCATTGCCGAATAAGGTCAGATTTCTAGCCTTCTTGATTTGTTGTGGAGTAATACCGTTTGCTTCATTATATGCCAACTGTTTTTCACGACGACGGTTAGTCTCGTCAATGGTCAACTTCATGCTATCCGTCATTTTGTCGGCGTACATGATAACTTTTCCATTCACATTACGCGCGGCGCGTCCCGCGGTCTGTGTCAACGAACGGTGGGAGCGAAGGAATCCTTCCTTATCTGCGTCAAGAATAGCTACAAGAGATACTTCGGGAAGGTCCAACCCTTCACGAAGCAGATTCACTCCGATAAGTACATCGTAAATTCCTTGCCGGAGATCATCCATGATTTTAACACGTTCGAGCGTATCGACATCACTATGGATATAATTACATCTTACATTATTATTAAGAAGGTATTCCGTCAATTCTTCCGCCATTCGTTTGGTCAGCGTAGTGACAAGTACACGTTCTTCCTTTTCTATCCGCAATTGAATTTCTTCCATCAAGTCATCAATCTGATTTAGGCTCGGACGAACTTCAATAATCGGATCCAATAAACCGGTAGGACGGATTACCTGTTCCACAACAATACCTTCGGATTGAATTAATTCATAATCAGCCGGTGTTGCACTGACGTAAACCACTTGTTTGGCCATTTCCTGAAACTCTTCAAATTTCAGCGGACGGTTATCCATAGCGGCAGGCAGGCGGAATCCGTATTCCACAAGATTGACTTTACGTGCACGGTCTCCCCCGTACATGGCGCGGACTTGCGGTACGCTTACATGACTTTCATCAATAACGATGAGAAAATCCTCAGGGAAGAAGTCGAGCAGACAGTAGGGGCGGGTGCCGGCAGCACGACCGTCGAAATAACGGGAATAATTTTCAATGCCGGAACAATGGCCGAGTTCCCGAATCATTTCCATATCGTAAGTGACCCGCTCATAGAGTCGTTTTGCTTCATATTCCTTGCCGATGGACTCAAAGAAAGCCACTTGTTTGGTCAAATCATCCTCTATTTCGTGAATGGCGCGGAGAGTGGCTTCCTTGGTGGTCATAAATAAATTGGCCGGATAAATCTTATAAGCATCGAATGGAGCGATGGTGACACCTGTAATGGGATCGACCTCTTCTATGCCATCAATTTCATCTCCCCAGAAGGTGACGCGAAGCAGATTGTCTGTGTAAGCCAGATAAATATCTACCGTATCACCTTTCACGCGGAAATTGCCACGGTTAAGGTCAATATCGTTACGTACATACAGGCTGTCCACCAAACGGCGAAGAAATACGTTGCGGTCCATCATACGGCCCCGTTCTATATCAATCACATTCTTATAGAAATCCGAAGGGTTTCCCATACCATAAATGCAGGAAACGGAAGAAACCACTATCACGTCTTTTCGCCCGGAGAGTAGGGCGGAAGTAGCGGCAAGACGCAGCTTGTCAATTTCGTCATTGATAGCCAAGTCCTTTTCTATATATGTGTCACTGCCTGGCAGATAGGCTTCCGGCTGGTAATAATCGTAGTAAGAAACATAATACTCCACCGCATTATTGGGGAAGAATCCTTTAAATTCGCCATATAGCTGGGCAGCCAGTGTTTTATTATGACTCAAAATCAACGTCGGTTTGTTGATATTGGCAATTACGTTGGCGATGGTAAATGTTTTTCCCGAACCGGTGACTCCCAATAAAGTCTGTGCAGGAACTCCCTGAAGAATTCCTTCTGTCAGTTGTGCGATAGCTTCCGGTTGATCCCCCGTAGGCTTGTAAGCTGATGTTAGTTCAAAATTCATAGTTAATCCTAAAAAGTGGAGCAATATTCGGTAAAATAATCGAGATTACAAATCATTTTTCCAAATAAATCCTTTACTTTGCAACATATTAATATCAAAAAACAGATTCATACAACTAGTAATACCAGAAACACATGATTTGGAATGAGAGCATTGAGTGTATGGACCGCGAAAGTCTTCGCAAGATTCAAAGCATACGACTCAAGAAAATTGTAGATTACGTTTATCACAACACGCCCTTCTATCGGAAGAAGATGCAGGAAATGGGGATTACTCCCGACGATATCAATAGTATTGATGATATTGTAAAACTGCCGTTTACCACGAAACATGATTTAAGAGATAATTATCCGTTCGGACTTTGTGCCGTGCCGATGAGCCAGATTGTACGTATCCATGCATCTTCCGGTACTACCGGAAAGCCGACAGTTGTTGGATATACCCGTAAGGACTTGTCTTCGTGGGCGGAATGTATTTCACGTGCTTTTACTGCGTATGGGGCAAGCCGCTCTGACATATTCCAGGTATCTTATGGATACGGGCTTTTCACAGGTGGGCTGGGTGCGCATGCCGGAGCTGAAAATATTGGAGCTTCCGTTATTCCGATGTCGAGTGGTAACACGGAGAAACAGATTACTTTGATGCATGATTTTGGTTCGACAGTACTTTGTTGCACGCCTTCTTATGCACTTTATCTGGCGGATGCTATCAAAGATTCCGGTTTGCCGCGCGAAGAATTTAAGCTGAAGATGGGGGCTTTCGGTGCGGAACCCTGGACTGAAAATATGCGTCATGAAATTGAGGAAAAGCTTGGCATCAAGGCTTATGATATTTATGGTTTGAGTGAAATAGCCGGACCGGGTGTGGGTTATGAGTGTGAATGCCAGCGTGGTACGCACTTGAATGAAGACCATTACTTCCCCGAAATTATAGATCCGAATACTTTGCAACCGGTGGAATCCGGACAAACAGGCGAATTGGTATTTACCCACCTGACTAAGGAAGGTATGCCGTTGCTTCGTTAT
This sequence comes from Bacteroides acidifaciens, assembly GCF_903181435.1. NCBI lineage: Bacteria > Pseudomonadati > Bacteroidota > Bacteroidia > Bacteroidales > Bacteroidaceae > Bacteroides > Bacteroides acidifaciens. The sequence goes on from NZ_CAEUHO010000001.1 coordinate 1,168,592, forward strand.
CGTACGCGCGACTTGACTGCTTTGCATTACGATAAATGTTCTTGTGGACGTACGTTGGTGCGCATGGATCGCATTCTGGGACGTAGTGACGATATGTTGATTATCCGTGGTGTAAACGTGTTCCCGACGCAAATCGAGTCCGTTATTCTCGAAATGGCGGAATTTGAACCTCACTATCTGTTGATAGTAGGTCGTGAAAACAATACCGATACGATGGAGCTTCAGGTAGAGGTACGCCCTGAATACTATTCGGACGAGATTAACAAAATGCTGGCCTTGAAGAAAAAACTGGCAGGACGTCTGCAAAGCGTAATTGGATTGGGAGTTAACGTGAAACTGGTAGAACCGCGCAGCATTGAGCGTAGCGTAGGCAAAGCGAAACGAGTGATTGATAACAGAAAAATATAATACCTGAACTTACAATATAATACTTTACGATCATGGTAGCAAAACAACTTTCTATCTTTTTGGAAAACAAGTCAGGCCGTTTGACGGAAGTGACTGAAGTGCTGGCGAAAGAGAATGTCAATCTTTCAGCCTTGTGCATCGCAGAAAATGCAGATTTTGGCATTTTGCGTGGAATAGTATCCGACCCGGATAGAGCATATAAAACTTTGAAAGATAATCATTTTGCAGTGAATGTGACTGATGTGGTTGGCATTAGCTGCCCGAACGTACCGGGGGCTTTGGCTAAAGTGCTGGGATTCTTATCGGACGAAGGGGTATTTATCGAATATATGTATTCGTTTGCTAATAACAATATCGCTAATGTGGTGATTCGTCCCAGCAATCTGGATAAATGTATTGAAGTGTTGAAAGAAAAGAAGGTCGATCTGCTGGCTGCGAGCGACCTGTATAAACTGTAAATGTCAAGATTGAAATGTAGACAGTAAATAATGAACAATAAACAATATGCGGTGGATGGGCTGTACTTTCAGTTAATGGTGCAGTTTATTCACCGCGTATTGTTTATGGTTCGACGTCATTTTCTCCCCTTTTGTCGATGTTTAACGCCTTTTATGTATTAAAAAACATAGATTAATTGCTAAATTCCCGGCGAATCAGTAACTTTGCGCATTATTTTTAAATAGGATGAAGAAAAATATCATTATAACTTTGCTTGCGGCAGCTACTCTTACTTCATGTGGAGAGTATAATAAATTGCTGAAAAGCACCGATTACGAATACAAGTACGAAGCCGCCAAAAACTATTTTGCGAAAGGACAGTATAACCGTTCGGCTACTTTGTTGAATGAGTTAATCACTATTCTTAAAGGTACGGACAAGGCGGAAGAGTCTTTGTATATGTTGGGAATGAGCTACTATAATCAGAAAGATTATCAGACAGCTGCCCAAACATTTATTACCTATTTCAATACATATCCCCGTGGTACTTTTACCGAACTGGCGCGTTTCCATGCAGGTAAGGCATTATTCCTGGATACGCCGGAGCCACGCTTGGATCAGTCAAGTACTTATCAGGCTATCCAGCAGTTGCAGATGTTCATGGAATATTTCCCGAACAGCACAAAGAAGCAGGAAGCACAAGATATGATTTTTGCTTTGCAGGATAAGTTGGTGCTGAAAGAACTTTATTCAGCCAGACTATATTATAATTTGGGTAATTATATGGGTAACAACTATGAGTCTTGTGTTATCACTGCTCAGAATGCTCTGAAGGATTATCCTTATACCGATTATCGCGAAGATCTTTCCATTTTGATTTTGCGTGCAAGACACGAAATGGCTATTTATAGTGTGGAAGACAAGAAGATGGACCGTTATCGTGAAACTATTGATGAATATTATGCCTTTAAGAATGAATTTCCTGAAAGCAAATACTTGAAAGAGGCTGAAAAAATATTCAATGAATCACAGAAAGTAATTAAAGACTAAATTTAAATAGATTTATGGACTACAAAAAAACGAATGCTCCTACTACAACGGTAACCCGTGACATGATGGAACTCTGTTCTGATACAGGGAATGTTTATGAAACTGTTGCCATTATTGGTAAGCGCGCTAATCAGATCAGTGTGGAAATCAAAAACGACTTATCCAAAAAGTTGGCTGAGTTTGCTTCTTATACAGATAATATGGAAGAAGTATTTGAAAATAGAGAGCAAATCGAAATTTCTCGCTATTATGAGAAATTGCCGAAACCGGATTTGATTGCTACGCAAGAATACGTCGAAGGGAAAATATATTATAGAAATCCTGCTAAGGAGAAAGAAAAACTTCAGTAATCTATTTTCTGACGAAAGGATTGATAGTCAAGTAGTAAGTGGGATACTAATCCCTGCTCCTTATTGCTTGGCTATTATTGTTTAACTTAACTACTATTAGAAAACTTATGATTCAACGGATTCAAACAGTTTATTTACTGATTGTTGCAGGATTGCTGATTACGGCGATGTGTTTGCCGATGGGCTACTTTATTGATACGATGGGAGAGCACCCCTTTAAAGCTTTAGGAATGGGCGTAAATGGCGCTTTCCAGTCTACATGGGGATTGTTTGGCATTTTAATGCTCAGCACCTTGGTGGCTGCTGCTACTATCTTCTTGTTTAAGAACCGTATGTTGCAGATTCGTATGACAATCTTCAATAGCTTGCTGTTGGTAGGTTATTACATCGCTTTCCTTGCTTTTTATTTTGCATTGAAAAATGACGCGAATATGTTCCGTATTGGTTGGGCACTGTGCTTGCCGCTTGTTTCTATTATCCTGAATATTTTGGCTGTTCGTGCTATCGGACGGGATGAAGTAATGGTAAAGGCTGCAGATAGATTGAGATAATTTGAGCATCCATATCTGATACAAAAAGCACCGCTTTAGTCACTCTAAAGCGGTGCTTTTTGGTCTCTAAAGCGATGCTTTATTTTTTCAAATCAAATAAGTAAGTGAGTTTTATGGTAATTGTCCCATGGGCCGCACGTGCAAAATAATCTTTCTTCGTAGTACTATAAAAATCGGATAGAGCAAAGTAGTAGCGTCCTTCTACAATGAAGTTGCCGGCTTTCTTTGTTCTGAGTTCCACACCACCGCCACCGGCAATTCCGTAATCGAATTTGTTTTGAATCTTGACGCCATATAGTGCTTTTTGGGTATCTGACAGTTTGTCCATGTCTACTCCTTCTATTTTCTCAGATTCACCGATTAAGAAACCGATTTGAGGACCTGCATGGATGAAGAATTGTAATCCTCTGTCTCGTCCGAAGGCAAGATGCGCAAGGAAGGGGATATCGATATAAGTCATTTTACGAGTATAAATTTGACTTGGGTCCTTTACAGGTTCTCCATTTTCTCCTGGTATTTCGAATAACTGATCCCAACCTCGTTGTGAGACATTCAATTCGACTTGTGCGCCGCAAATCATGGCAAAATACTTTTCAGAAATATAACGTGCCGTCAATCCACCGGTAATCCCCATCAAGCTGTTTTGTTTGATGGTGGGGGTGAAAGAAGCACTATTCAGATTAACACCGCCATTGATGCCCACAGATAAATTGCTTCGTGCTTCCCCGATTTGGGCAATAGCAGGAAGGGTAACACCTGTAAGCAGGAGTGTTGCGATCAAAAATGGTTTTATCTTTATCATTTTCGTATTATTCGAAGTCTAGTTTTACCAATTCAAAATTCTTAGTGAAACGTATGAAGAACACCTTCTTATTAATAAATCCGCCCCAGTTGTTCACACGCTGGAATTTAAATCCGGTCTGGATGGGAGTCAGATTCATTTTAGCTAGGTTGTTTTCAAGTTCTGAGCCATAACGTGATAATCCTTTCAGGAAGAAGAAACCGGTGTCAAATCCGAGCATTGCATAGTTGGGAAATTCGCTCACTAAATCTTTGCTGTACCATTTGTGGTAATTGTTGGTAAATTGTATGGCAGCTGGGAACAAAGTATTCGTATAGAACGAGGAATAGAAGTATGTATCCAGTTTAAAGAAACTTTCCAAATGATCCTTGGTATAGGTTTGCCATTCTGGATAACCGAATAGGTGAATATTTTGCTCTGGATTATCTCTGACTAACAAAGTTAGCTGTGGCAAGGCTTTGATTAGAAGAATCTTATTACTTGATGTCGGAATGAAGATGTTTTCTTTATCATGGCGAATTGCTGTCTTCAATACCTCTTTCGTGGCATTTTCTTTGACAGTTTGCATCGAAATCCCTTTGTTCTTCAATTCCTGCTTCAAGCCATTGATAAATTCCGTTTTCTCTTTATCAGCTATTGATGACTCGATAAAGATAACGTGCGCATTAGGGAATTGACGGGTAAAATGTTCGTAAACTTCCGAATATAAATAAGATTGTGGTGTATTAATTTGATAAATGGCAGGATTGTTGAATACCTCTTCGCCTTTCTTAGAGAAAGGAATCACCAGACGGATATCATTTTTTTCTGCAAAATCGGATAAAGGTTTAATTTGGTTTTGATACATCGGGCCAAAGATTACATCCATCTTCTTCATCTCGCTTTTGGCAAGAATCGTATTTAATGTAGAAATCTCTTTACCGCTATCATATACATATAAGTCGAGCGAAGTACCAGTGCGTTTCAGACTGTCTACTGCCATCAGGAAACCTTCGTAATATTCCACCATACGTTTGTCTTCCTGGAAAGGCAGTATTAATGCAGCTTTAATGGTAGACATCTTTTTAGGAGCCTCTTTGCTCTTGTGGAAAAGCTCGCTGTTGCTTGGTGGAATAGCATAAGGGTCTTCTTTTTGGGTAGGCTGCACGGTCGTTGTTGCCGGGTAGGGGATACAAAGGAATTGTCCCTTTTTCATTCCCTTTTTCAATTCGGGATTAGCGGCAATCAGTTCCTGCTCGCTGATTCCGTATTCGCGGCTCACACTGAAAATCGTTTCTTTGCGTTTCACCTTATGCATATCTTTACATCTAGGAACCACAGGACCTTGAATATTGCTTTGTTCGGTCGGAGCCTGAACAGTAGTAGTCTTTTCTTCTTCTTCTTTCTGCGGAATCAGGATAACCTGTCCGATGCGGAAGTTCTCGGCACTCAGACCGGGATTGGCTTCGCAAATATCTTTTGCGGATACATTATACATGGTTGTAAGTTTGTATAAAGTCTCTCCGGCTTGAATCGTATGGAATGTTTCTCCTTTTTGGCTTTCTTTTCCTTTGGGAATCTTAATTGTTTGTCCGGCGTAGATTTTCTCGTCGCAACCGGGGTTCAGACGGACAATATCCGATGTTGTGACATTGTACATCTTGGAAATAGAGTATAAACTTTGTCCTTTTTCGATGGTATGCAAGAAATAGGATTGGTTCTCCTGTGCATAACTGAAGGCGTATGAAACGCTTATAAAAAGCAGAAATAAGAATATTCGGTTTATCGGTTTCATCAAATTATAACTATTGGTTCTTGAAATCAAGGAGCAAAGGTACGAATAATGCCCTATATCTTCATAAGATTTGAGTTAAGAAAATAATATTGTGCTTTTTTAGGAGCATATTTCGGGCGGAAACATTAATTTTGCAGCATTTATGAAGGATATGAATATGCAGGAAACAGAATATATTAACGTGTACGGTGCGCGCGTGCACAATTTGAAGGATATCGATGCCGAAATCCCCCGCAATAGTCTGACGGTCATTACGGGACTGAGTGGTAGTGGCAAGTCTTCTTTGGCTTTCGATACCATTTTTGCTGAAGGACAACGTCGTTATATCGAAACCTTTTCAGCGTATGCCCGTAATTTCCTGGGCAACCTTGAACGTCCGGATGTAGATAAAATAACAGGCTTGAGCCCGGTTATCTCCATTGAACAGAAAACAACGAATAAAAATCCCCGTTCTACCGTAGGGACAACGACTGAGATATACGATTATCTCCGTTTGCTCTATGCCCGTGCGGGAGTAGCTTATTCGTACTTGTCCGGCGAGGAGATGGTGAAATATACCGAGGAACAGATTCTGGACTTAATCCTGAAAGATTATAAAGGAAAGAAAATATATCTGCTTGCTCCTATGGTTCGTGCCCGTAAGGGACATTACAGGGAACTGTTTGAGCAGGTACGCAAAAAAGGATACTTATATGTACGGGTGGATGGTGAAGTGCGTGAAATAACGCATGGTATGAAACTCGACAGATATAAAAATCATGACATCGAAGTCGTTATTGATAAATTAGTGGTAACGGAAAAGGACGACCGGCGCTTGAAACAGAGTGTGGCAACTGCCATGCGACAGGGAGACGGCTTGATGATGATTCTGGATGCCCAATCCGAAAGTATCCGTCATTATAGTAAGCGTCTTATGTGTCCGGTCACCGGACTGTCTTATCGTGAACCGGCTCCGCATAATTTCTCGTTCAACTCTCCGCAAGGAGCGTGTCCGAAATGTAAAGGATTGGGTGTAGTCAATCAGATTGATGTGGATAAGGTAATTCCCGAACGTGACCTTTCTATATATGAAGGCGCCATAGCCCCTTTGGGAAAATATAAGAATGCCATGATTTTCTGGCAGATAGGCGCGTTACTTGAGAAGTATGACGCGACATTGAAAACTCCAGTGAAGGAATTGCCCGACGATGCGATTGACGAGGTACTGTATGGTTCTGATGAACGGATTAAGATAAAGAGTTCGCTAATCGGCACTTCTTCCGACTATTTCGTCACTTATGAGGGAGTTGTGAAGTATATCCAAATGTTGCAGGAGAAAGATGCGTCCGCTACGGCTCAGAAATGGGCGGAACAATTTGCTAAAACTACTGTTTGTCCCGAATGTAAAGGGGCTCGCTTGAATAAGGAAGCATTGCATTTCCGAATCCATGACAAGAATATCAATGAACTGGCAAACATGGATATCAACGAGCTATATGACTGGTTGATGAAAGTGGACGAATTCCTTTCCGACAAACAGAAGAAAATCTCCGTAGAGATTCTGAAAGAGATTCGTACACGTTTGAAGTTCTTATTGGATGTTGGTTTGGATTATCTGGCCTTGAACCGTAGCTCCGTCAGCCTTTCTGGTGGGGAGAGCCAGCGTATCCGTTTGGCTACACAGATAGGCTCCCAGTTGGTGAATGTACTTTATATTCTTGATGAGCCGAGTATAGGGCTGCATCAACGCGATAATTTGCGTCTTATCAATTCATTGAAAGAACTTCGTGATATGGGAAATTCCGTAATCGTAGTGGAACATGACAAAGACATGATGTTGGCTGCCGATTACGTAATTGATATGGGTCCGAAAGCCGGTCGCTTGGGTGGGGAAGTGGTTTTTGCCGGAACTCCGCAGGAGATGTTGACGACTGAAACCATGACTTCTCAATACCTGAACGGGAAAATGAAGATAGAAGTTCCCGCCGAGCGTAGAAAAGGAAACGGAAAATCTATCTGGTTGAAAGGGGCGAAAGGTAATAACCTGAAGGATGTTACTGTCGAATTCCCGTTAGGAAAACTGATTTGTGTAACGGGAGTGTCGGGAAGTGGAAAGTCTACCTTAATTAATGAAACATTACAACCTATTCTTTCACAGAAATTCTATCGTTCCTTGCAGGATCCTTTAGAATACGATTCTATAGAGGGACTGGAGAATATAGACAAGGTGGTGAATGTCGACCAGTCCCCGTTGGGACGTACGCCACGTTCCAATCCGGCTACTTATACAGGTGTGTTCTCGGATATCCGTAACTTGTTTGTGGGATTGCCGGAAGCAAAGATTCGCGGTTATAAACCGGGACGCTTCTCCTTTAATGTTTCGGGCGGTCGCTGTGAAGCATGTACGGGAAATGGTTATAAGACTATTGAAATGAATTTTCTTCCTGATGTCTATGTGCCTTGTGAAGTCTGTCATGGCAAGCGTTATAACCGTGAAACGCTGGAAGTCCGTTTCAAAGGAAAATCTATTGCCGATGTACTTGACATGACTATCAACCGTGCCGTCGAATTTTTTGAGAACGTGCCGCAAATTCTGAATAAAATCAAAGTTTTGCAAGACGTCGGACTGGGATATATCAAGTTGGGACAATCTTCCACTACTCTTTCCGGTGGTGAGAGCCAACGTGTGAAACTGGCTACGGAACTGTCAAAAAGAGATACGGGTAAAACTCTTTATATCCTTGACGAACCGACTACCGGTCTTCATTTTGAAGATATACGGGTACTGATGGGGGTACTGAACAAACTTGTAGACAAGGGTAACACGGTTATTGTGATCGAACATAATCTGGACGTGATAAAAATGGCGGATTATATCATTGATATGGGGCCTGAAGGTGGTAAGGGCGGGGGAGAACTCCTTGGTTACGGAACACCTGAAGAAGTTGCGAAGAGCCATAAAGGATACACGCCAAAGTTTCTTCGCGAAGAATTGGGACTTTAATCTGAGTAATAAAGTGCCAACTTGTCGAACACTCTTCGATTGGGTTGGCACTTATCATATCTTTAAATACAACGAAAATGAAAATCAATAAAACGAATGCCGCACGGCTGTTGGACAAGGCTAAGGTCACCTACGAATTAATTCCCTATGAGGTAGATGAGAACGACTTGAGTGCTATCCATGTGGCAGCTAATTTAGGTGAGAACATAGAACAAGTATTCAAAACGCTCGTTTTGCATGGCGATAAAAGCGGATATTTTGTTTGCGTCATTCCGGGCGAACACGAAGTTGATTTGAAATTGGCAGCTAAGGCTTCCGGCAATAAAAAGTGTGACTTGATACCTGTGAAAGAGCTTCTACCACTTACCGGATATATCCGAGGTGGCTGTTCTCCTATCGGTATGAAGAAGCATTTCCCTACTTATATTCATGAGACTTGCCTGCAATTTCCGTATATTTATGTAAGCGCGGGTGTGAGGGGACTTCAGATAAAATTAGCTCCGGGAGATTTAATTCGTGAATCGAGAGCGGAAATTTGTCGTTTATTTGAGGACTAAATCCTGTTATTTATAGAGTAAATATGACTTCATATTCTTTGAATGAATTAAAAAAAGTATATATTTGCAGAAAATATCAATTTTATTAATCTAATATTCTTATTTATATGTTTGAAGGACAACCGAAAGGGCTATACGCTTTAGCCTTGGCTAACACGGGCGAACGTTTTGGCTACTACACGATGCTTGCTATCTTTACACTTTTCTTACAAGCGAAATTTGGTTACACGGCAGCAGAAACTTCTACGATTTTTGGTTCATTCTTGGCGGCGGTTTACTTTATGCCTCTTGTTGGTGGTATTTTGGCTGACAAGTGTGGTTATGGTAAGATGGTAACGACAGGTATCGTTGTCATGTTTATTGGTTATCTGCTTTTAGCGATTCCTACTGCGGCAGACCTCACTGGTAAGATGATGATGTTTGGTTCACTGTTTTTGATTGCTTGCGGAACTGGACTATTTAAAGGTAATTTGCAAGTAATGGTGGGTAACCTTTACGATTCTCCGGAATATAGTTCAAAGCGTGACACCGCTTTCAGCTTATTCTATATGGCAATCAATGTAGGTGCATTATTTGCTCCAACGGCTGCAACCAAGGTAACCAACTATATCTTAGGTGGTGCAGGATTTACTTATAACGCTCAAATACCTTCTTTGGCGCATCAATTCCTTGATGGAACTATTACTCCCGAAGGAAATGTTGCTCTTAGCGGTTTGCAGGCTGCCCAGGGCTTTGCCGGTGATACAGCCGCATTCTGTAGTTCTTATATAGAGAAACTGTCAGAAGCATATAACTATGGTTTTGCCGTAGCTTGTATTTCTTTGATTATTTCAATGGCAATCTACGTATGCTGCCGTCCTATGTTTAAACATGCGGATTATAATTCAAAACAGGCTAAGGCTGTAAATAATAATAACGAACCGAAACTTACTCCGGCACAAACAAAAGAACGTATCGTTGCTTTATTACTTGTCTTTTCTGTGGTTATCTTCTTCTGGATGGCATTCCATCAGAATGGTTTGACAATGACATTCTTTGCACGCGATTATACTACTCAATCCGTGACAGGACTTGACCGTATTGGATTCGATGTATGGAATCTGGTTCTTGTTATTATCGCTGTTTATGGTGCATTCTCCCTTTTCCAGTCAAAAAACGGCCGTGGGAAAGCGATTGGCGGTATTGCTGTATTAGCTTCCTTGGGTGTATTGTTTTGGAGTTATTCTTCTATGAATCCGACTGTAGAAATCCTTCCTCAAATATTCCAGCAGTTCAATCCGTTCTTTGTAGTGGCTCTGACTCCGGTATCTTTGGCAGTCTTTGGCTATTTGGCTAGAAAGAAAAAAGAACCGTCCGCACCACGCAAAATCGGTATCGGTATGGTGATTGCTGCGTGTGGTTTCTTGATTCTGGCGGTTGGTTCTATGGGGTTGCCTACTCCGAAAGAAGTGGAAACAGCGGGTATTAATCCGGATGTCCTGGTTTCTCCCAACTGGTTGATTTCCACTTATCTTGTGTTGACTTTTGCTGAGTTGTTGCTTTCTCCGATGGGTATTTCTTTTGTTTCGAAAGTGGCTCCGCCCAAGTATAAAGGTATGATGATGGGTGGCTGGTTTGTAGCTACTGCTATTGGTAACTATTTGGTCGCTATTATTGGTTATCTGTGGGGTGGCATGCAACTGTGGATGGTATGGAGCGTATTGATCGCCTGCTGTCTGTTATCAGCTCTGTTTATCTTCTCTATCATGAAGAAACTTGAAAAGGTAGCATAAATCAAGACGGGTATTTGCCCAGTAATATTATTTAATAAAAAAGGCTTGCAGATTGTGTTCTGCAAGCCTTTTTTATTAAATATCCAGTCCCATGATATAATCATTCATATAATATCCGTTTCCAATCGGAAAATCACCTTCCCTTAGTTTCCTCATCCCCATGTGTTCGTAAAACTGTAATGCCTTGTTGTTGCGATTTACATTTAGTTCCATCAGGCAAGGTTCCGGATGCACTTCCTTGATATACTTGACCGCTTCCTTAAACAAGAAACTCCCGCAGTGTGCGCCTTGAAAATGGGGGAGAACATAAATTTTCTGAAGATGGAAAACATTCTTTTCCTGTTGTTGCACAGAAACGTATCCGCATAACTCACTGTCTTTATAAGCGATAAAATAGACATGCCCTTCTTCTTCCATTTGCTTGAGAATATTCTGAGGCGCATACATCCAGTCCATCATATAATCCAGTTGTTCGGGAGATAAGATTTCCTTGTAAGTGGCGGGAAAAACTTCCTTTGCCATCCTATTGATAAGTTCGCAATCGGCAACCGTCGCTTTTCGAATACTAAACATACGTATTTTCTTTTTGTGGTTTAACGGGCACAAATATAACCATTATTTCTTTTTATAATAAGGTGTAATCTCCCTAATCTTTTAATTATTATTAATTTATAGTACTTTGTAATGCAAGGTACTGAAGTAATACATATATTTGTGCCATACAAAAGAAGAAAATAATGAAAGTAGACAATGTAAAATCCCAAATGAGAAAAGGCATGCTTGAATATTGCATCATGCTTTTGCTGCATAAGGAGCCTGCTTATGCTTCAGATATTATTCAGAAGCTGAAAGAGGCTCAACTGATTGTGGTAGAGGGTACTTTGTATCCTTTGCTGACACGTCTGAAGAATGACGACCTGCTAAGTTATGAATGGGTGGAATCTACACAAGGACCACCACGCAAATATTATAAACTCACAGAAAGTGGAGAAACCTTTTTGGGAGAACTTGAAATATCCTGGAAAGAATTGAATGAAACAGTGAACCATATTGCCAATAGATAATCCGAAAAAGAAAAAATTAAAATGAAAAAGACATTGACCATCAATTTAGGAGGAACTGTCTATCATATAGATGATGATGCCTACCGTCTGCTAGACAATTACCTGTCTAACCTGAAGCATTACTTTCGTAAACAGGAAGGTGCGGAAGAGATCGTAAACGATATTGAGATGCGTATCGCCGAACTGTTTGCCGAGAAAATAGCCGAGGGAAAACAAGTCATAACCGTTTCGGATGTAGAAGAAATTATAGCTCGTGTAGGGAAACCTGAAGACTTTGGAATTGCCGATGATGATACGGATTCTCAGAAAAAAACGGAACAGTCTACTTCTTCTGCCAGTCAGTCATATACGCGTACCGCTGCTCCGCGTCGTTTGTTCCGTGATCCGGACAATAAATTGCTGGGTGGTGTGGCATCAGGACTGGCAGCCTATTTCGGATGGGATATTACTTTGGTGCGTATCCTAATGATAATCTTCGTGTTTGTTCCTTATTGTCCGATGATTATACTTTATATTATTGGGTGGATTGTTATTCCTGAAGCCCATACTGCGGCAGAAAAGCTAAGTATGCGTGGTGAAGCGGTCACAATCGAGAATATTGGTAAAACGGTGACAGACGGTTTCGAACGCGTAGCGGACGGAGTCAATGATTATATGAATTCAGGAAAACCCCGTACGTTTCTTCAGAAGGTAGGAGATGTGTTTGTTTCCATTGCAGCCGTTCTTTTTAAAATATTTCTGGTAGCCTTGGTGATTATCTGTTGTCCTGTACTGTTTGTCCTTGCTGTTGTGCTGGTGGCTTTGGTATTTGCCGCTATTGCAGTAGCGGTCAGTGGTGGCGCTTTGCTTTATGAGATGCTGCCTGCCATCAGTTGGGCGCCGATAGCTTCCATATCGCCTATGATGACATTGCTGGGCACAATTGCCGGAGTCGCCTTGATTGGTATTCCATTGGGAGCTTTCCTTTATACTATCCTTCGTCAGTTGTTCCATTGGTCACCGATGGGTACAGGCTTGAAATGGTCATTGCTGATTCTATGGATATTGGGTGCTGCCATAATGATTATTAATCTTTCAGCCCTTGGCTGGCGACTGCCTTTATACGGCTTACACTGCTCTTAACTGACACTCATTCTATTAAAAAAGGATAATATTCATTCTTTTATAACTAAATGTACCCCGATAGTGTGTCCGGGGTACATTTTTTGTTTGTTCTTATTTATCGTAGAACGAGAATTTTTATTAAATTTGTAAAGACGTATTCAAGAAATAAAAATGGGTGAGCGTATATGTTTTAGGAGAAACGAACGTCTGGTCACCGTTAATCCATATTGGCGGGGAAATCCAATGGTTCGCGGACGTTTTTTTAATAGACAACACCGCTTCCGTCCGGGGATGGGAAGTGTGTTGAAATGGCGTCTCTCGCCCAATCCTCAACGCAAAGAAAAGAAGACGGTGAAGTGGAATCCGAAAGTTTGCTATCTTCGTTCTCTGGACGCTGTGGTAGGAGATTCCCTGGTATGGCTGGGACATAATTCTTTCTTTCTCCAATTGGCAGGTAAGAGAATCATGTTCGATCCGGTATTCGGAAGTATCCCTTTTGTAAAGCGTCAGAGTGAATTTCCCGCTAATCCTGACATCTTTACAGGGATTGACTATCTGCTCGTCAGCCACGACCATTTCGACCATTTGGATAAACAAAGTATTGCCCGCCTCTTGAAGAACAATCCGCAAATGAAACTCTTCTGCGGACTGGGAACAGGAGAATTAATCCAGAACTGGTTTCCTGAGATGAAGATAATTGAAGCCGGCTGGTATCAGCAGATGGAAGACGAAGGACTCAAAATAACCTTTCTTCCGGCACAGCATTGGAGCAAACGCTCCGTGCGCGACGGCGGACAACGATTGTGGGGAGCCTTTATGCTGCAAGGTGATGGCATCTCACTCTATTATAGCGGTGATACGGGATATTCGAGTCACTTCCGTGAAATTCCGGACTTGTTCGGTTCGCCGGATTATGCTTTGCTGGGAATCGGCGCATACAAACCCCGTTGGTTTATGCGCCCTAACCATATCTCGCCTTACGAATCGCTGACTGCTGCCGAAGAAATGTGTGCCGGGCTTACTATCCCGATGCATTATGGTACATTTGACCTGTCTGACGAACCTTTGCACGATCCCCCGAAAGTTTTTGCGGCGGAAGCGAAGAAAAGAAAGATTCCGGTAGAAATCCCTTGTTTGGGAGAAATTGTAAAACTGAATAAGAAGAAATAACTATAAACGAATGAATAAAGAGATGAAGAAATTAGAAATTAAAGACCTGAAAGAGAACTTTTTCGAAGCAATCGGAAAAGAATGGATGCTGGTTACAGCCGGCACAAAAGAGAAGTTTAATACAATGACAGCAAGCTGGGGTGGCATCGGTTGGTTGTGGAATAAGCCCGTAGCCTTTGTTTTTGTTCGCCCCGAACGCTATACATATGAATTTATAGAGAAGAGCGACTATCTGACGTTATCTTTCTTAGGAGAAGAAAACAAGAACATTCATGCAGTCTGTGGCTCCAAGTCGGGACGGAATATAGATAAAGTCAAAGAAACCGGATTGAAACCTATATTTACGGAAGAGGGAAATGTATTGTTCGAGCAAGCCCGTCTAAGCCTGGAATGTAAGAAACTCTATGCCGACGGCATCAAACCGGAATGTTTTCTGGATAAGGAATCATTGGAAAAATGGTATGATAATGCGCATGGCGGTTTTCATAAGATGTATATTGTAGAAATTAAAAATATATATTCGGAATAAATTTAGCGGATTTTTTTATGAATGCAATGGGGAAGCCCCTGAACTCAAGAGATTGAGAACAGGGGCTTCTTTTAGTTTACTATGTTTTATTCTACTGTGTAACTAATTTCTTGAAATCCTATTTGGATGAAGCTTTCTTTACCCATTTGTCCAGCCATTCAAAGAAAGTACGTTGCCACAACACCCCGTTTTGAGGTTTCAGTACCCAGTGGTTTTCATCCGGATAAATCAGTAACTCTGCAGGAATACCACGCATTACGGCAGCATCGAAGGCAGCCATTGCCTGATTGGCCAGGATACGATAGTCTTTCTCTCCATGGATACAGAGAATCGGAGTATCCCATTTTTCTACGAAGAGGTGAGGGGAGTTGGCGAAAGTACGTTGTGCCACCGGGTTCTGTTTTTCCCAGTATGCACCTCCCATATCCCAGTTGGCAAACCATTTCTCTTCAGTTTCCAGATATTGCATTTCCATATTGAAGATACCGTCATGAGCAATGAACGCTTTGAATCGTTTGTCATGATGTCCCGCCAACCAGTATACGGAGAATCCTCCGAAGCTGGCACCTACACATCCCAAGCGATCTTTGTCTACATACGGTTCTTTTGCCATTTCATCAATAGCAGTGAAATAATCTTTCATACACTGGCCACCGTAGTCACCACTGATCTGTTCATTCCATTCCACACCAAATCCCGGCAAGCCGCGACGATTCGGAGCAACAACAATATAATCATTGGCTGCCATAATCTGGAAGTTCCAGCGATAAGACCAGAACTGGCTTACCGGACTTTGCGGACCTCCTTCACAGAACAACAAAGTCGGATATTTCTTGTTCGGATCAAACTGCGGAGGATAGATCACCCATGTCAACATCTGTTTGCCATCTGTTGTCTTCATCCAGCGACCTTCCACTTTACCCATTTCCAACTGATCATAAATCTGCTTATTCTCCTGTGTCAGTTGAGTGGTTGTGCCATCCAATGTCACTGTATAAATCTCGTCACCCATGCTCATAGAATGACGCTTGGCAATCAGCTTATCACCCAAAAGAGCCACACCTTCGTAATCATACATTCCCGAAGTGACAGCCTTTACCGAATCAGTCGCCAAATCCAGCGCATAAATCTGCGATTCTCCGTGCCATACCCCTGTGAAATAGATAGTCTTGGCATCTGCACCCCATACAAAAGCATCCACATTCGATTCGAATGCCTTGCTGACAAAACGTTTCTCTCCGGTTTCCAGGTTCATGATGAACAGACGGTTCAGGTCGGCTTCGTAACCGTCACGTTCCATGCTCTGCCAGGCGATATACTTGCCGTCTGGAGAGTATTGCGGATTGGTATCATATCCCTTATTCTCTTCGGTAATGTTCTCTGTTTTCTTAGTATTCAGGTCATAGACATAAATATCCGAATTGGTAGAAACCGCATATTCCAATCCTGTCTTTTTACGGCAAGTGTAAGCCACTTTATCCGAAGTCGTATTCCAAGCAAGTTGCTCAATGCCCCCCCAAGGCTTCATCGGACTTTCATACGGTTCACCGTCTAAAATATCCACGATATTGGAAATGCCGTTACCGTCGAAGTCGGCAACAAAAGGATGTGGAGCTGTCGTCACCCATTCATCCCAATGTTTGTACATCAGGTCGGTCACGATGATACCTGTGGATTTCGGCAGGTCCGGATATTTATCGGCAGTGCTTTCTTTCGTCTTTACTTGTGAAATAAACAGTAGTTTTTTGCCATCCGGTGAGATTGAATATCCTTCGATGTCATCGTCATAGTTGGTCAACTGCTTGCGGTCGCTGCCATCGGGATTCATCTCGTAGAGCTGGCTGCTTCCGTTGTCATTACTTAAGAATGCGAGCTTGCTGCCTCCTTTAATCCATGTCACTTCATTTTCCTGATACGGGGTATGAGTGATTTGCAGATTTTCGCTTCCGTCTGCGTTCATCACGAAGACTTCGCGGTTACTCTTGTTTTCCGCTACACTGTAATACGCTACCGTATACGCAATTTTCTTTCCGTCGGGTGATACGGCGAATCCGCCGATACGTCCCATAGCCCAAAGTGCTTCGGGAGTCATGCGCTTCCCTTCGATCTTAATATCCGATTTCTCGATAAGCACCTGATCTGTCTTGCCTGCGTCTTTGGTTCCTCCGCAGGCAGCTAACAACATTGCTGCTGACATCATAAATAAATTAGCTTGTCTCATATTTTAAAATGATTGTTTAGTAATTTTTTTATTAGAATAGCCGGACAAATATACGATAATAAAACGATTTTACTTATCTTTGTTCATTATAAAATATTCAGTATTGAATCATGAATGTATATAAACCGGAAATAGCGGAACTTTTATTGCTGGTCGAAAAGAAATATGGAAAAGCTTTGCGGACAACTACCGATTTTGAGGAGTTTTCTTTTTATTTGCAGAGTCACTCATGGGGGAGAATTTCAACTTCTACACTGAAACGTTTGTGGGGATATGTAAATGATATGCATACACCACGTATGCAGACACTTGATCTATTATCTCGCTTCATCGGTTTTGATTTATTCAGTACTTTCTGTAGTTACTTGAAGAGTAGCAGTGCGTACAATTCTTCATTTTTCTCTGCCTGTCAGGTGATGGCAAGCGAGCTTGACCCCGGAGCGGAAGTTGAAATCGGATGGTCGCCCAATCGTTATCTACGTTTGCTTTATAAAGGAAAGGCTTTGTTCGAAGTGTGTGAGGCACGTCAGTCTAAGTTGCAAAAAGGAGACTGTTTCGAGACATCCGCTTTCTTGAAAGGGCAACCTTTGTTTTTGCCATACGTTTTACGTGATGGCGTTCGTACTTCGCCATTTATTGCGGGGCGGAACGGTGGTCTTACTTTATTGAATTGTATTGGTAATGAGTGACGATACTTTTACTTCCGGTTTTATAGGGCAAACAATGCCTCCTGTCGACGTGGCTTTTACGGATATTCAGGAAATATATACCTCCCATTCAGGATGGAATCGTTTGTTCCGTTGCCATCGGCATGGTAAGTTGCATGTGTTGAAAGCTTTGCAGCCGATGTATAAAGGAACGGCTTTTTACGAACAGGCTCTTAAAAAAGAATTCAATATCGGCTATCAATTAGAACATCCTCATATTTGTCGTACATTGGGGTGGGAGAATGTACCGTCTATAGGGTGCTGCATCCTGTTGGAATATGTGGACGGAGTCACTTTGAAGGAGTTTATGCAGCAAGGCAAACTGACTCGTCCGGTAGCGGTCAAGATCATCGACGAACTGTGTAGTGCCTTGCAATACATCCATAGCAAGCAGATTGTCCACCGTGATTTGAAGCCGGACAATATTCTGATTACGCACAACGGTAACAATGTGAAACTGATTGATTTCAGCCTTTCCGATTGTGATGATTACGATGTGCTGAAGCTTCCTGCCGGCACACGTTATTATCTTGCCCCCGAGATGTTGCAACCGGATGTGTCATTGGATTTGCGTGCTGATATTTATTCGCTTGGGGTAATTATTGGTGAGATGGCTACAGCATTAAAAGACAAACAGTTGGCATCTGTTTCGCGCAAGTGTACCCGTAGAAAGCGGGAAAAGCGTTATGCGTCCGTTGTGGAGGTGGCAAACGCCGTAACTGTGCCTCGCAGGAAAAGGCTTTATATGGGGATGGCTGCTGCAGTGTTAGCAGGAGTAGTCTGTGTAGGTGCTTATGCTGTTGCAGGTGATTTGTTGCCGGTCTCTTTCTCTTCTTCTCCCTCTTTTTATCCTGTCTACGGAAATCAGGTCTGTAGCGAAAGTTGTCTTCGCCTGCTTGCATCTGAACGGATGCGAATGATACATGCTGCCGATTCGTTGGCGGACGAACATTATTGGAAGGCAGATAGCCTGGAACTGATGCAGCAACTGAAAGCTACGCTGGATACTGAATATCCATTACCCGAGTTGCGGGAGTCTACAGCTTATAAGTGTCGGTGGGAAGGACTTCAACAAGAGGCGGAACGCCAGTTAAAGCAGGTTAAGTCGCTGGTCCGACAACGTTAAGCCCCCATACAAAAGAATGTTTCATGTGCGGGAAACAGTTGTTTCATCAGTAGGAAACTATAGTTCCATCGGCGTGAAACTGTTGTTCCATCGGTGTGAAACTTTTGTTCCATCAGCATGAAACTTTTGTTTCATCGGCATGAAACTGTTCTCCCAAGCAGGTGTGACACTTATTTACCTGTAGCTTCGATCATTTTAATGTGTTGAAACAGTTTCCATGTGGAGTGGTTTCTGTATATCGGCAGGCTCTCCGCAGGAACATGCAGAATACAGTCGGCAAAGATATTTTCCGTTCCGCTGAATGTGTTCGATTGGCAGACGGGAGGAATGACTGCTTTTACGTATATATGCTGGAGCGGGCATCCGTCAAAACAATAATCCGAGAGAGATTCACAGTCACTCCCCAGTGTGACAGTCGTGAGATTCTGGCATTGCTGGAATATCCCGAGCGGCACACTCCGCAATTCGTCCGGCAATACGATCGATTCTATTTCGGAAGCATAGAAAGCCAGCTTTCCGATACTTGTGACTGAACCGGGCAATAGGATAGACCGTATTTTGCATTTTTGTAATGCGTATTCTCCGATACTCTTCAGAGTGGGAGAGAGACGAAGTTCATCTTTCTCCATTCCTTCGGGAAACCATACAAGTGCTTCACCGTTTTTGCTGTACACCATCCCGTCTATGCTGCTATATTCAGAATTTCCTATAATCACGGACAGATGTTCGAGATGGTGGCATCCGCTGGAAGGAGTCAGTTTCTTTGTACTTCCCGGAATGGATAGTGCTGTCAGTGATGTGCAGTTGCGGAAGGCATTCTGTTCAATCACCAACGTATTTTCCGGAAGTTTGATTTCCGTCAGTATATCCAGTTCGCCGAACATTCCGTTGCCGATGGTATGCTCTGTTGTATATCGCGACTCATCGTAAGACAATCCGCCTGCGACGATGAGTGCGTCCGTCAAATCCAACTTCTGCAACTGTCCCTGTGTTTGGTTGCCACGTACGTCTTTTCCACACATTTCTCGGATGAATCGGAGATCCGTCCCGTTCAGCGGACCTGTGATACTCAGTTGTGTATAGTCGTTTTTGTCGTCCTCGCCGATAATCTCGGGCAGCATGCCTGCATTGATGAGGCTTACTGCATCACTGGTGTAAAAGCGGTACGGTTCGCTGTAAGTTCTTCCGTTTTTGTTTTCGGCGAAAGCCTTCACCGTATATTCGGTATACTTTTCCAATTGGTTGATATGCAGTCGCCATTGATTGTCGGTTGTAAGGGATGCGTTTGCTTCCAGCTCTTGTCCATCGGCGGAAATATAACGGAAGCCACAGGATGTCACAGGGTCGCCGCCGTCGTCTGTGACAGCGCATAATAGAATGATACTGATAGGACCTTGTCCTAAAAAGGTGATGGGTTCTATCCGGGGACGTTCGTTAGGAAAAGTGGTGAAATGATAGGTGGGACTTTGCCGCATATACATTTCGTTTCCTGCTTCCAGACAGTAATAATAGGTGGTTCCCGGTGTCAGGTTTTGTAGTTCGGTAGTGACAAGTCCGTTTGGCTGGGAATATTCTTCACCTTTTTCCATATCCGGTGAAGTACCATAGCGGAAACGGTAACGGTTGGTATGGCTATGGGGAGGGACATTCACAGTACCGGCGAGACGGGCGCTTGTGCGGGTGATGTCCTGTGCTTCGTGCAGGATGATTTCCGGTGCCGGATTATTAGGGTGGTTCTCGTCACTGCATCCTGTTGGGAGCAGACAACAAGCGAAGAGAGCCAGGAAACAAATGATTCTTGTATGCATAGTTCAATTTGTATGTCTTTGGTGCAATTCTACGTTCTTACTAAAGAAGGCAATCATAGGCGAATGCCCAGTCCGAGGTTCATCATCCAGTATTTCCCGCCTGTGGTGATGGCGCCGACGGAAAAGGCAAACCTTCGTAGTCGGAGCATGGCACCCGCTTCGGCGGTGAGCCCTTGGGATGAATAATCGCTGTTGCGCAGGTAAGTTCCTTCGTCCGTTTGCCAGACAACCGTGCGTGCTCCATAGCCGATGCCTTCGTAAAGGCAGAAGTTACCGACAATGCGATGTATCCCTCCTGCGGTGAGGGCGTAGTATGACTTTTCGCTTCTTCCGCTGTAATAGGGTGGCAGTGCGCTGCCTGGTAGTAGTCCGTTTTTGTCACATTCTTGTCCGTTGGTACTGGGGGTAGTGCGGAAGTCGCTCAATGCATGCAGGTATATTCCATGCCGCCGCATCCAGGCAAGACGTATACCGCCTGCCGCTTCCTGGCGATGAAGTCCGATGCTCGGCATAATCAACCATGCGGCTTTCTCTTTCGGTCGTCGGGGACGTCGCCATTCAGGTACGGGAAGCTGTTGAATGGTCAGTTCGTATGTGTGCGGATCACTGACGACAGTGTTCTCCATCGGAGGAATTTTTCTCCGGGGAATACTAACGGAAGGAGCACTTAGTACCAGTTCGTAGGTCAGGCGCGACTCTAAGGGAGAAGGGAAGCGATAATCACGGAGCACACCCCATTGCGGGTGCTTAATGGTAATTTGTGTAGTACCGCGCGGGACGTATATCCACGTCTCTCCGATGTCATTTTTCCTTTTCACTATTCCCAGAGGAGTGGAGAAGGCGAAATCACGGCTGCCTACTATTTTGATGAGTGCACAGGCTTCATCGTTCAAGTCTTTCACAGGCTGAATATAAGCACTGATGTCATTGGGCAGTTGCCGGAAATTTTGTACGGAAAACTGTTGTGCGTACATAGTTGAAAAGATAAGGAACATGACGGTTGTCAATATGTACCTTCTTGTATTTAGTATGCCCCTTTTTACATCCGGTAACCTTTTCATGCTCATCAGTTTTCTTCCTGTGTCAGGAGTTAATATAGAAATATTCATTGCAGATTGAAATTACGTATGTTGAAAATCTCTTCTTCCGGCAGTGGTGTCCGGTCATCTAGCATGCGGGGTTGCCACGTGCGTACATGAATCAGTGGGGTGGTTTCATCTCTGAAATCCCACAGCAGGAACAGGTAGCCGTCGTCCGAATAGAGGTCGGAACTGTATTTCTGGCGTAGCGTGACTCCGTACAACCCCTCTTGTGTGGGGTGTCGCATTATTTTAAAGTCACTGAACAGCAGATTGATTTCCTTGTTCTGTTTGAACAAAACTTTCAGGCGTTCCAGATAAGTACGTTTGCTCTTAATATTATATTCCACTTGGTGTTGCGGCAGGTATTTCCCGTCTGTTCGGGGAGTGCTGCGGATGACCTTGCCGACGATAATCAGTGCTTCTTCGCTGAATAGTTGCGTCAGGAAGTCGATATCCTTGGTGGTGTACGATGTGCGCAGATGTTCCACATAGTTGAGAATCACCTGTCTGTTTTCCGCATCCGTTTCGGCTAGTTTTCCGGATAGTATTTTCTTCGCTTCGTCATAGAACGGATTTTGTTTTCCGATGTTCTTCCATTCATCACTGCTGATGATACAGGTGGTGTGTGGTTTTCCTGCAGATGGCTGGGTGTTTTTTTCCGATGACGAAGCGGAAACTGTTCCCGTCTTTTCCGGTCTGTTCGTAGCATTGTTTTCTTCATCTTTTGTCTTTGTATTTTTTCGGACGAAGATTTGTGGAACAAGTTGCAATGCAGAAGGATCTTCAGCGATACAGTGGTATGTCCGGTTGTCGGCAGGCTTTCCTTGTCGGTCTATCCATCGGCATTGAGTTTCGGAACGGACGATGGCAAGTCCGGATGGATAGAAAGTAGATATCCGTTCGTGGCTCTTGTTTGTATCTCCTAAGCTGTTGCCTTCGAAGTCGGCGAGCTGCCATTCGTTGCCGGTACGCAAGCACACACGGTCGTTGTCGACAATGAATCCTTCTTTGTATGTGGGAGCAATTAGTAATTTCCCTTCGCGGTCGATGAGTCCTGCGCCGTGGTCGGTATGGACAATGGCAGCGTTGTGGCGGAAGCGGAAGGCTTCACGGATGCTGTCCGGGAGGAAGATTCCTTCCTTTCCTGTGGTGCTCAGATAGCAACATTGCCCGCTTTGGCAGTTATTGTATTTTATCAGTCCGCATGCAGGTTGTGAGTCGAGTAGGGCAGGCGTATCTTGAATTTGAATACGTACGTTTCCGGACAGGTCGATCAGCTGGTAGCTGGTCTCACCCTTGTCGTTCGTGTTGCCTGTCAGTGCCAAGCCTTCGTGGAAGTCATACGCTTGGTCATATATAGGCGGAATGAGGATGTTCCCTCGAGTGTCCATATAGCCATACTTCCCTTTTCGGGTGCAGAACAAAGCTCTGCCTTCGGCAAAGTTATGTGCTAATATGATGTCGTAATGCAGGCTTATTCCGATATTGTTGATACTTTGTCCTTTCCGGTCGATGACGAGGATAGGAGAGTCCGGAAACTCTTGTGCCAGTGTGACGTCTTCAAAAAAATGTCCGACTTGAGCAAAACGTCTTGCACTGGTAGGTTGTGTCGGATGTTTTAATTCGTAGAGTTGATAATATCCTTTTTCGTCCGGCAGACTGAACATTCCATTGACCACTGCTGACGGTTGGCGAGTGAAGCTTCCGGAAGGGATTTCAATCTTTCCGTTGGTGGAGATAAGTCCCCAGTTGTCTCCTTCGTTTTCTTGAAAAGGCAGTGCGTTGATTTCTAAACTGTCCGGTTTGCATCCGGTATATAACACTGCAAACAGGCTTGAGAGAAAGATAGAAGTGACAATATACTTCAGTTTGTCGTTCATTGATAGTTAACTTTTAAAACCCCCGTTGCAAATATAAACATATTACAAGGAAATTCACCACAGATTACACAGATTTCCACAGATTAATCTATTATACTATATGATTGGAGCGGAAAGTCAATAATAACTAAGAGGCTATCTAAAAAGTCGGTTCTATCTCAATTCTCCTCCTTCCTGAAGCTACCCTTTATACACAAGTCTTAGCTGATTAACTCATACAATTCAAACTGTGTATAAAATCTATCCAGTCCATTCTTAAAGGTTATATATCCTGGAATGGACTGGCTCTTGTATGCACTCCATGCTCCTAACCTTGCAATAATCCATGCCGCCCATGCCATTGATTCTTTTTTATATGGATTTTGCTGTATTTTTGTATTTCCCTCACTCTTTTTTCCTACTATATGTAATAATTCTATTTCTTTGCTTGTAAAGTAGATTTCTGAAGAGAGGTTTTCATCTTCTTTATCAAAAGAAAGTTTGAGTACCATCACCTGCAGGGCTGCCTGCAAGGAAATTAAGATTAGTTTTTGTAATGCCGAAACTGTTTCCAACTGTGCGTCCTCAATCATGAATCCCTTTCTTTTGAGTACTCTGAACAACTCTTCAATCAGCCATCTACAACGATACCAACCGATACATTCAATTGCTTGTTCTACAGTCTCCACCACATGTGTAGTTAGCAGTCTCCATTCAATAGGACTCTCATTTATCGGTGTACTGGAAGATTTTTCTTTAACATGTATGCAATAAAGACTAACAGGGGGACTGCCCTTTGCCGGACCGTTAACAGGAGCGCACAAAGTGACTCTTTCAAAGCGAAGTTCCATACACGCTATCCGTTTCTTACGTCCGCTTCCCGGGAGCACTTCAAAGCTATACTCTGCCCGTAGAACAGCCTGATCCATTAATGTATTCAGATGGACAGAACAGTCTGGATTATCCAACCGGCAATTCCTTTCATGAACAGAACGGATCAGCAAGTGAACATTATCAGCAGGGATACGGCTGAAAAGCTCGAAAATGTCCGCTTCACGGTCACCGATAATCGTTTTAACTGCATCCCGGGGCATTTGCTCACTGGCAGCCATGCCACTTTCTATCCAACGATATGACTCTTTTTCTTCTATAGGCTGATATCTGTAATTACGTTCTTCACGACTTAAAGCATCCGGTGAGCGATTCCACTGCTTGACCGAAGAAAAGCCTATAGGAATATGGCTGGAGGCATCCACTACCAAGACTGGATGCAAAAAAGTACCACATTGCTTTTGACCGACAATGCCGGGACTGACTGTTTTTTTCTTCATTCGCTCAACATGAGCCTCATAGTTTATCTCCGAGGTATCTTGAATACACAGTAAATGCTTACGACCGGAAGCATTCTTACAGCAAGTTTGTATCAGACCTGATAAGATAGCATCAGAACTGACTGAGGAATTGTTCAAAAATCTATAAGCACCCATCTTTTCTTTATGTTCCTTACTAAATTGATTCACTATAGCACTTTGATGGACAACCATCTGAGAGCAAATTAAGTTTAAACGTCGCAAAAGCCGAGGATCACGAATTTGATCTGTCTCTAATAACATCAAGCAAAGATAAAAAAATAATATATACTTGTGTATAAAGGGTAGCTTCCTGAAGAAGGAGGGGAATTTGAGTTACTAACGACTTTTTATACAGCCTTTTCCAACCTATAGAAAACTATTTAATCTGTGAAAATCCGTGTAATCTGTGGTGAAACTAAAATTATGATTCTTCTGTTGTTTCCCAATTTTCAATTTCTCCACCAATCTCAATCTTCACTTGTTCTGGATTTTTCGTGATAGTCAGTGAAACAATATGATGCATCCCCGGCTTAAAAACGAAAGCACTTTCCATCAGGTACGACACGCCTCTCATCACTACCTCCACCAGCGGACGGCGGTTAGTGATTCGTTGCGGAACGACGATAGCCGTGTATCTGTTGTTTCCTGCTGCCTTTGCTTTCAGTGTGGCTTCCGTGCCGTAGAGTGTTTTGGTGGCTATCCCTGCGGCAAGGTCGATGGTAGCATCGGGTACGGTGTTGTGAATAAACACTTCGGCATCCTGTGGCAGTTCGTCGCCGTCATAGTCTTCGCCTTTGATGAGCCGTACGGTAAGTTTGCTCATGCAATGCTTGAATTTCAGTGCCACGGCATCATTGCCGGCGGTCTGTTTCTTTGCCGATGCCCACAGGAAGTCGCTGGCTTCATAACCTCCCAATACGTCGGCTGTGCTTGTTGCGTTTGTGCCTGCTACGTTTGGGGCGGTTGTACTGCTTTGGTCCGCTGCCACGCTGAACTCCATTTCATCTGTCGACAGGACAGGAGAGGAGTAGGGGTAGTAGGCATACACGTCATAACTGCCGTCGTTCCAGTAAATAGGGCGGGCGGGAGTCCATGCCGTTCCGTTGTAGGTCAGTGAAGCATTGTTCACGTAGTTGCCTCCCACTTGCAGAGGTTCATTTTCTCCGCAGACAAACAGACCGATGCGGTCGTTTGTCTCGAAGTCTGTTTCCGTGGCGCGGCTGGCAGGAGCAGTTTGTTGTTGTGAAGGATGCGAAATCCGGAACTGCATCACGTTGTTCCGTTCTGTCTCCTTACTGCCTGCCGTTTCTTCCTGTCCGCAGCTTACCATCGCCATGCTGGAGAGCAGGCAGATGCAAGCCGTATAGATGGTATGAATCGTTGGTTTCATATTCTTTTTTTCTTTTTCCTTTTTGATTTCCTTGATTTCTATTCAGAGTGTATAGTCTCCTTCCGACTATTTCAGCGGGCTGCCTTTATGAATCCGTGGCGGATATTGATGTGTATGTACGCGGCTTCCTGCATACGGGGCATCCATAGCGCGTGTGATGGCTCCCGCATCTTTCTTGTCTTTTTGTACAAACTCTTCGAACGAATATGTCTCGCCTGCATACTTCTTGATACGTTTCACGATAGACTCGCGGCAGATGGTGCTGTAGTAGGGGATATTATTGTTCATGCAGCTGGTCTGTTCCGAACGGAATACCCCACGGCTGTGCATGAATCCGCCTTCGTAGATGTCCACCCGGTCGCTGTAGCGTTCGTCAAATATCAGGTGGCTCCAAGGTACTTCGTGCATTTTGCCCGTCAGTGAAAGATTGTCGTACCAACCATTGGCCTTGGCACCGTTGAATTCGGAGACGTGTTTGCAACACTGATTTCTATTACAATCACAGAAGGTAATGAACGAATTATGATAGATGTATTCGTCACCGAACTTGCCGAACCCATGTCCGCCGGCTTCATGCTGGATAATGCCGCGTGCGTCATACGGGTATGTATCGCTGCTTACCGGGCAGAAGGCGATGGCGGAACCATCGCTCCACATCTTACAGATGCCGCCATAGTCGGTCGTGTTCGGAGTCATGACAATCAGCGTCTGATTCAGGTTTGCCCGGGTCACAGACGGAATCCGCAAGGCATAGTTAAACACTGCATCATAGTCGCACTGCAATCCTACACCACCTCTGAATGTGGTTTCGAACTTGGTATAGCGAATGGTGTTGACTGTGCCGATGCCGCTTTCCAATGAGACGGGAATGGCGGTGTGCACATTGAAATAGTTGCGATAGGTGGTGTAAGGCTCGATGGCAAAGAAACGCTCCACCTGGTCCTCGATAGTTTTCAAGTAGTTGCCTTCGGCAATATCCTTGGCATTGTAGCCATCGCCCAAGAACACAAGATTGATGCCGCCATTGTTTCCTTGGGTTGCCTTTTGCAGGGTCACGATTTCGTCTTCACCATATTGGTAATCATACTGATTGACTGTGCATTTCGTGGTGTAATACTTATCTTTCAGTTTAAAAACAATCTCACCTGTACGTCCTTCGGTCGTACCCTTAGGCATTTCGTCGATAGTCAGTGTCAACTCCGTCTTCTTCGAGCCATTCGTTTGTGACAGGTTACACCAGTCGGGCATACTTGTCACTTCCCAATCGCCTTCTGCATTCAATATCAGATTACGTGTACAGCGGGTATTGAGGGCGTTGGCAATGGCAGGACGGCAGATTAGTTCGTGATGGGTGCCGATACGTTTGAATTCGTTCCAGCCTGGTGCTGTTTGGTAGTCGGTAACAGTGGATTCGGGAACTTCAACGATAAAATTATCTTTAGGCACTCCATCGAAGGCACCAGTGGATATGTAGGGCGGAATAGTGCTTTGGCATACGATGGAACCGATGCCGAAACAATTGTAGAATGCATTGTTTCCGATATTTTCTATACTTTTGGGAAAAATGATACCTTCTAATGATGTACAATCAGAGAAAGCGTTTGTACCGATGGCTATGACATTACTTGGTATTTCTAAAGTTCCCGAGATACGGTGATTTCCCCGAAATACATTTTCATGAATTATTTCTAATTTTGAGGGAAGTTTAAGCTCGCCGGAAAAATTACAACCCTCAAAAGCATTTCTTTCTAAAATGATTAACTCTTTAGGCAAAATTAATTCCCCTTTAAAGCGACAACAGCTGAATGCATTACCTTCGATTACTGTAATTCCATTATGCAAAGTCAGTGTACCATCGAATCCGCAATTACTAAATGTACTATTTTTAATTGTAGTAATAGTTGGGGGGATAGATAAAGAACCGGATAATGAATTGCAATGGTAAAATGCATATTCACCTAAGTAGGACAATTTGTCTGGTAGATAAAGTGCTCCATATAAATTATCACAACTATTGAAACTCCAATTCCCTATATGTTTTAAATGAGAGGGTAGTGAAAGTTCGCATGTGAAAGAACATCCCAAGAAAGCACCATCATATATTGCTTCTAACGTAGAGGGTAAATATAAAGATCCGGTTAGAGAGATGCAACCTCTGAAGGCATCAAAACCAATAGTGTTAACTCCTTCGGGTATGTATAAAGAACCGATTAAAGAATTACAACCGTAAAATGCACCATTATCTATAGCTTTAAGTTTATCAGGTAAGAGCAAATGCATAAGAGTCTTTTTTTCTTTCATTGCATTACCGGGAATTTCATCATTGCTATATTCTGTAATTCCTTTTATTCTCACCTCCTTTAGATTTAATGACTGCAACTTATTCATCTCATTTCTCATGAAAGAGAAATCTGTCGCATTAATCTCTCCCGTAATCTTCAAATTCTGCAACTTCGTATAATCCTTATTCGCCGCCGTGATACACTCCTTCAACGTCCCCGCCTCTTCCACATGAATCACAATATACTCTTTTGCGGTAGCTTCATGCGAAGCCATATCATTCTCCCATGCCGTAATAGATTCATCAATGAGTTTAAACTCATACTGTCCGCTTGCTTCCTTCTTATTCACCTGAATAGTGAAATTATGCATTTTCCCGGCTATGTACGTAAATGCTTCTTCCTTCTTAAACGTATAAGGCATTCCATCTACCGTAATACTGAAAAGCACTTTTCCTGCTTCTACAGTCTGTGGCACCACAATGGCGCGGAATTCATTGTCTTTGCGGAATGGGATAGTCCCTGTCTTGGCAACTTCGCCTGTAGCAGTCACATTACCTGTGGCGAGGTCAATCACCGAACTACGCTTGGTGTTCAGAACCAGTACTTGTTTCTCCAGTTCTATCCATGCTCCTTCAGCGAATCCCTCGCCCTCTTTCAAGGTAATGCGGGCATTACTCATCTTATGCCGCAATGGCAGCCGGATTATTCTATCCGTAGGTGCTACGTCCGCTGCCTTTCCCCAAAGGAAGTCACTTGCTTCGTAACTTCCCATTTCATCCCCATTATTTCTCGTTTGATCTTTCTGTACTTCAAATGCATATGCGTTTACATCCGTTGGCGAGGCATATGGATAATACCCATAGATGTCGACATGGGTGTGGTCGTCCTTCCAATAGATGTCGTAGGCAGAATTCCATTTATAGGCGGCTTCATCGAAAGTATGAGGAACGTTCGTTCCCCGATTGCCGTTGGTTGCCAATGTCCCCGGTGTGTTGCCATTATAGTCTACAACGTATACCCCCATAATGTCACCATCACAGAAACCATTGTCGTTGACACGGGTCACAGCCACTTGGTCTATCTCTCCCGACAGGGAGATGATGCGCGAGTCCTGTCCCTGCGAAACGCCTTCCAGCGCCTCGTTGTCGTTGCATGACGTGAGCATCAGTGCCGAAGCGACACCGAATGCCATATAATAATGCCATCGCTTTCTCATATGCATATGCTTTTTATGTGATTGTTTGCTTATTCGGCTATGCCGCCATTGTCGATATCATCGTCTTCCCAAGCACCGATTCCCACATTGATGCCGTTGCTGGTCTTGCTCACGGTCACGGAGAAGGTATGTCTTTTTCCTCCGACAAAAGTAAATTCCTTTTTGAGGTTGAAGTTTCTGTTGTCAATATTAACCGTAATAAAATTATTGCCCGAAACAGTTTGAGGGACAATCAGTGCCTTGTACGAGCGGTTGTTCCCGTTCTCGAGCGGAAGGATGGTGTGGGCATCCCCCGTAGCAGTGGCAGTTCCGTGGACGAGGTCGATGGCTGCTCCGGTCTTTATTCCGTTCATCTTTACGCTTATTGCCGATTGCGCCAAGGTCTCGTCTGTGAATCCGTTGCCTGCCTTGACATTGATAACCGCGCAACTAAACATGTGCTTGGTCGTGATGTTGACTGCTTCCGCTGTAGGTGCCACTCCCGAAGTCTTGCCGTAGAGGAATTCACTGGCTTTGTAGGCTGTTTCGGTAGACTGGTCTTCTTTCACGGAGAAGGCATAAGATGTGACATCGGCAGGCGTCCCATACGGGAAATAACAGTAGAAATCCGCTTTCGTGCTTTCATCTTTCCAATAGATTTCGTTGTCAGGTGTCCATGTTCCGTTATAAGTGAATCGCATGTTGTTCACGTGATTGCCGTTGTTCTGCAATGTTCCCGGTGTTGTGCCGTTGTAGTTCACCACATACAGTCCGATTTTGTCCTGGCTTTCATAACCCCAATCGGTGACGCGGGTGCCGGCATTTGCCATTTCGTTGGTGCTTGTTGTGCTTGCCACGCAATTCAATGTAATGGGAATTTGCTTCGTGGATGGTACTTCGGGTATCTTCGTCTGTTCCTCTTCCCCTGATGAACAGGCACTCAGCAGTGCTAAAAGACAACTTACCCCTAATAAATGTAGTTTCATAATGATTAGTTTTTTTGATATTCATTGCAAAAGTAAGCTGTTGTTTTATTCAAATCAAGTTCATAATGGTTCATAAAGAATAAATTTTGTGTGCGCTCGAACTTGAAAGGAGGGGAAAAACATCCGGATGTCTTATTGCTAAAACATCGCTTTCGGAGGGCTAAAGCTATGCTTTACGACTCATAAAGCTTAGCTTTAGCACCCGTAAAGCGATGCTTTAGTGCTAAATCTTCTTTTTCTGCCAGTTTCCTTTCTTCATATACATGTAGCAGAGTATCAATGTGAAAATGCCATATACAGACTCCGTTGTCCAGGCAAATGCGATGTCCATCCGCAGATATAGGATAAAGTACATTGAGTAAGCGATATAAATGGTCAGTACGCAGAGTTCCATAGCCAATGCTGTGCGGGTGTTTCCCGTACCTGATACCGACTGGAAATAAACATTGGCGGGGACTAGTACCAGATAAGCCGAACATAACACCCAAAGAGAGTGGACGGATGCTTCCCTTAATTCAGGCATGTCCGTATAGATACTCAGAATCAGGTCTGGGAACAGGCAGAAGAATACCAATATCGGTATTACGAGCATATATCCGATACGGATATGCTGTCTGATAGTCCCCCGTACGCAATCCTGTTCGCCTGCACCGATAAGGTTGCTGACTAGCGAACCGCAGGTAGAGGCGAAAGCCATTGCAATCATAAACGGAATTCCCGATACATTACGGATAATATTGGCTATTGCCAAAGAGCGTTCTCCCAAGTGTTCCACGAAGAGGAAGAACATAAACCAGGTCGATAGGGAAACGAAGTTCTGAATCATCGTCCAAACGGAAATGTTGAGAATCCGTTTCAACATCTGTACACGGAATTTTGGCAGGATATTCAGTGCATACTTCTTGCAGTCAATCCGTTTCCATGTATAGATGATGAAGAAAATCACCGAAACCATTTCGGCTAACGAAGAACCGATGGCGGCACCGGCAATACCCAGTTGTGGGAAACCGAATTTACCGAAGATCAGAATATAGTTGAATACTATATTCGAGACTACCATCACAATGGAGTTCAATGTCAGTGTCTTGGTCTGGGTGGTTCCTACGAAGAACGCACGGAACATGACGCCAACGAAAGAGAAGAAGAAACCGTAGACTCTCCAGTGTATATAACTTTCGGCTGCATCGTAAATGTGCGGAGAAGATATGATATTCTTCAATATATGCGGTGAGAATACAACGGATAGCGTGAATAAGATAGCTGCCACTATCAATAAGAAATAGACACCCTGATAGAAGATCGATCCTATCTCTTTGTAATTCCCTTCCCCGTTGCGACGGGCAATCAATATCTGGGCTCCGATGCTGAAGCCGAAAGCCAGCATAAAGATAGCAAGGTAATATACACCGGCAATGGCGGATGCTCCCAGTTCAATCTCGCCGACACGCCCGAGAAAAGCGGTGTCCGTCATGCCTATCAGTTGCTCCATAATCAAACTGATGAGGATGGGATAGGCGATAGTCCATATTTGTTTATAAGTATATTTAGTCTTCATCATACTTTGTTTTTTATAGAAAGAAAGCCGGGCAACCAAAATAGGATGTCCGGCTTTCTCAGAATATATAGGATTTTATTCCTTATTTCTTATTCTGTCTTTGCTGCTGCAATAGCTCCTGTTGCTTTTGCATCGCTTCCAAGCGGGCGGCAAATCCGGTCTTTTTCATTTGCTTCGGGTCTTTCTTGTTCGCTTCAAGGATAGCCAGTAATTTTGTTTCGTCAGTTGTTTTACGAAGCAGAATCATAGTACCTACGCTAATCAACGTCGACACGAAGTAGTAATAGTTCAAACCTGACGGATAATCGTTCAAGACAAACAAGAACATAACCGGCATCAGATACATCATCCATTTCATTGCCGCCATCTGCGGTTGTGCTCCGTTATCCTGCATAGACATCGAGTACTTCGTGTTCAAGATGTTTGTCAACGTCATCAGCAAGCAGAACAAACTGAGGTGGTTGCCAAGGAATGGGATATGGAACGGGAATGTGATGATAGCGTCATAAGTGGAAAGGTCGTCCGCCCACAAGAAACTCTGTTGGCGCAACTCAATAGCACTCGGCACGAACATAAACAAAGCCATCAGGATAGGGAACTGCAACAACATCGGCAGACAGCCGCCCATCGGACTTACCCCGTATTGGCTGTAAAGCCCCATCACTTCCTGCTGTTTCTTCATCGCATCTTCCTGCTTCGGGTACTTCTTGCTGATTTCGTCGATTTTCGGTTTCAACACGCGCATCTTGGCAGAAGACATATAAGTTTTCCAGGTAGCCGGGTAAACCACGACTTTCACCATGATAGTCAGAATTAACAGCACGATACCCATGCTCAAGCCCCAGCCGGACAACCAGTCAAATACGTTGATAGTAATGAATTGGTTAATCCAGCGGATCAACGGCCAGCCCAAGTATACCAGTCTGTGAAGTTCCCATTTTTCGGTACGACCCTTATCCAGTGCTTTCAGCGTCTTGAAGTGGTTCGGACCAAAATAGAAATACATCTCTGTCGATTCTTTACCTGTCGGATCGAAGAACGTGTTCATCTCAGCCGAGTAATCCTTGATGTATCCGCTGCCTTGCTGTTCCATTCTTGACTTTACAGAAACTTTTTCGAAATCCTGCTCAGCAATAAATACAGAAGAGAAGAACTGGTTCTTGAATGCTACCCAGTCGATACGGTTTTCCAACTTCTTGTCGTCATCCTTGGCAGCCGACAGGTTATCTACATTTTCCCCTGTGACCTTGTAAGTCAGTTCAGACAAACGGTTTTCGTAAGTGAATCCTTTTTCCAATTGGCGGGCACGTTGCGACCAGTCGATATCCACATATTTGGTGTTTGCCAGTTTGTCCGCCATACCCGTTGCCTTGATTTCAAAGTTCATCAGATAGCTGTCCGGTTTCAGAGTGTAGATGAAGTCGATATAACTATCTCTGTCTGCAGCCAGGCGCATAGTAACACTACTATCCGTTTTGTTCACAGCTTCAAAGAAACAATCCTTTGTCTGTATAGCGCCTTCCTTGTTGTAGAAGTTAAAGTTCATCGAAGCATCATCACCGTCGAACAGCATGACCGGAGTCTTTTTGTCTTGTGCCATGTAATCCTTCAGCATAGCTGAATATACACGTCCGCCTTTAGTCGTGAAAGTGATTTCCGCTACATTATTCTGGATGCTGACTTTGGAGTCAGTTCCATGCATGGCATTGAAAAATAGGGCAGAAGAATCGGCTGCCGATGCGGCAGTCTCTTGCTTGCTGTTAGCCAGTGCAGCTTCCGTTTTCGCCTTTAGCGCTTCCTCTTGCTGCTGTACTACGGCTATAGAGTCGTAGTATCTTTTTTGTGCAGCTATCTGTTCCTCGCTAGGACGGCTTAGATAACTGAATCCTACCAATAATATACCTATTAAAACGAGACCTGTGATGGTGTTTTTATCCATTCTTATTTTAATTACAAATTACTAATTATTTTTCGTTTTCGATAGCCGCTTTCACAAACGCTACGAATAACGGGTGTGGGTTCAGTACCGTACTGCTGTATTCCGGATGGAATTGCGTACCTACAAACCACTTCAATGCCGGGATTTCTACAATTTCCACCAAGTCCGATTCCGGGTTGATACCTACACATTTCATGCCGGCAGCCTCATATTTTTCTTTGTAGTCATTGTTGAACTCATAACGGTGACGGTGACGTTCCTGAATGTGTTCTTGCCCGTAAGCCTGGTAAGTCTTGGTATCTTTCTGCAACACACATTCGTAAGCACCCAAGCGCATAGTGCCACCCATATTGGTGATTGCTTTCTGCTCTTCCATGATGTCTATCACATTGTGTGGAGTCTTCTCATCCATTTCGCGTGAGTTGGCGTCAGCGTATCCCAGTACATTGCGTGCGAATTCAATAGCGATACATTGCATACCCAGGCAAATACCGAAAGTCGGAATGTCATGCGTACGCGTATATTTGATAGCGACAAACTTGCCGTCAATACCCCGTTGACCGAATCCCGGACCAATCATGACGCCTGCCATACCTTTCAAAGCTTCATCTACGTTCTCGTCTGTCAGCTTTTCGCTATTCACGAAATGAACTTCCACTTTGCGGTCGTTGTAAGTACCTGCCTGTGATAAAGCCTCACGGATAGACTTATAAGCATCCTGCAAATCGTACTTTCCTACCAATGCAATATTGACCGGTTCTTTAGTCTCTGCTGCGTGACGGCGTTCCAGGAATTTGCGCCATGGGCCGAGTCCCGGAGTTTCTCCTACCGGCAGTCCCATTTTTTCAAGAATAGTGCTGTCCAGTCCTTGTGCCTGCATCAGGATGGGTACTTCGTAGATTGTTTCCGCGTCGATGGACTGCACTACAGCTTTGTCATCCACATTACAGAATTGTGCAACCTTTCTGCGCAATCCGTCGCTTAACGGATGTTCGGCACGTAATACCAATACATCAGGTTGGATACCTACGCTCTGCAGTTCCTTTACCGAATGTTGTGTCGGTTTTGTTTTCAATTCTCCGGCAGCGGCAAGATAAGGAACATAAGTCAGGTGTACGCAAAGAGCGTTTTTGCCGAGTTCCCATTTCAACTGACGGATGCTTTCGAGGTAGGGGAGTGACTCGATGTCGCCTACCGTACCGCCGATTTCGGTGATAACAAAATCGAATTTGTATTTGTTACCCAACAGCTTCACATTCCGCTTGATCTCGTCCGTGATATGTGGAATCACTTGGATTGTCTTTCCCAAATAGTCTCCACGACGTTCCTTGTCGATGACGCTCTTGTAGATACGTCCCGTAGTAATGTTGTTCGCCTTTGTCGTTTGTATGCCCAGGAAACGCTCATAGTGTCCCAAGTCGAGGTCGGCTTCATGACCGTCTACGGTTACGTAGCACTCTCCGTGCTCATAAGGATTCAATGTTCCCGGGTCAATGTTGATGTACGGGTCAAACTTTTGGATGGTTACATTATAACCTCTTGCTTGCAGCAACTTACCGATGGATGATGAGATGATGCCTTTTCCTAATGAAGAGGCAACACCACCGGTGACGAAAATATACTTTGTTTCTCCCACAGCTATAACTGTTTTAAAAATTGTTTACTTAGTAGTATTCTTACGAACTTAAAAAGCGCAAAAATATAAAAAAAAGAGGAAGAATGCTGTCTTTCGTCTCTACAAATTTATTAAAAAATGCAATTTTAAAAGATTCCTATGATTTCTGAACAAAATAATGTAGCTTTGCAGCCTAAACCATAGACAAATATGATGAGAATTACTACTTTATGTTCAGCTTTTATCCTGTCATTATTATCGTTACCGCTTTCCGCGCAGGAGCCTGTCGGTGATTCCGTACTTCCGGTCGACTCGGTGCAACCTGCCCCTGAAGTGGTCAAACCTGCCAAGAAAGCCAAATCTTCAAAAGTGGTGGCAGAAGCCAATGTTGTGAAGGAAGATACGCTTTCAGCAGAGCTTCAGAAATATTTGATGCTCAAACTTAATATGTCGGGTCCGATACCTAAATTGGATACGGTCTCTTATTTATATAATAAGTATATCGCCCAGTTGGATTATCTGAATGATCTTTCCGTACCTGCGCGTTACATTCCGTCCGATCCCGACTACTTCCGCCTGTTTACTCCGTTGGCATATTATTATGCCCCGATGGAGCAATATTCAAAGCTGGAATGGAAACCGGCACAACCGGACACCACTCTCCAGCTAACAGCCGAACTTCTTCCTTATGACACATTGGCATTTACCAAAACCCAACGTGCCAATACAATAGTCAATAAGGTATTGATGGATCTTTATCTGCAAAAACCGCAACTGGTAGTCACTACAGAAGACCGTATCATGAGCCGTGATGTTTTTCGTCGCGATGTGAAGCCAAGGATATCTCCGAAAGCCAGCGTTGTACATCTCTTCCAGCCGGAAAATATGGATAGTAATGTAGGTAAGGCGGATATGAAAATCAGCCGTCCCAACTGGTGGGTGACCGGGGGTAACGGATCGCTGCAAATCAGCCAGAACCACCTCTCGGACAACTGGTACAAGGGGGGAGAAAGCAACTTCTCCGGTCTGGCGACTTTCCAAATCTTCGCGAACTACAACGACAATGAAAAAGTCCTGTTCGAGAATCAACTTGAAGCAAAAGTGGGCATGACTTCCACTCCTTCGGACGAACACCATAAGTATCTGTTTAATACCGACCAACTTCGTTTGTATAACAAACTAGGTTTGAGAGCTTTTAAAAACTGGTATTATACTATTTCTTCTGAATTCAAGACCCAGTTCTTCAACGGCTATAAAGCTAACAGTGAAGAATTGGTTTCAGCGTTCATGTCACCGGCAGATTTGGCGGTCAGTGTCGGTATGGACTATAAACTGAGTAAGAAGAAATTCAATCTTTCTGTCTTTATGGCACCATTGACTTACAACTTGCGTTATATCGGCAGCTCGGAAGTAGACGAAACCAAATTCGGCCTGGACGAAGGTAAGTGCTCTAAGAATGACTTTGGTTCCCAGTTGCAAGCGACACTCAACTGGACGATAATCTCCGCCGTAACCTTGGAATCCCGTTTCAATTATCTGACCAACTATCATTGGGCGCGTGTTGAATGGGAGAACACATTCAACTTCGTCCTGAACCGTTATCTTTCCACCAAGCTTTATGTGCATACCCGTTTTGATGATAGCTCCAAACCGACTGAAGGTGAGAGTTTCTTCCAGTTGAAAGAATTGCTCAGTTTCGGTATCAATTATAAATGGTAAGTAAGAAATACAAATCAGGCGCGGAATTTCCGCGCCTGATTTGTTTAGGGATGTTGTATAAAATATGGGTAGTAAAATAAAACCAATGTGATAGCGGATTTTTCACGTCCAAAATAGTTTTAACTGTATATTTCTATTTGTGTGTAAAAAAAGAAAGCGTTTTTTCTTGTTTACTATTTATAATTTTGCCTATATTTGCAACCAAATTCATTCCGTTACTCTATGAGTAGCGGAGAAATGAAGGCTAAATTACATGATCATTAACAAAAATGACGATCGAAAAACTCTGCCAACAAATGTGATTGGCAGCGGCGTAGCACGCTCAAAACGTTGGTTAGTGGCAATTGTACGCATCTGTCACGAGAAAAAAACGAGTGAGCGTCTCACAAAAATGGGGATTGAAAACTTCCTTCCGATTCAACAGGAAGTGCATCAATGGAGCGATCGCCGTAAAATTGTCGACCGGGTATTAATTCCGATGATGATTTTCGTTCATGTTGATCCACATGAACAAAAAGAAGTCCTGACCTTATCTTCAATCAGCCGTTACATGGTACTACGTGGGGAGAGTACTCCGGCTGTTATTCCCGACCAGCAAATGTTGCGATTCAAATTTATGCTCGACTATTCGGATGAGACGATTAGTATGAATACATCACCATTGGCACCGGGAGAAAAGATACGGGTAATCAAAGGACCATTAGCAGGACTGGAAGGGGAACTGGTAAATGTGAATGGGAAATCAAAGGTTGCTGTCCGATTGACAATGTTAGGGTGTGCATGCGTGGATATACCGGTTGGATGTGTAGAGCCGGTATCGGAAAAGGGGAAATTACACGATTAATCATCTTTTTATTTTATGGGGGTATGGGGATTCTACTACAAGAATGTAATGAAAGTTTGCGAAATCTAGCAGACAGTCTATCAGACATCGGTGATGAAAAATCAGATACATATACCGGTGACCTCTCGAATAAATAAAAATCCATGAAAGTATTGATAAATTGTATCTTTTGAAAGATGCAGTGTAGAAGAGTGCGTAACTATCAGAAGGTGATAATTATCGATCAAATAAATCAATTTGAAATATAATTTATTCGTTTATACTATAATGGAAAAAACATTAAGGGGTATAGCTCAATACGCTCGTAAGAACTATTTGAGTTATTGGATCATTTTGGGTATTGATACGGTGGTATCTGTTTTATGTTCATTGGTCGCTTATGCCGTTATTCATTATATGGCGCATGTTCCGATGAGTGACCGGGTGCTTTGTCTGTTGGTTGGCGTTTCTTTGGCGGCAAGTGTTGCCGGAGCCTTGTTGTTTCACACCTATCGCAATACTATCCGCTTTTCTCAGGCACGCGAGCTTTGGCGTATCATGTGCGCTGTATTATTCAAAATAGGATGTTTGTTTGTGATTTCTTTTTGGATCATATCCGACACACAACTGCTTGATAATTATAAAGTCTCCTACCTTCTGTTTGACGGTCTGTTGACACTGGCTGCGCTGACGGTCTTTCGTGTTTCGCTTATCATCACTTACGATCTTTTGTTGGATTGGGTAAATAAAAAGAATACACGTATCCTTATTTATGGCGTTGATGAGGAGAGTGTGGCTTTGAAGTTGCGTCTCCGTGACAGTGCGCATTATAAGGTCGCAGGTTTTTATGTTTATGGCAAAAACAACAGCCGTCGCCATTTGGCGGATCTTCCTATTTATTATTTTGAGAACGAAGCGGATGTTGACTATATAATACGCAAGCGTGGTATTAAGGGTATTCTGTTTGCCCGTTATGAGGATACCCGTCTGGAGGAGAACCGCCTTTTGGAGTATTGTAAAAGCAATAAGCTTAAAACTCTGATTGCTCCCACTATCAGTGAGGCGGATTCCGACGGTAATTTCCACCAGTGGATACGCCCCATTAAGATTGAAGACTTGTTGGGTCGTGCTGAAATAAACATCAATCTTCGTCAGGTCGCCGAAGAATTCCAGGGCAAGGTTGTGTTAGTAACCGGTGCTGCCGGTAGTATCGGCAGTGAACTTTGCCGTCAGCTTGTACAGATGGGCATTCAGAAACTCATCATGTTTGACTCTGCCGAGACTCCTTTGCATAATGTCCGTCTTGAATTCGAGAAGAATTATCCTGCCATAGATTTTATTCCTGTGATTGGTGATGTGCGTGTGAAAGAACGCGTACGTATGGTATTCGAGCTCTATCATCCACAAATTGTCTTTCATGCTGCCGCTTACAAACATGTACCTTTGATGGAGGAAAATCCTTGCGAAGCTGTTCTGGTGAATGTCACAGGTTCCCGTCAGGTAGCTGATATGGCAGTAGAATATGGTGCTGAAAAAATGATCATGGTCTCTACTGATAAAGCCGTTAATCCTACCAATGTGATGGGGTGTTCTAAACGTCTGGCGGAAATCTATGTACAGAGTCTGGGATGTGCCATCCGTGAGGGTAAGGTTAAGGGACATACGAAATTCATCACTACCCGTTTCGGTAATGTCTTGGGTAGTAACGGTTCTGTGATTCCCCGCTTTAGGGAACAGATAGAGAATGGAGGACCTGTTACAGTCACTCACCCTGATATCATCCGCTTCTTTATGACTATTCCTGAGGCTTGCCGTTTGGTAATGGAAGCCGCTACGATGGGAGAGGGTAATGAGATATTTGTCTTTGAGATGGGTAAGGCCGTTAAGATTGTCGACTTGGCTACCCGTATGATTGAACTGGCTGGTTATCGTCCGGGAGAGGATATCAAGATAGAATTCACAGGCTTGCGCCCTGGTGAGAAACTTTATGAAGAGGTATTGAGTGATAAGGAAAATACGCTTCCGACCGAGAACAAGAAAATTATGATAGCTAAAGTCCGTCGGTATGAGTATGCCGATATCCTTGATACGTACACAGAATTTGAGAGACTTTCCCGTGCGGTTAAGATCATGGATACGGTCAGACTGATGAAGAAAGTGGTTCCTGAATTCAAATCAAAGAATTCTCCACGGTTTGAGGTGCTGGATAAAGAATAATAAACTAGAATATATTATGAACAATTCATTTTGCATTGCTGCAAGTATGCGGAAAAAAGTCGGTGGAATACTTTCCTGCCTGTTTGTACTCTTTCTGCTTGCTTCCTGTCAGTCATACAAGAAAGTTCCCTATTTGCAGGACTCAGAAGCGGTGGGACAGGCTATCCAACAGGAAACTCTGTATGATGCTAGGATAATGCCTAAGGATCAGCTTACTATCATGGTGTCATGTACCAATCCAGAATTGGCAGCTC
This sequence comes from Bacteroides acidifaciens, assembly GCF_903181435.1. Classification (NCBI taxonomy): domain Bacteria; kingdom Pseudomonadati; phylum Bacteroidota; class Bacteroidia; order Bacteroidales; family Bacteroidaceae; genus Bacteroides; species Bacteroides acidifaciens. The sequence continues at coordinate 1,209,274 of NZ_CAEUHO010000001.1, forward strand.
CTTTCAACCTGGGAGCGAGCGGTTCTGTCGGTTTGACTGCCGGAAACTCACAGGGTGCTTCCCAATCTTCCCCACAGACTTATCTGGTAGATAATGAGGGTAATATCAATTTTCCTGTATTGGGAATCTTGAAAGTGGGTGGACTGACCAAAAAGGAGGTGGAGCAAATGATCGTGGAGAAACTGAAACCTTACATCAAAGAAACACCGATTGTTACCGCCCGTATGGTCAATTATAAAATTTCTGTCTTGGGTGAAGTTGCCGCTCCAGGTACATTCACTATCAGCAATGAAAAAGTGAATCTGTTGGAGGCCCTAGCTATGGCGGGTGACATGACTATTTATGGAATTCGTGACAATGTAAAATTGATTCGTGAAGGTGTCGACGGTAAACAGCAGATCATAACATTGGATTTGAATAAGGCTGAAACTCTTCTTTCCCCTTACTATTGGTTGCAGCAGAATGATATTATATATGTGACTCCTAACAAAGCGAAGGCCCGTAATTCAGATATCAGTAATAGCACAGGCCTTTGGTTATCTGCTACTTCTGTTTTAGTATCATTGGCAAGTATATTAGTAACAATCTTCAAAATCAAAAAGTAGCATTGTAATATGATTGAGGAAAGAAAAGAAAGAACGGGGGCACACTCTGAAGAACAAATCAATATTCAGGAAATCCTTTTCCGTTATCTGATTCATTGGCCGTGGTTCGTAGCTTCGGTAATAGTCTGTATTGCTGTTGCATGGGGGTATTTACGTCTGACAACACCTATATATAATATTTCCGCCACAGTCCTGATCAAAGATGAGAAGAAAGGCGGTGGTGCGAATATGTCTTCCGAATTGGAAAAGATGGGGATGAACGGTTTTGTCTCTTCATCAAGTAATATAGAGAATGAAATTGAGGTTTTGACTTCCAGGACATTGGCAAGGGAAGTGGTCAGTTCTTTGGGATTGTTTGTGACTTATATAGACGAGGACAGGTTTCCCAAAAAGGAGTTGTATCGTACTTCTCCGGTTTTGGTAAGCCTGACTCCACAGGAAGCGGACAAGCTTCCACAGACAATGGAAGTGGGTATGTACTTGCAGCCTTCCGGTGTGATGGATGTACAGATTAAAGTGGGAGAGAAAGAGTACCGGAAACGTTTTGAGAAATTGCCTGCCGTATTTCCTACTAATGAAGGTACAATTGCTTTTTTTGCGAATAACGATACTCTGTCACCAATCCGTCCGGAAAGTGTAACAAAAGAACGTCATATTACTGCTTATATTAACAGACCTTTTTCTGTAGCGAAAGGCTACGCCGGTTCCCTGTCGATAACTCCTACTTCGAAGGCTACTTCCGTAGTGACCGTTTCACTAAAGAACTCCAATACCCAACGTGGTAAGGACTATATAGACAAGCTGCTTGAGATGTATAATATCAATGCTAATAATGATAAGAATGAGGTGGCTCAGAGGACGGCAGAGTTTATTGACGAACGTATAGGTATCATTTCAAAAGAACTGGGCAGCACGGAACGCGATTTGGAAAATTTCAAGCGTAGTGCGGGTATCACAGATTTGACAAGTGAAGCCCAGATTGCTTTGACGGGTAATGCTGAATATGAGAAGAAACGTGTGGAGAATCAGACTCAGATAAATCTTGTCATGGATTTGCAAAGATATCTGCAGGGTACTGAATATGAAGTACTACCTTCAAATGTCGGTTTGCAGGATGCTGGTGTAGCGGGAGCAATTGACAGGTATAATGAAATGGTGGCTGAACGTAACCGTCTGTTGCGTACATCCACGGAAAGCAACCCGGCAATTGTAAATCTAAATGCCAGCATCCGTGCGATGCGTGGTAATATACAGACCACTTTGGATGCAACGTTGAAAGGTTTGGAGATTACTAGAGCGGATTTGGTCCGTGAGGCGAGTCGTTATTCTCGTCGTATCAGTGATGCGCCCACTCAGGAACGACAGTTTGTTAGTATTGCCCGCCAACAGGAAATCAAGTCCGGCTTGTACTTGATGCTGCTTCAGAAGCGTGAGGAGAATGCTATTGTGCTAGCTGCCATAGCCAATAATGCCAAGATTATTGACGAGGCACAGGCAGACGGTGCTCCGATTTCCCCGAAGCGGAGCACGATTTACTTGACGGCTCTGGTATTTGGAATAGGTATTCCGGTAGGTATCATCTATCTGATTGGGCTGACCAAGTTCAAGGTAGAAGGTCGTGCAGATATTGAAAAACTGACTTCGCTCCCTGTTATCGGTGATATTCCATTGGCAGATGAAAAGACGGGTTCTATTGCCGTATTTGAGAACCAGAACAATCTTATGAGCGAGACTTTCCGTAATGTCCGTACCAATCTTCAGTTCATGCTTGAAAATGGTAAGAATGTAATTTTGGTTACTTCTACCATTAGTGGTGAGGGTAAGTCCTTTATATCCGCCAATTTGGCTATCAGTCTTTCCTTATTAGGGAAGAAAGTTGTGATAGTTGGTCTTGATATCCGTAAACCGGGCTTGAACAAGGTCTTCAACATACCTAAGAAAGATCATGGTATTACTCAATTTCTGACTAATCCTGCTATAAATCTGATGGATTTGGTACAGTCTTCTGATATAAACAAGAACTTATATATTCTTCCCGGTGGTACAGTACCTCCCAATCCGACCGAGTTGTTGGCTCGTGACGGGTTGGAGAAGGCTGTTGAAACACTGAAGAAGAATTTTGATTATGTGATACTGGATACTGCTCCTATAGGTATGGTGACAGATACTTTGCTCATAGGACGTGTAGCGGACTTATCTGTTTATGTATGTCGTGCTGATTACACCCGTAAGGCTGAGTTTACTTTAATCAACGAACTTGCCGAGAATAATAAATTGCCAAATCTTTGTATCGCCATCAATGGTTTGGACCTTCAGAAAAAGAAATATGGTTATTATTATGGTTATGGTAAATACGGTAAGTACTATGGTTATGGAAAACGTTATGGATACGGCTATGGGTATGGGGAACATAAGGTAAAAAGACCAGACTAATTAAAAAAATAATATCAAATATATGTCTGTGTTTAAAGACAAATCCCCTGTTAATTAATGGTATGGAGAAAGAGGACGTTACATAATTTTGCATTATTATAAATGAAAAAAACGATAATCGGAATACCAATTAATAATTGTAAAAAGAATCTTGTTTTTGATGAATTTTATGAGAAGGAACTTAAAGTTTTTTTAAATACCATATATGTCAAAATTGGATGCTTACAAAGAGAAACTGAACAGTATTCGATGTCTTGACCTTAAGAAATATCGAAAGAAATGTTTGGAATAATATTAAAAAAATATCTATAAAATGAAAATTGCAGTAGCAGGGACAGGTTATGTTGGTCTTAGCATAGCCACGCTTTTGGCGCAACATCATCAAGTGATAGCTGTTGATGTCATTCCTGAGAAAGTGGATATGTTGAATCGTAAACAGTCACCTATTCAAGATGAATATATCGAGAAATATTTGGCAGAGAAGCCTTTGAATCTAACTGCAACTCTTGATGGTGCGAAAGCCTATCAAGATGCGGAGTTTGTAGTGATTGCGGCACCTACTAATTACGATCCGGTGAAAAATTATTTCGATACGCACCATATCGAAGATGTAGTTGATCTTGTTCTAAGTGTGAACCCAAATGCCATCATGGTAATCAAATCGACAATTCCAGTTGGATATTGCCGGAACTTGTATGTAAAATATGCAAGAAGAGGAGTTCGAAAGTTCAATCTTCTTTTTTCTCCAGAGTTCCTTCGTGAGAGCAAAGCCCTTTACGACAATCTTTATCCAAGTCGCATAATTGTAGGTTATCCTAAAATTATTGAGAATAAGCAGTTTAGTGAAGAAAATGAAGCGATTAAAGCCATAGCCGACATACCGGCTTTGGAAAATGCTGCTCATATCTTTGCAACCCTTTTGAAAGAAGGAGCTATAAAAGAAGAAGTTCCTATGCTTTTCATGGGAATGAAAGAAGCCGAAGCAGTAAAGTTGTTTGCCAATACCTATTTGGCTTTACGGGTTAGCTATTTTAATGAATTGGATACATACGCTGAGGTAAAGGGCTTGGATGCACAAGCTATCATTCAAGGTGTCGGTTTAGATCCCCGTATCGGTACGCACTACAATAACCCTAGCTTCGGTTATGGTGGTTATTGTTTGCCTAAGGACACCAAACAACTTTTGGCGAACTATCAGGATGTACCCCAAAACATGATGACTGCCATTGTGGAGAGTAACCGTACTCGTAAGGATTTTATTGCCGACCGTGTACTGGAGATTGCTGGGGCATACGAAAGCAATAGTTCATACGATGTCAGTAGGGAAAAGGAAGTGACCATTGGTGTGTATCGCCTCACCATGAAGTCAAACTCAGATAACTTCCGTCAAAGTTCCATTCAAGGGGTGATGAAGCGCATCAAGGCCAAAGGTGCCAATGTGATTATCTACGAGCCTGCACTCGAAGATGGCACTACCTTTTTTGGAAGCAAGGTGGTAAACGATCTTAAAGTGTTTAAGACACAAAGTCAAGCAATTGTAGCCAATCGTTATGATACAAGTTTGGATGATGTAAAAGGTAAAGTTTATACACGGGATATTTTTAAAAGAGACTAAAAACGTAGGGAATGAATATACTAATAACTGGTGCGGCCGGTTTTATCGGTTCAAATTTGGTAAAACGTCTTTTGGACGATAGAGAAGACGTTACAGTAATTGGTTTAGATAGTGTGAATGATTACTATGATGTAAGCCTCAAAGAATGGAGATTGAAACAGGTGGCTTCAAATCCTCGCTTCGTTTTTATTAAGGGAAATATTGCAGATAGGCGACTCATTGATGATACCTTTGCCAAGTATACTCCTGAAGTCGTTGTAAACTTAGCAGCTCAAGCTGGTGTACGTTATAGTATCAGTAATCCCGATGCTTATATCGAATCTAATATCATCGGTTTTTATAACATCCTTGAAGCTTGTCGCCATTCTTATGATGGTGGAAAATTGGGGGTACAGCACTTAGTGTATGCAAGTAGTTCAAGTGTTTATGGTAGCAACAAGAAAGTACCGTATTCAACAGATGATAAGGTGGATAACCCTGTTAGCTTGTACGCTGCTACCAAGAAAAGTAATGAGTTGATGGCGCATGCATATTCTAAACTCTATAATATTCCAAGTACTGGTTTGCGTTTCTTTACAGTTTATGGTCCTGCGGGACGTCCAGATATGGCATATTTTGGTTTTACCAATAAGTTAATAAAAGGTGAATCAATTAAGATTTTCAATTATGGAAACTGTGAACGTGATTTTACTTATGTAGATGATATAGTTGAAGGCGTGCTTCGCGTAATGGAAAAAGCTCCTAAACGCCAAAAAGGTGAAGATGGATTGCCTATTCCTCCTTATAAGGTATATAATATAGGTAACAGTCAGCCTGAAAATTTACTCGACTTCGTTCAAATTCTTCAAGAAGAATTGATTCGTGCTGGAGTGTTACCGACTGATTACGATTTTGAGTCGCACAAGGAACTTGTGCCTATGCAACCGGGTGATGTTTCCGTAACCTATGCGGATACTACACCTATAGAAAATGATTTGGGTTTTAAGCCTAATACATCATTAAGAGAAGGATTGCATAAGTTTGCAGTGTGGTATAAGGAGTTTTATATGTAACTCCGTGTATAAGTCAGATAGTATTCATATGTAAAATAGCATCGAAAGTAATATATGAACGCAAATAAAAGAGTAGCGATAAATGCAATGGCAACATACGGACGTACGTTGCTTGGAATGGCATTAGGTTTATTTTCTAGTAGATGGGTACTACAATCTTTAGGTGACGTTGACTATGGATTGATGGGAGTTGTCGGCAGTCTAATTATATTTATAACCTTCTTAAATTCTGTGGTAACTGGAGCATGTTCTCGTTTTTTTGCTTATTCCATTGGGAAAGAAGATAATGATGATTTAGTGAGATGGTTTAATGTTGCTGTATGTGTGCACACTTTCCTTGCAGTTTTATTAGTAATTATTGGAGCACCCATAGGTGAGTGGGTTATCGATAATTTCCTTAATATACCAGCGGATAGATTAGTTACAGCACACTGGGTATTTCGTTTTTCATTGTTTGCTGCTTTTTGGATAATGTTTAATACTCCATATATAGCTATGTTTACTGCTACTCAGAATATTGCTGAAGCATCCCTTTGGGATATAGCTCGTATTCTTGCAAATTTTGGATTTGTTTATTGGTTAACTACCTATACAGGAGATGCATGGTTTGTGTATTCTGGTTTTACAGTAATCTTGGCTGTTTCATTAAGTATCGGACAAGCTCTAAGAGCACGATATGCATTTGCGGGGTGTAAAATCAATCTTTCCTATTGGGGGGATCGCGACAGAATAAAGAAGGTGTTTTCGTTCTCTGGATGGTCCTTGTTTGGTAGTTTGGGGTATTTGGCAAGAACCCAACTTCCAGCTATCCTTCTAAATAAGTATTATCCACCTATGAAATATACTTATGTTAATTCTTCATATCAAGTAGGAGGTGCTTTAGCAAGTTATACTCAAAATTTGTCCAGTGCACTGATGGGTGCTTTTCAACCTCAAATTACCACTTTAGCAGGAGCTGATGACAAGGAGGGGATGTTGAAAACTGTCATGAGAGCTTCTAAGTTTGGCTCTTTTTTAATGGCTATCATGGCAATCCCACTTGCTCTAGAGGCAGACTATTTGTTAGTTCTTTGGTTAAAAAATCCTCCATTATTGGCAAGTACATTCTGTCGACTAGTGCTTTTGCAGATGATTCTTGATAATTTAACTTTTGGACATATGTCTGGTATTATGGCAAGTGGTAAGATTAAATGGTATCAGATTATTACGGGAAGTCTTTGTATTTTAAGTGTGCCTATTGCATGGCTTGTTTTGGAGTTAGGAGGTGATGCTATCAGTGTAAGTTGGGTTATTGCTGGATGTATGGCTGCTTGCTCAGTCACAAGACTCTTTTTTGGACGCTCTCTATTAAACATCCGAATTTCAGAATGGGCAAAAATGGTTCTATTTCCAATTCTTGGTGTATCATTGGTTTCTTTTGTAGCAGGGTTGGGAATTGTCTATGCAATTAAAGAGCCTTCATTCCTACGATTAATAATAACGAGTGCTGTTTCGTGCGTAGCGATGATAGTAGCATCGTGGTTTTTACTGTTTGACCAAAGTGAAAAGAATATCCTTGGCAGAATAATCGTGAAATTGAAACTAAAAAAAAATGAACACTATCGGTAATTTAAAAACACGGGCAAAAAAAATATTGATGTCGAAGTTACATGCAGTATATGCGCAAGATTATGATGTTGTTAATGCTATAGCTTCAAAAGGTATTAAAGGGTTTACTGAACTGGAGTATCAGACACTAAAATCGGATATACTAGCATATATGGATAGTGTAAAAATTGCTCCATATACTTACAAGTATGCTAACAGCTGCTCACAACCATGCCTTTATGCAAGTATCTATGCAGTAATGTTAGAAGGTCTTTTAGGAGTTCTTGATAAACGAAGTAAGGATGACTTGAATGCTTGGGCAGAATATCTTAACTCTTTTCAATCTCCAGAGGATGGATTATATTACGATCCTAATCTATCTTGTCCTGCCTATGAACATCAAGGCGAATGGAATGAAGGTTGGGGTAAACATCATCTAATGGGTCATATGATAATTGCTTTAGCAAGATTGAATATTCTCCCTAGGTATCCACTTAGATATTTGGAAAAATATTATAATTTGGATTATTTGAACAAATGGATGAATCATTTTGATTTTGCAGATGATGTATGGACTGTTAGCAATTATTTTATGAATCTCTATACCGTCTTGGAATATGTTCGTGACTATATGCATGAAGACCGTGCAGATGCAGCCATACAATCCATGGCACAGTGGCTGTTAAGTAAACAAAATTCGTCTACAGGCATGTGGCATTCACTACCAATTTCCGAATTAAGTCATAGTGAACGATATCGAGTAGTTCGTGCTGCTTATCACTTTTATCCACTATTTGAATACGAAGGTATGGATGTTCCTTTTAAAAGACAGATAGAAGAATTTATTTATCCACTTCAAAATTCTTGGGGAGGATGGACTGTTGACGGTGGAAATGCTGGTGCATGTGAAGATATTGATGCCATCGATCCTCTTTTGCGTTATGCTACTACTAGCAATACAAGATTGATAAAACCGTTGATAGAAAGAGCTATGATTTGGCAGTTGTCCAGTCGTAATTCAGATGGAGGCTTTTCCTTCTATGTTCGGTCAAGGCAAGAGTATGGGGGACATTCTTTAACAACAAGTCAACGCGATGAAAGTTCGATGTTTGCAACTTGGTTTCGTATTTTGTGTTTAGCTTACGAAATGAATTTTTTAGGAATGCCTAATGGTTTTGATATAGGTCGTTTTCCTGGTTACGAAATCCCGATAAAAAACCGTTTATGAATACAAATCCCCGAATAACAGTTTTAATGAGTGTGTATAATGGAGAAAAATTCCTTCGTGAAGCCATTGATAGCATACTCAATCAGACATATAAGGATTTTGAATTTGTCATTTATGACGATTGTTCAACGGATAGTACATCTGAAATTATCAAGAGTTATCATGATTTGCGTATAGTATATCGTCCCAATGTGAAAAATCAAGGATTGACTTGGAATCTTGCAGATGGGGTGTTACGCTCAAAATCTGATTATATTGCCCGAATGGACGCTGATGATATAGCATATCAAGACAGACTTCAAAAGCAAATAGAGTGGATGGATACTCACAAAGACATAACAATACTTGGTACATCTGTTTCTTATTTTGCTCATAAACCGGGTGATGGAAGCTTAGCCAAACAACCTGAAGGTGATGAGATAATAAAGGCTACTCTTTTTATTAGCTTTACATTGATGCATCCTAGCATTATGATTCGAAGAGCTGACTTGGAAAATCATCACCTTAATTATAATCCTGATTATCGTTGTTCTCAGGATCATGCATTATATCTTGATTGTATTTGTGAAGGTTTAAAATTTGCCAACATGAGTGAGCCGTTGCTTTATATGCGGGCTCATGCAGAAAGCATATCAAAAGCCAAACATGGATTTCAGCAAGAATGTTCTCAAAGAGCACGATTAAACTTCTTGAAAAAGACAGAGCTAAATGATGGATGTACAGATTTTGAGGTAGAGACGTATAATACCTTCGCTTCTGGCTATTATCCTGATACTATAAAAAAAGTTAGAGCTTATGAAAATTTTGCTTTAAAGGTTACTCAAAATCCTAAAACCTCAGAATATTTCAATGGAGAAATACTTAAAAGATTGATGGCTGAAAAACTCTGTAATGGCGCATATCATGTTATAGAAGATAAAAAATACCGAAGAAGTTCGCTTATAGCAATAAACTCTAAGTTGAAGACTTATATTTCGCAGTGGTCTTTGAAACAAAAAATAAAATTCTATATTAAATTACTCAAATCATATATTTAATTGGTTGTAAGATTATACGATAATTCATTTCTATAATTCTAATTAATAATTGCTTAATTTTGAGTATGAAATATAATTAAAACAAGATGTGATATGACTAAGGTTTCAATTATTGTTCCTATATATAATGTAGAGAGTTTTCTTGATGAGTGTATTCAGTCTGTTTTAAATCAGACATATAAGGATTTGGAAATTATTTTAGTAGATGATGGATCGCCGGATAGATGCCCTGTTATGTGTGATGAATATGCAAAATATGATTCTCGTATTAAGGTGATTCATCAAATGAATGGTGGTCTTTCTGCTGCTCGTAACAGTGGAATGAAGATTGCTACGGGTGAATATCTTTATTTTCTCGATTCGGACGATAAAATATACCCATATACTATAGAAACCATGGTTGATAGGATTATTGAAAACCCCAATGTGGATGTTGTAGTAGCTTCGGTTATTAATCAAAATGGAAGTCCATTGTGCTATTATGACAATAAATCGTATCCTATCTATAGTGATAATAAAGAATGGATTCATGAGAAATTTTGCAAATGGGAAATTGGTTTAACTGCTTGGAATAAATTGTATAGAAGAGTTTGGTTAGAGAATAATCATATTTCCTTTCCAGAGGGATATATTCATGAAGATGTGTATTGGTCTTTTTATGTACAAAAGCATATTAATTCTATTGCTTTTGTGGAAAAAAATTGCTATTGGTATAGATTAAGTAATGATAAATCTATTACAAATGAAATAGATAGGACTAAATCTTGTATTGCTCATTTGCATATAATAGAGCTGATTGAGAGGAATATTATTGATGACTTGGAAGTTGAGTTCCTCAAACCAATTTCGTCCTATAAATTTTGGTCTGTCTATTATCCTTTGAGTAAAAATAAGAAACTCGTAAAAGACACATGTAGGAGCATATATAAGAATATTAAGCACCGTAACCCATCGTCATTGTTTTTAAAAGAATTTTCTATAATAACAGCACCTCACTGGATGGTTTCAAATTGGTGCTTTTATTTATATCGTGCGTATAAGAAGCTTTTGAAAATACTTATGATTACTAAATAATTATTTATAATAGGTGTCTAAATGGTATCACTTAAAGTTGTAAGTCTTTTTTTTGTATGATATGAAAGGATTGACTATTTTTACTCCTACATATAATAGAGTGTATATATTACCTCAACTTTATGGTAGTTTGTGCAGGCAAACCTCTAAGAATTTTGTTTGGCTTATCGTAGATGATGGTTCAACTGATAATACAGAGGTTTTAGTTAATAGTTGGATTTCTGAGTCAAAAATAGCTATTGAATATTATAAGCAAGCGAATGGAGGTAAAATGCGGGCCCATAATTGGGGTGTTCAATTGTGCAAAACACCTCTATTTACTTGTGTGGATAGTGATGACTATTTGACTGACGATGCTGTTGAGCATATTATATGTTTCTGGGAAAATAATAATTGTGAAGGTGAACATCTTGCAGGTTTTATAGGATATAAATCTATGGTTTTTCAGTCCAATGATGAGCCTAAAATAACATGTAGATTTCCTTCTATCAGACGAGGTAAATCGAGAGAGCTTTATCGGAAATATGGATTCGTAGGAGATACCGCAATGATATTTGATACTGATGTAATCAAAAAATATCCATTCCCTGTGGTTGATGGGGAGAAGTTTATCACAGAAGCTGCTGCTTATGTACTGATTGATAGTCATTATGATTTTCTTTATTGTGATGAAAGTTTTCAAATATGTGAGTATCAGCAAGATGGTTATACTGTTAATTCAGGATCGTTGTATTTGAAATATCCTAAAGGTTGGGCTATGTATTATAATATTTTGTGTGGTCTTGGAAAGTCAGAATATTCGTTGAAGGAGCAATTGCGTAATCTTACATATTATATCGTGTTTTCAAAAATAGGAAATCTAAAAGATGTTTTTCGTCATTCGAACGATAAGTCGCTTAAATATCTTATAGCATGGTGTCTGGTACCCTATTATAAATATAAACTATTAAAAAAGCTCAGAAAGTGATGAAAGAAAGAGTTGCCAGGATAGATTGGGCAAAAGCAATCGGAGTCTAGCTAATAGTGTTGGAAAATTTTAATCTGCAAAATCCTGATATTAATAGTTACACCTAATATGTTTCATATGTCATTATTCTTTTTTTCTTTCTGGATATTTGTTCGATTGTAGAAATAGTTTAACTTTTTCGCCGTCATGGTTTGGAATTTTTATTTTTGCACCTTTTCACCTTAAATATTTAACGCTATCTATTGTACCCCATAGCATTTATTTAGGTACTGGGGTATTTCTTGAAGAGATACATGAATATTATCGCAGCGTATCTGAATTTTCATAATTTAGTTATAGTTATTTATTACTATTTGCTTTTGTAATTGTAGGTATTGTGTATTGGTAATATGGATATGGCTAAAGGGGAAATCACAATTGTTCCTTTGTTTTTGCTTTAGACTGTATACTTTGGGATTTATGGAATATGTACTTTACTACCTAGTGTCAAAGCTATATCGGCTGTAGCAACTTCAAGGTTGCTAATAATTTGTACTTATGCTCTTGTATTCTGGTTCGTGCATCTTCATTTCTTTGATATATTCTCAATATTTTCATATCAGTAGTAGTTGTTACTATTATTGTTATGTTGACTTTAGTAAATCCATTAATAAATTAGATATTGCCCTGTTTTGCTTGGGGCTAAAAAATCAGTTTAAGATGTAAATTCATAATAAAACTATCATAACATGAAGAAAGTAATGTTAGTCTTCGGAACTCGTCCCGAAGCAATCAAGATGGCTCCACTTGTAAAGGAGTTCCAAAAGGATGTTGATAATTTCAAAACAATAGTTTGCGTAACAGGACAACATCGTGAAATGCTTGATCAAGTGCTTCAAATCTTTGGTATTAAGCCTAACTATGATTTAAACATTATGAAGCAGGGACAAGACCTCTATGATGTCACTACTCGTGTACTTGTAGGTATGCGTGATGTATTGAAAGAATGTCAGCCTGATGTTGTGTTAGTACATGGTGACACTACAACGTCTACAGCTGCCGCCCTTGCTGCATTTTACCAACAGATTCCTGTTGGGCATGTTGAGGCTGGACTGCGCACTTATAATATTTATAGCCCATGGCCCGAAGAGATGAATCGGCAAATAACGGGTCGAATTGCAACTTTCAATTTTTCACCAACACCATTATCAAAGGAAAACTTATTGAAGGAAGGAGTTTCTGAAGATAAAATAACTGTAACAGGCAACACTGTTATCGATGCACTTTATTGGGTGGTTGACAAAATTAAAAATGATGAAACCCTTAATTCTGATCTAGCGAGTACTTTGGAAAAAGCAGGTTACGACACAGGAAGACTTACTAATGGAAAGAAACTTGTGTTAGTGACTGGGCATAGAAGGGAAAATTTTGGGGATGGTTTTATACATATGTGTGAAGCTATCAAGGAGCTAACTCTCAAATATCCTAATGTGGACTTTGTTTATCCTATGCATCTTAATCCTAATGTTCGTAGGTCTATTCACGAAGTGTTCGGAGAGGAACTTTGCAATCTTGGAAATATGTTCTTCATAGAACCATTGGAGTATTTGAGTTTTGTATACTTGATGGAAAAGGCGAATATCGTATTGACAGATAGCGGTGGTATACAAGAAGAAGCCCCAAGTCTTGGCAAGCCTGTTTTAGTAATGCGAGATACAACAGAACGTCCAGAAGCACTTGAGAATGGAACAGTACATCTTGTTGGAACAAACTATAATAAAATTGTGCAGGAAGTATCAACTCTTCTTGATGATGCTGTCGCTTATGAAAAGATGAGTAAAGCTGTCAATCCTTATGGTGATGGATTGGCTTGTAAGAGAATATGTAATGCTTTAAAATAAATATTATATGATACCTAAAGTAATTCATTATTGTTGGTTTGGTCGTAATCCATTGCCAGCTGATGCTAAGGTTTATATCGAATCGTGGAAAAAATATTGCCCAGACTATGTGATTAAAGAATGGAACGAGGATAATTTTGATTTGGATTTGTTCCCATATGCAAGAGAGGCCTATGATAATCGTCGATTTGCGTTTGTTACAGATATTGTCCGACTGTATGCGCTTTACAACGAAGGTGGAATCTACATGGACACAGATGTTGAAGTACTAAAATCTCTGGACCCTTATCTTTCTCATCATGCATTTTCCGGTTTTGAAAATGAAACTCGTGTTCCGACAGGTATAATGGCAAGTGAAAAAGGTGGCCAATGGGTAAAAGATAATCTCGATTATTACAAAAATCGACATTTCGTATGCAAAGATGGTTCTTTGGATTTGACTACAAATGTAGAGACGATAACAAGTATTATGTTACAGCATGGTTTGGTTCTAAACAATAAGTATCAAAATATACCTGATTACTTTACGATCTACCCGAATGATTATTTTTGTCCAAAGTCTTTGGAAGATGGAAAAATTTATTTAACTAACAATAGTACAACCATACATCATTTTGCTGGAAGTTGGTTAACTCCTTATGAAAAATTTAAAGAACGCATGGCGAAAATGATGGGAAGTAAGTTAAGAACTATAATTCTATCTATTAAACATCGTTTATGAAGGATAGAGTAGTATGGGTAGATTGGGCTAAAGCCTTAGGTATATACTTTGTTGTGTTAGGACATTATATTTTGCCCAATGCTGAAGTAAGAGGGTATATCTATATGTTTCATATGCCTTTGTTTTTCTTTCTCAGTGGACTCCTAACTAGTGATAAGTCGTTGAACATGTCATTTGGTGGATTCGTTAAGATAAAGGCTAAAAGATTAATTGTACCTTATTATTTATTTTCAGTCTTGTGCTTCGTTTGGTATATTATTAAATTGAAAGCGGGTGGTGGTTTAGATATATTTAATACTACCGTCCCCATTTTTGTTAATTCTTTTCTTTGTGGTGATTCTCCTATGTCTTGTGGACCAGCATGGTTTTTGTGGTCGCTTTTTTTCTGCAATATTTGTGTATATGCCTATAAAAGGTATCCTGTAGTTATGTTGATTCTGTTATCTACATTGGGCGTGATTAACTTACCTATTTATTTGGCTTTACACACAGTGCCTTGCGCTCTATTGTTCTTTGCGGTGGGCTTTATAGGAAAAGATAAAATTATAAATGCTGCGGATTACATTGTAAGCAAGAAGGTGATTGCTTTTATAGTCTCTGTAGTATGTTTAGTGCTGGTGTTGGTGGGCTACCGACTTATAGGTAATATGGATATGGTAGCTGATCAGTATACTAGTTATCCAGTATTCAGTTTGATATTTGCTTTTATTGGTATCTTTGGTGTGATTTCTTTATGTATCTTGATTGCAAAACAAAGCTCGTTTATTGAGAGTATTTCGCGTTCAACTTTAGTGATTATGTGTTTGCATACTGAATTGTTATGGTTTATTCAATTGCATGTTTATAATATATTCTCTAATTGGTTTGTTGTTTTGATATCAGCATTTGCTATTGTTGTAGTATTAACAGCTATAACACCTTTCATTAGAAAATATGTTCCTATATTGATGGGAGGAAGATAATATATGAAAATAGAGTTAAGTATAATCGTACCTGTTTACAATGTTGAGCAATATTTATTACGATGCTTGGAGTCATTATTTGTCCAGGGAATGGATGAGAGTGAATTCGAGGTCGTAGTCATAAATGACGGTAGTCTTGATAATTCACTGAATATAGCTGAGAATTTTGCAGGTCAGCATACAAATGTCAAGGTAATAACTAGAACGAATGGGGGGTTGAGTGCTGCACGTAATACTGGTTTAGAACATTCTGAAGGACAATATATTTGGTTTGTAGATAGTGATGATTTCATTGAACCCAATACAGTCAAGCCTCTCTTAGATTATGCCATTGCTAACGAATTGGATGCATTATGCTTTAATCTACAATTATATTTTGATGAAGGAAGGATAGAAGCTTATAATAATCCTTCTACAATTGACGGTAAAATATTGAGTGGTGAGCAATATCTTGTATCACAGCCAATGCCGCCAGCTGCTGTTTTGGCATTTTATAAACGTGAACAACTAATTAAGTATGATTTACGATTTAAGGTTGGTATTTTGCATGAGGATCAAGAGTTCACTCCCAGAGCTTATTGCTTGTCTCAAAGAATATCTTATGTAGATAAGGCTATTTACAATTACTATCAACGAGAAGGTTCTATTATGAAATCGGGTAGGAATGATAAAAGAGTGACTAGTTTTCTTACTATTTGTGATTCATTATACGATTTTTGTTTGGCCAATGTGGGTGATAATTCCGTTGCTTACAACTATTTTATGAAACAAATTGCTTTTGTCTATTCACAGGCTTTGGCTTTTTGGGATATTAATTCAGTTGTTACTTTAGATGAACTAAAATCTAAACCGTATTATCCATTGACAAAGGCATCAGGTTTAAATATGAAGGAATTATTTAAGATTAGTCTGATGAATCTTTCAATACTCTTATATAAATCTATCACTAAATTTATTTGATATGAGTAGTTTTAAACTTTATTTGGTTCACTTTATCTTTGTTCTTTTGCCAGAAACTAGGTGCTTTGGCTTAAAACGTGTGTTACTCCGTTTTTGTGGGGCTAAAATCGGGCGAAATGTGCGTATTAACTCTAGTGCGGTATTTTCAGGTTCTGGCACATTAGAAATTGGTGATAACACTTGGATTGGCCCTAAATGTTTTATTTATACCTCTTCCAATATTAAGATAGGTTCAGATGTAAATATGGCTCCTTGTTGTGTTGTATTAAATGGAAGTCATATTATTGATTTTGATGGTCCATCTATTGCTGGAGATGGCATAACAGAAGATGTTGTTATAGCTGATGGTTGTTGGATTTGTACGGGAGCTACTCTGTTGGGTTCTTCAGTTATAGGACGTAAGTCTATTGTCGCTGCATGCAGTTGCACTAAAGGGGAATATCCAGATTATAGCTTAATTAAAGGGTTGGTTGCCAAAGCTATACCATTGAGCAGAAAATGAGTAAGTACCTGTCTTTTTTGACACATTTGCCTGTGTTTTCGGAAGTGAATGCTCCTAAAAGTTGTAGCTATTTGGCATGGTTATTCGCGGTAGTAGCTGTAAGTACTGTTTCTGGCTTCTTATTTTTCCCCACAAGTATGCTATATTTTGCTACTTGTACGTTATGTCTTCTCTATATATTGAAGGAAGGGCGAATTCAATGTAATAGTAATTTTATTTTGTTATATGTGGCTTTTGGAATTAGTGCTTTGATGGCGAGCACTCCCTTGTTTAACTCTCAAATACGATTTGGATTGTTTGTAATGATTACATTAGTGTGTTCACCATGCATTCAATCCGATATTGCAGTTAAGTTTAGGACTTTAGCTTGTAGAAATTTATTAATTTTATTTGGAATAATGTCCATAGCCTCTTTCTTTTGCTATTTTTTAGGAATCAATTTTATGCCTTTGCATATTAGTAGAGCTGACCTTGTCAATGTTGTGGATGGACAAGCTGGTACTTTTAGTGGACTGTTTGTCCATTCCATGTTGATGGGACCTTTGGCCGCATTGACATCGTTGCTTTTTTTTCATGCATATCTATATAATAAAAAACTAATATATATTATTCTCTTTTTGATAGGAGCTTTGGCTACTTTCCTTTCTGCCAGTCGCGGGGCTGTGATGTCTTTGGTTCTTCCTATTGTCTATTCTTTGTTGTTTTCAAATAAAGCAAGGGGAAAAGTAACTTGGCTTTTAATCGTTTCTTCTATATTGGCTATACCTGTTGCTGACAGAGTAACTACAGGACTCATTGAAAAACAGCAGGGAAATTTAAATGCTGGCAGTACATTTAGTAGTCGTCAAAGTAAGTGGGATAATCGTTGGGATGAGTTCAATTCCTATCCTCTCTTGGGAGTAGGCTTTGGTGCTGTAGACCCTAAATATACAGATGATTACAATGAAAATGGCGGTATAGAACCAGGTTCTTCTCATCTTTCAGTTTTGTCTATGACTGGATTATTAGGCTTTATCCCATACTTATTGATTATTTTGTCTGCATATAATGTAATAAGGAGAAAAAAAAGAGATGTTGTCGCTGGTTTTAGATTATCGATGTTGCTGTCTTGTATGTTATACGCTATTGTAGAAGGTCATGCTTTATTTGCTGGTGGTTTCTTGTTTCTTATGTTTTGGATATCTATAGCTCAATGTAGTGACTATGTGTATCTGTTGAAGAGGTGTTGTTAACGCTAAATACATAAATAATTTTCAATCAAAGTAAACAGTTTATTTTTATGACTATAGCATTTGCCACAGTCGCATTAAATATTCATCAAGTTGGAGTGGCTGATCAACTCTATAAATTATCTAATGGGCAGTTTTGGTTCATTGAGACTAATGTTCCTAATGAAGAAAATAATAAGGGGGGGGATGCGGATTATTCTAAGCGACCTTATCTAATAAAGTCTTATGAGAGTAAAGAAAATTATCATAAAGCGTTACAGATAATACATGATGCTGATGTATTTGTTTATGGTTCTTGTCCTATAAAATATTTTAAAGAGCGGGTAAAAACGGGTAAACTAACATTTTTATATAGTGAACGTTGGTTTAAGCGCGGTTGGGTAAATGTGTTCTCTCCTCGTTTAATCAAACAAATGTTGTTTTATCATCTGCATTGTCATAGAAAACCGGTATATTTATTGGGATCAGGAGGCTATGCGGCTAATGATTTCCATAAGATGTTGGCTTTTCGTGGTATGAGTTATAAGTGGGGATACTTTACAACTGTGCCAGATTTAGACATTGAATCAGTTATGCAGCAGAAGCGTAATCAGATTACGAAGATTTTGTGGGTGGCTCGTTTTATTCCTTTAAAGCATGCTGAACGTATGGTTGAATTGGCAGCTAAACTTAAAGTAGCAGGTGCGAAATTCAGTATTACTATGATTGGTACGGGACCTGAAGAAGAAAGTATAAAGCAGATGGCGATTCATCAAGGTCTGTCTGACTGTATGACTTTCTTAGGAGCATTACCTAATAGTGAAGTAATGATAATTATGAAAAATCATCATATTTTTTGTTTTACGAGCAATAGACTTGAAGGGTGGGGGGCTGTAGTGAATGAATCGATGGGATGTGGGTGCTGTCCCGTGATATCTATTGATACAGGTGCTGCGCCTTATTTAATTAAAGAAGGAGTGAATGGCTTTACTTTTGATTTGTCAAAGGAAGATGATCTGTTTGATAAAGTTTATTGGTTATTACAGCATCCTAATGATCGTGAGCAAATGAGTATTAATGCCTATCGAACCATTCATGATGTGTGGAGCCCCGCTAATGCTGCAGCTAATTTTTGTAAGCTCGCTCAATCGCTTTTGGCAGATAAGACCATTCAAATTAGCGATGGTCCTGGGTCTATTGCATAATTATTATAGATCATTTAATTTGGAATAAATATGAATATATTAGTAATGGCTTCAACTATTAAGATGGGGGGAGCAAAGACTATTTATAACCAATTTATGAGTCATTTGCCTGAATATATCGGCTCTGATAAATATTTGGTGTATGTAAGTGAAACGTTGGATAAACCTGAAATTCCCAATGTAGAATATGTAGTAAATCATATTACTAGAGGCTACAAATTGTTGCAATATGAACGGATTCATTTGAGTGAAGACTTAGCAAAAAAAGGATTTAAACCAGATTTGATTATCTCACTTCAAAACAATGGATATAAGTATATTAAGGATTGTAAGCAAATTGTTTATTATCATCAGGCTATTCCCTTGTATGCTGGATTTTATAATCCGTTCTGCCATTTTGAGCGAATCTTGTTCTATTATAAATTTGTCTATCCTTATGTGATGAAGAGTACATGGGCGAATGATACTATTTTTGCCGTTCAGACACCGGTTGTTAAGGAACGATTTGCAAAAACATTTGGTATTAGTCAGGATAGAATTAATACATTCTTTCCTGATATGGAAAAAATAAATAGCTTGAATGTTGAATCTTATGATTGGGGTGATAACAATTTTCATTTCATTTTTGTTGGAGAAGGAATGAAGTATAGAAATGAGATTACATTGGTTAGGGCTGTCAAAGAATTGTATACTGTCGATAAATCTATTGCTAATCGAGTTCGTATTCATGTGCTAAGTTCCAAACATAAAAATAAAAATGTAGTTCCTACAATAGAAAAATTAGGCTTGAAAAAGAATTTTATTTTTGAAGGAATAGTGGAACACTCAAAATTGTTAGAGTATTACAAATCAGCTACAGCTTTATTGTTTACAAGTGTTATTGAGACAGTAGGATTACCCTTGATGGAAGCTGCTGCATTTGGAATTCCTGTATTATCTTCTAATATAGATTTTGCTCGTTATGTAATCGGAGGGTATGAAGGAGCTATATTTATTGAACCTTATGATGTTAGACTTTGGGTCAAAGAGATTGAGAAAGTCTGTATTGAAAAGAAACAATATCCTTTATTCAATCCTAGTCAAAAAAGTGATTGGATAAATTTCTTTAATCTTATTTCGAATATTAAGTAATTATATCTGTTGTACTTTTTTACGATGGTTAATTACGAGTACTGTATTTAATCCAGTACAAACAACTCCTTATAGTTTGCAGTATAAAATAAAATCTAGGGTTGGGAATGTTATCAATTCAACTATATTCCGTTGGACTTTATTTTTTTACAGAAAAACATGAGTTGCTATTTTTTATTGTTTGGGCAAAGGTTGATTGAACTTGCTCTATTGGTGGAGATGCCGAAATTGTTGTTCCATGGAATCTTACAATTGGTGCATATTCAAGTATTGATAAGGATTGTTGCATTAGATGTGTAGAGGAACCGTTGTTATTGGAATCAAATGTTGCATTTTAAGAAGCGTTGATTATTTGGCTCTCCTAATATTTCGTCTCCCAATTTTGAATTGATAGATGCTCCTATAATGATTAAGACAACGCTTAGATTATCGCCAAGGCTATGGTTGGTAAGGGCGTAATTATTGGTGAAGTTTCAGCTGTTGTTTCAATGGCTAATGTAGTAAATTTTGTTGTATTATTGTTGGTGTTTTTTGTAATATATTGAAAGATAGGATATTAATGGTTAGTGAAGGGATGTCTTCGTCTTATTTTAGGTGCGAAAGGGGGGATAAGATGCTCTCTCTTTTTAATCCAATACAAACAAATGGCTTGAGCCGTAATGAAAAAATTAAGAATTTATTGTGGATGACAGTAAATAGTACCATATTTCGTTGGAGCCCCTCTCGGTTGGGAATTTTTCGGAGATATCGTGTGTGGTTAACTCGTCTTTTTGGGAGTAAAATAGATTATACTTGTAGTTTACATCCGTCCTGTAAGATTGAATATCCGTGGAATGTAACAATGGGATGCCTTTCTTCGTTAGGTGAAAAATCTTGGGTATATGCAATGGCTCCTATTACAATTGGTGAAAAGTCTTGTATAGGAAAGGATGTTTATCTTCTTACAGGTTCACACGATGTTAATAGCCCATATTTTGCATTGATTACACGTAGAATTACGATTGGTAGTGCTGTATGGCTTGCTACAGGTTGTAGGGTGCTTCCAGGAATATGTATTGGTGATGGTGTAGTGGCTTCTGCAGCATCTTTAATCTGTAAGGATGTGGAAAGATGGGCTATAGTAGGAGGGAATCCTGCAAAATTTATTAAGAAGAGAGAACTGAAAAATGAATAAACTTGATTTGACAACTATCATCCTTACATACAATGAGGAATTGCATATTCGCAGATGCTTGGAGAATGTGTGCCCAATCTCTAAAAAGGTGATTGTGGTGGATAGTCCATCAACAGACAGCACTGTAGAGATTTGCAAGGAATTTGAAAATGTGGAAGTTGTTGTTCACAAATATCCGGGTAATCAAGCGGAACAGTTTAATTGGGCACTTGATAATGTAGAGATATCGACAGAATGGGTGCTGCGTATTGATGCAGATGAGTACCTTCTGCCAGAATTGATGGAAGAAATTGAAGCGAAGTTGCCTACTTTGCCCAAGGAGGTGACTGGTATAGAGTTGAAGCGTCGTCACATCTTTATGGATAGGTGGGTAAAGCATGGCGTATATCCTGTGTTGATTATGCGTATGTTTCGCAAAGGTATGGGCAGATATGACGATGCTCGCTTGATGGATGAGCACATTGCGCTGAAAGAGGGGCGTTCAATAGTGTTGAATAATGATTTCTGTGATCATTCTTTAATTGATTTGGGTGACTATTGTCGCAAACACATCAACTATGCACAGCGTGAAGCTTGCGAAGTGTTGAATGATGAGTTCAACCTTTCAGGGGGTAATGATAGAGACAAAAATGGGGGACTTGGCAAACAAGCAAAAGAGAAACATTACCGCAAGAATGATTATAACAAGCTCCCGTTGTTCTGGCGTAGCTTTGCCTATTTTTGCTACCGTTACATTATGAGAGGCGGTTTCCTTGATGGCAAGGAGGGCTTTTTGTTTGCATTCATCCAAGGATGGTGGTATCGTGCTATGGTGGACGGTAATATCCTAGCCTGCAAGAAGGCTTGTGGCGAGGATAAGGAGAAAATGAAGGTATTTATTAAAAATCGTTGGAATATTTCGCTGTAGGGCTGTATGGTTTAATGACTAATGATAAATATATGAGGATTTCTATAGTAACTGTTACTTGGAATAGCGCTGCAACGCTACGTGATACCATTGAAAGTGTCCTGAAACAAGACTACAAGAATTTGGAATACATCATTGCCGACGGCTTGTCTAAGGATGAAACTGTGAGCATAATCAAGGAATATGAGCCTAAATTCAATGGCCGCATGAAATGGTTCTCAGAGAAAGACAAGGGGATGTATGATGCCATGAATAAAGGTATCAAAATGGCTACCGGTGACGTAGTGGGCATCATCAATTCGGATGACTTCTTTCATCGCACGGATGTGATTTCAAAGGTGGCAGAGGCTTTTGAACAAAATAAATCCATCGAGGCTGTGTATGGTGATGTCCGTTTTGTGAATGATAGTGATTTGGATAAGACGGTACGCTATTATTCATCGAAAAACTTTGCACCTTGGCGTTTCCGCTTTGGCTTTATGCCTGCACATCCTTCGTTTTATACATATAAGCACAATTTTGAGAAATATGGCTATTACCAGTATGACTACAAGATTGCAGCTGATTACGAGTTACTGACCCGTTTTCTTTATTCAAATAAATTAAAGTCGAAGTATTTGCATTTGGATTTCATGAAGATGCGAACAGGAGGTAAGAGTACCGCTAACTTGAAGAGTAACTGGATATTGAATAAGGAAATTGTCCGTGCGTGTCGTGAAAATGGAATATGGACATGTATGCCGTTGCTTGGATTGAAATACTTTGTGAAAGTTTTTGAGTTGATTTTTACAAAAGAATAATATGAAGATACTTATAACCGGAATCCACGGCTTTGTCGGAAGTAATATTGTAAAAGCCATGGGACGGAATCATGAGATTTACGGTCTCGACATTGTTGCTCCGGAAAAGGAGGGTGTGGTCAAGACCTTTTCCTGGAACGACCTTGATGAAAATAAGATTCCACAGGTAGATGCTGTCATCCATCTTGCCGGCAAGGCACACGATTTGAAGAAAATATCGGGACCAGAGATTTATTTCAAGATTAATACCGGATTGACACAGAAAATCTATGACTGGTTCCTTCAGTCATCGGCCGGAAAGTTTATCTTCTTCTCGTCTGTAAAGGCTGCTGCCGATTTTGTTCCGGGTGATATTCTCACTGAGGATATTGTCCCTAATCCTGTGGGACCTTACGGTGAGTCCAAGATTAAGGCTGAAGAGTATATCTTGTCTCATCCTGCAACCGGTAAGCAAGTGTATATCCTGCGTCCCTGTATGATACATGGGCCCGGTAACAAAGGAAATCTCAATCTGCTTTATGGTGTGGTGAAAAAAGGGATACCTTGGCCGTTGGGAGCGTTTGAGAACCGACGCTGTTTTACTTCCATTGGCAATCTTTGCTTTGCCATCGAGGGTTTGCTTACCAAAGATATCGCTTCGGGTATCTACAATATGGGAGATGACGAGTCTTTGTCAACCAACGAGCTTATTGCAGTCATTTGCAATGCGCTGGGGAAGAGGGCACACATCTGGTATCTACCCAAGGGACTGATGAACGGCATGGCAAAAGTGGGAGACGTTTTGCACCTGCCGCTGAACTCGGAGCGTTTGACGAAACTTACCGAAAACTATGTGGTGAGCAATGCCAAAATAAAAAGGGCACTGGGAGTAGATAAAATGCCCATACGTGCCGAAGAAGGACTGACACAAACCGTTAAATCATTTGCAAATACAAAATAAGTATGGTCGTATATCTGTTGATAGCAGTATTATTGCTTGTTCTTGAATTGGCATATTTCAAGGTTGCCGATAAGTGTAACATTATAGATAAACCTAATTTACGTTCGTCGCACAGTTCTATAGTGCTGCGTGGCGGTGGTATTATTTTCTTGTTTGGCGCCTGGCTTTATGCCGCCTTTTATGGTTTCACATGTCCGTGGTTCCTGTTGGGGCTCACCATGTTGGGTGGCATCAGCTTTGCCGATGATATTCATTCGGTACCCAATAAATTTCGACTGATTGTACATTTCGCTGCTATGACACTCATGTTTTATCAGTGGGGAATTTTACTGCCTGAGTATTGGTGGGTGGTTATCATTGCACTTATAGTATGCACCGGCATTATCAATGCGTATAACTTCATGGACGGTATAAATGGTATCACCGGTGGTTATTCATTGGCGGTATTGATTCCCTTGTTGCTCTTGAATATGCAGGACGAATACACCGATAATAATTTCATTATTGTGACTTTGTTGAGTGTATTGGTGTTCTGCCTGTTCAACTTCCGTACCAAGGCAAAATGCTTTGCCGGTGATGTGGGTAGTGTCTCCATCGCATTTATTTTGCTCTATTTCCTGGGCTCTTATATTTTGCAGAGTGGAAACTATTGGGCTATAATGCTGTTGATGGTATATGGCGTGGACAGTGTGCTTACTATCTGTCACCGCATCATGCTACATGAGAATATTGGTAAACCCCATCGCAAGCATGCTTATCAACTGATGGCTAATGAACTGCATATTAAGCATGTGACAGTGTCCACCATTTACATGGCTTTGCAGTTGGTAA
Organism: Bacteroides acidifaciens; assembly: GCF_903181435.1. Taxonomy (NCBI): domain Bacteria; kingdom Pseudomonadati; phylum Bacteroidota; class Bacteroidia; order Bacteroidales; family Bacteroidaceae; genus Bacteroides; species Bacteroides acidifaciens. The sequence goes on from NZ_CAEUHO010000001.1 coordinate 1,234,093, forward strand.
TTTCTTTGGGTGCCATCTATCTGCCGGTGAACAAGTATCTGTATCTTGTAGTGGTATTGGCATTGCTTTGTGTAGCCTATATATTGTTCAAAAAGAAGTATTATCATTTGCACGAAGAGTATCTTCGTGCTAAAGCTAACGAAAGGAATGATGGAAATTAATGACCAATTACTTGATGAGTTGTTGTCTCAGGCTGAGACCAATGAGAGACGTCGTGTCAATCTTGATTTGCGTAATGGCGATGGAGACACTTCCCAACGTATGCTCAATGCCTTGCAACCGGGAACGCATGTTCCCATTCATCGTCACACAACGACTAGTGAAACTGTAATTCTGCTTAGAGGGCATGTCACCGAACTTTTCTATAACGACAAAGGGGTTGAATGCGGTCGTTATGATTTGAATCCCGCGAAAGGTGTTTATGGTGTTCAAGTCCCCGTTGGAATGTGGCATACTCTTGTTGTGCATGAACCTTCTGTTATCATAGAGATGAAAGATGGTGCCTATGTGCCCATTACCATGGATGATATTTGGCAATACGAATAAATTCCGGTTTATTATTGAGAAGATAAAACGAATGGCTGACAATAGAATCTACTGTCAACCATTCGTTTTTATTGGCTCATACTTGTGAATACTCCTTCACACACTCAAAGCACGGGCATCCCTTCATCGGATTCAAATCACGATGCCCCACAATCAACGCTTTCGGAAACTGTCGCCGCAATTCCCTCAACAAAGCAAGCAACGAGCCCTTTTGTTCCAAGGTACGCGTATCCTTCGGCTTTCCTTCCGCATCCAGCCCGCCTTCATAGCAAATGCCAACCGAATGGGCATTATGATTCCGGCAATGTGCCCCAACCTTTTCCAGCGACCGGCCCCGATGGATTTCCCCGTCACGTGTGATATAGAAATGATAACCGATGTCACGAAATCCACGATGGTGGATATGGTCTGAACGACAGGCTTCCGCCGAGAGGGATTTTCCCTCTGGCGTAGCGCTGCAATGAATGATAATTAGTGTAATGGTCCTCATTAGTTTACATACAGCTTTGCACTCCTAACACACCGCCGATGGCAGTGGCTACAGTGATGATAATTTTGAGAACTAAGCTCCATACGGAGCGGCGTGATGATGAATTACTCATAAGTCGATTTTTTTTTAGATTATTCAAGTTTCGCAAGTCGGTATATTCCGCATGGCTTCCTTCCAAGAAGGAGGAGAATTTAATAGAACCGACTTTTTAGACAGCCTCACAGAAGATGGGAGATAGGTGATAGAGGCAAGAGTTAAGCTGCCGGATCCGGATCAGGAGTCTCTCCGTCACCATCCGGGTTCGGGTCAGGCGTATTGCCGGAACCGGAACCGTTGCCACCGGAAGTGGTAGGCTTCTGATACTCCGCCTGTTGTCTCAGTTGGCTGTCGAGCTTCAGTTTGGTCGTCGACAGATTGCCTGTGGCACGTGCCTTGAGCCTCATACCGGTGATATTCTTCTCCAGCGAGAACTCTTCCAACGTTTCAGCAGCCTTGCTGCGGATACCTACACCGAAAATGGCAAGGTCGTCAATTTTCACACATTTGCCGTCGAGCAGCAGCTCCTTGATGCAGTCCACCATATCGGTGAGCACACCCTTGATGACACCGCCGGAATACGGTGAATTGTGCTTCGCCATATGTTCGGCAAGCTTGGCCAAATCATACGTCTCGTCGCTTACCGCACGGGCGAACCACTTGCCCGCATTCAAGCCTTTCTGCTGCTGGTTCTGATAAATTTTGTAACGAATCATAAAACAATAAATTAAAGGGTTATACATTGTGTCTCCGGGATTCTTTCCCCTTTTGACGATACAAATATACAACCCCGGAATCCCGGAAAATCGGTTGTGGGCCGTTAGGCTCATACCTTGTCGGTTATATGCAATTAGGGTCGGTTATTCAATGCAAAAGCGTTGGCTATGTGGATATATTTTGTTACTTTTGTGACAGTAAATCAGAAACTTATCCATCATGAAAGAATTCAGAATACGTGCCTATGGACGCATGGAGCTGGCACAACTCTATTCTCCCGAACTTACCAGTATTGCCGCTTACCGGAAAATGAAAAAATGGATCCTACGGTGTCCCGGACTTTTACAACGCTTGTATGATTTGGGTTATCAACCGGAACATCGCTCTTTCACACCGTTGGAAGTGCGGGTGATTGTCGATGCGTTGGGTGAACCTTAGAGAGCATTTCTTAACACTCTCTAAAGCTACGCTTTGCACTCTCTAAAGCTATGCTTTAGCACTCGTAAAGCACCGCTTTAGCATCCGTAAAGCTATGCTTTAGATTTTGCAAAACAATAAGTTGCTTTCAGATGCAATAGATGCAATAAATGCACTTTATTCAGGGGCTCCTTCACACGCACACACGCGTGCGCGTTCATAATTTCCTTTTCCGTCAACATTGACGAGCAGACCGCGTTTCAGCAGGCGCTGCAACCAACTGGTTGCCGTGTTGGGGTTGATTCCCATGGCGTCAGCCTGTTCAAGCAATTGTGCACGGGTGAATTTCATACCCAGACTCTCGAAGAAAGAATCGCGGTCGGCATTCGTCCTGTGACTTATCTCCGTAGATGGCAGGAAAGACAGGATATGTGTGGCATGGCAATAAAGAGGCTTCACAAGGTTGAGCACAGCGTGAAAGTCTTCGGAAGATATCCTCACATCCCAACGGGTGATGATGCCGTCGGCGATATTGTCGGCTGGTATTCCCTTGTCGGGAGTCAGGTTATGAGTAGGGGAGGTCTTGAACTCATACGGCTGGGGATTTTCGAGAATACGTAATACGGCTACTACGGACATCATGCGGCATATGTTGACAGCCAGTCGGGCAACAGAACTGTACATTTCCTTTTCGTTGGCTATGCCCGAACGTAAGAATATGCTGGAAAAGAGTGTGTTGAATTCCTGTTTCTGTTCGTCGGTGAGGCGAAGTGTGTGGATTCCGTGCTTTTTCAGCAGGTCGAGTTTCTTTTTCCATTCCAGCCCCATGGCGGTGAAAACGGCTTCCAAATCTTCCTCGCAGTTGTCGAACTGGTTTACCCATTTACATATACCGGGCATATAATAGAATATTTGTCGGGCGAAAAGTCCGTTTTCACTTGACGGTATGAGGGCTTTCACTTGTCCGGGAGTCCCGGAAATGAGGACCGCGAGATAGGTTTTCTTGGTTTCCTTGTATTCTTCGTTCGTGCGTCGGTTGTAGGATAGCCGGTCATGGTCGAACGCTTTGCGGAGTGTGTCGCTCCAGTTTCCGTAATCTGAACCTATGGCGGTGGAGATGGTATCCGCTTCGGTTTCGAGGATTAGCCCTGTGCCGTCGGAATCCATTATATTTTGCAGAATACCGGTTCCGGTGTTGTTGCCTGAAATCAAGAACATTTTGTTGACAGGCTTTTCCGGAGCTTCCGCTTTTGCGCGTTCTTTCCCCATCGCATCGTAGGCTGCCTTTTCTTTCTTGTAAACTTTCATCTTTTCGCTAAACTGCAGGCGGAGCTCATCGTGGATGGGCATTATCAGCAGACGAACGTAGGAAAGAACTCTCTTACCCGAAGTAGAGGGGGCTATGGTGAACTCTTGCATGCAAGGATATTGGTATTGCCCTCCGTAAGGACATCTCACATATCGTTCCATACTGGCTCCTAAGACGGTCATCGCTCCGAGGAGGAGGACGTCACGTTGCGCTTTGCTTGTTCCGTGACTAATGATGCGTATCAGAAGCTCCGGCCAGTCGGCTTCCAGAAAAGTAGGTAACGGGTGGAGCGGTTCGCTGCCTTTCAGCAGTTCTTCGGAATCGGCAGACTCGTCCTCGTGTACATTATTACGCGCGTGCGTGTGTGTGGAGCTTTTGCGCGGTGCATGTGCTGCATTTTTTGCATTTTTTCTGCTGTTGACGACGTTTTCATAGGTGAGGGCGACTCCTGCGGCTTCGGCGAGGTGGAACACTGTGCCCAGATGCACGTCGCCATGTTTCGTGGTGAGTGCGTTGGAGAATATCCGTTCAGCGTGTTCGCGCTGATACTTGGCGGACAGGCGGCAGATACGGTGGAAATAGTCGCGTCCGGCTTCGCCGCAATCTGTCGCGATGGCGAAGGCCAGTTTTATATACTCGATATAAGTAGGGGCAATATCTGTTCCTGCCGTTTCAACTGTCTCGGTGAGACGGCGTAGTGATTCAATGTCATTCATTTTTTTTGGGGGGGTGAAAATTATATAATTAAGAAATATAAATTCGTATATGGCCAATCGATGACTTATAAGTCATATCAGATGTTTCTGAATAAGGCTTCGGGGTCGTGGCTGAGGAAGCAGGCTCTTACGAGGTCTTTCCCCGAACCGTCTACGCCTTTTGCTGTTGTCCGGGCAGCGATGTCCGTTGCCGGGGTGTAGGCCATTTCGACATATTGCATGGCTCTGCGGATGCTTTCTGTGACATTCTGTATCTCGTCTGCCGGGAATGGCGTGCCGGTCGGGACGAATGCTTTCACGCCCCGGCCGCTGGGGCTGATATACGTAAGTACGGGGCGGAGGAAGGGATCGTCGAACAAGGTGCGGCGCATTCCGGCGGCTTCTTCGTAGGAGTCGAGGTGGTCTACGTCTATCACTATCAGCCGCGAGGGGGACAGGAAGTATTTGCTGTTGCGGCGGGTGAAGGTGCCGCAGGGAGTCACGTAAGGCAGGAGCGTGGTTTTTGCCGTCCGCATGTCCGGAGCGTTGCGTACTTGTTCGGTCAGGAGCCTGAGGTCTTCGTTGCAGGTAATCATCTGGAAAACTTGTTCCACGGAGATTTCGCAGGAGGGGAGAAGGGTGGCGGGGGTGACAATTCGTCCTTCTTCATTCCTGACGGGGGCGATGGGCGGCATAAAATAGGACATTCGGTAATTGTTTGGCATAATATTTTGCTGTAATGAGTTAAAATCTTTACTTTTGCGGAAAAACACAAATGTGCTTCAGAACACGGTGTAAAATTAGCAAAGACAAAATAAACATCATCCCGACATACGGGATGAAAGTTAAAATAATTAATTACTATAGTTTGTTTTTAACAATTAATAAGAATGAAAAAAGAAAAAGCCTGTTATGAGAGCTTGGGCGCTTGCATTTTAGAGTTGCAAAAGCGTTTGGGCCTGAAGAATGTTGCAGTGTATAAGGCGGTAAACATCGGCCATTCTACCTACAATAATGTAAAAAAGGGATGGATGGCAGATTGAGTCATTACGTAGAAGTTGTCGATTTCCTTTTTGACTCCTTTAGCGAGGAGGAAATCGAGGAGTATTTGGACAAATGGAAGTTGCTGTATTTGGAGCACAGGAAGAGAAGAGAGGAGGAGCGGGGAGAATAGTGAAAAAACAGATAAAGTAAATAAGGTGGCAGGCGGGAAACTTTTTCCCGCCTGCGGTCTTTATGAATGGATTTTTTTGTAGCTTTGTGAAAAATATGATTGATATGGAAGATTTGCAAAGATTATACCCTGTTGGGATACAGACATTCTCGAAGATACGGGAAGGTAATTATCTTTATATTGATAAGACGGAATATGTGTACCGACTGACACATTCGGCTTCCAGCTATTTGTTTTTGAGCCGTCCGCGACGTTTCGGGAAATCTTTGCTTACCAGTACCATTCATTGTTATTTCGAGGGGCGGAAAGAGTTGTTTGAAGGATTGGCAATGGAGGCATTGGAGAAGGAATGGATACAACATCCGGTGTTGCACTTCGACATGAGTACCGCTAAACATGTGGACAAGGAACAACTGAACGCGGAACTTGAATTGAAACTCATAGCATATGAGGAGATTTATGGACGTGTAGAAGAAGAACTGTATGTCAATCAGCGTTTGGAGGGGCTTATTAAACGTGCTTACAAACAGACCGGCAAGAAAGTGGTGGTCTTGATAGACGAATATGACGCTCCTCTGCTCGATGTGGTTCATGAAGAGAAGAACCTGCCGCAGTTACGTAATGTGATGCGTAATTTTTATAGTCCGTTGAAGGCGTGTGACCCTTATTTGCGCTTTGTCTTTCTTACGGGGATAACTAAGTTTTCGCAACTCAGCGTGTTCAGTGAACTTAATAATATCACCAATGTGAGTATGCTGCCTGATTATGCTGCCATTTGCGGTATCACTGCCGAAGAACTCCGTACTCAAATGGCTCCCGATGTAAAGCATCTGGCTACCCGGTTGGGAATCACTGCAGAGGAGATGTTGGACAGACTGAAGGAAAATTATGACGGTTATCATTTCGCATGGCCGTCACCCGATGTTTTCAATCCTTTCAGTCTGCTTAAGGCGATGGCTTTGGGAGAGATTGGCTCTTATTGGTTTGAGAGCGGCACACCCACTTACATCATAGAGATGCTGCGCAAATATGCTGTATTACCGTCAGAGATAGGCGGGGAGGAGGCATCACCCAGTGACTTTAACGTGCCTCTGGAGCTGGCTACCAATTATATGCCGTTGCTTTATCAGGCAGGCTATCTTACGATAAAGGGGGCGGATTTGGAATTTGACGCTTATATGCTTGATATTCCTAATAAGGAGGTACGGGTCGGTCTGATGAAAAGCCTGATACCGTCTTATGTGATGGGCGACACGCACGAGGTGAACAGCGTGGTGCGTAATTTGGCGCGTAACATTGTGAGGGGAGATATGGAAGGCGCCTTGAAGTTGCTTCAGACTTTCCTTTCTACTGTGCCTTATTGCGACAACACTGATTATGAGGGGCATTATCAACAGATGCTTTATGTGATATTCTCATTACTGGGTATTTATACGGATGTGGAGGTGCATACGCATAAAGGCCGGGTGGACATGGTGCTTCGTACCAGGACTGCTCTCTATCTGGTAGAACTGAAACTGAATCAAAGCGCCGAGGCTGCCATGAAGCAAATTGACTTGCAGCAATATTCCGACCGTTTCGCTCTCTGCGGGCTTCCGGTGGTGAAGGTTGCGATAAATTTCAGTGCGGAGACCCGGACGATTGCAGATTGGGAGATTTCAATTAAAGATTGACGTAACGAATACATTATTATATCAAATAGTAGCCATATCTTTTCCCGTGTGCGATAACGAAAACAGGAGAAACAACAATTTATTATGTAAAAAATATGGGGAATGCTTCGTAGTTCACAAATAATGATTAAATTTGCCGCGATTTGTAATGTTGAGTTTGCAAAATGACGAATAATACTATAAAGCATCTAGGTATTGTGGAAAACATACAGGGTTCTCATCTGTCGGTGAGAATCGTCCAGACATCGGCTTGCGCGGCTTGTAGCGCAAAGGGGCACTGTACCTCGGCGGATAGTAAGGACAAAATCATAGATATAATTGATACTGCGGCTTCCTGGCAAGTGGGGGACAAAGTGATGGTAGTCGGCGAAATGTCGATGGGCATGATGGCAGTGGTATTGGCATTCGTACTTCCTTTCGTACTTCTGATATTTTCCCTATTCCTTTTTATGGCGTTGATGGAGAATGAACTGTATGCGGCTCTTCTTTCTCTGGCCGTTCTCGTGCCTTATTATTTCATTTTGTGGCTCAATAAAACGCGACTGAAACAAAAATTTTCATTTACTATAAAACCAATAAATAACTAAAAACATTATGAATTTGATTCTGATTGCAGTGATTTCATTGGGAGCGATAGCGCTCGTGCTTGCCGCTATTCTTTATGTGGCTTCCAAGAAATTTGCCGTGTATGAAGACCCGCGGATTGCCCAGGTGGGGGAAGTTTTGCCCCAGGCCAATTGTGGTGGATGTGGCTACCCTGGTTGTAGCGGATTTGCCGACGCTTGTGTCAAAGCCGGCTCACTGGATGGCAAGTTCTGTCCCGTAGGCGGACAACCTGTCATGGCAAAGATTGCTGATATCCTCGGACTGGCAGCCGGCGAGGCTGAACCGATGGTAGCAGTAGTGAGATGTAACGGAACTTGCGCCAACCGCCCGCGTACCAACCAGTACGACGGTGCGAAGAGTTGTGCTATCGCCGCTTCACTGTATGGTGGAGAAACCGGTTGCAGCTACGGCTGTCTGGGGTGTGGCGACTGTGTGGCTGCCTGCCAGTTCGACGCTATCCACATGAATCCCGAAACGGGGCTTCCGGAAGTGGACGAAGCGAAGTGTACGGCTTGTGGAGCTTGTGCGAAGGCTTGTCCGAAAGCGATTATCGAGATTCGCCCGCAAGGCAAGAAGTCGCGCCGTGTGTACGTCTCTTGTGTGAATAAGGACAAGGGTGCTGTGGCACGCAAGGCTTGTACCGTCAGCTGTATCGGCTGTGGCAAGTGTGTGAAGACTTGTCCGTTCGAAGCTATCACGCTGGAGAACAACCTGGCTTACATCGACCCGAACAAGTGCAAATCTTGCCGCAAATGTGAGGAAGTTTGTCCGCAGGGAAGCATTGTCGCACTGAATTTCCCGCCGCGCAAACCGAAGACGGAAGAGGCTACGGTTGCTCCGAAAGCTCCTGCGACTCCAAAGGAAACAGTTGCTCCGAATCCGGCTGCTCCGAAAGAAACGGCTGAAGCTCCGAAAGTAACAGAATAATAACAGAATAAAATACAGAATTGTATGTTAAAGACATTTTCAATTGGTGGAGTTCATCCACACGAAAATAAATTGTCGGCACATCAACCTATTATCACGGCGGAAGTTCCTGCAAAGGCAGTTATTCTGCTGGGGCAGCACATTGGTGCGCCTGCAAAACCGATTGTTGCGAAAGGTGATGTGGTAAAGGTGGGCACTAAGATTGCCGAACCTGCCGGCTTTGTTTCGGCAGCAATTCACTCTTCAGTCAGTGGTAAAGTGGCGAAGATTGATACGATAGTCGATGCCAGCGGTTATGCGAAACCTGCCATCTTTATTGATGTGGAAGGTGACGAATGGGAAGAGACAATCGACCGCAGCAAGACGTTGGTGAAGGAATGTGAACTTCCGGCAGAAGAGATTGTGAAGAAGATTGCCGACGCGGGAATCGTAGGTCTGGGTGGTGCCTGTTTTCCTACACAGGTGAAATTGTGCCCGCCGCCGTCTTTCAAGGCCGAATGTGTGATTATCAATGCGGTAGAGTGCGAACCGTACCTGACTGCCGACCATCAGTTGATGCTGGAACACGCGGAAGAAATCATGGTGGGTGTCTCTATCCTGATGAAAGCCGTGAAGGTGAACAAAGCATTTATCGGAATCGAAAATAACAAGCCGGATGCCATCGAACTGATGACGAAAGTGGCTGCAAGCTATGCAGGTATCGAGGTGGTGCCCTTGAAGGTGAAATATCCGCAAGGGGGTGAAAAGCAACTGATTGACGCGATTACCAAACGCCAGGTGGCGAGCGGCGCACTGCCTATCTCTACGGGAGCGGTAGTGCAGAACGTGGGTACGGCGTTTGCTGTTTATGAAGCTGTACAGAAGAATAAACCGTTGTTTGAACGTGTGATTACCGTGACGGGAAAGTCGGTGGCGAAGCCGTCCAACTTCCTCGCCCGTATCGGTACGCCGATGAAGCAGTTGATTGACGCTTGCGGTGGTTTGCCCGAAGATACGGGAAAAGTAATCGGCGGCGGTCCGATGATGGGTAAGGCGCTGGTGAATATCGAAGTTCCTACTGCGAAGGGCAGTTCCGGTATCCTGATTATGAATCAGAAGGAAGCCAAGCGTGGTGAGGCGCAGACTTGTATCCGTTGTGCGAAGTGCGTGAGCGCTTGCCCGATGGGACTGGAACCCTACTTGCTCGGAGCTTTGTCCGAAAACGGAGATTTTGAAACAATGGAAAAAGAGAGAATCATGGATTGTATCGAGTGCGGCTCCTGTCAGTTCACTTGTCCTGCCAACCGTCCGCTGCTCGACTATTGTCGTCTGGGTAAAGGTAAGGTAGGAGCTATGATTCGCGCACGTCAAGCTAAAAAATAACGAATATGGAAAATAAATTAATCGTATCACTATCACCCCACGTTCATGGCGGAGACAGCGTGCAGAAGAATATGTACGGCGTGCTGATTGCACTGGTTCCGGCTTTTCTGGTGTCTCTCTATTTCTTCGGACTGGGTGCTCTGATTGTTACAGCTACTTCCGTTGCGGCTTGTTTGTTCTTCGAATGGGCGATCGGAAAATATTTACTGAAGAAACCGACCACGACCATCTGTGACGGCTCTGCCATCATTACAGGTGTGTTGCTGGCATTCAACTTACCTTCCAACCTGCCGGTTTGGATTATTATCCTGGGCGCGTTGTTCGCTATCGGTGTGGGCAAGATGTCTTTCGGCGGACTGGGTTGCAACCCTTTCAACCCGGCATTGGCGGGACGTGTGTTCCTGTTGCTCTCATTCCCGGTGCAGATGACCAGTTGGCCCGTAGTCGGACAGTTGACGGCGTATACGGATGCTACAACAGGCGCTACTCCGCTGGCGTTGATGAAGCAGGCGATTCATGGCGACAGCTCTGCGCTGAGCCAGATACCGGATGCTTTGAACCTGTTGTTCGGGCAGAACGGCGGATGCTTGGGCGAGGTGAGTGCATTGGCTCTGTTGATTGGGCTGGCTTATATGCTTTGGAAGAAGATTATCACTTGGCATATCCCTGTATCTATCCTGGCGACGGTATTTGTGTTTGCCGGCATCATGCATCTGGTGGATCCTGAGAAATACGTTTCTCCGCTGTTGCAGTTACTCTCCGGTGGTCTGATGCTGGGAGCTGTCTTTATGGCAACGGACTACGTGACTTCTCCGATGAGCAAGAAAGGAATGTTGATTTATGGTGTTTGTATCGGTCTGCTGACGGTGGTTATCCGTCTGTTCGGCGCATATCCCGAAGGTATGTCGTTCGCCATCCTGATTATGAATGCGTTCACTCCGCTGATTAACACCTATTGTAAACCTAAACGCTTTGGGGAGGTAGCGAAGAAGAAATGAAAAAGTTACAATCATCTTTAAAGAATATGTTGCTGGTGCTTACGGGTGTGACGGCTGTCTCCGTAGCGTTGCTGGCTTATGTGAATGAACTGACGAAAGGCCCTATCGCCGAAGCGAACGCAAAGACGCTGAACGAGGCTTTGAAGAAGGTTCTTCCCGAATTTACGAACAATCCGGTAGCGGAAAGCGATACTATTTTCGGTGAGAAAGACGGAAAGAAGTTCGTTGACTTTATCGTCTATCCGGCAAAGAACGGCGAAGAGCTGGTCGGTACGGCTGTTGAAGCCAAGTCGATGGGATTTGGTGGTGAACTGAAAGTGCTGGTAGGCTTTAATGCCGAAGGCAAAATCTATAATTACTCTCTGCTGGCTCATGCGGAAACTCCGGGGCTGGGCTCGAAAGCCGACAAATGGTTTGGCGCTTATGACCCTGCCAAAGGCGAGCAGGCGGTGTCGCACGAAGAAAGTGCGAAGTCTATCCTGGGCATGAATCCGGGTGAAACTCCGCTGACTGTCAGCAAGGACGGCGGACAGGTGGATGCCATCACTGCTTCTACCATCACTTCGCGTGCTTTCCTGAATGCTGTAAACGCGGCTTATCAGGCTTACAAGGCAGAAGGTGGGGAAGTGAACGGTGTTTCCGGTGCTTCTCAAAAGGCTGACGGTGAGAACACGGATGCTGCTACGGGCGCTACGATTAAAGTTGAACTTACTGATTCTATCAGTGCTAAATAAGAAAGGAGACAAGTATGAATAACTTTAAAGTAATGATGAACGGGATTATCAAAGAGAATCCTACGTTTGTGCTCCTGCTTGGTATGTGTCCTACGTTGGGTACGACCTCATCAGCCATCAACGGTATGGGCATGGGGCTGGCTACGATGTTCGTATTGATTTGCTCGAACGTGGTGATTTCCCTGATTAAGAATCTGATTCCGGATATGGTACGTATCCCTTCATTTATCGTGGTGATTGCGTCTTTCGTGACGTTGCTTCAGATGGTGATGCAGGCTTATGTGCCGGGACTGTATGCTACGCTCGGTCTTTTCATTCCGTTGATTGTGGTAAACTGTATTGTGTTGGGACGTGCCGAGGCTTTTGCCGCAAAGAATAACGCGGTTGCTTCCATGTTCGACGGCATCGGTATGGGACTTGGTTTTACCATTGCACTGACTTTGCTGGGCGCTGTCCGCGAGTTCCTGGGAACAGGCAAGATTTTCGACTTCGCCATCATACCCGAAGAATACGGTATGTTGGTGTTCGTGCTGGCTCCGGGTGCGTTCATCGCTTTGGGATACCTCATTGCATTGATTAATAAATTGAGAATTGAAAATTGAGAATTTCACTTTCACATTCTCTGATTTTTTAATTTTTAATTCTCAATTTTCAATTTAATAATTATGGAATATATATTGATATTTATTTCGGCAATCTTTGTAAACAACATCGTGTTGTCGCAGTTCCTGGGTATCTGTCCGTTCCTGGGCGTATCCAAGAAAGTGGAAACTGCGATGGGTATGAGCGCTGCGGTTGCTTTCGTGTTGACCATCGCTACCATCGTTACCTTCCTGATTCAGAAGTTTGTACTGGATGTTTTCGGACTGGGATATTTGCAGACGATTACGTTCATTCTGGTGATTGCCGGACTGGTGCAGATGGTGGAAATCATCCTGAAGAAGGTTTCTCCTGCCTTGTATCAGGCGTTGGGCGTGTTCCTGCCGCTGATTACGACAAACTGTTGTATCCTTGGTGTGGCTATCCTGGTGATTCAGAAAGACTATGACCTGCTGACGGGTGTTGTATATGCATTCTCTACGGCTATCGGCTTCGGGCTGGCATTGGTGCTCTTTGCCGGACTGCGCGAGCAGATGAGCCTGGTGAAAGTCCCGAAAGGAATGCAAGGCACTCCGATCGCCTTGATTACCGCCGGTTTGCTTGCTATGGCATTCATGGGATTCTCCGGTGTAGTGTAAAGACTTACAGTTGATAATTGATTGATAGGAATTGGAAACTCCGCAGTGTGGCGACATGCAGACTGCGGGTTTCCAATTCTTTTTTTTTAATACCCGATTTCCGTCAAATCGTTCTTTAATTACCTTTTATTGAAATAAATGGTCATAGATTATTGGATTTCCATTTTATTTCCATAAATTTGTAGCTCAAACGACAAAAAGCCGAAAAACTAACCATTTATAAAGAATATGAAAGAAAGAATTTTAGTAACGGGCGGGACAGGATATATCGGTTCTCACACCGTGGTGGAACTACAAAACAGTGGATATGAAGTAATCATCATCGATAATTTATCAAATTCAAGTGCCGACGTTGTTGACAATATAGAGAAAGTATCCGGTATTCGTCCGGTGTTCGAGAAATTGGATTGTCTGGATTTTGCAGGACTGGATGCCGTATTTACAAAATATAAAGGAATTAAGGCTATTATTCACTTTGCAGCGAGCAAAGCCGTAGGAGAGTCGGTAGAGAAACCGTTGCTTTATTATCGCAATAACCTGGTCTCTTTGATTAATCTTCTCGAATTAATGCCTAAACATGGAGTGGAAGGTATCGTATTCTCTTCTTCTTGTACAGTGTACGGTCAGCCGGACGAACTGCCGGTGACAGAGAAAGCTCCGATTAAGAAAGCGGAATCGCCTTACGGAAATACCAAACAGATTAATGAAGAGATTATTCGCGATACAGTAGCTTCCGGTGCTCCGATCAATGCTATCATGTTGCGTTATTTCAATCCGATTGGCGCGCATCCTACCGCATTGCTGGGTGAACTGCCGAATGGCGTTCCTCAAAACCTGATTCCTTATCTGACTCAGACTGCTATGGGTATCCGTGAGAAACTTAGCGTGTTTGGTGATGATTATGATACGCCCGACGGCTCTTGTATCCGTGACTTTATCAATGTAGTCGATTTGGCTAAAGCACACGTGATTGCTATCCGCCGTATCTTGGAAAAAGGACAGAAAGAAAAAGTGGAAGTATTCAATATCGGTACGGGACGCGGTGTTTCCGTATTGGAATTAATCAATGGCTTTGAAAAAGCTACCGGCGTGAAGTTGAATTATCAGATTGTCGGACGTCGTGCCGGTGATATTGAGAAAGTTTGGGCGAACCCCGATTTCGCAAATAATGAATTGGGTTGGAAAGCCGTAGAAACTTTGGAAGATACTTTACGCTCTGCCTGGAACTGGCAGCTGAAACTTCGTGAGAGAGGTATTCAGTAAAAAGGAAATATGTTTCTTTTACATAAAAGTTTAAACAAATCGTGCATGCGATTTGTTTAATTGATGCTAATCGACCTGAAGCTGGTTATGAGTATGTGAATATACATAAGCAGTACTTATACCTCCCGGTATAGACAGGAGATTGCATAGTAGTTTTGTCGTGTTTTATTTTGTGTTTGTGTTGTGACGGTACTACGACGTGAGTCGTGGTACCGTTTTTTTGTTTGCCCGCAAAGCGGATAAACTGTTTTGAAGGTTTGGTTTTAATCATTTCTGAATATTGGAAAAATGTTTTGTTTTTCAGAAAAGAACCGCTATCTTTGTTTCAAATTAGAAATAAGATATGAGAATAATATCATTTGCGGCTATAAGAAACTGCATCTTGAAACACGCTGACTCTGAGATGTCTTTGCGTGATTGGTATAAAAAGACAGAGAAGGCAGACTGGTCGTGTTTGGCTGATATAAAACAAACTTTCAATAGTGTAGACTATGTGGGTAATGACAGATATGTCTTTAATATTAAAGGTAATGATTATAGATTGGTCGCAATGATATTGTTTCCCGCCAGGAAAGTTTTTATTCGTTGGATTGGTACTCATAAAGAGTATGATAATAAAGATTGTTCTTCTGTATAAAAATATAAATTAGTGAGACACACTTAAAAACTGTAGGTTGATATGGTAAAGATAAAAACAGAAAAGCAGTACGAGGCAGCTTGTGCAAGGATTGAGGAATTGCTGAAGGTAGTAAATAATAATACTCCGACTGATGATAAGAACTTCCTTGAATTGGATTTGATTTCTGACTTGGTTGCTGATTATGAAGAAGAGCATTTTCCTATTAAAGCACCATCCTTGGTGGATGTCATAAAATTGCGGATGTACGAGATGGGAATAAACCAAACTAAGTTATCGGAACTGCTTGGCGTAAGTCCTTCTCGTATCAGTGACTATCTCACGGGAAGATGTGAACCAACATTGAAAGTCGCTCGTGAAATGAGCCGGAAATTAAATATTGATGCGGATATTGTGTTGGGAGTATGAATTTTGAAATCTATAAAAAGGCGTGATTGTTTTGGCTCTCACGCCTTTTTTATCCTAATATGCCCATCTCGTTTACAGTTTTCCTTTAAAGCAGAAGGTATCGGGCTTCCAAGCAATTTCCGGCAGCGCAGCATCCGGTGCGAACAGCCCGAACACGGAAGAACCGGAACCGCTCATGGAAGCATAGATTGCCCCCTGGTTATAGAGTTCTTGCTTGATTTCTCCGATAACGGGATGCTGCGGAAAGACACTTGCCTCGAAGTCGTTGATTAATGTATCCTTCCATTCTGCCACCGGACGACGGATTACCTCTTTGACCGGATATTCGGGATGATGGGGATGAATGTTCGCGAAGGCTTCGCGGGTGGAAACAAAGACGTCCGGCTTCACAATCATAATCTGATAACCTTTTAATGAAAGTTCGATTGGCGAGAAGATGTTGCCGATGCCTTCGGCGTAGACTGGTTTGTTCTTGATAAAGAAAGCACAGTCCGCTCCTAAGGTGGCGGCGTATATTTCCAGTTGTTCTTCAGATAAATTCAAATGAAACTGCTCGTTGAGTAACTTCAGCATAAAAGCGGCATCTGACGAACCGCCGCCAAGTCCGGCTCCCGAAGGGATATGTTTGTACAAATGAATCTCGACAGGGGGAAGGTGGAACTCCTTGTCCAGCAGTGAATAAGCCTTTGCTACCAGGTTGTCTTCCGGGTTGCCGGCTATCTCCATTCCATACTGGTGGAGAGTGATTTTCTTTTCTGTTTGGGAAGAAGTGCGGATTTCCAAAGCGTCTTCCAGGCTTACCGGATAGAAGACCGTTTCGAGATTGTGATAACCGTCCGGACGTTTCTCGGTGATGGAGAGTCCCAGGTTTATTTTAATATTTGGGAAAGTGATCATAAGGTTATTTACTGTTTTACTATTTACGATTTGTAGTGTTACACATCACAATTAATCGTGGCTAAATGTGATTCGGGAGCAAAGTTAGTAAAATCTTCATTTTTCCTTATCCATTCTTCATGATTATATTTTATCTTTGTCGTCCCGATTGGAAGGACGCTGTTATTGAAGGAGCGTATCCAATCATAAATAGTAAATCGTAAATTGTAAAATAGTAAATATCTCCATGGCTGAACAGAGAAAAAATACCCGCAATACAAAGTCTGCAAAAGTACAACCGGTAAATGATTATGGTCGTATCCAGCCTCAGGCGCCTGAGCTGGAAGAAGCTGTGTTGGGAGCTTTGATGATTGAGAAGGATGCCTACTCGCTAGTGAGCGAGATTCTTCGTCCCGAATCTTTTTATGAGCACCGTCACCAGTTGATTTATGCAGCTATTACCGACCTTGCCGTCAACCAGAAACCGGTGGATATTCTGACGGTAAAGGAACAGCTTAGCAAGCGGGGAGATTTGGAAGAGGTCGGGGGACCGTTCTATATTACTCAGTTGAGCAGCAAGGTCGCCTCTTCGGCGCATATTGAGTATCATGCACGTATCATTGCGCAGAAGTCGCTGGCACGTGAGCTGATTACGTTTACGAGCAATATCCAGAGCAAGGCTTTTGATGAGACGCTGGATGTGGACGACTTGATGCAGGAAGCGGAAGGCAAGCTTTTCGAGATTTCGCAGCAGAACATGAAGAAAGACTATACGCAGATTAATCCGGTGATTGATGAAGCCTATAAGCTGATTCAGAAAGCTGCGGCACGAACCGACGGTTTGAGCGGTCTTGAAAGTGGTTTCACGAAACTGGACAAGATGACTTCCGGCTGGCAGAATTCCGACCTTATTATTATTGCTGCCCGTCCTGCCATGGGTAAGACAGCTTTCGTGCTTTCTATGGCGAAGAATATAGCTGTTGATTATCGGAATCCGGTGGCGTTGTTCTCGCTTGAAATGAGTAACGTCCAGTTGGTGAACCGTCTGATTACGAATGTCTGCGAGATTCCGAGTGAGAAAATCAAGAGCGGGCAGTTGGCGAATTACGAATGGCAGCAATTGGATTACAAGCTGAAGGACTTACTGGACGCACCGCTCTATGTGGATGATACTCCGTCTTTGTCAGTTTTCGAACTTCGTACAAAAGCGCGCCGTCTGGTACGTGAGCATGGGGTGAAAGTCATTATTATTGACTACCTTCAGTTGATGAATGCGAGCGGTATGGCGTTCGGAAGCCGTCAGGAAGAGGTGAGTACCATTTCACGTTCGTTGAAGGGATTGGCGAAGGAGTTGAATATTCCGATTATCGCGCTGTCACAGTTGAACCGTGGTGTGGAAAGCCGTGAAGGTATCGACGGCAAGCGTCCGCAGTTGAGTGACCTTCGTGAATCGGGAGCCATCGAGCAGGATGCCGACATGGTGTGCTTTATCCACCGTCCGGAATATTACAAGATTTATCAGGATGACCGGGGAAATGACTTGCGCGGTATGGCGGAGATTGTGATAGCCAAGCACCGTAATGGTGCGGTAGGTGAGGTGCTGCTCCGGTTTAAGGGTGAGTTTACACGATTCTCGAATCCCGAGGATGATATGGTCATCCCGATGCCGGGTGAGCCTGCCGGAGCTATGCTGGGTTCTAAAATGAATACAGGGGCAGCCGGTTCCGTACCACCGCCGCCGGCACCTGACTTTGCTCCGCAGACAAGTAACCCGTTTGCCGCACCGATAGGTGGGGATGGGCCGTTGCCGTTTTAGTTGAAGAAGTTGAGAGTTACCATTTTCCAATTCTTAACTCTCAATTTTCAACTCTCAACTCTCAACTTTTTTAAGAACCTTTTCGGTCAACCGAAAAAACTTATTAACTTTGCGAATCTTTTTGAGAAACAATAAAAAATTAATAATATGAATATCTCTTATAACTGGCTGAAAGAGTATGTCAACTTCGATTTGACGCCTGATGAAACGGCTGCCGCGTTGACTTCTATCGGCTTGGAAACAGGCGGTGTGGAAGAAGTGCAAACTATTAAAGGTGGTTTGGAAGGTCTTGTGATCGGCGAAGTGCTGACTTGCGTGGAACACCCGAATTCCGACCATTTGCACATTACTACTGTCAATCTGGGAGAAGGCGAACCGGTACAGATCGTTTGCGGCGCTCCGAACGTGGCTGCCGGACAGAAAGTGGTGGTAGCTACCTTGGGTACGAAACTCTATGACGGTGACGAATGTTTTACCATCAAGAAATCAAAAATCCGCGGTGTGGAATCTACCGGCATGATTTGTGCTGAAGATGAAATTGGTATCGGTACGGATCATGCAGGCATCATTGTATTGCCGGAAGATGCTGTTCCGGGTACGCTTGCCAAGGATTATTATAATATCAAGAGCGACTATGTGCTTGAAGTGGACATCACGCCCAACCGTGCGGATGCCTGCTCTCATTACGGCGTGGCCCGCGACCTGTACGCTTATCTGATTCAGAACGGCAGACAGGCTACTCTGCAACGTCCCTCGGTAGATGACTTCAAAGTTGAAAACCGGGACTTGAATATTGAGGTGAAGGTTGAAAACACGGAGGCTTGCCCGCATTATGCCGGTGTGACCGTGAAAGGTGTGACCGTGAAGGAAAGCCCGGAATGGTTGCAGAACAAATTGCGCCTGATCGGTTTGCGTCCTATTAATAATGTAGTGGATATTACCAATTACATCGTTCATGCTTTCGGCCAGCCTTTGCACTGTTTCGATGCTGCCAAGATTAAAGGCAATGAGGTGATTGTAAAGACCATGCCCGAAGGGACTCCGTTCGTTACGCTGGATGAAGTGGAACGCAAGCTGAGCGACCGCGACCTGATGATTTGCAATCAGGAAGAGGCGATGTGTATTGCCGGTGTATTCGGCGGACTGGATTCCGGCTCTACCGAAGCTACGACAGATGTTTTCATTGAAAGTGCTTACTTCCATCCCACATGGGTGCGCAAGACTGCACGCCGCCATGGACTGAATACGGATGCTTCTTTCCGTTTCGAGCGTGGTATCGACCCGAACAGCGTGATTTATTGCTTGAAACTGGCTGCCATGATGGTGAAAGAACTGGCTGGAGGTACGATTTCTTCTGATATTAAAGATGTATATACTACTCCTGCGCAGGATTTCATCGTAGATTTGGCTTATGCTAAAGTAAATTCACTGATAGGCAAAGTGATTCCGGTAGAGACAATCAAGAGCATTGTGACCAGCCTGGAGATGAAGATTACGAATGAGACGGCAGAAGGGCTGACGTTGGCTGTTCCGCCTTATCGGGTGGATGTGCAGCGTGATTGCGACGTGATTGAGGATATTCTCCGCATCTACGGATATAATAATGTTGAAATCCCGTCTACTCTGAAGTCTAGTCTGACAACAAAGGGGGAACATGATAAGTCCAATAAATTACAGAATCTGGTGGCAGAACAGTTGGTGGGCTGCGGATTCAATGAAATACTGAATAACTCATTGACCCGTGCCGCATACTATGACGGTTTGGAAGCTTATCCGTCCAACCGCCTGGTGATGTTGCTGAACCCGTTGAGCGCGGATTTGAACGCTATGCGTCAGACTTTGTTGTTCGGTGGACTGGAAAGCATCGCTCACAACGCGAACCGTAAGAATGCCGACCTGAAATTCTTCGAATTCGGTAACTGCTATTATTTCGACGGAGACAAGAAGAATGAGGAAAAGGTATTGGCTCCTTATTCGGAAGATTATCACCTGGGATTGTGGGTAACCGGCAAGAAGGTTTCCAACTCGTGGGCGCATGCAGACGAAAACAGTTCTGTTTATGAATTGAAGGCTTATGTCGAGAATATATTGAAACGTCTGGGACTGGATTTGCATAATCTGGTTGTAGGTAACTTGACCGATGATGTTTTTGCTGCCGCACTTTCTGTAAATACCAAGGGTGGTAAACGACTGGCATCTTTCGGTGTGGTGACTAAGAAATTGCTGAAGGCATTCGATATCGACAATGAAGTTTATTTCGCTGACTTGAACTGGAAGGAGCTTATGAAGGCTATCCGTTCGGTGAAGATCAGCTACAAGGAAATATCCAAGTTCCCGGCTGTGAAACGTGACCTTGCCTTGCTGCTTGACAAGAATGTGCAGTTTGCCGAAATCGAGAAGATTGCTTACGATACGGAGAAGAAGTTGCTGAAAGAAGTGGAACTTTTTGACGTGTACGAAGGCAAGAACCTGGAAGCTGGCAAGAAATCTTATGCAGTGAGCTTCTTGCTTCAGGATGAGAACCAGACATTGAACGACAAGATGATTGACAAGATTATGTCGAAACTGGTGAAGAACCTGGAAGATAAACTGGGCGCCAAACTAAGATAATCAGATAAACTTAAAATTGTTATTATAAAAATATAAACCAATGGGAAGAGCATTTGAATATAGAAAGGCCGCTAAACTGAAAAGATGGGGCCACATGGCTAAAACTTTTACAAGATTGGGCAAGCAGATCGCTATCGCTGTGAAGGCGGGCGGACCGGAACCGGAGAATAACCCGACCCTGCGTTCGGTTATCGCTACTTGTAAGCGTGAGAATATGCCGAAGGACAATATCGAACGTGCCATCAAGAACGCTATGGGTAAAGACCAGAGCGACTACAAGAGCATGACTTACGAAGGATACGGCCCTCACGGAATTGCTGTCTTTGTGGATACGTTGACGGACAACACGACTCGTACGGTGGCTGACGTCCGTTCGGTATTTAACAAGTTCGGCGGAAACCTGGGTACAATGGGGTCGCTGGCATTCCTTTTCGACCACAAATGTATGTTTACTTTCAAGAAGAAAGACGGACTGGATATGGAAGAGCTGATTCTTGACCTGATCGACTATGATGTGGAAGATGAATATGACGAGGATGAAGAAGAAGGGACAATCACTATCTACGGTGACCCGAAGAGTTACGCGGCTATTCAGAAGCACCTGGAAGAATGTGGCTTTGAAGATGTCGGCGGAGACTTTACTTATATCCCCAACGATATGAAGGATGTGACTCCCGAACAACGCGAGACACTGGACAAGATGATTGAACGTCTGGAAGAGTTTGACGACGTGCAGACTGTTTATACGAACATGAAACCTGAAGAAAGCGAAGAATAAGCCGGTATGGAGTATGTTTATAAAACCAAAGGCACTTGCAGCACGAACATCGAACTGAATGTGGAAGATGGAGTTGTGAAGGAAGTTGCTTTTTGGGGCGGATGCAACGGCAACCTGCAAGGTATTTCGCGTCTGGTAAAAGGCATGAAAGTGGAAGAGGTGATTACCAAGCTTGAGGGTGTACGTTGTGGTGGCAGACCGACGTCTTGTCCCGACCAGTTATGTCGTGCATTGCATGAGATGGGATATTAACGGACAACGTTTCCTTTTTTTATAGTTATATCAGAAGGGGGCAAAAAACTCCCTTTTGATTTTTGTTCAGGCACGGATTACACGGATAACACGGTTTTATTGATTTTGAACCGTGACTCCTGCGTAATCCGTGCCTGTTTTCATATACTTACTTGTCGGTATTTTGAACCAAACTCGAACTCCAGTCGTTATTTATAAGTATATTTGTACTGGATAAACTATTATGCAAGAAATGAAGAATATTTTTCAAGATTTAAAACGCAAAGATCATAAACGCTATTTGGGCGGGCTGGATGTGTTCAGATATATCGGCCCGGGGCTTTTGGTGACGGTAGGATTTATTGATCCGGGAAACTGGGCGTCTAATTTCGCTGCCGGTTCCGAGTTCGGGTATTCGCTGCTTTGGGTAGTCACCCTGTCCACTATCATGTTGATTGTGCTTCAACACAACGTTGCCCACTTGGGGATTGTTACCGGGCTTTGCCTTTCGGAAGCGGCCACTAAATATACTCCCAAATGGGTGTCCCGTCCCATACTTGGCACGGCGGTACTGGCTTCTATCTCTACCTCGCTGGCGGAGATTCTGGGTGGCGCCATTGCGCTCGAAATGCTGTTGGATATTCCTATCATATGGGGGGCTGTATTGACAACGCTTTTTGTCTCTATCATGCTTTTCACCAATTCTTATAAGAAGATAGAACGTGCTATCATCGCGTTCGTTTCCGTTATCGGACTTTCTTTTATTTATGAGCTGTTCCTGGTGGAAATAGACTGGCCGGCTGCGACGATAGGATGGGTGACTCCGTCATTCCCGAAAGGAAGCATGCTGATTATCATGAGTGTGCTGGGGGCGGTGGTGATGCCTCATAACCTGTTTCTCCATTCGGAAGTGATACAGAGCCACGAGTATAATAAGAAAGACGATGCGTCGATAAAGAAGGTATTGAAGTATGAGTTGTTTGATACGCTGTTTTCGATGATTGTCGGCTGGGCGATTAACAGTGCGATGATCCTGCTGGCTGCCGCTACTTTTTTCAAAAGCGGTATTCAGGTGGAGGAATTGCAGCAAGCCAAATCGCTGCTCGAACCGTTGCTGGGAAGTAATGCCGCAATCGTATTCGCGTTGGCTCTGCTGATGGCGGGCATTTCGTCGACTATCACGAGCGGGATGGCGGCAGGTTCTATCTTTGCGGGTATCTTTGGCGAATCCTATCATATTAAAGACAGTCACTCGCAGGTAGGGGTACTTTTGTCTTTGGGCATTGCCTTGCTGCTGATTTTCTTTATCGGTGATCCTTTTAAGGGATTGATTATCTCACAGATGATACTTAGTATCCAGTTGCCCTTTACGGTCTTTTTGCAGGTGGGGCTGACCTCTTCCCGGAAGGTGATGGGGGATTATGTGAATAGCCGCTGGAGCACGTTTGTACTGTATGCGATTGCGATTATCGTATCGGCGCTGAATATCATGCTGCTGTTTTCCTGAATGGCTGGACAGGAGAAGCGCACGTATTTTCGATATTTAGATTTTTAAATTGGTGTGATTTCCGCTAACATAGATACTTTTTCTTATTTTTGCATGAAAATAAAAAGCGGAAAATAGTATGGAAGATAGAATACAAAAAGCGGTGGAGCTTTTTAAGAGCGGATATAACTGTTCGCAGTCTGTTGTGGCTGCCTTTGCGGATATGTATGGATTCACACAGGAACAGGCCTTGCGCATGAGCGCTTCCTTCGGTGGGGGGATAGGCAGGATGCGTGAGACTTGTGGAGCTGCCTGTGGAATGTTTCTCGTTGCAGGACTGGAAACGGGGGCGACGGAAGCGGCAGACCGGGAAGGCAAAGCTGCCAACTATGCGGTGGTGCAGGAACTGGCGGCTGAGTTTAAAAAACGCAACGGTTCGCTGATTTGCGGAGAATTGTTGGGATTGAAGAAAAAAGAACCGGTTTCTACCGTGCCGGAAGAGCGTACTGCTCAATATTATAGCAAGCGCCCTTGCGCGAAAATGGTGGAAGAAGCAGCAAGAATTTGGTGTGAATACCTCGAAAAGCATCCGAAATGAACGGAAAAATGCTTTTTTTATTACAAAATCAGTAAAAAAGCATTCAATAAAGTGTTATATAACATAAAAATAACTATCTTTGTCCTCGAAATAAAATCTGAAAGTCTTTATGGCACGGATGATTTTAAGCATGTATAACTAAAATTTCAAAGCAAATGTTGAAAGAAAAAGCAGGTGTAATCGCAGGAAAAATCTGGAATGCACTGAATGAAACAGAAGGAATGACTGCCAAGCAACTGAAGAAAGCAACTAAGTTGGTTGACAAAGACCTGTTCCTCGGACTTGGCTGGTTATTGAGAGAAGACAAAGTCTCTGTGGAAGAAGTTGAAGGTGAACTCTTCATCAAATTGATCTAAGCGAGTAACTCACTTAAGCAATAAAAAAAATGCGTTGGTACATTGTCAGAATGTTATCAACGCATTTTTTTTTATTCCGCCATTTACGTATCTTTGCACACCAAAAAGATAAAATAACAAGAATTCAGAATGAAGAATATACGCAATTTTTGTATTATTGCTCATATTGACCACGGTAAATCGACTTTGGCCGACCGCCTGCTGGAATATACCAAGACTATTCAGGTTACTTCGGGGCAGATGCTTGATAATATGGACCTGGAGAAAGAAAGAGGAATCACGATCAAGAGCCATGCTATCCAGATGGAATATACCTATAAGGGTGAGAAGTATGTCCTTAACTTGATTGACACTCCGGGACACGTGGACTTCTCGTATGAGGTGTCCCGTTCGATTGCCGCTTGCGAGGGTGCGTTGCTGATTGTCGATGCGTCGCAGGGGGTACAGGCACAGACTATTTCCAACTTGTATATGGCGATTGAGCACGATCTCGAAATTATCCCGGTTATCAATAAATGTGATATGGCAAGCGCCAATCCCGAAGAGGTGGAAGATGAGATTGTGGAACTGCTGGGTTGCAAACGCGAAGAGGTAATCCGTGCGTCGGGCAAGACGGGTATGGGCGTGGAAGAGATACTTGCCGCCGTTATCGAACGCATCCCTCATCCCGAAGGAGACGAGGATGCTCCGTTGCAGGCGTTGATTTTCGACTCTGTGTTCAACTCTTTCCGTGGGATTATCGCTTATTTCAAGATTGAGAACGGTATAATCCGCAAGGGTGATAAGGTGAAATTCTTCAATACGGGAAAAGAGTATGACGCTGATGAGGTGGGGGTGCTTAAAATGGATATGGTTCCCCGCAACGAGCTTCGTACGGGAGATGTAGGATATATTATTTCGGGTATCAAGACTTCCAAAGAGGTGAAGGTGGGAGATACCATTACGCATATCGCCCGTCCGTGCGACAAGGCTATTGCCGGTTTTGAGGAAGTGAAGCCGATGGTGTTTGCCGGAGTTTATCCGATTGAGGCGGAAGACTTTGAAGATCTTCGTGCGTCTTTGGAGAAATTGCAGTTGAATGATGCTTCTCTGACCTTCCAGCCGGAATCTTCGTTGGCTTTGGGATTTGGTTTCCGTTGTGGTTTCCTCGGATTGCTCCATATGGAGATTGTACAGGAACGGTTGGATCGTGAGTTTGACATGAATGTGATTACTACCGTGCCGAACGTATCCTACCATATCTATGATAAGCAAGGTAATATGAAGGAAGTGCACAACCCTGGAGGTATGCCCGACCCGACTATGATAGACCATATCGAGGAGCCGTATATCAAGGCTTCTATCATTACGACGACCGATTATATCGGCCCTATCATGACGCTTTGCCTGGGCAAACGCGGCGAGCTTCTCAAGCAGGAGTATATTTCCGGAAATCGTGTGGAGATCTATTATAATATGCCTTTGGGAGAGATTGTTATCGACTTTTATGATAAGCTGAAGAGCATTTCCAAGGGATATGCTTCGTTTGATTATCATCCCAACGGTTTCCGTACGTCCAAGCTGGTGAAACTGGATATTCTGCTGAACGGTGAGCCGGTGGACGCGCTTTCTACATTGACGCATATCGACAATGCGTATGATATGGGCAGGCGGATGTGCGAGAAGTTGAAGGAGCTTATTCCGCGCCAGCAGTTTGATATTGCCATCCAGGCGGCTATCGGGGCGAAGATTATTTCGCGCGAAACGATTAAGGCGGTCCGTAAGGATGTGACGGCGAAGTGTTACGGCGGTGACGTGAGCCGTAAGCGTAAACTGCTTGAAAAGCAGAAAAGAGGTAAAAAACGAATGAAACAAATCGGTAACGTGGAAGTGCCTCAAAAAGCCTTCCTTGCTGTACTGAAACTGGATTAAGAATATCACCGCAAGCAGTTTTTTCAGAGTATTTTCTGAACAAATTGACTTGCGGTTAGTTTTTTTAATACACCAGGGTGACTGCCTTCTGTCTGCAGAGCTTTCCTTGGCAATCACTTTTAAAAAACGAACGACTATAAATATGAGAAAAGTTCTGTCTTTTTCGGGCTTCCTGATGTTGGGGCTCGTCATTTCACAGTTCCTGCCGGTTATGGCGGGGCAAAGTTATGGGGCTGTCAAGTCCGTTTCGAATGTACTGCTTTATGTATGTCTTAGTTTTATAATGATTAATGTGGGTCGGGAATTTGTTCTCGACAAGGTTCGGTGGAAGAGCTATGCAGAAGATTATTTCATAGCGATGGCGACGGCAGCTCTGCCGTGGTTTATGATTGCCATTTATTACGTGTTTGTATTGCTGCCGCCCGATTACTGGAATAGTTGGGAAGCGTGGAAGGAGAATTTATTGTTGAGCCGTTTCGCGGCTCCTACGTCGGCCGGTATCTTGTTTACAATGCTGGCAGCTATCGGGCTGAAGTCCAGTTGGATTTATAAAAAGATTCAGGTGTTGGCTATTTTTGATGATTTGGATACGATTATTCTGATGATTCCTCTTCAAATAATGATGATTGGCTTGCGCTGGCAGTTGATTATTGTGGTGGTAATTGTATTTATGTTGTTGGCTGTCGGCTGGCAGCGGTTGAATAAGTATGATTGGCGTCAGGATTGGAAGGCTATCCTCTTTTATTCGTTTATTATATTCCTGGCTACTCAGATTCTTTATCTGGGCAGTAAAGAGTTGTATGGCGAAGAGGGGAGTATTCATATTGAGGTGCTGTTGCCGGCGTTTGTTCTCGGAATGATTATGAAGCATAGGGAGCATGATACTGCTGTGGAACGGAAAGTGTCTACCGGAATTTCTTTCCTGTTCATGTTTCTGGTGGGTATGAGCATGCCTCATTTTATCGGGGTGAACTTTGCGGAAACTCATGCGGGCACGCATTCCGTGACGGGGTCGCAGGAGATGATGTCGTGGGGCATGATTATGTTTCATGTGGTGATTGTTTCTTTGTTGTCGAATGTAGGAAAGCTTTGTCCGATGTTCTTCTATCGTGACCGGAAATTAAGTGAGCGGCTGGCTCTTTCTATCGGTATGTTTACCCGTGGCGAGGTAGGAGCCGGGATTATTTTCATTGCGTTGGGATATAACTTGGGCGGTCCGGCATTGGTGATTTCCGTCCTTACCTTGGTGCTGAACCTGATTTTGACAGGCATTTTTGTTTTATGGGTGAAAAACCTTGCTTTAAGAAGCTATATTAATTAGAAAAATCCGTATATTGCGAGTCTAATATTATAAATACATTTCGTTATGACTATTTTGCGGACTATGCGGAATTTCTCATCCATGAATATCACAGCGAGTATTCTTCTATTTCTGGCTGCTATTTCGGCAGCCATCATTGCGAACTCTTCTGTGGCTCCGGTGTATCAGGCGTTCTTATCGCATGAACTTCATTTGCGGATTGGTAGTTTTAATTTACTTTCGCACGGTGGGGAGAATCTACGGATGATTGAGTTTATCAATGATGGCTTGATGACGATTTTCTTTTTGCTGGTGGGGCTGGAAATCAAGCGGGAATTGCTGGTGGGCGAGCTTTCTTCTTTCCGCAAGGCGGCGTTGCCTTTTATCGCTGCTTGTGGTGGCATGCTGGTTCCCGTAATTATATATATGATGATTTGCCCGCCGGGCAGTGTCGGCGGACAAGGGCTTGCCATCCCGATGGCAACGGATATTGCTTTTTCATTGGGTGTGTTGAGTTTGCTAGGGAATCGTGTTCCGCTGAGTCTGAAAATCTTTCTGACGGCTTTTGCGGTTGTCGATGATATTGGCGGTATTCTGGTGATTGCCATTTTTTATAGTTCACATGTCTCTTACGGTTATCTTCTGGTGGCTGCGTTGCTTTATGTTTTGCTTTACTTTATTGGAAAATGGGGGGCGACAAATAAGATTTTCTTTTTAGTGATTGGGGTCGTTATTTGGTATTTATTTTTGCAATCGGGTATTCATAGTACAATCTCCGGGGTTATCCTGGCTTTTGTTATTCCCGCAAAGCCTCGTTTGAACGTAGGAAAGTATATTGAAGATATCCGCCGTATAATAGCCGGCTTCCCGACAATGGAGTCAGGAAGTATTGTGTTGACTAATGAGCAGATTGCCAAACTGAAAGAGGTGGAGTCGGCTTCCGACCGTGTGATTAGTCCGTTGCAATCATTGGAAGACAATCTGCATGGGGCGGTCAATTACCTGATTCTTCCGCTTTTTGCTTTTGTCAATGCCGGCGTTGTGTTTAGCGGGGGCGGCGAGTTGGTCGGCAACGTGGGTATTGCGGTGGCAGCCGGATTGTTGTTTGGAAAATTCATCGGTATTTATTCGTTCACTTGGTTGGCTATCAGAACAGGACTGACTCCCAGACCATTGGGAATGAACTGGATGAATCTTACCGGAGTTGCATTGTTAGGCGGCATCGGTTTTACCGTATCGCTTTTCATTGCCAACCTTTCTTTCGGAGCTGATTATCCGGTCTTGTTGAACCAGGCTAAGTTTGGAGTGTTGTCGGGTTCCATACTTTCCGGATTATTGGGTTATATTGTGCTCCGGGTGGTGCTTGCAAAGGGGCAGGGGCGTTGATAAAATATAATAATCCCGCCATTCTACCTTTACCTGTCAAGGGGATAAAGCTTGAATGGCGGGATTATTAGTTTAAAATATGAAATTCTTGTAATAGTATGCAGAGTTATTTTTAATTATTCTATTCATCTGTAAGTTCATCATCTATTCCGTCAATCGGCAGAATCTTCCGACTTTCTTCATGTGGTAACTGCTCTACTTGCCGCAGTTTCCGTTCGATGGCGCGTGTCCGTTTTCCCATTACTTCTTCCAGTTGGTCACCGGCACTTTGCAGGTTCTTCTGTACTTTCTCAAGCAATCCGCCGAACTTGCCGAATTCCGTTTTGACGGCTCCTAATACAGTCCAAACTTCGCCGGTACGCTTTTGGATGGCTAGTGTGCGGAATCCCATTTGAAGGCTGTTCAAGATAGCTCCTAGTGTCGTCGGTCCGGTCACTACGATCTTATATTCTTTCTGAAGTGTCTCTACAAGACTTGTTCTTCGGATTACCTCAGCGTAAATGCTTTCGAAAGGTAAGAACATGATGGCGAAATCGGTAGTAAAAGGGGGATCCACATATTTATCGTGAATATCCTTGGCCATCTTTTTAATCGTGCTTTCCAACTGCTTGCCGGATGATTCCATCAACGCGGCATCTCCTGCTTCGAAAGCATCGTAATATTGCTCGTATATGTCTTTCGGAAATTTAGCGTCAATCGGAAGGTAAACGGTGCTGTTGGCATCGTCCTTTCCCGGAAGTTTGATGGCAAATTCGACAAATTCGGTTCCGCTCTTTTTCGTCTTGACGTTTGCGTCATACTGTTCAGGGCTCATCATTTGTTCGAGTAATGCTCCGAGTTGTACTTCACCGAATGTTCCCCGCATTTTTACATTGCTCAATACTTTTTTCAGTCCGCCGACATCCTGTGCCAGGGATTTCATTTCTCCGAGTCCCTTTTGTACATTTTCGAGCTGCGAACGGACGATTTCAAACGACTGTCCGATTCGTTCGTTCAGTGTCTTTTGTAACTTTTCTTCTACCATCAGGCGCATGTCGTCCAGACGTTTCTCGGTCGATTTAATCAGAACTTCCTGCTGGCGTGCCATTGTGTCGAATTTCTGGCGTTGCAACTCTCCGCTGGTCATCATGTTCTTGTGCAGGACATCCTGGAGTTGCTGCATATTCTGGTTGAGCGTTTGCGTCATCTCCATGCGAAGTTCCCGGATGCTGCGGTTCAGTTCTTCCCGGTTCTCCTGCATTTGTTGGCGCAAAGCTATCTGTAATTGTTCCGCTTGAGTTTGGTTGTTGCCTTTTGTCAGTGATAATACCAGTAGGACTGTCACTAATACGGCAATTACAATAAGTAGAATCAGTTCCATTAATATGTCAGAATTTCGTTTCCGGTTTCAGTAATCAGTATCATGTTTTCCCATTGGGCTGAGGGTAGCCCGTCGTCGGTGCAGACTGTCCATCCGTCAGCTTCGTCTACAAATACTTCGTAGGTTCCCATGTTTATCATCGGTTCGATGGTGAAGGTCATCCCCGGTACAATCATCATACCTGTGCCACGACGTCCGAAGTGTTCCACATCCGGTTCTTCATGGAATTTCATTCCCACGCCATGCCCGCAAAGGTCACGGACAACGCTGAATCCGTTCTTTTCTGCATGCTCCTGGATGGCTGCGCCTACATCGCCCAGTTGTTTCCAGGGCTGTGCGGCGGCAATGCCTATTTCCATACATTCTTTGGTCACCTGAACGAGTTTGCGCATTTCGGGACTTACATCGCCAATCATAAACATGCGGGATGCATCGGAGAAGTATCCATTGTAAATAGTGGATACATCCACATTGATAATATCTCCGCTTTTCAGAATTTCATTCTTATTGGGTATCCCATGACATACCACATCATTGATACTCGTACAAACGCTTTTCGGAAATCCTTCGTAATTGAGTGGGGCAGGGATGGCTCCATGTCCGGTTGTGAAGTCATAAACCATCACATCAATCTCTTCGGTGGACATTCCTTCACGGATATTTTCTGAGATATAATCCAACAATGCCGTATTGATTTTGGCACTTTCACGAATTCCTTCCAGTTGTTCGGGGGTGCGGAGTACTTTACGTGGTGGAAGCTTATATCCTTGTTTTCTATATTTCTGTATTTTCTCTTCTACTGCTGCCGGATAATTGGAGGGGGTAAACCGGAATCCCTTGATAAAGTTCTTCATTATTATAGGATGTTTTTTTAATCGTTCTACAAAGGTAGAGAATAAAATGGAAGATACGTTTGCTTGGCTTCTAAAACTTTTCTGTCTTTACGGGAAGATGAGATATTATTGATTTTGTATTATACGATTTGTATAATACGAATAGAATAATTGCATTTGTTTATCCGTATTCTTTTTCTTGTATGATTATAACGACTTTGTATTATTTACCATTCATATGAAACACTGGCTTGTGGTATCCATTCCCATCTTTTTCGTAGGGTATTGTATTGATATTGCATACCGGTCTTGATTTTCCAGTTTTTATTTATTCTCAAAACAATGTCGCTTCCTAGTTGGGTTGGCTCTACTTCGGAAGGCAACCCCCGGTGCTTTCGGGTATCGAGATTTTGCGTACCATATATATTGAGTGACCATTTCTTGGAGAACTTATATTCAATAAGAGTCTGGATATGGAAGTTGGTTGTTTTTTCTGAAAAGTTGCTTTTACTATGTAGAATAAGATTCTTGTTTATTCTCAACCAGAAGTAAGTGGGTAAAAAGGTAGAGGCAGATGGCTTGCAGGGTATGTTATTGGTGTTAATGGATGGCTTTGAAAAGATTGTAGAAGGTTTTATAGTTGGCAATGTTAAATCAAAATCAGTAAACGGTTTTGGAGAATACGTACCTTGTTCTGTTGCTTCAATGAGTTCTCTGTTTATTTTTATTTCTTGCTCAGAGTTTAATATTTGCAGTAGTTTCAATGAATCCTGTTTACTCCATTCTTGTCCTGCGACAGATAAAGAGAGCAATGATAGGCAAAGAATCATTAACTGATATTTTTGAATGTCCATACAGTGTTGTGCTAGTAAAGTTTATTGTATGGACGATGGAGAATAGGAAATGTTGCTACAAATAATAAATGAATAGCGGTTATTTCACAAAATATGGGAATCCTTTTCTTTTTTTATTTGGACAGTTTTCTGGTTACGGAGGACTTTTGTTAAGTTGTAGCTTTGAAAACCGGTTGTATCTTCTGAATCTCCGATTCAAAACCGAACCAGTATCCATGCCCTTCTTCGTCAACGGGAAGAAAACATAAACGTAGATTCTCACGATACGAGCCATATTCCACTTCCCAATTTTCAGGGGGAACTTGTCTTTTTGTCCTTACTCTTTCTGCCGGAGCTTTTTTAAGCGACATACCTGCTTCTATCCATGCGATGCTGACTTGCGTCAGGTAATCCGGATAATGGTTTTTACAGAAATCATATAAGATAAGTCCTCTTTTTTCCAGACTTAAAGGAGTGTCGATGACATCGGTTTGCACTAAATGGTTGAGGAATTCATGTAAGAAAGAAGGATTTTCCAGAATTAGTGTCCGGGTAATCTTTTGCCAAGTAGAAGTATTGTAGAATCCGTCTAACATACGGGATAGGTAATGGGCCGTTTGCAGTTCGTCTACTGATATTTCACGGGTTTGTAATACTTCATAGGGTGGTAGCGGTGAGTATTGGATACCTAATTCTTCTGCTCTTCTTCGCATTTCTGTGCCGGGGAGCAGCTTTAGGGATTCCAGTT
This sequence comes from Bacteroides acidifaciens, assembly GCF_903181435.1. NCBI lineage: Bacteria > Pseudomonadati > Bacteroidota > Bacteroidia > Bacteroidales > Bacteroidaceae > Bacteroides > Bacteroides acidifaciens. The sequence goes on from NZ_CAEUHO010000001.1 coordinate 1,266,445, forward strand.
GGATTTCTCCTGCGCCATATTCCGCTAAGGTGCGGACATCTTCGAATATCTCTGATAAGTGATAGAGTGGGAGTCCCGCTATTAAGTCGGCGTGTGTTTCCATATTTTTCAGGGAGCAGAGGTATTTTAATCCTTCAAGAGCGTCGGATAACTTTCCGATGCGTCGGCTTTGTTGTAGAACAGGTTCTTTTAAGCTTTGAATTCCGGCTTCCAAATGCAATAGACCTTTCGGTAGGGCGGATAACTCCTGCTTTAATTCTTTGGAAAGGAGAGCCGGATGGATTTCAAGATGGAAACAGATGTCCGGATAGTTACGGAATAAGTCGAGTAATTCTTTTGCCCGCTTATTGTTGTAATTAAAGGTACGGTCGAGGACACGTACATTCTTGATTCCATGCTGGTGAATGTCATTCAGACGTCCACGGATAGCTTCCAAAGGAATGGTGCGGACAGGCTTTTCACCGCCACTGACGCAAAAAGCGCATGTGTTGAAACATCCCCGGGTTGTTTCAAGTTGGACAAAGGGCTTGCTCCAATTGAAAAAACGGCTCTTTTCAGGAGATATAAGTTGTGAGAAATTCATGACGCGGGCGATGCCGTTGTCTTGATATTGATTGTTTTCATCAAGATAACAGAGGCCTGTTATTGATTTCCACTCTTCTTTTGAGTGATTCCACACTTTTAGCCATAAAGGGAATACTTCTTCGCCTTCTCCGCGGAACACTCCGCTTACAAATTTGTTCTTATATAAGAAAGCTGCGTTATCTCCTAAAAACTCGGGGCCGCCGAGTATGATACAGCAATGAGGTAATAATGCTTTTGCACGTGAAACGATGTGTAATAGTTGCTCGTGATTAAATAGCCAGTTGGTGGCTGCAATGATATCCGGTTGGTGATGGTAGATTTGATTGACAACGCTACCGGTATTTTCATTAATCGTGGCAGAGACTACGCACCATTCAATAGTGGTATCGTCTGCTATTTGAGCATGGAGTGCAGGGAGTGCCAATGAGGAGTGTGCATAGGAGCTATTTAAATCGAGCCAAAGAAGTTTCATGTAATTTTTTTAATATTATCGGGGCAAAGGTACAAAAAACTTATGGCTTGAAGTGTATAGTAAAATAAAAACGCTAAATTTGTATTTATAAACGCAATAAACTGGAAGATTATGAAAATGGTTAAGAGATATGCAGGTATCTTAATGATGCTGACTTTATTGGTTGGCTTTACTTCGTGTGAGGACGATGAAGACTTAGAAGAGCAGATGTTCGGCAGGATATGGGCAGGAGATGTCGGCATGAGTGCTGCCAATGGAAGGTATATATATAGTGAGTTTACTTTTGACCCGGATGGCTTTGGTGAAGAATATCAATATTATCGTAACGGTGAACCATATGGCCATTTTCGTTTTCAGTGGTATTGGGAGGATCGTTACAGTAATAACCTTGTTTTGGATTATGGTAGAAATGGAATCTCCTACATGGATGATGTGAACATACGTCGTGGATTAATGACTGGAATTTTTTATTTGACAGGAGATTCAGAGGGTTTCCCTTTTACATTGGAAATGCAATAGAAGATGAATATTTTAATATAAATTAAAAGCGGAAGTCTCTTTTTTAAAGAGTTCCGCTTTTATTTTTTATTTCTTCAGAAACAGCTTCTTGAAATCTGCCGGATAAGGTGTCTCAAACTCCATCAAATCTCCCGTTACCGGATGATAAAAACAAAGCTTGAAAGCGTGAAGTGCCAAGCGTCCGATAGGATTCGAATAGTTTTCTCCGCCATATCTTCCATCACCGACAATCGGATGACCTAAATCCTGCATATGCACACGAATTTGGTTCTTGCGTCCTGTCTCCAAATCCAGTTCTACAAGAGAATACCCGTTTGCACGTTTGATGGTTCTATAATGTGTGATTGATTTTGAACCACCGTCATCATATTCACTGGAACTTACATAAAGTGTTTTATCAGTCAGCCAGGAAACGACCGTATCATAGTCTTTTTCCATACTACCTTCCACTACGGCTACATATCGGCGGTCGGTCACTATCTCATGCCAGTTGTCGCGTAGCGTCCGCTGTGTTTTTTCGTCTTTGGCAAACATCATCAAGCCGGAAGTGTCCCTGTCCAGGCGATGAACAATATACACACGAAACTGACGTCCCGAACGCTGTACATATTCATTGAGTATTGTATAAGCAGTACGCTCTTTCTGACGCTCCGTATTGACGGACAAGAGTCCTTGCATTTTTTCAACAACAATGATATAAGCGTCCTCATATACGATTTTCAGCAATCTGTTATTAAACTCTTTCTTTCCCTTTTGCTTGCTGATTTGCACTTTCATTCCCGGTTGAAGAGGGAAGTTGAATTGTGTAGTGATCACATTGTCAACAAATACCACCCGCTTGCTTAACAAAGATTTCAGCTTTGTGCGGCTTGCGTCCGGCATTTTGGCAGCGAGGAAATCCATGAGTTCCATCGGTTCCCTGACTGCATAGTTTGTATATTGGGCACGTGCTCTTTCAGCAGGTGTCTTTCTAGGTCTTTTTTCCATTTTTTTTCTTTTATCGAAGTTCTAGTAATACTACATTCTCCACATGATGAGTGTGAGGGAACATATCTACCGGCTGCACAGCTTTCACCTTGTATTTACCATCCAGTAACTGCAAATCGCGTGCCTGAGTAGCTGGATTACAACTTACATAAACAATCCGTTTGGGTTCGGCAAACAAAATGACGTCAACCACATCTTGATGCATACCTGCACGAGGGGGGTCTGTTATGATAACGTCCGGGCGTCCATGCTGATTGATGAAGTCCTGAGTCAACATATCCTTCATGTCGCCGGCATAGAACAAGGTATTCTTAATATCATTGATTTCCGCATTCACCTTTGCGTCTTCAATAGCTTCCGGCACATATTCGATACCGATTACTTGGCGCGCCTGGCGTGAGACAAAGTTGGCAATCGTGCCTGTTCCAGTATAAAGGTCGTACACCAGTTCATTTCCGGTTAGTCCGGCAAAGTCACGGGCTATCTTATATAGATTATAAGCCTGTTCCGAATTAGTCTGATAGAATGATTTCGGACCTACCTTGAAACGCAGGCCTTCCATTTCCTCAAAGATATGATCTTTACCTTTAAATACGTGCACATCCAAATCATTGATGGTGTCGTTGCACTTATTATTAATAATGTATAGCAAAGATGTAATTTCCGGGAAAGAATCAGCGACAAACTGAAGCAGTTGCTTGAACAGTGCCATTTCGTGCTCTTCCGTAATCTTGCAAATCACGATTACCATCAATTCGCCCGTTGAGGAAGTACGGACAATCATATTCCGCAGCATACCTTCTTGTGTACGCAGATTGATGAATGAATAATCATGTTCGTAAGCATAATCGCGTATCGCATTCCGGATACGGTTGGATATATCGTCCTGCAACCAACATTTTTCGATAGCCAGCACCTTGTCGAACGCTCCCGGAATATGGAAACCAACAGCATTCATCTGGTCATACTTCACATCCTGGCGAACTTCCTCGTTGGTCAGCCAACGTTTATTGGAAAATGTGAACTCCAGTTTGTTTCTGTACCACTCCGTTTTAGCCGAACCGAGAATTGGGGAAATCTCGGGAAGTTCGATTTTTCCGATACGTCTCAGATTATCTTCCACTTGCTTCTGTTTGTATCTGATTTGCTCCGGATAGGGGAGCACCTGCCACTTGCAACCGCCGCATACGCCATAGTGTTGGCAGAAAGGAACGGCACGATTGGGCGATAGTTCATGAAACTTCACCGCTTCCGCTTCGGCATATTTATTTTTCTTACGCTTGATCTGAAGGTCTACGACATCGCCCGGCACTACGTAGGGAACAAAAATTACCAAGTCGTTTACTTTTGCGATGGCTTTTCCTTCGGCAGCCACATCCATGATTGTTACCTTCTCCAATAAGGGAAGTTCTTTTTTCTTTCTTGCCACTTTTACACCATTCTAATAATTACTTTGCAAAAGTAGGTATTTTTTTTGGAAAACTTTCGTGTCTGGAGAAATAATCCAGATTGTAATGTCGAAATTGCATTTTGATAGAAAGTTTTTTCGCAAAAAGTTTTCTGATTTGCGAAATATCCTTAGATTTGCGAACAGAAAAAAGTCATAATGTAACTTTAAACACAATATTATGGATAAAAAAAGAGTTTATACCTTTGGAAATGGTCAGGCAGAAGGAAAAGCCGACATGAAGAATTTGTTAGGTGGTAAAGGTGCAAACCTTGCCGAAATGAATTTAATTGGAATTCCAGTCCCTCCCGGATTCACAATAACTACAGATGTTTGTACGGAATACAACACGTTAGGACGTGATAAAGTGGTTGAGTTGCTGAAAGATGAAGTCGTTAAAGCCATCTCTAATGTAGAGGGGCTGATGAAATCCAAATTTGGTGACATTGAAAATCCTTTGTTGGTGTCTGTACGTTCCGGTGCCCGCGCATCCATGCCGGGTATGATGGATACTATTCTGAACCTTGGTCTGAATGATGAAGTGGTGGAAGGAATTATCCGCAAAACTGGTAATGCACGCTTTGCATGGGATTCTTACCGTCGTTTTGTACAGATGTACGGTGACGTGGTTTTGGGAATGAAACCTACTAATAAGGAAGATATTGACCCGTTCGAAGCAATCATCGAAGAGGTGAAAGAAGCGAAAGGTGTGAAACTTGATAACGAACTGGAAGTGGAAGACCTGAAAGAACTCGTGAAGAAATTTAAAGCTGCCGTAAAAGAACAGACAGGAAGAGATTTTCCGACTTGTGCATACGAACAGCTTTGGGGTGCCATCTGTGCAGTATTCGATTCATGGATGAATGAACGTGCTATCCTTTACCGTAAGATGGAAAGTATTCCTGACGAATGGGGAACAGCCGTAAACGTACAGGCAATGGTATTCGGTAATATGGGAGATACTTCCGCAACCGGCGTTTGTTTCTCACGTGACGCAGCTACAGGTGAAGACCTTTTCAATGGTGAATACCTGATTAATGCGCAAGGTGAAGACGTAGTAGCCGGTATCCGTACTCCGCAACAGATTACTAAGATCGGTTCTCAACGTTGGGCTCAACTGGCGGGTGTAAGCGAAGAAGAACGTGCTGCAAAATATCCTTCTATGGAAGAAGCTATGCCAGAAATCTATAAAGAACTGGATGCGCTTCAGACAAAATTGGAAAATCATTATAAAGATATGCAGGACATGGAGTTCACCGTTCAAGAAGGTAAGCTCTGGTTCCTTCAGACACGTAACGGCAAACGTACGGGTGCTGCCATGGTGAAGATTGCTATGGATTTGCTCCGTCAGGGTATGATTGACGAAAAGACAGCCTTGATGCGCGTTGAACCGAATAAGCTGGATGAATTGCTCCACCCTGTATTTGACAAGGATGCTTTGAAAAAAGCAAAAATCCTGACTCGTGGTCTTCCGGCTTCTCCGGGTGCTGCAACCGGTCAGATTGTATTCTTCGCTGATGACGCTGCTGAATGGCATGCTGCCGGCAAACGTGTGGTGATGGTTCGTATCGAGACCTCTCCTGAGGACTTGGCGGGTATGGCTGTCGCCGAAGGTATCCTGACTGCCCGTGGCGGTATGACTTCTCACGCTGCTGTGGTGGCTCGTGGTATGGGTAAATGCTGTGTGTCGGGTGCTGGTGCATTGAATATTGACTATAAGGCACGTACGGTGGAAATTGACGGTGTGGTGCTGAAAGAAGGCGATTACATCTCTCTGAACGGAAGTACGGGTGTAGTATATAATGGTAAGGTAGAGACGAAAGCTGCCGAGCTTTCCGGTGACTTTGCAGAATTGATGACACTGGCTGATAAATATACCCGTTTGCAGGTACGTACCAATGCGGACACTCCTCATGATGCGGAAGTTGCACGTAACTTTGGTGCGGTAGGTATCGGTCTTTGCCGTACAGAACACATGTTCTTTGAAGGTGAAAAGATTAAGGCAATGCGTGAAATGATTCTGGCAGAAGATGCTGAAGGACGTCGCAAGGCATTGGCTAAGATTCTTCCGTATCAACAGGCGGACTTTAAGGGTATCTTTAAAGCAATGGCGGGCTGTCCGGTGACTGTACGTCTGCTCGATCCTCCTTTGCATGAGTTCGTTCCTCACGATTTGAAGGGACAACAGGAGATGGCGGATACAATGGGCGTAAGTTTGCAGTATATCCAGCAACGTGTAGAATCATTGTGTGAACACAACCCGATGTTGGGTCACCGTGGTTGCCGTCTGGGAAATACATATCCTGAAATTACTCAGATGCAGACACGCGCTATCTTGGGTGCTGCATTGGAATTGAAGAAAGAAGGAGTGGAGACTCATCCGGAAATTATGGTTCCGCTGACTGGTATCTTGTATGAATTCAAGGAACAGGAAAACGTGATTCGTACAGAGGCAGCGAAGTTGTTCGAAGAACTGGGAGACAGCATTGACTTCAAAGTAGGTACAATGATTGAAATCCCGCGCGCAGCTTTGACAGCCGACCGTATTGCTTCTTCTGCTGAATTCTTCTCATTCGGTACAAATGACTTGACGCAGATGACCTTCGGTTATTCTCGTGACGATATTGCTTCTTTCCTTCCTGTTTATCTGGAAAAGAAGATTTTGAAAGTAGACCCGTTCCAGGTTCTCGACCAGAATGGTGTGGGACAATTGGTTCGTATGGCAACAGAAAAAGGCCGTGCTATCCGTCCGGATTTGAAATGTGGTATTTGCGGTGAACATGGTGGCGAACCTTCTTCAGTGAAGTTCTGCCACAGAGTAGGACTAAACTACGTTAGTTGTTCTCCATTCCGCGTGCCTATCGCAAGACTGGCTGCGGCGCAGGCAGCTATTGAGGGATAGTTGAATACACTGGTTAGGTACTTAACTATCTGATAAATAGGCTGTAAATACTTGTAAAGGTATTTGCAGTCTATTTTTTTATGTAAACTAAAACTGTGTATTTTATAAAAAACTAACTAAAAAGTTGTTTTATCAAGAAAAGGGTTATACTTTTGCACCCCGGAAAATAAGGTATTTCGGGGAGTCACCCCGTAGTGTTTAATTAAAAACAACGATAAAATGAAAAAGATTGTAATTTTGTTTTTTGTGGTAATGGTAGCATTGTCTGCTAAAGCTCAGTTCTATGTAGGTGGTAATGTTGCATTGTGGCATAATGATGATGCTGATAATACTTCTTTTTTGATAGAGCCGGAGCTTGGATATAATTTGAGTGAGCAATGGGCAGTCGGAGCTACATTGGGATTTGCACATAACAGCGAAGAGACAGTTGGCTTTAAAAATGCTTTCAGTTTTGCTCCTTACGTTCGCTACTCTTATTATGAAAATAAAGTGGTACGTCTGTTTTTAGACGGTGGTATCGGAGTTTCCTCTGTAAAATGGAAAGGAGATTCTGAAGGCGGTTTTGAATTAGGTATTAAACCGGGACTTGCTATAAAATTGAACGACCATTTCAGTCTGGTGACTAAATGTGGTTTTCTAGGATATAGGGATGATTATGTTTATGGCACTAACGGTTACGGATTTTCATTTGGTAGCGAAGACTTGTCTTTTGGCTTTCACTACGAATTCTGATAAAAAACGAACAAGAAATAGGAAAGGGAGTTCTCTAAAATAGGGAATTCCCTTTTTTTATATATAAACTCTATAATTTACGCATTTGTTAACGAAAAAGTTGTTTAATACGAATTGCAATTATACATTTGCATTGTTAAGCAATAAGGAAAATAAAATCCTTGAGTATTAATTTAAAACTTTAAAATTATGAAGAAGAGTGTATTATTTGTTTTATTTGCACTGATTTCAGTAACAGGTTTTTCTCAGATTACAGGTTGGAATGCCAAGGTTGGTATGAATGTCAGTAACTGGACGACGGATGACATGAAAGCGAAAGTTGGTTTCAGAGTTGGGGTTGGAACAGAGTATGCATTCAATGATATGTGGTCATTGCAGCCTTCTTTGTTCTTTTCTACTAAAGGAACAAAAGTTGATAGTGGAGAATTTATGGGAGCTAGTGCTAAAGTGACTGTGAAGCAAATGTATCTGGAATTACCTGTAATGGCTGCTGCTCGTTTTAATGTGGCTGATAATACAAATTTGGTTGTTAGTGCAGGTCCCTATTTGGCTTATGGTGTAGGTGGTAAAACGAAGGCTACTGTTAAAATGCAGGGAGATGAAGCTAAGGTAAAGTTTAATACTTTTGGAGATATAGACAAAGTAACTCTTGAATATAATGGACAAAGTACTGATGTTTCTATTAAAGATCTTGAAGATGAAACTGGTGAAGACTTGTCAGGAGCGAAAGGACTGAATCGTTTTGATTTTGGTTTAGGTGTTGGAGTGGCATTGGAATATAATAAATTTATTGTTGGGCTGGACGGACAGTTCGGATTGACTAAATTACAAACCGGTGGTGGCAAAAATATGAATTTTGCAATCAGCGTGGGATATAAATTCTGGTAAATATCTATAGAAAAAAGAAAGCCGTTGCAGAAGATGATTCGCAACGGCTTTTTTATTATTGAGTGAATAAGATTAATAAATATAAGTTTTTCTCTTTAATCCGACAACTTCTTCAACTTCTTGAAATGTTCAATCACAGCTAGGTAATTCTGGTCCGAGCAAGCATCAAACCTATTCCAAAGGTCACCCAGTACGGCAGCTCCGCCAAAACCGAAATCTTTGATTTCAAGTAGGTTATCTTCATTGATACCGCCCAATGCCATTACTTTAGAATCAATGATTTTAGCTTTCTGGGCCTCACGCAATTCTTCGGCTGTATATGTGGAATAGTGGTTCACTTTAGAGATACTGTCATAGATAGGACTCATGAAAACATAATCATAGAAATGCTTTTTATTTTTTACTTCTTCGACAGAATGACAGGAGCAACTGACGTGTCCCGCATAGTCATGCGGCTCTTTCGGGTTACGTGCATTCAGATGGATTCCCATCAGGTTGAATTCCTCTTTCAGGTAAAAGTGCTCGTGTGTGACAATGCGACGGTGATATTTTTCCGGGATAAGTGTCAGTAATCGTTCTGAATACATAGCCGGAGTTTCCGGTTTCCTAAGATGTAGAATGTCCAGACCCTCTTCGAAAAGAGCGGTAATAATCTTATCTTCTTCAACGAAGAAAGTGGGGGTGGTGACTACAATTAATTTCATTTCCTTTGTTAACTTGGATTGTTTAGCAAAGTTAGCAATTAACTATATCACAAACCAACGTTTATAGTGAAAATTTGTTAGATTGCAATGTCCGCAAGTCAATAGTCCATAGTTCACCCGCTAAAACGTTGCCAAAACCACAAATTATTTTCAGGACTTCCGTAGCTTCAATGCTTCCTACGACGGCGGGAGTTATTCCCATCACCCCTTTAGGTGGTGGCGGCATACGCTTCATTTCCTCTTCGTCAGGATAAAGGTCACGGTAACTTTTCTTCCGGTTGCCGTAATTGAATACTGAAACTTGTCCTTCGAAACCACAGATAGCACCGTATATGTACGGCTTTCCCTGCTCGATGCAAATATCATTAATCAGGTAACGTGTAGCGAAGTTGTCGCAGCCATCCACAACCATGTCATATTTCCGGATAATATCACGGGCATTATTCTCTGTCAGCCGGGTAGGGTAGTGTGCTACCTTGATTTCACTGTTGAGGGCAGAGAGCCGTTCCGCTGCACAAACTGCCTTAGGCTTGCCCAACTCTTTCTCGGAATAAAGCACTTGCCGCTGCAGATTACTGATACTTACCACGTCATCATCTACCAGTCCGATGTACCCCACACCGGCACCCGCCAAGTAAAGGGCGATGGGAGAGCCCAGCCCTCCCACACCTACAATAAGTACTTTTGCTTTCTGCAGTTTTCTCTGACCTTCCTCTCTGATTTCGGGAAGAATTATTTGCCTGTCGTATCGCATCCGCTTATCTTTTAAAATCGAAAGACTGGTCCCAATCCTTCCAAATCGGTTCACGCCCCAACTTCTTCAAATCACGTTCCACTTCAACCGCTTTCCGTTCATCGCTGACATGGAACTGCTCCAATGTCTGGGGATAACTGTAATATCCCCCCGGCTCTGTCTTACTTTCCGCACTCATGGTTGTTACGCCCAGTGTTGCCATGTTATTCCGGATTTCTGCGCTTTCGCGGGTAGAATAGGAGATGTCCACATCATGGTCGAAGATACGCATGGCGAATGTCAGTTGTGCCAGCTCACGGTCGTTCATGATAACGTTCGGTTGGAAACCGCCATTTTCCGATGGGCGCATACGTGGGAAGTTTACGCTGTATTTGGTTTTCCAATAATGTTTTTGCAGATAGCGCAGATGATATGCCATCATCGTTACATCTGTCCGCCATTCTTCCAGACCGATAAGGACACCCATGCCAATCTTATGTACACCTGCCTGTCCCATGCGGTCAAAACCGTTGACACGCCATTCAAATTTAGACTTCATGCCTCTTGGATGATACGTCTTGTAGTTTGCTTTGTTATAAGTTTCCTGGAAACAGATTACACCGTTCAGTCCATGTTTTGTCAGTTCCTTATACTCTTCCGCTTTAAGCGGCATTACCTCAATTTGTAGATTGCTGAAATAAGGCTTTGCCAAATCCAGCGCACGGGCGATATACGGAACTCCGGCTGCCGCAGGGTTCTCACCCGTCACGAGCAGGAGATTCTCAAAAGGAGCCAACCGCTTGATGGCTTTGTATTCATTGATAATCTCTTCCTCTGTCAGTATCGTCCTCTTCATCGGATTGCTGATGTGGAAGCCGCAATAGACACAGGAGTTAGTACATGAATTGGTCAGATAGAGCGGGACAAACATGGAGATTGTTTTGCCGAACCGTTCCATCGTGTATTTTTGGCTGAGGCGTGCCATCACTTCCAGATAAGGAGTGGCAGCGGGTGAAATCAGCGCCATAAAGTCGTTGACGTCCAAATGCTCTTTCTTGCCTAGCGCACGGCGTACGTCGGCATCTGTTTTGGAATAGATGGCTTTTGTCGTCTCTTCCCAGGATATTTTTTCTAATTCGTCTGAGAACATTCTTATTAAATTAAAAATTAAAAATTGAGAATTGAAAAATGAGGTTGAGAGGTTGTCAGAACCTTTTCCCTCTTTTTACTTCTTACTCTTTTTTAAGTCACGTGATAACCGCATCGCACAGAAGTTCGGGCCGCACATCGTGCAATATTCTCCGTCGATATGATGTCCTGCACGGAAATATGTCTGTGCCCGTTCTGGGTCGAGGGACAAGTCGAACTGGTCTTTCCAGCGGAATTCATAACGCGCTTTGCTCAGTGCATTGTCCCGTACCTGTGCGCCCGGATGCCCTTTGGCAAGGTCTGCGGCGTGAGCGGCAATTTTATAGGTGATGACTCCTACGCGTACATCCTCTTTATCCGGCAAGGCAAGGTGTTCTTTCGGAGTTACATAACAAAGCATTGCCGTACCCAACCAGCCTATCTGTGCTGCACCGATAGCAGAAGTGATATGGTCGTATCCCGGAGCAATATCCGTCACCAACGGGCCGAGCGTATAGAATGGCGCATCGTGGCACTTCTCAATCTGGCGTTCCATATTCTCCTTAATCTTGTGCATCGGCACATGACCGGGTCCTTCGATAAATGCCTGCACATTCTTGTCCCAGGCGCGGAGCACGAGTTCTCCCATCGTGTCCAGTTCTGCAAATTGGGCTTCATCATTGGCATCATAGATGGAACCCGGACGCAGTCCGTCACCTAAGGATACCGCTACATCATATTCTGCCAGAATATCACAAATATCGTCAAAGTGCTCGTACAAGAAACTTTCCCGGTCGTGAACCAGACACCATTTGCTCATAATACTTCCCCCACGGCTGACAATGCCGCACAACCGCTTGTCGGCAAGGTGCACATTATGGCGACGGATACCCGCATGAATCGTAAAATAATCCACTCCCTGCTCACATTGCTCAATCAAAGTGTCCCGGTAGATTTCCCAAGTCAGGTCTTCCACTACACCGTTTACCTTTTCGAGTGCCTGATAGATAGGAACCGTGCCGACCGGAACGGGACAGTTGCGGATAATCCACTCGCGTGTCTCGTGGATGTTCTCTCCTGTGGAGAGGTCCATCAGAGTGTCACCGCCCCATTTGCAGCTCCACAATGCTTTTTCCACCTCTTCATCAATGCTCGAAGTAGTAGCCGAGTTTCCGATATTCGTATTGATTTTTACCAGGAAGTTACGTCCGATAATCATCGGTTCCGCTTCCGGATGGTTGATGTTGGCAGGCAGTACGGCACGACCTTCAGCTATTTCCTTGCGGACAAATTCGGGAGTGATATGCGTCTTGATTCCCAATTCCTCGCAATTCATATTTTCGCGGATGGCTACGTATTCCATTTCGGGGGTAATGATGCCTCTTTTCGCATATGCCATTTGAGTGATAGCTTCTCCCTTTTTCGCGCGATAGGGCAGGGAGATATGTTCAAAACGCAGGTGGTCGAGACTTTTATCATCCCGTCTCATCCGTCCGTATTCAGAGGTGATTTCAGGAAGCTGTTCCACATCACCGCGACCGACAATCCATTCTTCGCGCATTCGCGGCAACCCTTTTTTAAGGTCGATATTCATCTCTGTATCACTGAACGGTCCGCTGGTGTCATATACATATACCTCGGGGTTCGGTGTCGCTATCTTTTCTTCGCCTTCAAAACTGACACTGGGCACTTGTTCCACTTTCCGCATAGCCACACGGATATTCGGAAAAAGTTTGCCGGGTAAATATACTTTTTGAGAGCGGGGGAATTTTATTCTTTGTTCCATAATTGTTGTTTTATTGTCAACTACTTATTCATGATTATTTATTCAGAAAAGCAGTCAGAGGTGAGCTTGCTTCCGCTATGAAATTATCGGCTTGCAGCCCTAATACCGCTTCGTAAGCCTGTCTTCCGGCTTCGGTGGCAACTTTGAAAGCCCTTGCCATCTCTACCGGGTTTCCGGCAACGGCGATTGCCGTGTTCACCAATACGGCAGAAGCTCCCAGCTCCATCGCTTCGGCAGCATGGCTTGGCGCGCCGATACCGGCATCCACTACAACGGGGATACCCGCTTGTTCGATAATGATTTGCAGGAATTCTTTGGTTTGCAGACCTTTATTTGTGCCAATCGGAGCACCGAGCGGCATAACGGTCGCTGCGCCGGCTTCTTCCAGACGCTTGCAGAGCACAGGGTCGGCCTGGCAATAAGGCAATACGACAAAGCCTAGTTTCACCAGCTCTTCCGTAGCTTTCAATGTCTCGATAGAGTCGGGAAGCAGATAACGGGGGTCGGGATGGATTTCCAGTTTCAGCCAGTTTGTTCCAAAGGCTTCACGGGCCAGTTGTGCGGCGAATATAGCTTCTTCCGCATCGCGCACGCCGGAAGTATTGGGCAATAACTGGATATTCGGATGGATAATATGTTTCAGCATGTCGTCCTCTTTGTTGTCCATGTCGATACGTTTCATGGCAACCGTAACCATCTCTGTGCCCGAAGCCAGGATGGACTGTTCCATTACTTCATTGGAATTGAATTTCCCTGTTCCCAGGAAAAGGCGGGAGTTAAACTCGCGTCCTGCAATTACTAACTTTTCCATTTTGTGTATTTTAGTTGATTATTCAAATTTTGTTCTTCTGTCTGAATTAAAATCCCATTTATCATCTGACAAATTATTAATCACTATCAATGATTCTCCGTGTTTCCTCTACCGGATTCTCCGCCCGGAGAATCGTGCCGGACATGGCAATCCCGTTGACTCCTGTACGGAGAATGGCGGGAATATCCTCAGCGGTAATTCCACCGATAGCCACGACAGGCAGTTCGATGTTCGCTTCTTTCATCTGCGACATGATAGCGACATATCCTTCCAAACCCAGTACAGGGCTCAGATTCTTTTTGGTAGTAGTAAACCGGAAGGGACCGATGCCGAGATAATCGGCTCCGGCACGGTAATGCTGTATGACATCTTCGAATGTATTCGCCGTACCACCGATGATAAAGGCTTCTCCGAGTATCTGTCGTGCCTGGTCGATAGGCATATCTTTCTTACCCAGATGCACTCCATCCACTTCGAGCTTCTTGGCCAGTTCGACGTGGTCGTCGAGAATTAACATAGCTTCATGCTCTTTGCAAAGCGGTTTCAGTTGCAGAGCTACTGCTTCCACCTCTTCGAGAGAAACTTCCTTCATGCGTAATTGAATCCATTTGCATCCGCCTTCGAGAGCCATGCGTGCCGATTCGAGGTACGAATACCGTTCGGTCTGATGCGTGATAAATTGTAGACTGACCATTCCGTTATCCCCCGCAAGCCGCTTTGATAATAACCAGGTTGTCGTTCTCATGAAGCGTGAAACGTTTCCACTCGGTGCGTGGAATCATTTTGTTGTTTACGGCGATAGCGATGCCCTGAACCGGAAGTTCGAGTTGCGCTGTCAGTTGTGTAAGGGTAGAGTCGGGAATCATTTCCACCTCTTTGTTGTTCACTTGTACTTTCATTGTCCTATCAGAATAAATAAGTTGAAAGTAAATACAAAGAGCGTGCTTTTATAGAAAGGCGATAAGAAGAAACACAATCCCTACGTCAGTACTAACTGCATCAGGTTCCTAGGGTATAATCTCAGCCCCTCATGGGGCACCCCTTTGTCTTTACGGAGGCAAAGTAAGCGAAAAAGAAACAGAAAAACACTAAATCATCAGATTTTTTTCATTATTGTCGTAAAAAAAGGCCGCTGTGATTTTCACAGCGACCTTTTCATTAGTATAGTTTAGTTAATAAATCCAGTTACATTCTTTTTTCAACCACATTCCAGTCGATAATGTCCCACAAGGCGTTGATGTGGTCGGCACGGCGGTTTTGGTAATCCAGATAATAAGAGTGTTCCCACACATCGAATCCGAGAAGCGGCTTCAATCCGGCACGAACAGGGTTGCTGCCGTTTCCTTCTTTGGTGATGTGCAGTTTGCCGTTCTTGTCAACGGACAACCACGCCCATCCCGAGCCGAACAATCCTACTGCTGCTGCGTTGAATTCTTTCTTGAAGTTTTCAAAGCTGCCGAAGTCTCGTTTGATAGCTTCTCCCAGTTTGCCTGCCGGTTCCTTCTTTGTTGGTTTCGGGGCAAATTGCAGGAAATACAGGTTGTGGTTCAATACTTGTCCGGCGTTATTGAATATAGCTCCATCCGGTGCTGTGGCAACGATTTCTTCCACCGTTTTACCTTCATATTCTGTTCCCGGAACGAGGCTGTTCAGATTATTTACATACGTTTGTAGATGTTTTCCGTAATGGAAATCTATTGTTTGCTGACTGATTACAGGTTCCAACGCATTGTTTGCGTAAGGAAGTTTAGGCATTTCGTAAGTCATGGTCATTATAATTAAAGACATTAATATACTATTCATAATGTTACAAGTTTTAATTGGCTTGATATACTATAATAACAGAAGCCTTCCGCAAAATGTTCACAGTATCTTGTTTTATTTATAAATATACTGTATACGTTCCACTTCGTTCGGGTTGTCCCGGTTCGTACGGTAAATCCATTGTCCCGTATTGTCATATTCGTAGTAAGAATTTCCATCAATCCGGTTCCCGTATTTATCGTACAGGCAGGTCAGGCAGCCGGACGTTTTCTGGTTGTTGCCCATAATCCGCTGGTAGACAATCTGCGTCAGGTAACCGTATTTATCATACTCATAAGCATCCTTTTGCGAGATAACCTGGTCGGGGGAATTGGCGAAAAGCAGGTTCTGGTGTTGTGATGCGACCAGTCTGCCCTTATCATCATATTTATTCGCGGTGTATGCCTGGAGTTCACCGTTCTTATTGTATTCCTTGGCTTCGGTCAGCAGTCCTTGCTTGTTATAAGTGCTGATAATGAGCTTTCCGTCCGTATATTTAAGTGAATCGCTCTCGATGCTTCCATCGGCACCGATGCGGCATGTCCGCCGGTAAATGTCCGTCTTGGTTTTCGGATTCGTCTGTACTTCAAAGATGCAGCGACCTTGTGGGTCATATAGCCTGTTCGTTTGTACTTCATTGCTTGCCTGCCCGTTTTTCATGGTCAGTGAAAGAGTAGAGACGAGTTGCCCTTTATCGTCATACGAATAAGTGGTCGAGATATTTCCTGTGCTGTCGTTTTCGGCAGACTTTATCAGTCGTCCCGCATTATAATATTTCACGGAAGTAGGAGTGGAGATGATGGCTTGCAGGATAAACGGTGTCCGTAACGCATTGGCTTGGTCGCGAAACTCTTTGTATTTATGCGTACTCAGAAATTCCTGCAACAGTCCCAGAGATTCAGAACTGACAATAGCCGGCTTCAAAAGCTCAAAATCGGCTTTCTCGCTGAGATACTCAAGGTCACCCAAGTGTGTACGTGCCGTGGTGTTCAGGTAAGGAGTATGTTTATAGTCGTCGATAATTTGCCGGATAGCGGTCGCGTTTCCCCCTTCCCGCAGGCTGTCGATGCTGTGGAACAGATAATTGTCATATAACGCTTGGGCTTCAGCCAGAAACGGACGGGTATCCTTGTCCGTGAAGAACTTCTGCATGGCGGGATTATCAAAGAAAGCCTTGAAATTCTCCTGTGTCGGATTGCTTTTCACAATCTGATAGAGCCGCTTGTTCTCGGCAGCGTTGACCTGGGAGGCGAATTTCCCGTTCGGGTATTCCGCCATATATGTCTGATAAATACTGGGTGCGGGTGCTTTCAGTATGCTTTCCAGTAATGCCATTTCGCGGATATCCCGTATCTTCTGCATCAGTGCGGAGTCTGCCGGATAACCGCTTGAATGGATACTGTCCATCAATGTCCGGCTGAACGGAATCCGGTCTTTCGAAGCCTCTAATATGTAGATAATAGATTGCTCCGCTTTGTCCTGTACGTTGGAAATCTGAATTTTCTCCTCTTCGCAGATGTTGGGGAAGTAGGCTTTTGCTGCCTTCTCGTAGCAACCGAAATAATTGGTGGCAGCCTGTTCGCTCTGGTTGTTCCACAGTTCGTTGAGGACATCCAGCAGTTCCAGTTCCTCGGCATAATATGCCTGCGTTTCATCGTCTACCTTTTCTCGGTTTTTCTGCCATTTGTCAGCGTCGTTGTCATTCAGATACCTGAGCAGTTTTTCCATGCGGCTCTGCTTCTGTGCCATGGCCTGTGGAATATAGGCGACCAGGGCTAAACTCAAAATAATCGATAAAAATATACCTCTTTTCATTGCTTTTGGGGGGTTAGGTTAAAATAGTTAGTGATGAAAAATCGTAAAAATACCTTCATTCTCGAATGAATGTTATACTTTTGTATTGAGAACAAAATTGAACGCCGAGGGTTTGTTAAAAAACCTCATTGTTTTTATAATGCTGTTATGAATACCAATTATATAGAGGAACTGAATGAGAGTCAGTGTGCAGCAGTGACTTACAACGACGGTCCTTCACTGGTGATAGCCGGTGCGGGTTCGGGGAAGACGCGCGTGTTGACTTATAAAATTGCCTATTTGCTGGAGAACGGTTACAATCCGTGGAACATCCTCGCACTGACCTTTACCAATAAGGCAGCGCGTGAGATGAAAGAGCGTATTGCCCGCCAGGTGGGTATGGAGCGGGCGCGTTATTTGTGGATGGGGACTTTCCATTCCATTTTCTCCCGTATCCTTCGTGCCGAAGCACAGTATATCGGATTTACTTCCCAGTTTACCATTTATGATACTGCCGATAGTAAGAGCCTGCTCCGTTCCATCATCAAAGAAATGGGGCTTGACGAAAAGACCTATAAGCCAGGGACTGTGCAATCCCGCATCTCCAACGCCAAGAATCATCTGGTCACTCCTACGGGATATGCTGCCAATAAGGAAGCGTACGAAGGCGATATGGCAGCCAAGATGCCCGCTATCCGCGACATCTATACCCGTTATTGGGAAAGATGCCGCCAGGCGGGAGCCATGGACTTTGACGACCTGTTGGTATATACCTATATCTTGTTCCGTGACTTCCCGGAAGTCCTGGCCCGCTATCGGGAGCAGTTCCGCTATGTGCTCGTAGACGAGTATCAGGATACCAACTATGCCCAACATAGCATCGTCCTGCAACTCACCAAAGAGAACCAGCGTGTCTGTGTCGTAGGGGATGACGCACAAAGCATCTATTCTTTCCGTGGAGCGGATATTGACAATATCCTTTATTTTACGAAAATCTATCCTGATACGAAAGTCTTTAAACTGGAACAGAATTATCGTTCTACGCAAACCATTGTCTGTGCTGCCAACAGCCTGATTGAGAAGAACGAGCGCCAAATACGGAAAGCCGTATTCTCCGAGAAAGAGAAAGGGGAAGCTATCGGTGTGTTCCAAGCATACAGCGATGTGGAAGAGGGGGATATTGTGGCGAATAAGATAGCCGAACTGCGCCGCGAACATTCCTACGGCTATGCGGATTTTGCTATCTTGTATCGTACGAATGCGCAAAGCCGTATTTTTGAGGAAGCTCTTCGGAAGCGGACGATGCCTTATAAGATTTACGGCGGACTTTCATTCTACCAACGAAAGGAGATAAAAGACGTTATCGCTTATTTCCGTCTGGTGGTGAATCCGAATGACGAAGAAGCGTTCAAGCGTATCATCAATTATCCTGCCCGTGGCATTGGAGATACTACCGTCGGCAAGATAATATCGGCAGCCACCGATAATGGAGTCAGCCTGTGGGCAGCGCTTTGCGAACCGTTGAGCTATGGCTTGAATATCAACAAAGGGACACATGCGAAACTTCAAGGTTTCCGTGAGTTGATAGAAGGCTTTATTACCGACCAGGCAGATAAGAACGCATACGAGATTGGAACGGATATTATCCGTCAATCCGGCATTATCAATGATGTTTGCCAGGACACTTCTCCTGAGAATCTGAGCCGTAAGGAAAACATAGAAGAGTTGGTAAACGGTATGAATGATTTCTGTGCTTTACGGCAGGAAGAAGGCAATCTGAATATATCCCTAACTGATTTCCTTTCGGAGATTGCGTTACTTACCGACCAGGATTCCGATAAGGCGGATGACGGGGAGAAGATAACTTTGATGACCGTCCATTCCGCCAAGGGATTGGAATTTAAGAACGTGTTTGTAGTCGGTCTGGAAGAAAACCTGTTCCCTAGCGGTATGGTAGGAGATTCGCCACGTGCGTTGGAAGAGGAACGCCGCTTGTTCTATGTAGCCATTACCCGTGCGGAAGAACATTGTTATCTGTCGTTTGCCAAAACCCGTTTCCGTTATGGAAAGATGGAGTTTGGAAGTCCCAGCCGTTTCTTGCGGGATATTGATATTGACTATTTACGGATGCCGCACGAAGCAGGAGTCAGCCGTTTGGTTGATGAAGGTGCGGGACGCTTCCGCAGAGAGATAGAAGGCGGATTTACCCGTTCTGCTTCTCCATCGCGTGCACCTTTCGGAAGTACCTCTTCTTTTGGACAGCGTGAACGGCCGAAGGTGCAGATAATAGCTCCCAGTGTGCCGAGAAACTTGAAGAAGGTAAGTGCGGTAGTCAGCAGTGGGGGAGCTCAGGTGTCGTCTTCCGGTTCTGCATCGGCGGCAGGAGTGCAAGCCGGACAAATGATAGAGCACGAACGTTTCGGATTGGGAGAAGTGATGAAAGTAGAAGGAACGGGAGATAACGCAAAAGCCACCATTCATTTTAAAAATGCGGGTGACAAGCAACTATTATTGCGTTTCGCTCGTTTTAAGGTGGTAGAATAAGAGAAGTAACACTAAATAGAGAGGTTCATGAAGAAACAACTAACAGTAATTTTGCTTTCCGCCTTGATTTTGAGCGGATGTGCGTCGGGGCGTATGGGTAATCCGGGAGCTATCGTAGCAGGTGCTTCTATCGGTGGTAGTCTGGGAAGTTCGATAGGCGGGCTTATCGGGGATAATAATCGTGGCTGGCGCGGCGGTTACCGTGGTTCTGCCATCGGAAATATTGTAGGAACTATTGCCGGAGCAGCTATCGGAGGCGCGTTGACTGCACCTAAACAAGCTCCGATAGAAGATGACGCTTATGTTCCTGAGATGCGTGAAGTCCGTGTTCAGAAATACAAGAAGCAGCCGCAGCAGGTTCAGCGCCCGCTTGCCCAACTGAAATTGCGCAGGATTCGTTTTATTGATGATAACCGCAGTCATGTGATTGATGCAGGGGAGAACAGTAAGATAATCTTTGAAATTATGAACGAAGGCCGGAAGCCTGTATATAATGTGGTTCCTGTCGTAGAAACGGTCGGAAAGGTGAAGCATCTCGGCATCTCTCCTTCGGTGATGATAGAGGAAATCCTTCCGAGCGAAGGCATCCGTTACACTGCCTCGATTCATGCGGGCGAGAAACTGAAAGACGGTGAAGTGACTTTCCGTGTAGCAGTGGCGGACGAGAACGGAATGATTTGCGATTCGCAGGAATTTACCCTGCCTACACAGCGCGGAAACTAAGGAAACAGCCGGAAATATCCGGTTTGAATATAGTGACGGTATGTGCCTGGGATAGTGACGCTATCCTGAGCACATACCGTCACTATGTTGGTGGGATAGCGTCACTATTTTAAAACGACAATAATATGGGGCAAATCTCAAATTCGGCTCATATTTATACAAGGTATGCGTAAAAACGTTATCTTTGTTTATGTTTCAACAAAAGCATTAACATTAGGCTATTCGAACGAAGAAGTTAAAATAGGCTTTATTGAGACGCTGATTCCTTCCTATCTCAACCAGCCAACCCGTGAAAGTAATTTCTATGTAGTTTCTTTCGTAAGAGACTTGATGAAAGGTGACATTGAGTAATGTCTTCTTCGTACTCGTTCTTTCTTCTCTTCTATACCTTATGATTTGGAAAACAATCAGGAAAAACACTATCAAACCATATTTTATTTGTTATTCCGTTTGATGGGGCAATATGTGGATGTAGAAGTCAAGAATGCCATTGGCAGGGCTGACGTAGTGATAAAGATGCCTGATGCGATTTATGTGCTTGAGTTTAAGGTAGACGGAACTCCCGAAGAAGCGTTTGCACAAATCAATAGTAAACAATATGCCATTCCTTATGAGATAGATCATCGTAAGGTTGTAAAAGTTGGAGCGAATTTCGATAGCGCAACGCGGACTTTGGGAGAGTGGGAGATAGAATATTCTTAGACAGAAATAAATAATTGAATCATATATACTTGAAATCAAACATTTTCTGCTTATCTTTGTTAGCATGAAAAAAGAAAACGGTAAAGGAGACGAACTTATGGCAAGTAATTATATTCGTTTCGATTGGGCAATGAAACGCTTGTTGCGTAATAAAGCCAATTTTGCAGTTCTCGAGGGCTTTCTAACCACTCTTCTAAATGAAAAGATAGTCATTCAGAAACTGTTGGAAAGTGAAAGTAATCAAGAGGACGAGTTTGACAAGTATAATCGGGTGGATATGCTTGCGGAAAACTCAAAGGGTGAACTCATTTTAATTGAAGTTCAAAACAATAATGAGTATGCGTATTTTCAACGTATGTTATTCGGCACTTCTAAATTGGTGACCGAATACATAAACCGCGGGGAAGGGTATGACAAAGTAAGGAAAGTATATAGTGTCAATATTGTATATTTCTCTTTAGGGAGTGGAAAGGATATCGTATATCATGGAAAAACTGAATTCCGCGGAATCCATCAGGGAGATGTTTTGGAATTGACTCCTTTCCAGAAACAGACATTCAAAGTAGATAGTGTGAGTCAGCTTTATCCCGAATATTATATTCTGAAGGTCAATGATTTCAATCAAGTGGCCCGGAGTCCGTTGGAAGAATGGATTTATTATATGAATACTGGTGATATACCTGATGGTGCGACAGCACCGGGGTTGGATGAGGCTCGTCAACGCCTGAAACTGGATAAGATGACTAAAGAAGAATTAAGTGCTTATTATCGTCATTTGGATAATATAGTAATTCTACGTGACAATATATATACCGAACGTGCGGAAGGTCGTGCTGAGGGCCGTGCAGAAGGTCGTGCTGAAGGTCATGCAGAAGGTCGTGCTGAGGGCCGTG
The DNA here is from genome assembly GCF_903181435.1 of Bacteroides acidifaciens. Taxonomy (NCBI): domain Bacteria; kingdom Pseudomonadati; phylum Bacteroidota; class Bacteroidia; order Bacteroidales; family Bacteroidaceae; genus Bacteroides; species Bacteroides acidifaciens. The sequence goes on from NZ_CAEUHO010000001.1 coordinate 1,288,598, forward strand.
CCGAGGGACTTATGGAAGGTCGTATGGAAGAAAAAAGAGAAATGGTACATAATATGAAATCTTTGAATATTCCACTTGATACCATTTCGCAAGTTACAGGACTATCCATTGAAGAAATAAAAAGTTTGTAGAAGGATTGCCCCCGAAAAATGTGAATTTTAAAATGATAAAGACAACGCTTCCATTTGTACTGGGAGCGTTTTTTTTATTCATAAAATAGGATACTCTGCTGAAACTGCGAGAATATTGTTTCTCGCACTATAGATATTGTTACGGTTTATTCGCGAATTAATTAAATAATGTTACCTTTGTGCTTGAAAAATATATAAAAAGAAATACTATGAGAACTATTTGTAGTAATTTGTTATTTGTGCGAATTGTGGATCCAGACAGACGAATGGCTTTGCTATTTTTCATTTTAATGATAATTCTTGTTGTTACATTAGAACGAATGCTTTATGCTTCAGGAGAAGTTGCACTTGCAAATAAGACTAGAATAACTTTATTGGAAACAATAGAAGATGGATTCAATGCACAATATAAGGCACTGGGACTATATGAGGCTGGTTATAAAATGGAACCAAATAGGAACTTTGAGCATTGTACTATAACTAGTTCTAAAGGTAAAAAAGTAAAAGATATTGTGGTTGAAGAAAACAAGGTCGTAGTGAGTTCGGATATTGATACTAGAATAAGTCATACCGTTTTAGCAGAAGAGGGAATAGATGCCGATGCTTGTTTATCTTTGTGGAGTAAGAAACTGTCTGCGGCTAATATTGTTTCTTGTCATGCATTACGAATACATATTCATACAGATAGTGCCTATGTACTTGCTTGTGGAGATTCTACGTTATTTTTACCAGAGTATAAAAAGATTGGTAGTTTTTACTCCGGACTTTCCAATGAAATTGAAGTAGAGCCTTTTATTCGGTATTCTTGGTTGACAGTTCTTAAAAACACTTCAATAACGATGGTGGTTATTGTAGAATTAATTATCCTTGTTCTTTTATTTGTTTGTTTTATCTATTATCTAAGAAAAAGAATAAAAAAGAGCATTCCTTCAGTAACAGATATCTCCCAATTAAATATAAAAATAGCGAATCTGCGTTATGTTTACAGTTCGCATGAATTTTATACAGATGATAATCGAAAGATCCGGATTACTAGCCAACCTGCATCTTTACTTTTGCTGCTTTTGAAAGCTCCCAATCATACGATGACAAAAGAAGAGATTATTTCATGTTTTTGGAGGTCGGAAGATAGAGGCGTAGAAGGTAGGTTGCGTCGTGTAGTGAGTGATTTAAGGTGTATACTTCGGGAAGAATCAGTGAATATATCTATTAAATCATCAGGAAATAGCTATTCTTTGATTGTTTAAAAAGTGCCATTTCATCGATGAAAATTTGTTGTGAGAAATTTCTCACAATAGTTCTCACGATTTTTCACATCAATAAGTTGTCGTGTTCGAATAGGATGCCTACTTTCGGGCAAAATTAATCAATTTATATCATATTATGAAAAAGTATTTAAAGCTTGGAGTTTTTTCTTTTGTCGTATTGGTTTCTATTTTCTTTTGTAGAAAAGCTGAGCACACCCCACTGCAAAATGTTATTTTATTAAATAATGTGGAAGCATTGGCTGCCGGTGAGAATCCTACGGCTAGATGTATAGGTACCGGTTCTGTAGATTGTCCTTTAAACCATGAAAAAGTAAAGTATGTTTTCGAACCATTTAAATTGGATTGGTAAGCTTCTGCTACTGATATTGGTGGTTGGAATATTATCCTCGTGTTCACAATCCCCAAAAACTTTTTTGGGGATTAAATATTTAGATTTTCCAGAAGAGAAACATCTGTCGGCACAGGTAATAGAGCTTGATACAGCCTTGTTTCGTTATCCTTTTCGGATACGGATAGAAGGAGATAAAGCCATTGTGATGGATTTACATGGTTCCGATTATTATGGGCACTTATTTCAATACCCAAGTTTCCAGTATCTATCCTCTTTTGGCAGGCGAGGCGATTCTCCAACGGAAATGTTGTCGATGGAAAACTTCCGTTTGTATAACCATGAATTATGGACTTTGGATGCTAACAAAAGCGAATTAACTAGGTTAGATTTTTCTTCATCCGGTGATTCACTGCTTCGTGAGGAAACGGTAACATTGGATGAAGATATACTTCGACCGCTTGATTTTGCTGTATATGATGAAACAACATTTGTCATTCCTGACTATTCAGGTGAGAGCCGTTTTTTGAAGGTTAATTGCAAAGGTAAACTTATAGAGAAGATAGGAGCTATACCTACAGCGAATGAGAAAGCTTTGCAAGAAGCCCGTCCGGCATTAGCGCAGGCATGGCGTAGCTTTTTAGATTATAATCCCCATAATGGCGTTTTAGCTGCTGTCACTCAACTGGGAGAGGTGGTTGAAATCTATAATTTGAAAGACAGTACTCATGTTGTTCGTATCGGTGAGCACGACGAACCTGAATTCAAAGTATCTGATGGATATGGTATACCGATGGGTATTATGGGATTCAGTGATGTTCAAGTAACAGTTAGTGCCATTTATGCGGTGTTTCATGGAACATCTTTTAAGGAGATAGCGAAACAAAGCGGAAAGCTTCCTGACGGAGGAAAATACATTTATGTATTTAGTTTGAAAGGAGAACCGATGTGTAAATATGTACTCGACCATTATATATATGGTATTTGGGTAGATGAAGCTACTAAAACGATAATGGCGACAGATGTAAATAGCGATCAGCCAATAGTAAAGTTTAGCTTTGGTAGCGTATGAGAGAATTAACTTGATTAAAAGGAGCAGAATGATGCGTTTGTTCATCTTGGCGGATTTGCTTACATATCATCTGCTCCTTAACCCCTAAAAAAGAAAGGAGATTATTCAGATACAAACATAAGAATAAAAAATTAATGTAGCAAACTATTGCTATTCTGTTGAAATGATAGATACAGAAAAAAAACGAAAAGTACAAATTAAAAAACTACAAAATGAAAAAGAAAATAATGGGGCTTATAGCTATTGTTGCTATTGCTGCTACGGGATATAACGTATACACTTCGCAGAATAATGTGAAGTTATCTGCTTTGGCTTTAGCAAACGTTGAGGCATTGGCGAGATATGAATATCCTGATGTAGAAATTACTTGTAATCAATCTAAACATGATTCTCCTGGTAGATGTTGGCATATGTATGGTGAATGTTCTATGGGATGGTTTATCCGTTATGATGATTGTAGATTCAGTGGAAGTACATATGACTCATGTGTGACGCCTTGTGATTGATGTTTTATTCGTTTAGAGGTTGTAATATAATACAACCTCTAATATTAAAAATAAGTATAATGAAGAAAATAAGTATAATAATTTTATTGTTTGTTGCTTATGCTTGTACTGATAGTCATAAAAAACTATCGGAAGAAATTGAAATAATACCGGTTGATGTACATGAGACTATACGGGATGCTTCATCTTTCTTGGAGAAAATAGAACTTGTTCCTCTTGAAACGAATGATTCGTCTTTATTTTATAGAACCAACAAAGTTATTTATGATAAAGATACTGATATGTTCGCAATTTATACCAGTGATCAGATTGTTTATACTTTTACAGGAAAGGGGCGATATATTGATAATTCAAAAAGAATGAAAGGACAAGGACCTAAAGATTACATTATGGTTTTAGATATAAGTTTTAATCCATATTTGAAAGGTATTGATCTACTAAATCCATACGGAACAATATATACTTATAGTCCGACATTTGAACTTATATCTAGAAGGCAATTTAAACCGGAATTTCCAGTAGATTATTCGATGGCTTTAGATTCAAACAATTATATTTTTAACCATCCTTTTGTCTGGACTGATCAGGAACTTTCGTTCGTTAATTTGGATACGAAACAAGTAGTAAATGCAAATTATGAAGGAACTATTTCCGGAAATAATATGTCTCATCATTGTTTTTATCATATTGATGATAATTTTTACTATGTACCTTTTGGATTGAACTATTATTTTTATCGGATAGATAAAGAAAACAAAAAGTTAGAACCGATGATGTATCTTGACTTGGGAGATGCGGAAGTCAAACTGGAAGGATTGCCCGGATGCGGTCATGGGAAACGAACAGATTCTGACGAAGAGAGAAGAAGAGTTACGCAGGATGCGACTGAAAGATATCAATTTTTGAAAAAGTCGGAGAGTATATTACCTTTAATCAAGTTTTTCAATAATGATTATGTTTATGTCTATTTGGCAAAAACAGATAGAGGTTATGGTAGCCATTTTATTTATAACAGAAAACAAAGGGAAGGTTATTTATGTAAAGAAGGAGAACCTTTTATCATGTATCCTTGCTTTGGTATAGTAGATAATGTTTTGCTCTCTATTTGTCAGCCGGATTTAGTTAGTAAAGTTGTAGAACGCAATCTTATGTCATCTGAAGAAATTCATAAAATGGAGGCATTAAAAGAAGATGATAATCCTGTAATCTTGAAATACTATTTGAAATAATGACACGTTTAGTTACTTTGATATTTATTGCTATATTGTTATTGTCTTGTAAAGAGTCAGAACAAGATAGAATAATCCGTTTTGTTAATGAATGGAATGGGAAGATTATTCAATTTCCTGATAGTATATGTTTAACGTCTTATACAAGTGATACTGTTATGACAAAGTATACAAGAGAACAGTCCTCTTATACTATATTGAACTATGTTGATACAATAGGTTGTGTCAGTTGTAGGTTGCAATTACCAAGATGGAAAGTGATGATGGAAGAATTAGATTCTCTATATCCAAACAAAGTGAATTGTTTAATGGTTTTTAACCCAAAAGGAAAAAGGAAACTGATTAAACATTTAAGAAATAATCAATTTAATTATTTTGTTTACATTGACGAAAAGGATACTTTAAATAAGATGAATGATTTTCTGAATGAGGAGAATTTTACTACATTTCTTTTAGATAAAAAGGATAAGATCATAGCAATCGGGAATCCAGTCCTTAAACCGAAAATAAGAGATTTGTATTTTGATATAATTTCAGGGAAAACAGTTGCGTCATCTGTAGACAAAGTAGCTTTAACTGTTGTTTCTTTATCAAAAGATAAAGTCGATTTAGGAGATTTCTCTTGGAATAAAGAGAGAGAGGCTGAATTTGTGGTTTCAAATGTAGGGAAATTGCCATTAGTGATAAATGATGTAATTACTTCTTGTGGGTGTACTAAAGTAGATTATACAAAGAAACCAGTTTTACCGGGTGAAAATGTTATTTTGAAAATAAAATATAAGGCAGAACAACCTGAACATTTTAATAAAACAATTACAGTCTATTGTAATGCAGAAAATGCTCCATTTAAATTGAATATTAGTGGAAATGCAAAATGAATAGGAATATGATAAAGCACTTACAATATATCCAACTCATAATTATTATTTTATTAGGCTGGTATCTTATCGATAAAGTAGTATTTAGAGAAGAATCAATGACTTCTCTAGAAACTGTATTACAAGTTGCGAAAGATAATAGGATGGAGTTGGAAAAAGTGCTTTATTGTTATCAAAAAGACCCTACTGATAGTTTAAAATATAAAGCAGTTTGTTTTCTGATAGAAAATATGCCTTTTTATACTTATTCTGTTGGAGAGCAATTGGATAATTATAAGTCTTATTATGCATGGTTGAAAAAAAGTAGAGGGAAGACATCACAACAGGTTGCTGATTCGGTTAAAAATGTGTATGGGGCTATAAAGGAAGAACTAGAGAAGAAATGTGATATTATGGAGATGGATTCTGCTTATCTATGCCATAACATTGATTGGGCATTCAAAGTCTGGCAGGAACAACCGTGGGGAAAGAATATCTCGTTTGAAACATTTTGTGAGTATTTATTGCCTTACCGGATAGGGGATGAACCATTATCTTATTGGCGTGAAACGTACTATGAAAAATACAACTCATTGTTGGATTCATTGCGCATGTCTGATTCATTAGATATTGAAGACCCTGTTGTTGCCGCTAATTATCTAATAGATAAATTACCTGATAAGAGCCATTATTATACTTCTGTAACGCCATATCCATTTGGACATATAGGACCGGAATATGTACAATACTTATCCGGTACATGTAGGGAAGTAACCGATTTTGCTGTGTATCTATTCCGTGCTTTGGGTATTCCTTGTGCCATAGATTTTGTTCCTGTACGAAGTTATATAAATGCCGGGCATTTTTGGTTGACAACATGGAATAAGGATGGAGAGGAATATATGACTGATTTCCCACAAAAATTGCGACCTGTACGTAAGAATTGGTGGTATCGGTGGGACGATAGTTCCAAAGTGTATAGATATACTTTTAGTGTGAATAGAGACCTGTATGAGCAAATGGCAAAGTATGGTGAAGAAGTATATCCTTTCTGGCGTTTGCCGAAATTTACAGACGTAACTTATGGATATGGCTATAATTTTAAGAAAGAATTGGTTATCCCTTTAGAAAAACAGTATAAAACGAAACGGAGCGGGAAAATAGCTTATCTATGTGTCAGTGACAGGAATCGTTGGACTCCTGTCGACTGGACTGCATATGATGCGGGGCATCTGGTGTTTCAGTATGTACGGAATGGTTCGTTTATGAGAGTGGCTACTTATGAGAATGGTACATTATGCTTTCTGACCGATCCTTTTTATGTTGATAAACAGAGTAATGAGATCTGCTATTATCCCACAGGAAAGGAGAAGGAAGATGTGGTATTATATGCCAAGTGTGATATCGGGAGAGAAAATATGTTCAGAGACCGGATGATAGGAGGTGTTTTTGAAGGGAGCAACCATCCTGATTTTTCGGAAAAAGACACTTTGTTCATAATACAAGGCAAACCTAATCGTTTGAATACAACTGTAAAGAGTTGGTCTGATAAAAAATATCGTTATCTAAGATATTTTGGTCCGCCCAGAAGCGCATGTAATATTTCAGAAGTCGCTTTTTATGAGAAGAATGATACCACTGCTCTGTCAGGGACGATCATAGGGACTCCCGGATGTTATCAACATGACGGAACACATGAATATACCAATGTGTTTGACGGGAAAACATGGACTTCTTTCGACTATTTTAAGCCTACCGGAGGATGGGCGGGACTTGATTTAGGTAGAAAAGTCCGTGTAGACCGGATTGTCTATACTCCGCGCAATCGGGATAATTATGTTCGTCCTGATGATGTATATGAGCTGTTTTATTGTGACCAGGATTGGAAGTCTGCCGGAAAAATAAAAGCAACTGCCGATTCACTGGTATTTCGGGATATTCCTGTAAATACGCTTTTACTGCTGAGAAATCATACGCGCGGACTGGATGAAAGAATTTTTATTTATGAAAACGGAACTCAACTATGGAAATAAGAACTCATATCAGGTTTGTCGTGGCATGGAGAATAATTATAATCTCGGGTATTATTCCTCTGATATATGCTTGTTCTTATTCGAAGGAGAAGATTTCGCATCTTTCCGGTATTGATCCTGTTGAGCATACATTATTGGCGATTATTCCCGATGTTAGTATCAAAGTAATAGGCGATTCGCTAAACAAAAGTTACCCGCAGTTGAGAACCGGGAACGTATTCCCGATAACAGGTCTTTTGCGTGTAGACGGTAAAGCTTATCGTTTCATGGGAGGTGATTCTTTACGTATATCTCCTTTAGCTCCTCTTTCGGAGGATACTGTCGGATGGACGGGGAAATATTCGTTTTTGTATCCGGGAAAAGGATGGGAATTGAGAGAATATGATGATTCTTTGTGGAGTGAAGGTAACGGAGCTTTTGGTCCGACAAAGGGATATTACTATCCGGCTCATACGCTGTGGGGAGCGGAAAATATTTATGTCCGCAGGCGTATCAAGGTGGACAATAAAGAGGTTTTGAAGAATCATAAAGTGTATGCCCGTTATGTATGTGACGATCAGATAAAGCTTTTTTGTAATGGGGGATTTCTGTTAGAGAATGGATTTACGCATCTAACGAAATGTCAACGCTTGACTGATGAAGCTGTTAGTCAAATAGTTGATGGAGATAATATTCTGGCTGCATACTGTCGTAATACGGGAGGTGCTGCTTTGTTGGATTTCGGCTTGTATATAGAAAATAAAACTTATGCTGATGCAGAACCGGCAACTTTGAAAAAGATGGAAGTGCAAGCTACGCAGACTCAATTTATTTTCCAATGTGGAGAGGTGGAGCTTCAGGTTGATTTTGTTTCCCCTTCCTTATCGGAAAAGTGGGATATGGCAGGCTGGCCTGTCGGTTTTCTTACCTGTCAGGTCCGTACGGAAAGCGAAAAGGAACATACGGTGGAAGTTTTGTTCGACGTGGACACGGAATGGATGTTTGGCAAAAGGAAAATTGATCGTTGGGTCGATAAGGATTGGTGTTTTGTGAAGTCCGACAGTTTGTATTTGGCTATGGCAGCAGATGAAACAACCTTTTCGTATGAAGATAATCATGTTATTCTATCTCAAAAATTGTGTGTCGGAAATGAAAATAGGGGGGTATTGCTTCTCGGATATGAAGAAGGGAAAACTTTCCAGTATAGTGGTGAGAGTTTACGTCCACTTTGGAATAAGGATGGAACAAGAGAAATAAAAGAATTGATGATGTCTGTAGGAAACAGGTATCAGGAGTTGAAAGCAGAATGTAGTAAATTGGATTATCGGTGGAATATCAAGGCGTTTCAAGCAGGGAATAAAGCTTTTGCCGAACAAATGCTTCCTGCTTATCGTAATTTTATATTTTCTCATAGATTTATATCATCTTCGGATAATAAGCTTTTTTGTTTGGGTGATACTTTGGGTAATGTCAGGGAAGCTTATGAAAATTTTCCAACGTTGTTGTTTTTTAACCGTACTGACTGGATGAAAGGTTTGTTGAATCCTGTATTTGCATATTGTGAAGATATTCATTGGGTAAAGAAGTATCCACCTTACGATATAGGTTTGTATCCTATTGCCAGCAAACAAGTGAAACTGGAAGACTGTGCCGTGGAAGCGGCTGCCAATATGTTGATGATGACAACTGCTATTGTAGAAGCGGAACAGGACTTTGGTTACGCTGATATGCATTGGAAACAGTTGTGCTTGTGGGCGGATTATTTGCAGGAAAGAATGAAGAAAATGACTTTTCCATCTGTTGGATTATTAGATAATGATGATGAACGTGTGAAATGTGTGTTAGGACTGATGGCTTATCACAAATTGGTTCAATTAAAGGGAAACTTATGAGTAAAGTAAAGAGAATTTGGGCGATACTGGAGAATTTAGCATTCTTCATATTCTGTATGGTAGTAGTTCTATTCTTGATGCAACTGTTCTGCTTTACTTCATTCAGGATACCTTCGGATTCTATGGAACCGGCGTTGAAGGATGGCGACCGGATATTAGTTAATAAGATGATAAAGGGGGCTCGTTTGTTCGATGTGTTTGCAGCCTTGGATAATGAGGATGTCACTATCCACCGGATGCCCGGATGGGGGAGTTTCAAGAGAAATGATATACTGGTTTTCAATTTCCCTTATCAAATGAATCGTTGGGATAGTGTACGGATGGATGTAATGCAGTATTATGTAAAGCGGTGTGTCGCCCTGCCGGGGGATACATTAGAGATTCGTGGGGGATTTTATAAAGTACGTGGTTGTGACGAACAGTTGGGAAACTACGATGCCCAGCAATATCTGGCGAATCTGAAGCATTTGGAACAGCATGGCATTGTGGTAGGTACATTTCCTTATGACAAACAACTGGGCTGGACCATCCGTGAGTTCGGACCTTTGCCGATTCCCAAGAAAGGCCAGATAGTAATGATGAACCGTACGAACTGCCTTTTGTACAGGCAGTTGATAGGTTGGGAACAGAAGAAGAAACTACGTATAAAAGACGGACAGATAGTATTGGGGGACAGCGTTATTACCCAGTATCGCTTTAAAAAGAACTATTATTTTGTCTCCGGTGATAATATGGCTAATTCGCAGGACTCGAGATATTGGGGGATGTTGCCGGAAGAATACATTGTAGGTAAAGCTTCCCGTATATGGTATTCGGAAGATAAATTTACGGAGAAACCTCGTTGGGACAGAATTATGAAGAAAATCAAATAAAGAACGAAAATAAAGTTGGAATTGATGCGGATGATACAGAAGAATATGGCGGATGTGATAATTCTTACAGGAGTTGCGGCAATCTTGAGCGTAGCAGTTTTTGCTACTTCGAATGATATTCCTGTCGGTGAAATGGCATATCAAAAACTATGGTTGGGACGCATGCTTTTTGTTTTCGTCGTTTGCTGTCTATTATCCTTTTGTCTGAATAGAAAAAACTATTTGTCTTTTCCAACCATTGTGACGTGGGTATTGATTGTCTTGGGTGGAATGGAAGCTATCTGGGGATTGAGGCAGATATACGGCTTGGCTGTTTCCAATCACTCTTTATATGCACTTACAGGCTCTTTCTATAATCCGGGACCTTATTCGGGATATTTGGCGATGATATTCCCGCTTTGCCTGTATGAATGGCTGAACTTGAAAGAAAAAACAGGACGTACATGGGCGGAACAGGGAAAGTATTACATTGCATTAGGAGTTATGCTGTTGATTCTTTGTGTACTGCCTGCCGGAATGAGCCGTTCGGCTTGGATTGCTGCCGCAATATCTGGTACATGGGTATATGGGATGTACGCTTCGTGGGGAAGCAAATTAAAGGAATTTGGGCGAAAATATAAGAAAAGGGTGGTACTGGCTTGTATTGTAGGCAGCGTTATAATCATAGTGGCAGGTTATGCTCTTTTTCAACTGAAAGCGACTTCTGCCAACGGACGCTTGTTCATGTGGAAAATTAGTAGTATGGCTATTGCCGAAAGTCCTGTTATAGGACATGGAACAGAAAGTTTTGTCTCGGCCTATGGCAGAGCGCAGGAGGATTATTTCGCCAACGGAGAATATTCGGAAACTGAAGAATTGGTGGCAGGAAGTCCGGAATATGCTTTTAATGAATATCTGCAAGTGGCGGTGGAATACGGGATTCCTTTCTTATTGGTTATCTCGTTGGTAATTGCATTTTGTCTTTGGAAGGGGAGTAGCGAAGGGAGAATAGGTATTTGTGGAGGAGTAATTTCATTTTTGCTATTTTCTTTTTCTTCTTATCCGATGCAGATTCCCGGATTTGCAGTGACATTTTATTTGCTGTTGGCGGCTTGTGTTATCGGGCGCTCTAAAGTAATATTATTCCTTTTTATTTCGATGATGGCTCTATTGGGAACATATTATTGGAAAAACAATCAATATGCTGCATGTAAGGAGTGGTATCGTACTAAGATGCTCTATAATATAGGGGCTTATCAGTCTGCTAAAGAAGACTACGGGAAGCTATACCCGGAATTAGCGAATCGTGGAGCATTTCTCTTTGAATACGGATATTCTCTTCATAAATTAAAAGAATATGATAACTCGACAAGGATATTGGAGGGAGCAATGGCGTATAGTAGTGATCCTATGATTCTGAATATCATCGGCAAGAATTATCAAGCGTTAGGAGATTATGAGAAAGCGGAAGAATACCTGATTCGCTCTACACACCGGCTTCCGGGGCGGATTTATCCGTATTATTTGTTGGTGAAACTTTATGCGAAGCCCCAATATCTGCAACCTGAAAAATTAAAATATGCTGCTGAGATAGTGTTGACGAAAGAACCAAAAGTGCAATCTACGGCAGTCAGAGAAATGAGAGAGGAAGTAAAGAAAATATTGAAATAAAAGAACCAATAAATATGAAGAAATACGAATGTATATGGTTACTGTTATGTTTGGCATTAGGAGTAAACACCTCTTGCTCTGATAAGAAAAATAGTGCTGATGAACAGGAGAAAAGAGTGACCACCGTTCTTCCTGACACAAAGAATGAAGTTACCACCCAGATTCTGAAGAAGCGTAATTTTGACCATGAACTGGTAAGCAACGGCAAGGTGAACGCCCGCAGTAAAGCCGACCTACGCTTTGAAACGGGTGAAGTCATTGCCCGTATTTATGTGAAGAATGGCGACCGTGTACATAAAGGACAGAAACTGGCTGAACTGGACAAATTCCGTCTGGAGCAGAAACTGTCCCAGGCGGAAGACGCTCTGTTGAAAGCTGAGCTAGAATTGAAAGATGTGCTCATCGGGCAGGGATATACACCGGATGATTTCAGCAAGGTTCCTGTGGAGACAATGAAGATTGCAAAAGTGAAGAGTGGTTACGAGCAGTCGAAATCCCAGTACGAACTGACAAAAAGGGAGACGGAACATGCGACACTTACCGCGCCTTTTGACGGTGTAGTGGCTAATCTTTTCTCAAAACCTTATAACCCGGCTAATACCTCGGAAATATTCTGCACTATCCTTGACACCAGAGGGATGGAAGCTGAATTTACCGTATTGGAGAATGAACTTGCCTTTATTAAAAAAGGTGATAAGGTGACGGTCATTCCTTATGCCGGGGGAAGCTCGTTTGAGGGTAGGGTATCTGAAGTCAATCCGTTGGTGGATACCAATGGAATGGTGAAGGTGAAGGCTGATGTGAACGGTGAAGGCAAGCTGTTCAGCGGTATGAATGTGAGGGTCAGTGTCAGGCGGAATCTGGGTGAACAGTTGGTGATTCCCAAGACGGCTGTGGTACTGCGCTCCGGCAAGCAGGTGGTGTTCACATTGAAAGAAGGCAAGGCTATGTGGAACTATGTGCATACGGGACTGGAGAACGCAACGGAATACATTGTTTCTGATAAATCCCGGAAAGGTGTTGAAGACGGTTTATTGGAAGGAGACACGGTTATTGTGACCGGAAACCTGAATCTGGCGCATGAAGCGGAAGTAAATGTAAGATAATCCGTCCCAAAATCAAGTAAGCATGATAAAATTTTTAATCCAGCGTCCTATCGCCGTGTTAATGGCTTTCACCGCCAGTTTTATAATCGGCCTGGTGACTTATTCCACACTGCCGATATCGCTGCTTCCGAATATCGCCATTCCGGAGATTACCGTACAAGTGTCTGCCGCGAATACATCCGCCCGCGAACTGGAAAACACGATTGTGAAACCTTTGCGCAGCCAACTGATTCAGGTTTCCACTTTGAAAGACATTCATAGCGAATCAAGGGACGGGGCGGGTATCATCCGCCTGTCTTTTGAGTTCGGCACGAATACGGATCTTGCTTTTATCGAGGTCAATGAGAAGATAGATGCTGCGATGAACTATCTCCCCAAGGAAACGGAACGTCCGAAAGTAATCAAGGCGAGCGCAACGGATATTCCCGTGTTCTACCTGAATCTGACCTTGAAGAATGACAGTGCTTATAGTACTACTACCACGGGACAGCAATCCTTTCTTGACTTGTGTGAATTTGCCGAATCGGTTATCAAGCGAAGGATAGAGCAGCTTGAAGAAGTGGCTATGGTGGACGTGACCGGACTGGTGGAACGCCAGGTGCAGATTGTGCCCGATGAGGACAAGCTTGCCATGATGGGGCTTGCCATCGGGGATATTGAGTCCGCCCTGTCGTCCAACAATGTAGAACCGGGCAGCATGACGGTACGTGACGGGTACTACGAATATAATATCAAATTCTCGACATTGCTGCGTACGGCGGAAGATGTGGAAAATATCTATCTGCGTAAGGACGACCGCATTGTGCAGTTGAAGGATTTCTGCAAGGTCAATATCGTGCCCGTGAAGGAAAAGGGCGTGTCCTTGTCGAACGGAAAGCGTGCGGTGACACTGGCTGTCATCAAGCAGGCGGATGAGAATATGGACAAGATGAAGGAGTCGCTGGTAGGCACGATGGAGTATTTCCAGCAGGTCTATCCGGACATTGATTTCAGTATCAGCCGCAATCAGACGGAACTGCTTGACTACACGATTTCCAATCTGCAGCAGAACCTTTCTTTAGGGTTCCTCTTTATCTGCCTGGTAGCGGTCCTGTTCCTGGGTGACGTGAAATCCCCGTTAGTCATCGGGCTCAGCATGGTGGTTTCCATCGTCATCAGTTTCGTGTTCTTCTACCTTTGTAATATGTCACTGAATATCATTTCCCTTGCAGGATTGATTCTGGCTTTGGGAATGATGATTGACAGCTCGATTATCGTGACCGAGAATATTTCGCAATACCGCGAACGGGGATATTCACTGCGTCGTGCCTGTATCACAGGAACAAGTGAAGTGGTGACCCCCATGTTGAGTTCTTCGCTGACCACCATCGCCGTATTCGCTCCCCTGATTTTTATGAGCGGTATTGCCGGAGCCATCTTCTACGACCAGGCTTTCTCCGTCACGGTAGGGCTGATGGTGTCTTATTTTACAGGTATCATGCTGCTTCCCGTCCTTTATCTGCTGGTCTACCGTGCAGGTATCCACACCCGGAAATGGAAGTGGCTCTCCTTTAAATTCAATAACCCGGTAAAAGACCATACATTGGACCGTTTCTATGACGCCGGAGTAGACTGGGTATTCCGTCATAAAACGTTCAGTGTATTGTTTTGCGCCATTTCCATTCCGCTCTGCGTATTCTTCTTTTTCTTTATAGACAAAGAGCGGATGCCCGATATCGAAGAAAACGAACTGATTGTCCGCATAGAATGGAATGAGAATATCCACGTGGATGAAAACAGGAAGCGTGTGGATGCACTTTTTAAGGAACTGGACGGTCGCTCTCTGGAACAGACGGCTTCTGTCGGCAGGCAGGATTTTATCCTGAACCGGGAGAGGGAGCTTTCCTCTTCCGAAGCGGAACTTTATTTCCGGACGGAAACTTCCAGTGAAATTGCCCCTTTAGAACAGGAGATATACCGGAGATTGAAAGAACGTTATCCGCTTTCTGTCATTTCTTTCTCTCCACCGGAAACGGTATTTGAGAAGCTCTTTGTAACGGGTGAGCCGGATATCGTAGCCGAATTTTATGCCCGGAACAGGGCACAGGCTCCTGTTGCGGAAACGATTCGCAAACTGGAGCATGAACTGGCAGAAGAAACCGGAACCAATCCTACGGGCATCGCTTTTGAGAACCAGTTGGACCTGAGCATCAGCAAGGAAAAACTGCTGCTTTACCGTGTCTCCTATAATGAACTTTACCGTGTCCTGAAAACGGCTTTCCGTGAAAACAGCGTGACTATGCTGCATTCCTACCAGCAGTATCTTCCGATTAATATTGCGGGGAATGAAAAGACCGTGAACAGGGTCTTGCAGGAGACATTGGTACAGACACAGCCGGATAACCGTGGCAATATAGAATATATCCCGCTCCGGGAACTGGTAAAGGTGGCTCCTGCCGAAGACCTGAAAAGTATTGCTGCCGGGCGTAACGGGGAATTTGTGCCCTTCGATTTTTATGGAGTGCTCGATGCGGACAAGCTGATAAAAGACGTGAAGCAGGTAGCCGGGAATACGGGGGAGTGGGATGCCGGCTTTTCCGGCAGCTTCTTCTCGAACCGGGAAATGCTGGACGAACTGGTAGTGATACTCCTGATTTCCCTGTTGCTGATGTATTTCATCCTTGCGGCACAGTTCGAGAGCTTTCTGCAACCCCTGCTTGTCTTGGCGGAAATCCCGATAGACGTGGCATTTGCGCTTTTGCTGCTTTGGATTTGCGGGCATACGCTGAATCTGATGTCAGCCATCGGGCTTATCGTCACTTGCGGTATCGTCATCAATGACTCCATCCTGAAGCTGGACGCCATCAATGAACTGCGCAAGTCAGGCGTCCCTTTGCTGGAAGCCATCCATGAAGCCGGACGCAGGCGCCTGCGTCCCATTATCATGACCTCGCTGACTACGGTTTTCGCCATGGTCCCGCTCTTGTTCTCTTCGGATATGGGTTCGGAACTGCAAAAGCCGTTGTCCATTGCCATGATAGGAACGATGTCGGTAGGCACGGCAGTGAGCCTGTTCATCATACCGTTGCTTTACTGGTTCATTTACCGCCGTAAGGCAGCGCCTCCGGCTTGACACTCCGGTTCCCATAGCCTGGCACAACAGTTCCCATAGCCTGGCACAACAGTTTTCATAGCTTGGCACGGTTGTTTCATATAGCTTGGCACAACAGTTCCCATAGTTTGGCACTATCGTATTCATTACTTGGCACAACCATGCCTCTTGTTTGTAACATTGACAACTCTTATATAAAAAGATGATAACCATGACCCATCCATCCCGTCTCATTCATAACAGCCTGATTGCCGGGTTGTTTTTCTCCTGCACCGGCTTGCAAGGGCTGCATGCGCAGCAGCGCCTTGTGCTCGACCTGGAGCGTACGATCGCTCTTGCCAACGACAGCTCCCTGGAGTCGTTCCGCACGCAGAACATGTACCTTTCCGGCTACTGGGAATACCGGACGTACAAGGCGAACCGCCTTCCCAGCCTGACGCTGGACCTGACCCCGGCACAATATAACCGGGATATAACGAAGCGTTACGATTCGGGCTCCAACCTCGACGTGTACCGCACGCAGCAGTCTTTTTACGCCTACGGCGGTCTGAGTGTGCGTCAGAACCTCGACCTGACCGGAGGTACATTCTACCTGGAATCGAACCTTGCCTATATGCGCAGCTTCGGGGATAACAGCGCGACACAACTCACCAGTGTCCCTATAAGGCTCGGATATTCGCAGAACCTGGTAGGATACAATCCTTTCAAGTGGGAGCGCCGAATCGAACCGTTGAAATATGAGCGTGTGAAGAAGGAGTTTCTTTATAATGTGGAGAAAGTCTCGGAAACAGCCACGAACTATTTCTTTTCCCTTGCCATGGCACAGGCTGAATATAAACTGGCAAAGGACAACTTGGCTTCCACCGATACGCTTTACCGTATCGGGCAGCAACGCCACCGGATAGCCGCCATCTCACAAGCCGACCTGCTGACATTGAAACTGGACCGTGTCAACGCGCAGAACACCCTTCAGAACAAGGCAAGCGACCTGAAACGGGCGATGTTCTCCTTAGCGTCTTTTCTTAATCTGGATAAGAATACGCAAATCGAACTGCAACTCCCTTCCCGTCCGGGCATGATAGAGATTCCGGTGGATGAGGCTTTGAGCTGGGGGAGAAGCAACAACCCCCAATTGCTGGAATTGAAGCAGAATATACTGGAAGCGCAGCGGAATGTGGACAAGACAAAGAAAGAATCCCGTTTCAACGCCAGTGTGAATGCGAGCGTCGGTTTCAACCAGGTGGCGGATAATTTCGGGGATGTGTATCATAAACCGATGCAGCAGGACCTGGTGGCGGTCAGTGTTTCTATCCCGTTACTGGATTGGGGCGTCCGCAAAGGCAAGTATAATATGGCGCGCAATAATCTGAACGTGGTGAAGATTTCAGCACGCCAGGATGAGATTAGCATCGAAGAGGAAGTGATTATGACAGTGAGCGATTTCAATATCCAGCAGCAGTTGATAGCAAGTGCGGAAGAGGCGCTGGATCTGTCTGTACTTGCTTATAATGAGACGAAACAGCGTTTTATCATCGGCAAGGCGGATATAAACAGCCTGACACTTTCACTCAACAGGCAGCAGCAGGCACAGCGGAATTATATTTCAGCCTTGCAGAACTACTGGCTGAATTATTACAAGATACGTCGGCTTACCCTGTTCGATTTCGCTGCGAAGCTTTCTCTTTCGGACAGGTTCGATTTCAATGGGGGGAAGTTGGTTAAATGAGTTCACCACGGAGGACACAGAGTCCTTACCGTTCTCTTTCCGCAAGTAAAATAGAGCGATAAATACGTGAGGCTCTGTGTTGCTCTATAGTGAATAAAAAAGACTAAACCTCTGTGTCCTCCGTGTCCTCTGTGGTGAAATATAATGAATGATGATAATACAAACTATGGAATCTGAAATAAATAAATCCCCGAAGGCTTCCGCCTTTACGCTGATTGTGGCTTTTGTCTGTGTGGCGTTGGTCGGGCTGGCGCTTGTTCCCCTGTTGCCTGTCAAACTGAACCCGTCACGGACGCTGCCCGGCTTCACGGTACGTTTCAGCATGCCCGGCACTTCGGCGCGTGTGGTGGAGATGACGGCTACCAGCAAACTGGAGGCGATGCTTGCCCGCGTGAAAGGGATTCGGGGAATTTACTCCACTTCGGGAAACGGGTGGGGAAGTATCAGCGTGAATTTGGATAAGCATGTGGATGCGGCAGTCGCCCGCTTTGAGGCTTCTACCATTATCCGCCAGACGTGGCCGGAATTGCCGGACGGGGTGAGCTACCCGTATATTCAGATGCAGAGCCCGGGACAGAGCAGCCAGTCTCCTTTCATGACGTTTACAATTAATGCGCCCGCTACGCCTGTATTGATTCAGCAGTACGCGGAAGAACATATAAAAACACGCTTGGCACAGCTTTCGGGGATTTATAAGATTAACCTTAGCGGTGCTACCCCGATGGAGTGGCGGTTGGAGTATGATTCCGAACAGTTGCGTGCGCTTGGGATAAGTACGGATGATATCCGCGAGGCGGTCCGGTTGCATTATCAGAAAGAGTTCATGGGTACTTATGATGTGGAGCAGGGCGCTTCGGACAGGCAGTGGATACGTCTGGCACTGGTTCCCGAATCTGAAAACAAAGACTTCGAACCGGAAAGCCGGGATTTTGATGCGGGACGCATACAGGTAAAGATGAAAGACGGGAGAATTATCGGCCTGAATGAGCTGGTGAAGGTGTCCCGTGTGGAAGAGCAGCCGCAGAGCTATTACCGGATTAACGGGCTGAATTCGATTTACCTGTCTGTCGTGGCGGAAGAAACGGCTAACCAGTTGGCATTGAGCAAGGAAGTGAAAGCGTATATGGATGGTATCCGGCCGCTGCTTCCGGCGGGGTATGAGATTCACACCAGTTATGACGCGACGGAGTTTATTCAGGAAGAACTGAACAAGATTTATCTGCGTACGGGAGTGACGGTAGCCATTCTGCTTCTGTTTGTATTGCTGATTACTTTCAGTCCCAAATATCTGTTTTTGATTGTAGTCAGCCTGTCCGTCAATATAGCGATAGCCGTTATTTTTTATTATGCGTTCGGATTGGAGATGCAATTATACTCTTTGGCAGGCATCACCGTCTCTTTGAATCTTGTGATTGACAATACCATTGTGATGAGCGACCACTATCTGAGGCGCGGGAACCGGAAGGTGTTCATGTCCGTGCTGGCAGCTACGTTGACAACGATAGGGGCACTGGCTATCATCTTCTTCCTGGATGAGAAGATACGTCTTAATTTGCAGGACTTTGCCGCTGTGGTGATTATCAATCTGGGAGTTTCATTATTGGTCGCCCTGTTGTTTGTCCCTTCCCTGATTGACAAAATCGGACTGGAACGGTGGAAGAAGACATCTCTTTCAAAACTCGGAAGGCGGATGGGCAGCGTGCGTCCCTTTGTGTGGATGCGTTCGAAAATGCGGCGTGTTCCGGTTTATTTCAGCCGTTTTTACGGGTGGCTGATAAGGATTCTCTGCCGTTGGCGGATGGCGGTCTGCATACTGTTATTGCTGGCTTTCGGATTGCCGGTATTCCTGTTGCCGGAAAAGATGAAAGGGGATGACAAGTGGGCGGAAGCTTATAATAAGACGCTGGGTACTTCCACTTATAAGGAAAAGGTGAAACCGATAGTGGACAAGGCATTGGGCGGAACGTTAAGGCTGTTTGTGCAAAAGGTATATGAGGGGAGTTACTTTACCCGCAATGAAGAGGTGGTGCTCCATGCCAATGCCAATCTGCCGAATGGCAGCACACTGGAACAGATGAATACACTGGTTAAGAAGATGGAAACCTATCTGAGCGGATTTAAGGAAATCAGGCAGTTTCAGACGTCTGTGGAAAGTGCCCGCAGGGCATCCATCCATATTTATTTCACGAAAGAACACCAGAAAAGCGGTTTCCCTTATACGCTGAAGGCCAATATGATTGGCAAGGCGCTCCAACTGGGTGGCGGTGACTGGAGCATCTACGGATTGCAGGACCAGGGATTCAGTAATAATGTACGTGAGAATGCAGGCTCTTTCCGGGTGAAGATGTACGGGTACAATTATGATGAGTTGTATGCACAGGCGGAAAAGTTGAAAGAAAAGCTGTTGTCCCACCGCCGTATCCGGGAAGTGACCATCGGTTCCGATTTCTCCTGGTGGAAGGATGATTATATGGAATTCTATTTCAATCTGGACAAACGGCGGATGGCAGAGGAAGGGATTGGAGCCGGGAGACTGTTTTCCGCTATCCGTCCGGTATATGGGCGGAATATGGAAATCGGTTCGGTGGTGACGGAAGAGGGTACGGAAAAGATAAAACTTTCTTCGCGGCAGTCGGAAGAGAGGGATGTATGGGCGATGCAGCATTACCCTTTCGAGGCGGGCGGTAAGGAGTATAAGCTTTCGGAACTGGCAACCGTGGAAAAAGGACAGATGCCGCAGGAAGTGGCGAAGGAGAACCAGCAGTACCGGCTATGCCTGCAATATGAGTATATCGGCTCTTCGGAACAGGGAAACAAACTGTTGAAGAAAGACCTGGAAGAGTTTAACGGGCTTCTTCCGATGGGATATACCGCCAAATCGGAAGAAAACAACTGGGCATGGGGTGGAAAGGGCAACAAGCAGTATCGTCTGCTCCTGATAGTAATTGCCATCATCTTCTTTATCACGAGTATCCTGTTCAATTCTCTGAAACAGCCGTTGGCGATTATCTTTGTGATTCCGGTATCTTATATCGGCGTGTTCCTTACATTCTACTGGTTTAAACTGAACTTCGACCAGGGCGGTTTTGCCTCCTTTGTCCTGCTTTGCGGCATTACGGTAAATGCGAGTATTTATATCCTGAATGAATATAATTCTATCCGCAAGCGTTTTCCGTGTCTTTCGCCGCTCCGGGCTTATGTGAAAGCCTGGAACACAAAAGTAATTCCTATTTTCCTGACAGTGGCTTCCACTATCCTGGGCTTTATCCCTTTCATGGTGGGAGCGGAGAAAGAAGGGTTCTGGTTTCCGTTGGCGGCAGGCACTATCGGGGGATTGATAATGTCCGTAATCGGGGTATTTATTTTTCTGCCAGTGCTGACGTTGAAGAAAAGACACAAGAAAATGAAAAACAATTCGTTCAATAATCAAGATGATGCATGTATGCCAATTAAAAAACACTAAGTTAATCTCTTATTTTTTAAATATTGATTCTTTTCGAGCTTTTTCTTATTTTTATTGACTTAATTTGTATCGAATTTTATTTGAATATTGGTTTATGAAACACATTCTTCTATGCCTTATCTTTGTCTTGCAAACGTCACTTTTGTTTGCGACAGGTCTTTTATGTGATTACATATATATTAATGGTGAAAAATGGTTTCTAATGGATAAACCATTGGAAAGAGATTCGACCGTGTATGCCAATCTGAAAAAGTATCTGCCTGAAGGACGGATTATGTCTACTGCTAATTGGGATGGTTACACGGGGCATTGGATAGTAATAGATGGAAAAATATACTTGCAGAAGATAGATGTCGATATGTATTCATCAAAAGGTGGAGAGGACTATACGCTTACATACACTACGGATTCTTTAAAAAAAGTGTTTACTTCTTATTCTGATGAGAAAGGCATCTGTGCTAAGTGGTTGAATGGTACAATAAGAAGCGGACAGGGAAAAATAATTCGATATGTACACTCGGGTTTCAATCGGAATATGGAGAAAGAGCATGTAATGTACATACGTAATGGCGTCATCGTAGAGCAAGAACTTTACCATAACTGGAAGACAGAAGGAATAGCTTTGCTAAACGCCAGATGGGAACTGGAAAAAAGATTTCCTTTTGAACGGTTCCCAGAAATGGTAGGGAAAAGGATTGTCTTTATTATTAGAGACTTGGAGATGTTTCCTGATGGCCATTTTCGCGATTGCCGTATTGATGTTAGGCTACCCGATACGGAGAATTATGTAAATGACCAGCAGCATCCGGTTATCAAAGCTTTTAAAGCGGTCATGAAAGATATTTATCCGTGGGAGGTTTTATATCTCAATGGGAAATATACAATGGATTGTATTAGTTATGGAATACCTTTACAATATCCCATATTGACAGCGCATACCACAGAAGAGTATCGAGAACCGGGTGTACCTGTTTGCTACTTGAATACACGAAAAGATACTATTATACCATTTGGAAAGTATAAATACTTCAATAGCGATACAATTCGGCATATCGGCTTTGTTGTGGACAAAGAGATTGTCTGTATAGATAATAAAGGAAATGAATTGTTTGATGTGTTTTGTTTCGATAATAGCGTCGACCCGGTGAAAGAGGGTTTGTTTCGTATTAAAGACAAGACGGGAAAGATTGGATTTGCTGATACATTGGGTAATATAATTATTAAACCTCAATTTGCTTTTGCTTATCCTTTTGAGAACGGTAAGGCAAAAGTAACTTATTCTGGTAAGAAATCTTTTATAGATAAACAGAAAGAACATTGGAAATGGGAAAGCGACTCTTGGTTCTATATCGACCGGAATTAAGTCTTTATTTTCCTGCTGGTGCTGACGTTGAAGAAGCATAGCTTTGCGGCATCTAAAGCTATGCTTTAAGGATGCTAAAGCGTAGCTTTATCCGGTCTAAAGCTACGCTTTTCATTATCTTACCAATTGTTCCCAGCATTACTGCTATTGATAAGCATTTCCACCCGTTGTTTGTACAGATTCGCTCCTTCGGCAATATTCTTTCCCGCATCTGCGGTTCCCATTCCGTAAACGACAATGGGTGTCTGCCATGCCATACCCGAATGAATCGCGCTGCCCTGATACGGGCGTAGAAGTTCGTCGGTTGTGAAGCGGTTTCGCCCGCCACTACGGTAAGCGTCATATTCGGAGCCGGTAGTTGTTACCACCATCAATGGCTTGCCTGCGACAGCCGGAGTCTTGGACAAGTAAGTGAACACTTCGTCCTGCCATTTTTTTAGTAATGACGGGGCAGCCATCCAATAGAAAGGAAACTGGTAGATGACAGCCGAAGCGTCGGAGATGATTTTGCTCCATTCGTCCACATTGAAAGCGATTTCCTCGGACAGTTCGTAAAGGTTGAAAACCGCCACTCCTTCAATGTCACTGACAGCATCGATTAATGCTTTGTTTGCCTGTGATTCTTTGATGTTTGGGTGAGCCAGCAGAATCACGACTTTTCTTAAATCTTTATTCATATTCAATCAGGTATTTAGGATGATACAACTACTTATATAATATAAAGGTCTAAAAATAAGAAAAAGTTCTCGAAAAGCAATATCTTAATTAAAAATAAAACAATCCCTCTTTACTTTTGAATTTGTATTTTTGCATCCATGTTCGTAAAACGTTACTTTAGATAATAATAGTAGATATGATAGATTTTACCCGGTTTCCTTCTCCCTGCTACATTATGGAAGAAGAACTTTTAAGAAAGAACCTGAGTTTGATAAAAAGCGTAGCCGACAGGGCGGGAGTGGAGATTATCCTGGCTTTCAAGTCGTTTGCCATGTGGCGCTCTTTTCCTATATTCCGCGAATATATCAATCATTCAACGGCCAGTTCGGTATATGAAGCCCGCCTGGCATTGGAAGAATTCGGCAGTAAGGCGCATACCTATTCTCCTGCCTATACAGAACAGGATTTTCCGGAAATCATGCGTTGCAGCAGCCATATCACATTCAACTCAATGGCGCAGTTCGAACGCTTCTATCCGATGACGGTAGCCGAAGGAAGCGGAATTTCTTGTGGTATCCGTGTGAATCCCGAATATTCGGAGGTGGAAACGGAACTTTATAATCCGTGTGCGCCCGGTACCCGCTTCGGGATAACGGCTGATTTGTTGCCGGAGACACTGCCGCAAGGGATTGAGGGTTTTCATTGCCATTGCCATTGCGAATCTTCTTCCTTTGAGTTGGAACGTACATTGGAACATCTGGAAGAGAAGTTTGCCCGTTGGTTCCCGCAGATTAAATGGTTGAATCTTGGCGGCGGGCATCTGATGACCCGCAAAGATTATGATACGGAGCATCTGATAAAACTGCTACAAGGATTGAGAGCACGCTATCCGCATTTGCAGATTATCCTGGAACCCGGTTCGGCTTTTACCTGGCAGACGGGTGTCCTGACTTCCGAGGTAGTGGATATTGTGGAGAGCCGTGGAATCAAGACTGCCATCCTGAATGTCAGCTTCACCTGCCATATGCCTGATTGCCTGGAGATGCCTTATCAGCCTGCCGTTCGGGGTGCGGAAATGGGGAATGAAGGAAAATACATTTACCGTCTTGGAGGAAATTCCTGTCTGAGCGGTGACTATATGGGATTGTGGAGTTTCGACCATGAGTTGCAAATCGGTGAGCGGATAGTGTTCGAAGACATGATTCACTATACGATGGTAAAGACAAATATGTTTAACGGAATTCATCATCCTGCCATCGCTTTATGGACAAAAGAGGGGAAGGCTGAAATTTACAAGCAATTTTCTTATGAGGATTATCGTGACCGAATGAGTTGATAATCAAAAAGATTGTTTTGCGGCGGGGGCAAAGTGTGCGGATTTCTTAAAAAAAAGTGTGCAGAATGTTTGCAGGTTTACGGAAAATCCCTACCTTTGCAACCGCAAACGAAAAAATGCGGAAATAGCTCAGTTGGTAGAGCATAACCTTGCCAAGGTTAGGGTCGCGAGTTCGAGTCTCGTTTTCCGCTCATGTTTCTTTGAAATGCTGGAACAATAATCTTTGCCCAGGTGGCGGAATTGGTAGACGCGCACGTTTCAGGTGCGTGTGTCGAGAGGCATGCAGGTTCGAGTCCTGTTCTGGGCACAGAGATTAGCTTTTAGAATAATGGAGAGGTGGCGGAATTGGTAGACGCGCTACTTTGAGGGGGTAGTGACAGTTATGTCGTGGGAGTTCGAGTCTCCTTCTCTTCACAGTTCATTGAAGTTTATTTGCGGAAATAGCTCAGTTGGTAGAGCATAACCTTGCCAAGGTTAGGGTCGCGAGTTCGAGTCTCGTTTTCCGCTCTTGTTTCTTTGAAATGATGGAACTAAGTTTTGCCCAGGTGGCGGAATTGGTAGACGCGCACGTTTCAGGTGCGTGTGTCGAGAGGCATGCAGGTTCGAGTCCTGTTCTGGGCACCAATCTTTCAGTTTTCTGAATGACGAAATTTAGTTTGCGGAAATAGCTCAGTTGGTAGAGCATAACCTTGCCAAGGTTAGGGTCGCGAGTTCGAGTCTCGTTTTCCGCTCCACATAGATACGAGGTTGTCAGTCGATAAGATTGGCAACCTCTTTTTTGTATTATATCGGAAGTTTGCCGGACGATTTTATCAATAGATTGAATAGAAAAGCGTAATTTTGCAACTGAAAAAATCAATGTACTCCCCCCAAAAAAGAGCGTCATTGATTTACACAGACCTATAATTAATTTAATAACAAATGATATGTTAACACAAATCATTAATGCACGCATCCTGACCCCGCAAGGCTGGCTCAAGGATGGGTCGGTACTTATCCGCGACAATAAAATTCTGGAAGTAACTAACTGTGACCTTGCCATTATCGGAGCCAAACTGATTGATGCCAAAGGAATGTACATTGTTCCCGGCGGAGTAGAAATACATGCTCATGGCGGTGGCGGAAGAGATTTTATGGAAGGTACGGAAGAGGCTTTCCGGACAGCTGTCAAAGCTCATATGCAACACGGTACTACCAGTATTTTCCCCACTCTTTCTTCTTCAACCATTCCTATGATTCGTGCGGCTGCGGAGACTACCGAGAAAATGATGGCGGAACCCGATAGCCCGGTACTCGGACTTCATCTGGAAGGACATTATTTCAATATGGAAATGGCAGGCGGGCAGATTCCTGAAAATATCAAGAATCCCGACCCTGAAGAATATATCCCGTTGCTCGAAGAAACGCATTGTATCAAGCGTTGGGACGCTGCGCCAGAGCTTCCGGGAGCCATGCAGTTCGGCAAGTATATCACGGCGAAAGGCGTATTAGCTTCAGTAGGACATACACAAGCGGAATTTGAGGATATACAGACCGCTTATGAGGCAGGATATACCCATGCTACCCATTTCTACAACGCTATGCCGGGATTTCATAAGCGGAAAGAGTATAAATATGAAGGTACGGTAGAAAGTATTTATCTGATTGACGATATGACGGTGGAAGTTGTGGCGGACGGTATCCATGTGCCTCCGACGATTCTGCGTCTTGTCTATAAAATAAAAGGAGTGGAGCGTACCTGTTTGATAACGGATGCGTTGGCTTGTGCGGCGAGTGACAGTCAGACGGCTTTCGACCCGCGTGTGATTATAGAGGATGGCGTTTGTAAACTGGCAGACCGTTCCGCTTTGGCGGGAAGTGTGGCGACAATGGACCGCCTCATTCGTACGATGGTGCAGAAAGCGGAGATTCCTTTGGCAGATGTGATAAGGATGATTTCCGAAACGCCTGCCCGCATCATGGGAGTGCTGGAACGCAAAGGTACGCTCGAACGTGGTAAGGATGCCGATATCATTGCTTTGGACAGAGACTTGAATGTAAGGGCTGTATGGGCAATGGGACAATTGGTGGAAGGCACCAACAAACTGTTTTAAATCTAATAAAAAGGAAGACTATGTTAACTCAGATAATTAACGGAAGAATACTTACCCCGCAAGGTTGGCTGAAGGATGGTTCCGTATTGGTTTGTGATGGAAAAATATTAGAGGTGACCAACAGCGACCTGGCGGTTATCGGCGCAACGGTGATTGATGCCCGCGGGATGACAATCGTGCCGGGATTTGTAAGCATGCACGCACACGGTGGTGGCGGGCACGACTTTACCGAAGCGACGGAAGAGGCTTTCCGTACGGCAACCACCGCTCATTTGAAGCATGGCGCCACTACCATGTTTCCTACTTTATCGTCTACTTCTTTCGAAAGGCTTTATCAGGCAGTCGATGTTTGCGAGAGTATGATGCAGGAGAAAGATTCTCCGATTCTCGGCTTGCACATCGAAGGGCCTTACCTGAATCCGAAGATGGCAGGTACGCAGTATGACGGTTTCCTCAAAACACCGGATGAGAATGAATATATTCCTTTATTGGAGCATACCTCTTGCATCAAGCGTTGGGACATCAGCCCTGAATTGCCCGGTGCGCATGATTTTGCGAAGTACACCCGTTCAAAAGGAATCATGACGGCCGTGACGCATACAGAAGCCGAATATGATGAGATTAAGGCTGCATACGCAGTAGGATTTACTCATGCGGCGCATTTCTATAATGCAATGCCGGGTTTTCACAAACGTCGTGAATACAAGTATGAGGGTACGGTGGAAAGCGTATATCTGACGGACGGAATGACGGTGGAAGTGATTGCAGACGGTATTCATTTGCCGGCTACCATATTGAAATTGGTGTATAAGCTGAAAGGGGTGGAAAATACCTGTCTCGTGACGGATGCCCTGGCCTATGCCGCTTCTGACGGGACTGTACCGGTTGACCCTCATTATATTATTGAAGGCGGAGTGTGCAAGATGGCAGACCATTCTGCGTTGGCGGGCAGCTTGGCTACTATGGATATACTGGTGTGTACGATGGTTAAGAAAGCGAATATACCTTTGGAAGATGCTGTGCGTATGGCTTCCGAGACTCCTGCCCGTTTGATTGGTGTAAGCGACCGGAAAGGGGCGCTGGCTAAAGGAAAAGATGCCGATATTGTGATTCTTGACAAGGAATTGAATGTGCGTTGTGTGTGGTCGATGGGAAAGATTGTCCCGGGAACTGATATCCTGTTGCACAAATAACGGTTGAAATAATACGAAAAAAGATAGCCCTGATTCTGAATGTAGATTTGGAATCGGGGCTTATTTTTTTATGATATATGAATGGTGCAGACAGCCTTTTCTAATCAAATTCTAATCTGAAATGAGAGCCTTATAATGGCTTTTTCCCCTCTCTCCGGTTGCGGATTTGTAATTTTGTCGCGAAAACTACGATAAGGTAACAAAGATTAAACGCAATGAACAGAGTATTTCTAATTTTCTTCCTTCTTCTGTTGACGAGAGGGGTGGTATGTGCCCGGCAGATTCCGGGCACGTTGACATTGAAGGATGCGGAACAACGCTTCCTGGAACGTAACTTGTCATTGATAGCCGAACGCTATAACATCGACATGGCACAAGCCCGGGTGCTGCAAGCCCGATTGTTTGAGAATCCGGTGATATCATTGGAACAGAATGTCTATAACCGGCTCAACGGAAAGTATTTCGATTTTGGCAACGAGGGCGAAACGGTTGTAGAGATTGAACAGGTGATTCGTCTTGCCGGACAACGTAACAAACAGGTGAAACTGGAGAAAATCAATAAGGAGATAGCCGGATACCAGTTTGAAGAAGTGCTGCGGACGCTTCGCCGGGAACTGAATGAGAAGTTTGTACAGGTTTATTTCCTTTCCAAATCTCTTTCTATCTATGAGCAAGAAGTAAATTCCCTGCAAGCGTTGCTTGCCGGAATGAAGTTACAGCAGGAGAAAGGGAATGTTTCATTGATGGAAATGTCCCGCCTGGAGTCTATGCTCTTTTCTTTGAAGAAAGAGAAGAATGAACGGGAGAGCGAGCTGTTGTCTCTCAGAGGGGAGTTTAATATGCTGCTCAATCTTCCGGCAGATGCCCGGATTCCATTGTCATTGGATGAGGAAGTACTGAAACAACTTGATTTATCCCGGCTGTCGTTTGCCGATTTGAAAGCAATGATAAATGAACGTCCGGATTTGAAAATCGCCCGGAGTACGGTAAGTGCTTCCCGCGCCAACCTGAAGTTGCAGAAGTCGATGGCTTTCCCAGAGTTTTCGGTGAAAGGTAATTACGACCGTGCCGGAAACTATATCAATAATTATTTTGCAGTGGGAGTAAGCCTGTCCGTACCTATTTTCAACCGTAACCAGGGAAATATAAAGGCTGCCCGGTTCAGCATCGAGCAGGCGGGAGTGCAGCAGGAAGATGCCGCCAACCGTGCGGATATGGAACTTTATACCGCCTATACCTCATTGGAGAAGGCCTTACAACTTTATCAATCTACCAATATGGATTTGGAACGCAACTTCGAGAAACTGATAACAGGGGTAAACGAGAACTTCAGCAAACGCAATATCAGTCTGCTTGAGTTTATCGATTACTACGACAGTTATAAAGCAACTTGTATTCAACTGCATGAGATAAAGAAAGATGTGTTTCTCGCCATCGAAAACCTGAATACAACTATCGGGCAAAATATATTGAACTACTAATATTTATAAATTATCAAAGACTATGAACTGGAATAAATACCTTCCTTGCATATTGCTCACCACCTTGTTGGGAGCATGCTCCGGCAAAGGAGAACAACCGAATGTCGAACCTGCTGCCTTATGCCTGACGGACAGTTTGCTGAAAGTCGTATCCGTCGATACGGTTCACGTTCAGGAAGTGATAGATGAACTGACATTGAACGGACGGGTAGCTTTCAACGAAAATCAAGTGGCACATGTATATCCTCTGTTTGGCGGCACGGTGACGGAATTGAAGGCCGAGATTGGAGATTTTGTGCGTAAGGGAGAAGTGCTTGCAGTCATCCGTAGCGGGGAAGTGGCGGAATATGAAAAGCAACTGAAAGACGCGGAACAGCAATTGCTGTTAGCCCGCAGAAATATGCATGCCGCACAGGATATGTATTCGTCCGGAATGTCTTCCGACAAAGACGTGCTCCAGGCAAAACAGGAGTTGGCAAGTGCCGAAGCGGAAGAAAGAAGGATAAAGGAAATTTTCTCTATCTATAACTTCTCGGGAAATGCCTATTATCAGTTGAAGTCGCCCGTATCGGGCTTTATCGTTGAGAAGCAAATCAGCAGGGATATGCAGTTGCGCCCTGACCAAAGCGAAGAGCTGTTTACGATTTCCGGACTTTCCGATGTATGGGTGATGGCAGATGTGTATGAGAGCGATATCAGCAAAGTTTCCGAAGGAGCTTCGGTACGTATTTCCGCATTGGCATATCCCGATAAGACGTTTGCCGGAACGATTGACAAGGTATACCATCTGCTGAATAATGAAAGTAAAACGATGAGTGTACGTATCAAACTCAAGAATGAAGATTATCTGTTGAAGCCGGGAATGTTTGCGAACGTAAGCGTGAAATGCCGGGCGGACGGGACTTCCATGCCCCGCATAGATTCTCATGCACTGGCATTTGAAGGAGGCAAGAACTATGTAGTCGTAGTGGAACCGGACCAGCGCCTGCAAGTGAAGGAAGTAGACGTCTACAAGCAGTTGGGCAAGGAATGTTATATCCGTTTCGGGCTTTCCGAAGGAGACAGGGTGTTGAATAATAATGTATTGCTGGTGTATAATGCATTGAATGCAGATTAAAAACGAAGAATAGTATGCATAAATTCATAGACAATATAGTGGCTTTCTCGTTGAAGAATAAATTCTTTATTTTCTTCTGTACGGCGATTGCCGTTATAGCCGGGGTTGTCTCTTTCAAGCACACTCCGATAGATGCTTTCCCGGATGTGACAAATACGAAAGTGACGATTATCACGCAGTGGGCGGGACGCAGCGCGGAAGAAGTGGAGAAGTTCATCACGATTCCTATTGAAATAGCCATGAATCCGGTTCAAAAGAAAACGGATATCCGTTCGACTACGCTTTTCGGGCTTTCAGTCATTAATGTTATGTTCGAAGACCGGGTAGATGATTTTACAGCCCGCCAGCAAGTATATAATTTGCTTAACGATGCCGATTTGCCGGATGGAGTGACACCGGAAGTGCAACCTTTGTATGGCCCCACGGGTGAGATTTTCCGCTATACGTTGCGCAGTGACAAACGCAGCGTACGGGACTTGAAAACCATTCAGGATTGGGTGATTGAGCGTAATCTCCGTTCGGTGTCCGGTGTGGCGGATATTGTGAGTTTCGGCGGCGAGGTGAAAACTTTCGAGGTGAGCGTGAATCCTCACCAGTTGATTAATTACGGCATAACTTCTCTCGAACTTTATGACGCGATAGCCAAGAGCAATATCAACGTAGGGGGAGACGTGATTACCAAAAGCTCGCAAGCCTATGTGGTCCGCGGCATCGGTTTGATTAACGACTTGGATGAACTGCGGAATATTGTGGTGAAGAACATCAACGGCACCCCGATTTTGGTAAAGAATCTTGCCGATGTGCACGAATCATGCCTGCCCCGTCTCGGACAGGTGGGACGGATGGATGAGGATGATGTCGTTCAAGGCATCGTAGTGATGCGGAAAGGGGAGAACCCGGGCGAGGTTATCGCCGGTTTGAAAGACAAGATAGAAGAATTGAATCAGAATGTGCTTCCGAAGGATGTGGAAATAGTCCCGTTCTATGACCGTGAGGATTTGGTCGACCTGGCTGTAAAGACGGTGACGCATAATTTGATTGAAGGAATATTATTGGTGACCTTTATTGTTTTAATTTTCATGGCAGATTGGCGGACCACTGTGATTGTTGCTGTTGTCATCCCATTGGCTTTATTATTCGCATTCATCTGTTTACGTGCAATGGGGATGTCCGCCAATCTGCTTTCTATGGGAGCCATCGACTTCGGTATCATTATTGACGGGGCTGTGGTGATGGTGGAGGGAGTATTTGTCGCCTTGGACAAGAAAGCCAGACAGGTGGGAATGCCTGCTTTCAACGTGATGTCGAAAATGGGATTAATCCGTCATACGGCAAAGGACAAGGCGAAAGCGGTATTTTTCTCCAAACTGATTATCATTACAGCCCTGATTCCTATCTTCTCTTTTCAGAAAGTGGAAGGAAAGATGTTCTCGCCATTGGCGTACACGCTGGGCTTTGCTCTGTTGGGAGCCCTTATTTTTACGCTTACGTTAGTGCCGGTCATGTCTTCCATGTTGCTGAAGAAAAATGTTCGTGAGAAAAACAATCGTTTTGTCCATTTTATCAATACAAGATGTTCGGCTCTTTTTGATACATTCTATGCGCACAGAAAGCTGGCTATCGGACTGGCTACGGTGGTAGCGGGCATCGGCTTGTGGCTTTTCTCTTTCCTGGGGACGGAATTCCTTCCGCAGTTGAACGAAGGCTCTATCTATATCCGCGCCACTTTACCGCAAAGTATTTCATTGGATGAATCGGTGGCACTTGCCAATAAAATGAGGAGTAAGCTGCTGACATTCCCCGAAGTGCGGCAAGTATTGTCGCAGACCGGGCGACCGAATGACGGCACGGATGCTACCGGATTCTATAATATAGAATTTCATGTCGACATCTATCCCGAAAAGGAGTGGGATAGCAAGCTGACCAAGTTGCAGTTGATTGACAAGATGCAGGACGATTTATCTATTTATCCCGGCATTGACTTTAACTTTTCCCAGCCGATTACGGATAATGTGGAAGAGGCTGCTTCCGGTGTGAAAGGTTCTATTGCTGTGAAGGTCTTCGGTAAAGACTTGTACGAGTCGGAAAAGTATGCGGTTCAGATTGAGAAGATTCTTGCTACGGTGCAGGGAATTGAGGATTTGGGAGTGATTCGGAATATCGGTCAGCCGGAACTTCGTATCGAATTGAATGAACGGCAGTTGGCACGCTACGGGGTAGCCAAGGAAGATGTGCAGTCGATTATCGAGATGGCTATCGGCGGCAAATCAGCTTCACTGCTCTATGAAGATGAACGGAAATTCAACATCATGGTGAGATATAGCGAACAGTTCCGGCAGAATGAAGAAGAGATAGGCAAGATACTGGTTCCGGCAATGGACGGGACGATGGTGCCTGTCAAGGAACTGGCGGATATAACGACCATTACAGGGCCGTTATTGATTTTCCGTGATAACCATGCACGCTTCTGCGCGGTGAAGTTCTCGGTGAGAGGGCGGGATATGGGTACGGCAGTTGCCGAGGCTCAGAAAAAGGTGGACACATCCGTACATCTGCCTGCAGGATATTCCTTGAAATGGACGGGTGATTTTGAAAACCAGCAACGGGCCACGAAGCGGCTGGCGCATGTAGTGCCTGTCAGTATCGCCATTATCTTTATCATTCTGTTTATCCTCTTCTCTAATGCGAGAGATGCCGGACTGGTGTTGCTGAATGTACCGTTTGCGGCTGTCGGTGGGATTGTAGCTCTTCTGCTCACACGGTTCAACTTCTCCATTTCGGCGGGTATCGGCTTCATAGCCTTGTTTGGTATCTGTATCCAGAACGGGGTGATTATGATATCCGATATTAAAGCGAATCTGAAACTGGGCTTCCCGTTGCAGGAAGCCACCAAAGAGGGAGTGCGTTCGCGTATCCGTCCTGTGATAATGACGGCGGCGATGGCAGCCATCGGTTTGATGCCCGCAGCCATGAGCCATGGTATTGGTTCGGAATCACAACGTCCGCTCGCGATTGTCATTATCGGCGGATTGATAGGAGCCACTTTTTTTGCATTGTTTATTTTTCCTCTCATTGTAGAGGTGGTCTATGAACGGATGTTGTACGATAAAAACGGTAAGTTATTGCAAAGACGTATATAAATAATTTCATTATCTATTCTATGAAAAAAACTCTCATAGATTAAATTGTATGTTTTCAGTAGGTAGAAGTGAGAAAGGGATAAAAGAGGGTGAAATTAAAAAATCACCCGTACTTTTGTCCCTTTTTCTATTTCGGAAGATATCTCCAGTTTGCCGTTGTAGGCGGATATAATCTTCATTGTCAGGCTAAGTCCGATTCCTTGTCCTGTATAGTCGTGCGTGTTGCTGCCCCGGTAGAAGGACTGGAAGATATGCTCTATTTCTTCCTGTGGAATCCCGATTCCCCGGTCTTCTATTTCAACTATGGTTTGCTGGTTGGTACGGGAAAGGGTAATATTCACTTCTTTTTCTGAATACTTGCAGGCATTATCTATGATATTCTTCAACGCTATTTTCAGCAGATAGGGATTGGCTTTTGCGGTGGCTTGTGCACCGGATTCCCGGATATGAAGCCGGATTCTGTCACAGTCTTCTGCCAAGTCAGTCAGTATATCCTGCAGAGGGATTTCTTCCATATTATTTTTCAGCAGTTCCTCGTCCTGTCGGGAAAGGAAAAGAAGATGGCGTATCAGATTGGAAAGCCGTTTGCTTTCCGATGAAATCCGTTGCAGGGCTTCCACATATTCTCCGGTACTTCTTTCTTTGAGCAAACTGATTTCACACTCTCCCTGAATGGCGGTTATCGGGTTGTTCAACTCATGTGACGCATGGCTCACAAAGGATTTTTCCGCTTTAAAAGCGCTGTCCAGCCGGTCGAGCATACTGTTCAGAGTGACAATGATTTCTTCCAGTTCGTCATTGTTGCCTGTTTTTTTCAACCGCCGGTTGAGGCTGTTGGCACGTATCTTTTTCAGTTCTCTCAATATATGTTGCAGGGGAACCAGGATACGCCCCGAATATACCTTGCCTATAAAATATATCAGTACGGAACTGAACAACACCAGGAATATGGAAAGCAGCAGCAGATGTTCTTGAATCTCTGCTCCGTAAGCATTGCGGGACATGACAAGAACGATGAAGTTTCCTTCGTTGTCGGGATAATAGAGGGCTGCCCCCAACTGGTCTTTGTATTTGAAAGAGACGGGAGTACTTTCTTTACCGGCTAGAAGAGATGTCTGTTGCTGCCGGGTGAGATACTTGTTCAGCGTGTCGCGTACTTCGGAGAGGCTGTCCATGTTCAGGAGAATTTCATGGGCTTCGGGCAACAGCTCGTCATATTTGCGTTGGATAAGCTGGTAGCTCTGTTCGTCCACTTCGTCTTTCTCCCAATGTTTCTGCGCGGTCAGGTAGGCTTTTTCGCAAAGATAGGAAGTATAGAGCCGGTTAATATACTGTGTGCTGAAAATATAGAATACAGCAATAATGATAACAGTGGTCAGCACGCTGACTAATGTATAGAAAAGAGCTATTTTAGAACCTACTTTCATATTTCTGCCGATGGGTGACTCGTTTAAGTATTCATGATATATCCCAATCCTACTACCGTATGAATCAGCTTCTTATCGAAATCACGGTCTATCTTTACCCGGAGATAGTTTACGTAGACATCCACGATATTGGTATTCGTATCGAAGTTCTTGTCCCACACATCTTTGAGCAGGGTGATGCGTGAGAGAGCCACTCCTTGATGAGTCATGAAATATTCGAGCAGGCGGTATTCCTTGACGGTAAGTTCGATGTCTATATCACCTCTTTTGGCTTTGCGGGTATTACAATCCAATATCAGGTCGCCACAAACCAGTTGGTTGGCAGTAATCTCTTTGCCGCGTCGCAGCAGTGCCTTGATACGTGCTTCCAGTTCCTGAAAGCTGAAAGGCTTGACAAGGTAATCGTCCGCTCCCGCATCCAGTCCTTTGACAATGTCTTCCGTTGTGCCCAGGGCTGTCAGCATAATGACGGGAGTCTGATAGCCGAACATCTGACGGTAGAGATGGCAGAGTTCCAGCCCGTTTATCTTCGGCATAATGATGTCCAGTATTAAAAGGTCGAAAGGCTCTTCCTGAAGGATTTTCCAACCGGTGTTGCCATCGTGACAGACGCTTACCGTATGTCCGAACTCTTTCAGCCCCCGTTCAATAAAGGAGGCGATATTTATTTCATCTTCAACCAATAGTATCTTTGCCATAATCGTACACTGTTTCGTGCAAAGATACTTTTTCTTTGCATTTGGCGAAAGAAATCCGCCTGACATTTAAGTGTTTCTTATTTCTGAATTGTATTATCTATAAACAATAGATATGCTATGAAAATAAATCATTTAGTCGGAGCTTTTCTGTGTATGCTGGGTTGTTATGCGTGTAGCAGTCCGAAAACAGAGGTCAAATCACCGGACGGTCATATTAAAATGTCCTTTACAGTAGACGAAAGCGGCAGACCACTCTATAACGTTTCAGTAGGTGACTCATTATTCATTGAAAATTCAGCGATGGGCTTCACGGAAGCCAACGGAGTATCCCTGGCAGACGGTTTCCAAATAAAAAGTACGACTTTTGACAGCAAGGACGAGACTTGGACACAGCCTTGGGGAGAGAATAAGACAAATCGGAACCATTATAATGAAATGGCAGTTAACCTGACTAACGGAAGCCGGGTGGAACTGACCCTTCGTTTCCGTGTATTCGATGATGGAGTGGGATTCCGCTATGAATATAGCGTCCCCACAACAGATTCGTTGATGATAACCGATGAACTGACTACTTTCCGTTTCCGTCAGGATGGCACTTCCTGGTCGATTCCCGCCAGTGCGGAAACCTATGAGTTGCTTTATAAGCAGCAACCTGTTTCCGAGGTAGAAACAGCAAATACTCCTTTTACTTTCAAAACGGCAGACGGCGTGTATGGCAGTATTCATGAAGCAGCTTTGTATGATTTCTCCGAAATGACTTTGAAGCAGATGGGAAATTATACATTGAAAGCGGAACTTGCTCCATGGCCTGACGGCATCAAGGTGCGCAAAGGGAACCAGTTTACTACTTCCTGGCGTACCATTCAGATTGCTTCCGAAGCTGTGGGGCTAATCAACTCTTCACTGATTCTGAATCTGAACGAGCCTTGCGTACTGGAGACTACCGACTGGATTCGTCCGTTGAAATATGTCGGTGTATGGTGGGGAATGCATCTCGGCGTAGAAACTTGGAAGATGGACGAACGCCACGGTGCCACCACTGCCAACGCTAAGAAATATATCGACTTCGCAGCCGCCAACAACATCGAAGGCGTTCTGTTCGAAGGTTGGAACGAAGGTTGGGAGAGCTGGGGCGGTATGCAGAACTTCGATTTTACAAAACCCTATGCTGATTTTGATATTGACGAGATAGTCCGTTATGCCAAGGAGAAAGGCATTGAAATCATCGGGCATCATGAGACAGGCGGAAATATTCCGAATTATGAGAGTCAGATGGATAATGCCATGCAATGGTACACCGACCACGGTATTTCTATACTGAAAACCGGTTATGCGGGAGCTTTCCCGAACGGACTTTCACACCATGGACAGTATGGAGTCAACCACTATCAGAAAGTGGTGGAAACGGCTGCCCGTCACAAAATGACACTGGATGCGCACGAACCGATTAAGGATACCGGTATCCGTCGTACATGGCCCAATATGATGACTCGTGAAGGCGCCCGGGGGATGGAATGGAACGCATGGAGTGAGGGCAACCCACCGTCTCATCATGTGATGCTTCCTTTTACCCGCCTGTTGTCAGGTCCGATGGATTATACGCCGGGCACTTTTGATATCCTGTTCTTGCAGACCAAAGATTCTCCCCGCCGTCAGAAATGGAATGACCAGGATAAGGGAAACAGCCGTGTGAATACCACTTTGGCAAAACAGATAGCCAACTGGGTGATTCTGTATTCTCCCCTGCAAAT
This sequence comes from Bacteroides acidifaciens, assembly GCF_903181435.1. Lineage (NCBI taxonomy): Bacteria > Pseudomonadati > Bacteroidota > Bacteroidia > Bacteroidales > Bacteroidaceae > Bacteroides > Bacteroides acidifaciens. The sequence goes on from NZ_CAEUHO010000001.1 coordinate 1,326,057, forward strand.
GGCTTCTGATATGATTGAACATTATGAAGGGCATCCTGCTTTTCAGTTCTTCCGTGACTTTGACCCGGATTGTGACGAGTCGAAAGCATTGGCGGGTGAACCGGGAGAATTCGTAGTAGTTGTGCGTAAAGCAAAAGGCAACTATTTCCTGGGAGCAGCTACCGATGAGAAGCCGCGCACACTGGAAATAAGACTGGATTTCCTGGAACCGGGCAAGCAGTACAAAGCCACCATCTATGCCGACGGGGAAAAGGCGGATTGGAAAACGAATCCTACGGATTATCAGATAACGGAGCAAACGGTGACTTCTGAAAATGTATTGACGGTACGGATGGCTGCCGGCGGTGGACAGGCTGTTTCATTCATGCCGCTTTGATTCGGAACAAATAGAATATTAGATTAGGTCAATAATAATGGAGATAGGTTTAGTTTTGAGGTAAGAAGATTGTTTGGAAGATAAACAGATATAAATAAAGTTGGTTAAGAGGTTAGGAAAAACGGTGGACAGCACTTGTGGCTGTTCACCGTTTTGGTTTTTAACTTAATCTTATGGTTTATGATATCACTGCATTATCCTTTCGCTTCCTGATACATAAAGCGTTTGATAGACTTTTTCGCAGTCTTTTCAAATTCTTCGAAATGGATTTTTATTTTGCTTATCTGCGAGTAGTTGGGAAGTTGCTGGTTCAGTTCGATACGGTTCTGTTCCATCACCTTCTGAATGTCTTCCTGTTGCAATCCATGGGCGAAAGCATCGTCAAAGTCCGGGTAGATGAGAGCCACCAGTTTCTCCTGCTGCAAGACGATGACTGATTCCGATATGTACGGCAGGTTGTTCAGCTTGCTTTCAATCTCTTCGGGGTAGATATTTTGTCCGCTCGAAGTAAGGAGCAGGTTCTTGCTGCGGCCACGGACGGTTATATATCCTTCTTCGTCCATTGTGCCGAGGTCGCCTGTATGCAACCAGCCGTGTACATCAATGATTTGTGAGGTAGCTTCAGGATTTTTATAGTATCCCAGCATCATATTCATTCCTCTGCAAATGATTTCTCCGGCATGTGTTTGGGGATTCGGCGAATCAATCTTTACTTCCATGCGTGTCGTTGCCTTTCCGCAGGAAGCGAGTTTCAGCGTCTCCCAACGGCTGGAGCAGATAATCGGACCGCATTCGGTCATACCGTATGCGATGGTATAGGGGAATCCAATCTTTTTGAGGAAAGCTTCCACCTCGGCGTTGAAAGGAGCACCGCCGACAATGATTTCGTCAAAGTTTCCGCCGAAGATTTCCATAGCCGCCTGGCGTGCCAAAGACTTAATCTTATCATTGACGATAGGTACTTTAAGCAACAGCTTGCCAATCTTGCTGTCTACTTTGGGCAGGATATCCTTCTTGATAATCTTCTCTACAATCAAGGGTACACAAGAGATAACTCTCGGCTTAATCTCTGCGAACGATTGGGCAATAATTTTCGGAGACGGCATACGTGTCAGGAAGTAGATATGTGCACCTGCCGAGAATCCGTACAGGAAGTCGTACACCATACCGAACACATGTCCCATGGGAAGCATGGAAACGATATTGTCTCCCGGTTTGACGGGAAGCATTTCGAAACAATAAGTCACGTTCGACCAGATACTACGGTAGGGGAGCATGACTCCTTTTGAATAGCCCGTAGTGCCCGAAGTGTAATTGATGATAGCCAGTTCTTCCGGTTTGTCTTTCCGGTAACAGATATGTTCCGGTCGGAAATTCTTGGGATACCGCTGGCCGTAAATGGCGTTCCGGTGTTCGAAAGCATAGGTGAGCTTTTCATTGCGTGATACCAGGGCGGAGAAGTCGGTCAATAGAGCGATGCCTTCCAGTAAGGGCATGGCATCCTCGTTCAGGTTTTCCCATGCCTGGTCGCCTACAAAAAGTAATTTAGCTTCGGAATGGTTGACGATATTATGAATGTTGTCCGCTTTGAATTCGTGCAGGATAGGCACAATGACAGCTCCATAGGTAATAGTTGCCAGAAAAGTAACCGCCCAATGGGCACTGTTTCGTCCGCAGACTGCTATCTTATCTCCAGGCTGGATTCCTGCGCTTTCCAGGACGATGTGAAATTTGGCGATTTTACGCGCTACGTCTTTATATTGAAGGGTGATTCCTTTATAGTCAGTTAAGGCATCTCTATCCCAGTTTTTGATGATGCTTTGCTCAATATAATCAATGAACTGATATTCTTGTTCCATTCGATTCTTGCACATTTAGTTTAAAACTGCGCAAATTTAATATTTCATAACTGTAACCCGAATTTTAAATTTAAGTTTTACGGTTAATTAACGGAGGTTGTCTGAACAATATTTTCCATTGATAGACGGGCTTTTTTGGTTTCTTCCTTCTAACTCATTCATTGATACGGCTGAAGCGTTAAGGGGGTATCGTTCACGTAATCCGTGCCTAAATATTAAGTTATATAAAGAGTTCCGGCAAATCTTTTCAGAGAGTATGCCTATTCTGTTTCTTCATTCTTGGATTTTTCGGAGATAAGCAGGAGTTTGTCCCCTTCATGCAACTTCAGTGTTCCGTTGGGAATCAGGAACTCATCTCCACGTTTCACAATCATTACCAGTGTGCCTTTGGGAAGATTCATATCCTTTAATGTATCAGCCTCTTCCAACATTTCACGAGTGACCGTCATATCACTAAGGTCGGAACCAATTTCTTCCGGCAGTTCGACGCCGAAGTCGTTGCCTGTCTTCTCCAAAGGTTCGGAGAGATGTAATAAACGTGCCACGAAAGAAATGGTCGTACCCTGTATGACCAGTGAAACAATCGTAATGAAGAACACTATATTAAAGATGATATTCGAGCCTTCTACTCCCGCAACCACCGGATAGGTGGCAAAGATGATAGGAACCGCTCCGCGTAATCCTACCCACGACACGAAAAAACGTGACTTCATCGTGATTTTCCGGAAGGGGAGCAAGCAGAGGAACACACTTAACGGGCGACCGATAACAATCATGAATACACCGATAAGTAAGGCTACGACTGCCACTTCCAGCATTTCGTGCGGATTGACAAGCAATCCGAGACAGAGGAACATAATGATTTGGAACAGCCAGGTCAGTCCGTCCATGAATGTATAGATTTCCTTGCGATGCATGATTTTGTTGTTTCCTACCATCATACCGGCGATATATACAGCCAGGTATCCGTTGCCTTTCAGCAAGTCGGTGATGGAGAAGGTAAAGAAGACGAAAGCCAATAATAAAATAGGATATAATGCCTGGTTGTCAATATTGAGTTTGTTCAACATTAGGATAGCCAGTTTGCCGAGTATGTATCCGGCGGCGGCACCTACAATAAACTGGATGAGAAAAGACGCTACGATAGCACCGACTCCCATACCTGCCGACTGGATAAACTGTATCAGGACAATGGTAAGCATATACGCCATCGGGTCGTTACTTCCACTTTCCAACTCCAGCATGGGGCGGAGATTGTGCTTTAAGTTCATCTTCTGCGAACGGAGAATGGCGAATACCGAAGCCGAATCCGTAGACGACATGGTAGCAGCCAATAGCAGGGAAGTGGTGATAGGTAAATAAATGTTCGTCCAACTCATGCCGGACAACCACCAGATAAAGAGTCCGGTGAAAAGAGCTGTAAGCAAAACTCCGACAGTGGAAAGCACGATACCGGGTCCCAGAATGGGTTTTATCTCTCTGAATTTCGTGTCCATACCACCCGAAAACAGGATGATGCTTAAAGCGACCATACCGATGAATTGAGCCTCTTTGGCGTTATGGAACTGGAGTCCTAAACCGTCGCTTCCGAATATCATTCCCACTACAAGGAATAGTAATAAGGTGGGTACTCCAAAGCGGTATCCGGTCTTTCCAACGACTATGCTGACGAAAAGTAAGATAGAACCGATAAGTAAAGTGTTTTCTGCTGTAAATATCATAGGAATATATTATAAAGTTATAAAATTGTCGTATTGGTTTTCACTGTGCGAAGTTACACATTATTAACAACAAATAAAAACCCTATTTGGATGTATTTTTGTCAAAAAAGGTAGTTAAATTGTCTAAAAGGGTTAATGGAAGCACCGGTAAGAAACTGATAGCTGTATAAACCGGCTCAAACGATACTGTTTATACAGGTTGTTGTTATTTGAATTTTAAAACAAATTTGGTTTCCTTGTCCGGTAGTAACGTAAGACTTCCGCCCGATAGGCGCATAATCTGACGCGAAATGCTCAGTCCGATTCCGCTGCCGCCTTCCTTGGTGGTAAAGAAAGGGATAAATATATGTTCGCCTATCTCTGGCGGGATTTGGGGACCATTATTCTTTATTTCAATTAGTATCTCTTCCGCATCATTGCAATAAGCCAGAATTTCAATTTTTCCGTCCGGCTGATTGCCGATAGCTTGAATGGCATTCTTCAAAAGATTGATGACAACTTGGGAAATCAGGTTCTCGTCTGCATATACTATCAAATCCGCAGGTGAAATATCCATGTGGAAGAAGATATTTTCGCATGGGTTCTGATGGCGGGCAAGTTCGACCATTCTCTCTATGAATGCCTTTACGTAGAATAAAGAGGGTTCGGGAGTCGGTATGCGCGTGAATTGCCGGTAAGATTCTACAAAAGAAAGCAGTCCTTTTCCGGTAGCGCTGATTGTTTGCAATCCATGATATATCTCTTCGTCTTTCTCTTCCGATATGGAAAGGAGAGTGTCGCAAAGTGAAGTGATGGGAGTTACTGAGTTCATTATTTCATGGGTAAGTACACGTGTCAGGCGAATCCATGAATCGATTTCTTTTTCGTCCAGTTCGGTATTGATGTCATTCAAGGCGAGGATGCGCAGATGCTCTTTGCGCACGTTAATTTCTGAAACACGTATGGAGAGGTTGACTGTTCCCCGTTCGTTGTGGAAAGTTACCTGCAACTTTTCTCCGGGACGGCAATTCTCTATCTTGCCCATCAATACGGCATCTACTTTACTCAATTGGCGGACATGCGTAAATATGTTCAGTCCGAGAAGCCGCAGGGCTTCTTTGTTTTTCTGATACACGGCTCCGTTGTCATTGAGCACTAACAGTCCGGTGCTGACAAAATCCAGAATCAGTTCATAGTATTTCTCCTGTTGTGCCGTTTCCGCTTTTACATTATATAAGATATGTCCCACCCGGTTGAGTGCCATATTGATTTGCCTGCTTTCCGCTGTTCCGTCTTCTTCGGGAAACCGGAAAGCGTTATCGTTATTTTCCAAAGCGTCAATCATAAAAAGCACTTGCTTGACATGATGACGATATAGCCGGATTTGCCATAAGATACTTAGAGCTAGCAGAATCGTACTGATGCCGAGCCCTGTATAATCTTTTTGAAAGCCCAACCAGGCAGTCAGTAGACAAGCACAGGCGCTTAATGCTATTCTGAACCAATATCGGTAGGTAAGTTGCCGGAAGAACTTTCTCATAATCTGATTTTTATCATAATCCGAACTTTTTCATCTTGTTATAGAGAGTCTGCCTTGTTATTCCCAGTTGGCTGGCAACAGCCGACAGGTTTCCAGCACAAGCGTCCAAGGCTTTTCGTATCATTTGTATTTCCATCTCTTCGAGCGTAGAAATGTTTTTCTCTTGAATCCCTGTGCGGGATGGTACTGATAATTGAAACAATTCGGCAGGAATCAACGGATTGTCATTGATGATGACGACTTTTTCAATTACGTGTTCCAGTTCGCGGATATTGCCATACCAGGGATGTGCTGTCAGTTTCTCTTTAGCTTCGGGTGTAAACTTCATCAAAGCCTTGTCATATTGCTTGCAGAAACGTACGATAAATCTTTCTGCAAGTGGGATAATATCCTCTTTCCGTTCCCGTAAGGGTGGTATTTCTACATGAATGGTATTGATGCGATAGAGTAAATCTTCCCGGAATTCACCTTTACCCACCATCTCTTGCAAGTCCCGGTTTGTAGCGCATATCAGCCGGATATCAATAGGGATAGGAGTATTGCTTCCTACACGTACGATGCTTCGGCGTTGGATGGCAGTCAACAGTTTGGCTTGCAGATGATAAGGCAAATTTCCTATTTCATCCAAAAACAGGGTGCTTTTGTCGGCAGACTCGAATTTGCCTGTGCGGTCGGCATGTGCATCCGTGAAAGAGCCTTTTACGTGTCCGAAAAGTTCACTTTCGAATAAGGATTCCGTGATAGTTCCCATATCGACGGCAATCATTTCTTTATGTCTACGGTTGGATAGGGAATGAATTTCACGTGCCAGCATTTCTTTTCCCGTTCCGTTCTCACCGGTTATCAGGATATTGGCATCGGTAACTGCAACCTTTTCAATTAGCATACGGAGTTGCTGCATCACTTTGCTTTCTCCCCAGTACATAGCCGGGTGGCCAGGTTCTTCTTTTATACTCGTTTTCTTTCCGCGGGGTGTAGATGCGGCTGCGGCTTGTAGGGTGTCCACTAACTTTTGGTTATCCCAAGGCTTCACGATAAAGTCAGTAGCTCCTTCCTTAATCCCCCGGATAGCCAGTTCAATATCTGCGTAAGCTGTAAAAAGTACGACCGGCAGTTCCGGGCGTACTTTCTTTATTTCATGCAACCAGAACAGCCCTTCATTGCCGGTATTAATGCCCGATGTGAAATTCATATCCAGCAATATTACTTCCGGTTTCTCTTCCCGTATGGCACTTGCCAGTGTGACGGGAGAGGGGAGTGTGATAACTTTTGAGAAATAGCTTTTCAGAAGGATTTGTACAGCTGTCAGCACTCCCTTATTATCGTCTACAATGATGATTGTTCCTGCTTTACTCATTTTCGTGTAAGTTTAAAACGCAAACTTACGAAAAAAGTAGTTTAGATTTCAATATTTGGATTTCAAAAAAATGAATTTCAAAATTTGTAACTCAAAAATGAAATTACAGCCATTGGAACTTTAATCCGAAGGATAGGCTGAGATAATCACGGGGACGTAGATAGCTATTAGGTACGGCGCTGACCAAGTAAAGGTCGCAAGTACTTATCTCATAGAAGAAAGTCACAGACTTTGCCAGAAATCTGCGTTGCGGGTCAATATCATAAGTCAGCCGCTGCCCCATGAAAACATGGAAACGTACCTTGCTTGAGAAACCGTAGTAACCTTTCGGATAACGGTCGGGTTCATTTACCCAAAACCGGTCTCCGAATACCGTGTTCATATAAAGACCGCAGGTGAGCGGTTCCGTAGAGAATCCTTTTCCTATGTTGATGCTCCAAGGCATATAATTCTGCTTGAGCGTCATCGTCACTTTGGCTTTCTTTGAAGAGTATTTCGGAATAAATCCTAGCAATAAGTCTGTTTCCCATTGATTCCGCTTTCCATAATCCCATCCTGTGCCGAAAGAGAGCAATCCCATGTTTCCGGCATATTGTATTTTAGAATGAGTGGGGATAATCCTTTCCCAGTTTCTACGGAAACGGTGCACCCGGTTATCGTAACGGGTACGCTTCACTTCCTTGGGCGTGGCAGGCAATATGGAATCCGCTTTGATAATTGTAAATACGGAATCACCTGTATGGAAAGCAATGATTGAATCCGACTTGATGATAAAGCGGAGTGAGTCTGCCTTGTATGTGTCTATGACGGTATCTGTCTTACAAGTGGCTGAAATCAGACCTGGGAACAGGAGAAGTATCGACAGCACTCCTGCCCGCAAGATATATTTAGTATTTAACCAGTTCATATTCGTACTTTTCCGGAGTTATGGTAAATACCAGATAACTGCGGCAATCCATGCAGTCACTGGTGATATAATGTATTCCATCATCAAAAATCACATCATCCCGATGGTGGTGAGTATGGGCGGCCGTGCAGAATTGTATTCCCGGATATTTGGTGACATAACGGTGAAACACTTTGGCTACATTGTCATTGAACACGTCCGTATAGGGTCGCGCGTGCATACTAATTACCGTCTTTTCAAACTCGTCCCTTCTGTCCTTTATCTCTTGCTCCATAAAGGTGAAATTCGGAACGGGTTCGGAATAATCATATTCCAGTGCATTGGTATTCAGGCAGACAAACTTCACATTGCCCGCAATGAAAGAGAAATTGGTAGGGCCGAATACGGCTTTGTATGTTTCTTCCCCTGTGCCGAGGCAGTCATGATTTCCAATTAGGACCACATAAGGTACTTTAAGTCCATTCATAATATCTCGCTGCCAAAGAAACTCTTTCGTCACTCCGAAGTCACTCATGTCTCCGCCATGAATGACGAAATCAATATCATCCCGTTTATTAATCTCTTTCACAAACTCTTCCGTTTCGTCATACCAACGTTGTGAATCACCCATGGTTACAAAACATAGTTTAGTCTTACCTTTGCAATTCGCTTCTATCTTTTCGATGTTGTGTGCATTGACATTTGTTTCGCCGCTGATTCGGACATCGTACGGATGATAATCTATCATACTGCATCCGGAAAGTAACAGACACGACAAGAGCGCATATAAACTTTTTCTCATCATAATTATAATAATATAGTTTAGAAAACTTTTAGCGAAGATATAGTTTTCGAATGAAACAACGATGGTCTAGTATGGAAAATAGGAAAAAAAGAACAATAAAGAAGTGTAAATATCAATTTATAGCTCTTTATGAGAGAGAACAGAACTATTGTACTTTGTCTAATTATTAGACACTACTGTCTAATAATTAGACAAATAATGTCTTATGGAGAAAAATGTAACTGGCTGATAACTAAAAGAAAAAGACTTTGGCATGTTTTCTGTTTTTCTATGTACGAATATAACAAAATAAAAAAATGATGAGGCACTTTTATTATACCGTTCAACTATTTCGCTTTTGTAGAAAAGAGATAGCTATTCGTAAAGTGAATGGTGCGGATACTTTCGGTATATAGTATTGCAAATGAATAACTGTGATATATTGAAATATAATAAAAATAAAGAGATTATGATTAAGATTGAAAACGTCAGTAAAGTATTCCGTACTTCCGAAGTGGAGACGGTCGCGTTGAATCATGTCAATGTTGAAGTGAAAGAAGGAGAATTTGTAGCCATTATGGGACCTTCGGGGTGTGGCAAATCCACCTTGTTGAATATCCTCGGACTGTTGGATAATCCTACCGAAGGCTCGTATCTGTTGATGGGGCAGGAAGTTGCCGGACTGAAAGAAAAGGAACGTACCCATGTGCGCAAGGGTAAATTAGGCTTCGTATTCCAGAGTTTCAACCTGATAGACGAACTGAATGTCTATGAGAATGTGGAACTTCCGCTCACTTACCTGGGGCTTAAAGCGTCAGAACGTCGGCGAATGGTAGAAGATATTCTGAAACGAATGAGTCTCAGCCACCGTGCCAAACACTTTCCGCAGCAGCTTTCCGGTGGTCAGCAACAGCGTGTTGCCATTGCCCGTGCTGTTGTCACTAACCCTAAATTAATTCTTGCCGATGAGCCTACGGGTAATCTTGACTCCAAGAACGGTGCGGAAGTAATGAATCTGTTGACTGAACTGAATAAGGAAGGAACTACCATTATTATGGTGACCCACTCACAACACGATGCAAGCTTTGCTCATCGTACTGTGCATTTATTCGACGGAAGTATCGTAGCAAGTGTAACGGCATAAACAATGCATCAGCAATGAGACAAATCTACTATACTATACGCACATTATTGCGTGAGCGCGGGTCGAATATCATAAGGGTAATCTCCCTTTCTTTAGGGCTTACCATTGGTATTCTGCTTTTCTCGCAGATAGCTTTCGAGCTAAATTATGAGCAATGCTATCCGGACGCGGAACGCTTGGCACTCGTACGTTGTCAGGTAACCAACTCCAGCACAGGTGAGACAGCGGGTGATGAGGGTGGAACCAGTTATGACTATACCGTCTTTGATGTGACAGCCGCTACTCTGGCACAGGATATGCCGAAAGAAATCGAAATGGCCAGTTGCGTCCTTCCTTTTGGTGGCGCTAATATCTATAAGGAAGACAAACTTTTGTCCGACATAAATTACATCTATGCAGATACCTGTTTCTTTCAGACTTTCGGCATCCCCGTACTGAAAGGAAATCCGAAAGACATGATTATGCCCGGAAGTGTTTTTGTGTCAGAGCATTTTGCCCGTGAGACGTTCGGAGATGAAAATCCTGTTGGAAAAATGCTTTCTATTCAGAAACAAGAAGAACTGACCATCCGCGGCATATACAAGGACGTACCGGAAAACACAATGCTTACTCATGACTTCGTAATTTCCATCCATCAGAATGGGGGGTATCACGCGGGAGCCGGCTGGGGTGGAAATGATGTTTTTTACGCTTTCCTTCGCTTGCGCGATGCTTCGGATATTGATAAGGTGAACGCAAATATCCAGCGGGTGATTGGGAAATATACTTCTTTAGAATTTGATGGTTGGAAAGTTGAATTTAGTGCCATTCCGTTAGTGAAACGTCATTTGGATTCTCCCGATGTGCAGAAACGGCTGGTTATTTACGGATTCCTAGGCTTTGCTATCTTTTTTGTGGCTATTATGAATTATATGCTTATATCCATTGCCACATTGAGCCGTCGTGCGAAAGGGGTAGGAGTGCATAAGTGCAATGGAGCCAGTTCGGCAAATATCTTCAATATGTTTTTGGCAGAGACGGGAATACTTATTATCATTTCCATATTGCTTAGTTTCTTGCTGATAATTAATACACGTGGCTTGATTGAAGATTTGCTTTCCGTACGTCTTTCCTCACTTTTTACTTGGGAAACGTTGTGGGTGCCGCTACTTACTGTCTTCGTGCTTTTCATTTTGGCAGGTGGCATACCGGGACGATTATTCTCACGTATTCCCGTCACACAAGTGTTCCGTCGTTATACTGACGGGAAGAAAGGATGGAAACGTTCGTTGTTGTTTGTGCAATTTACAGGGGTTTCTTTTGTCTTGGGGTTGCTGTTAGTCACCTTATTGCAGTATAGTCATTTGATGAACCGGGACATAGGAATTGTCGTGCCCGGATTGGCCCAGGCACAGACATGGATTCCCAAAGAATCGGTGGAGCATATCAAAGACGAGTTTCGCCGCCAGCCGATGGTGGAAGGAGTGACGGTTGCCATAAATGGCGTGCTTGGCGAGTATTGGACGCGAGGACTGATAGGGAATGACGGCAAACGCATTGCTACACTGAATTATAATTCTTGCCATTATAATTATCCCGAAGTAATGGGAATCAAGATAATTGAAGGAACTACGATAAAGAAGCAGGATGATTTGCTGGTAAATGAGGAATTGGTGCGTCTGATGAAATGGACGGACGGGGCAGTAGGTAAAAAGTTGAATGATGTTCGGGGAACGATTGTGGGTGTTTTTCGTGACATTCGTAACACCAGCTTTTATGCATCTCAATCTCCTATTGTCTTGATAGGAGATGAGAATGCAAATCATGTGTTTGATGTCCGTCTGAAAGAACCTTATGACGAAAACTTGAAACGTCTGAATGAATTTGTGGAAAGTACCTTTCCGAATGTATCCTTACACTTTGTCTTAGTGGACAACATGGTGAAAGACGTATATAAGAATGTGTACCGTTTCCGTAATTCCGTCTGGATTACTTCCGGCTTTATTTTGTTGATTGTCATCATGGGACTGATAGGCTACGTGAACGATGAAACCCAACGTCGCAGCAAGGAGATAGCTATTCGGAAAGTGAACGGTGCTGAGGCTTCCCACGTCTTGCGGCTACTGACACATGACATTTTATATGTTTCTGTAGTTTCTATCCTGATAGGTACGGTTGTCTCTTATTTTGCGGGACAGGCGTGGCTCGACCAGTTTGCCGAGCAGATTGACTTGAATCCGTTGCTTTTTGTAGGCACAGCCCTCTCTGTTCAATTATTGATTGTAATTTGTGTTGTTCTGAAAGCATGGCATATTGCCAATGAGAATCCGGTAAATAGTATCAAAGTGGAATAGAAATCAAAGGACAAAAGCAGAATAGGGCAGGAATAGCCTTATTCTGCTATCACATTCTGTTGTTTGGATACCTTTTTGATATAGATTATCAAACTGATTACCGCCGTAATAAATGCAAATCCATCCGATACCGGCATACTAATCCAAACCCCTTTCAATCCCCACCAATTAGGGAACAGCAACAGGCATGGCAGCAAATAAAGCAACTGCCGTGTCAACGACAGGAAAATACTGATTTTCGCCTTCCCGATACTTTGGAAGAAGTTACCGATAACAATCTGTGCTCCTACGAATGGGAACATCAACACCGTCAAGCGAAGCCCTTCTACGGCAAGTCCGATTAGTTCATCATTATCCGTAAAGAGCGCGGACACTGCATGCGGGAAAAACTCACAAATCAGGAAACCGCTGCTCGTGATAACCACTCCCGAGATAATCCCCAGTTTCAACGTCTGCTTCACCCGGTCTATCTTCTGTGCCCCGAAGTTATAACCGACAATCGGCTGCATACCCATCGTCAATCCCAATACAATCATGACATAAAGCGTCAGCAACCGGTTGATGATACCATATGCACCGATAGCCATATCGCCCCCGTATTCCTGCAAACTGTTATTGATAATAATAACAATAGCACACGCACAAACATTCATCAGAAACGGCGACATACCGATAGCGAAAATACTCTCCACGATTCTCCGCTTCATCTTCCATACCTTTCCTTCAAAATGCACCGTACTGTCTTTCTTCATAAAATGGCTCACTACCCACACCATACCAATCAACTGTGAAATGACCGTTGCCGTAGCCGCTCCGCGCATTCCCCATTCAAAGTGGAAGATAAAGATAGGAGCGAGGATGATATTAGCCACCACCGTCACCATAGAAGTAAGCATCGCTTTCTTCGGATAGCCGGTAGCACGCATCACGTTGTTCAATCCTATCATCGTGTAAGTGATTGGAGTTCCTAACAAGATTACTTGCATAAAGCTACGTGCATAAGGCAACGTATCAGGACTCGCCCCGAAAAAAGTCAATATATCATCCAAAAAGATAAAAGACAATATCCCGAAGAAGAAAGAATTCGTGATACAGAGCATCAGCGTATGTGACAGAATCTCCGTAGCCCCCTTCATATCCTTTTGCCCCAACCGGATAGAAGCAAGCGTAGAACCGCCTGCCGACACCAACGTACAGAAAGCCACCACAAGATTCATCAGCGGAAAACTGATAGCCAATCCTGCAATAGCCATCGGGCCGACCCCATGCCCGATAAAAATACTATCAATAATATTATAGATAGAAGTAATCGTCATTCCTATAATAGCAGGAATGGAATATTGTAACAGCAGTTTGCCGATACTCTCTTTTCCTAAGATATGTGGGTCGTTCTTACTCATGCGTCAGTCGATTTATTGGATAAACCAGTAGAATTGTTGGATAAAAACGTATGTTACGTTTTTTTTAGCTTTGCAAAGGTACGAATAATTTGTCTGATTCGATGATTATTCGGAACTTTGCACCGACTGATACACAAGGTTTAACGTTTTAGGTAAAAAGAAAGTTTATATGAATACAACGAAAACGATTGCGGCGCTGTTCGACTTCGACGGTGTCATTATGGATACAGAGACACAGTACACCGTCTTTTGGAACGAACAAGGACTGAAATATCTGAACGAAGAAGATTTCGGACGCCGTATCAAAGGACAGACTCTGACGCAGATTTACGAGAAATACTTCCCGGCTCTCCCTGAAGCGCAACGGGAAATCACAGCCAAACTTAATGTTTTTGAAAAGCAAATGTCCTACGAATATATTCCCGGAGTGGAAGCCTTTATAGCCGACCTGCACCGTCACGGTGTGAAGATAGCCGTAGTCACCAGTTCCAACGAAGAAAAGATGCAAAACGTCTACAACGCTCATCCCGAATTTAAGGGAATGGTAGACCGTATCCTCACCGGCGAAATGTTCGCCCGCTCCAAACCCGCTCCCGACTGTTTCCTTCTTGGAATGGAAATATTCAGCGTCATCCCCGAAAATACCTATGTTTTTGAAGACTCTTTTCACGGTCTGCAAGCCGGAATGACTTCGGGCGCGACCGTTATCGGACTTGCCACCACCAATTCTGCCGAAGCCATCGCCGGAAAAGCCCATTATATCATGAATGACTTTACCGCAATGACCTGCGATAAATTGTTGACGTTGCACCGCTGATTCCGCTCTGTATAACGTCTTCTTCATCCTCTCAACCATCTGTCGGCTATCCCGGACAAAGGGTTGAGAGGATTTTTTTGCATTTCCTTCTCTGTTATGAATTAAATGTTATAACTTTGCCCCGATTTTTTTGCCGGTGTTCAAGAACATCGCTCGAAACACATAATAATTAATTTATAATTCAAAATTTAAAAAGACATGGCTGGTTATATATCAGATGATACAAGAAAGGTGACTACTCATCGCTTGGTTGAAATGAAACAGAGAGGCGAAAAGATTTCTATGCTTACTTCCTATGATTACACAATGGCACAGATTGTAGACGGTGCAGGAATGGACGTAATCCTTGTAGGCGACTCCGCTTCCAATGTAATGGCAGGAAATGTGACTACATTGCCTATTACGCTCGACCAGATGATTTATCATGCTAAATCCGTAGTACGTGGCGTGAAGCGTGCGATGGTAGTAGTAGATATGCCTTTCGGTTCTTATCAGGGAAACGAAATGGAAGGTCTTGCTTCTGCTATCCGTATCATGAAAGAAAGTCACGCTGATGCTTTGAAACTGGAAGGTGGAGAAGAAATCATTGGTTCTGTGAAACGCATAATCAGTGCGGGCATTCCGGTGATGGGACATCTCGGACTAATGCCGCAGTCTATTAATAAATATGGTACTTATACCGTACGTGCCAAAGACGATGCCGAAGCGGAAAAACTGATTCGCGATGCTCATCTGCTCGAAGAGGCAGGCTGTTTCGCCATTGTGCTCGAAAAGATTCCGGCAACCCTTGCCGAACGCGTAGCTTCCGAACTGACCATACCTATCATCGGTATCGGTGCAGGCGGTCATGTAGATGGTCAAGTATTGGTTGTTCAGGACATGCTTGGTATGAACAACGGCTTCCGTCCCCGTTTCTTACGTCGTTATGCTGACCTGTACACGGTGATGACTGATGCAATCAGCCGCTATGTATCCGACGTGAAGAATTGCTACTTCCCCAACGAGAAGGAACAATATTAAAATAGTATATGGCAGTAAAATTGTGGACAGTACATTTTATGCGGATATGTATAGCTAATTTGCTGTTGTTTATATCCTTGTATGTGTTATTTCCAGTACTTTCCATTGAGATGGCGGACCGTCTCGGAGTGCCGGTGGCGCAGACAGGAGTAGTTTTTCTATTTTTCACGCTGGGAATGTTCCTTATCGGTCCTTTCCATGCCTATCTTGTGGATGCATACAAACGTAAGACGGTGTGTGTATTCTCTTTTGCCCTTATGGTAGCGGCAACGGTAGGTTATGCTTTTGTGACCAACATAACGGAACTTATCCTGCTGAGCACCGTGCAGGGATTGGCTTTTGGCATAGCGACAACCGCAGGCATCACCCTGGCAATCGACATCACCAATTCTACACTGCGCAGTGCGGGCAATGTCGGTTTCTCATGGATGGCGCGTTTGGGAATGATTCTAGGTATCATCCTCGGAGTATGGCTTTATAAAAGTTACTCCTTTCAGAATTTGTTGTCTGTCTCTGTTATCATCGGAGCAGCGGGAATCCTGGTAGCGTCCGGTGTCTATGTGCCTTTCCGTGCACCGATTGTCACCAAACTCTATTCTTTCGACCGCTTTTTGCTGTTGCGTGGATGGGTTCCTGCCATTAATATGATTCTGATTACGTTCGTACCGGGATTGTTGATTCCGCTTGTCCATCCTTTCCTTAATGACTCCGTACTTGGAAATATGGGAATACCTGTACCTTTCTTTGTAGGAGTGGGAATTGGATATTTGGTATCCCTGCTTTTGGCTCGCCTGTTCTTTATGAAAGAGAAAACACTGAGATTGGTCATTATAGGAATCGGACTGGAAATGCTCGCGATGTCTCTGTTGGATGCGACCGGCTCAATATCTGCTCCTTCTGTACTTTTGGGGTTTGGATTGGGACTTGTCATGCCGGAATTTCTGGTCATGTTTGTGAAGTTGTCCCATCACTGCCAGCGTGGAACGGCAAACACCACCCATCTTTTGGCAAGCGAGTTCGGAATTTCCTTAGGTATCGCTACCGCGTGTTACCTGGATTTGGATACCGACAAGATGCTTCATATCGGACAGATAGTAGCTTCGGTGGCTTTGGTGTTTTTCGTCATTGCGACGTATCCTTATTATATAAGAAAGAAAGTGAGATAAGGGTGCTAAAATCCCTCTTGAAAATGGCGTCACTATACCGTCCGGATAGTGACGCCATACTATAAAAATAGTGACGCTATCACATGCGGATAGCGTCACTATTTTTATAGTATGAATTTGTTGTTAATTCCGGCTTACCTGTTTCACTCCTTTCACCGTCCTCAGCTTCTTGATAAGCGCTTCCAGCCTTCCCGTATCACCGACCATAATCGTCAGTGTTCCTGAGAATAATCCGTCATGCGAATCAATACCAATAGAGCGAAGAGTAATTCCATTCTCCTTTGATATAATCGAAGTAATATTCGTCACAATACCGATATCATCGTGTCCCACAACGCGCAACGTGATAGGATACTGCGTGCCTTCCGACTTGCCCGCCCATCGGGCCTTTACAATCCGGTAACCGAAGCGTTCGTGCATCTGATTCGCATTGGGGCAGTCTCTCCTGTGAATCTTGATTCCTCCGCTTACCGTCACGAAGCCGAATACATCATCGCCATAAATAGGATTACAACATTTGGCAAGCTTGAATTCCAGCCCTTTCAGGTTTTGGTCAATCACAAGCACATCTTCTTTGGATGTCGTCTCTTCCTGTGGCACCTGCATGTTGTATCCCTCGGCGCTGCGGTACACAATCTCGTCATGCGTATCATTATCGCGTTTCTGCTGCTCGATGTATTTGTCCAGAACCTCATTGACATCTAGTGCTTCATCAGCTATTTTCTGATAAAACTCCGTCACGTTCTTGAATCCCAAACGCTTGATAAGGCGCATCATTGTCGCTTCGTCATACTCCAGCTTGCGGTTCTTGAACTTCCGTTCTAATGTCTCCTTTGCAAAATCGTGCTGACGCGCCACCATCTCCTTGAGTGCCTGCCGAATCTTCGTACGGGCTTTGGAAGTAGTCACGATATTCAGCCAGTCCTGTTTCGGAGTTTGGGTGTTTGAAGTCATAATCTCCACCTGGTCGCCGCTGTTCAACTTCTGTTTGAGTTGGACATTCTTGCCGTTCACCTTGGCACCGATACATTTGCATCCCAGTTTGCTATGGATATGGAAAGCGAAATCGAGCACCGTAGCGCCTTTCGCCAGTTTGAACAAATCCCCTTTGGGAGTAAATACGAAAACCTCATCTTCGTAAAGGTCCATTTTGAACTGGTCCATCACTTTCATTGAGTCGTTGTCCGCATTTTCCAATGCTTCGCGAACCGAAGTCAGCCATTCGTCCAAACCAGTTTCGCCTTTGATACCTTTGTATCTCCAGTGAGCAGCCAGTCCGCGTTCGGCGATTTCGTCCATGCGGCGGGTACGTATCTGTACTTCCACCCATTTTCCTTCCGGTCCCATCACGGTGATGTGCAATGACTCGTAACCGTTGCTTTTCGGGATAGAAAGCCAGTCACGCAGACGCTTCGGGTTAGGCTGATACATATCGGTCACAATAGAATATACTTGCCAACATTCCTGCTTCTCCTTTGCCGGTTCCGGTTCCGAATCCAAAATAATACGGATGGCAAACAAGTCGTAAATACCTTCGAACGGTGTTTTCTGTTTCTGAATCTTGTTCCATATCGAATGTATGGACTTGGTACGTCCCTTGATGTCGAATTTCAGTCCCGCAGCCGCCACCTTTTTCTGTATGGGTTCAATAAACGCAGCGATATACTTGTCGCGTGACGCCTTCGTTTCGTTCAACTTATCCTTTATATAATAGTAAGTTTCCCGCTGCGTATATTTCAGCGACAAGTCCTCAAGTTCCGATTTCAACTTATAGAGTCCCAGCTTATGCGCTAATGGGGCATATAGATAAGCGGCTTCGTTCGCCACCTTGTTCCGGTCTTCCTCATTGCCCGTATCCTTGATTTGGCGCATCACGTTCACGCGGTCGGCAATCATAATCAGTATGACACGCATATCCTCGGCAAACGAGAGCAGGAGATTACGGAAATTCTCCGATTCTATCGCCGGGCTCTTCGCATACAGCTCGTTTGTTTTTACCAATCCCTTGATGATGCTTGCCACATCTTCTCCGTATTCGGTATTTACTTCTTCGATAGACAGTATATGCGCCTTTACAATTTCGTGCAGCATGATACCGATGAGGCACGAGCCTTTCATACCGATTTCTTCGGCTACGATGACTGCCGTTTGTAAATCTCTGATGACGGGATTCATCCCGAAGTTATTGCGTTGCAACCCGTTACACTGGGCTGCTTTGATTAGATGTTTTTTTAATTTTTGGCAATCCTGCCAGAAAATGCTGTCTCCGGCAGATTTCATCAAATGCCGGTAGAGTGAAAAAAGCTCCTTTTTTTCCTCTGATGTAAAAAAGTCGTCCATATTCAATCTTGTTAATTCGATGTAAAATTACTTTTTTTCTTGGTTATTCGGCAAGAAGTAAATAACATTTTGTATTTTTGGGCATCAATTAATAAAATTAGATATTATGATAACGACACAGGACAAAGAGTTGCTTGCCAAGAAAGGCATCACGGAAGCGCAAATAGCAGAGCAACTAGCTTGCTTCCAAACTGGTTTTCCTTTTTTGAAACTGGACGCGGCCGCTTCCATCGAAAAAGGTATATTGGCTCCCAATGCCGAGGAGCAGAAAGCATATCTGGCAGCGTGGGACGCATATACAAACACGGATAAGACCATTGTGAAGTTTGTACCGGCTTCGGGCGCTGCAAGCCGTATGTTCAAGAACCTGTTCGAGTTTCTATCTGCCGACTATGATAAACCGACTACAAAATTCGAACTGGCATTTTTTGACGGTATCAAGGATTTTGCTTTCTATGACGACCTCAATGTAGCTTGCCAGCGTACAGCCGGAAAGGACATTCCCGGATTAATCGAAGAAGGCAACTATAAAGCTGTAGTATCGGCATTGCTCGAAACTGCCGGGCTGAATTATGGCGCACTGCCGAAAGGTCTGCTCAAATTCCATAAATATCCCGAAGGTGCACGTACTCCGTTGGAAGAACATCTTGCAGAAGGAGCCATGTATGCAGCTGGAAAGAGCGGCAAAGTCAACGTACACTTCACCGTATCTACCGAACATCGCGAACTCTTCAAGAAACTGGTGGACGAAAAAGCCGGCGAATTTGCCAAACGTTACGGTGTCGATTATTACATCACTTTCTCCGAACAGAAGCCGAGCACTGACACCATTGCCGCTGACATGGACAACCAACCGTTCCGCGACAACGGCAAACTGCTGTTCCGTCCGGGTGGACACGGCGCACTGATTGAGAACCTGAATGACCTTGATGCCGATATTATCTTTATCAAGAATATCGACAACGTAGTTCCTGACAAATTGAAAGAGGATACTGTTACTTATAAGAAACTGATTGCCGGCGTACTTGTCTCCCTGCAAAAACAAGCATTTGAATATCTCGAACTACTTGACAGCGGCAAATATACGCATGACCAAATGATGGAAATGCTCCAGTTCCTGCAAAAGAAACTTTTCTGCAAGAATCCGGAAACGAAAGACCTCGAAGATTCCGTACTCGCCATTTATCTGAAGAACAAACTGAACCGTCCGATGCGTGTCTGTGGAATGGTGAAGAACGTAGGCGAACCGGGTGGTGGTCCGTTTCTTGCATACAACAGCGACGGAACTATCTCCCTGCAAATCCTCGAAAGCTCGCAAATCGATATGAACGACCCCGAAAAGAAGGAAATGTTCGAGAACGGTACACACTTCAACCCGGTAGACTTGATATGTGCAGTACGTGACTATAAAGGTCATAAGTTCGATTTGGTGAAGTACGTGGATAAGGCAACAGGTTTCATTTCCTACAAATCAAAGAACGGCAAAGACCTGAAAGCTCTCGAACTTCCCGGTTTGTGGAACGGTGCAATGAGCGACTGGAATACCGTATTTGTAGAAGTTCCCCTTTCTACCTTCAATCCAGTGAAGACAGTGAACGACCTGCTGCGCGAGCAACATCAATAATTGTTTTTTTACCACAGATTACACAGATTATTGAATTGATACAGATTGTTTATACGAACAATTATATCTTATTCAATCTGTGTAATCTGTGGTGAACTTTAAAAAAGAGTGTTTAGAATGAATCAGATTGAGAAAATCATTGATATTGCTACCTGGAACAGAAAAGAACATTTCGAGCACTTCAGTGCTTTTGACGATCCGTTTTTCGGAGTGACGGTCAACGTAGACTGTACCCGTGCGTATCAGGAAGCCAAAGACAAAAGTGTGTCTTTCTCCCTCTTGGTCTTGCACCGGATTGTCACCGCTGCCGCCAAAGTCGAAGAGTTCCGTTATCGTATCGAAGGAGACAGGGTAGTGTGTTATGACAGTCTTCTGCCCGAAGCCACCGTAGGTCGTGCCGACCATACTTTTTCTTTCGCAGCCTTCGAATATGACCCGGACGAACTTGTCTTCATCCGTAAAGCGAAAGCAGAAATGGAACGTCTGCAAGCTACTACCGGACTGAACAAGGGTGGGACATTCCATCCCAACGCTATCCATTATTCGGCTGTTCCGTGGCTCACTTTCACAGATATGAAGCACCCCACCAATATACGTTCGGGTGATAGCGTCCCCAAAATTTCTACCGGAAAGTACTTCCGCGAAGGAGAGAAGTTGCTGCTGCCTGTTTCCGTCACTTGCCATCATGGGCTGATGGATGGTTATCACGTCGCCAAGTTTATTGAAATCCTCGATTTATAAACTTCGTTCTAAAAAGACAAACTAGACTATATGAGATTAAAAGTATCAAGATGGAAAGTCATCGCCTTCTGTTCGGTATTACTTTTTCCGGAGACTTTCTTATATGCACAAGATGTTCGACAAGACACATTGGAAGATGTCCGGCAGGAAGTGAAACAGCTTCAGCGTGATGTTCTTGAGCTCCGTCGGGAAGTCCGGAAGTTGCAAGAAGAGGTCCGGGGATTTCGGCAGGGATATTTCCCGGAATATGGGGAATATGGATTCGATACCGTTTCGACATACACTCCCCATCGCTTCATCCATCGCCTGGGGATAGAAGCCCGCCCGCAATACGTTTTTCCCACTAATCCTTTCCTGCGTGGGGAGAATGAACGGTGGAAACCAATTCAGACATCTTTCGCAGCCCATCTGAAATATTCGTTCAAATTCCGTCCCAATACCTGTGCCGACCGTATCTATGGCGGTGCATATCAAGGGTTCGGTTTGGCGGTCACTACCTTTGGAGACAAAAAACAACTCGGCGACCCTGTCACTTTCTACTTGTTTCAAGGTGCCCGTATCGCACGTTTCAATCCGCGCCTTTCGCTTAATTACGAGTGGAATTTCGGTCTTTCCACCGGATGGCAGCCATATGACAATGATTATAATTCCTACAACGGAGCCGTCGGTTCCCGCATGAATGCTTACCTCAATGCCGGTATCTATCTGAACTGGGCATTCTCCCGTTATTTTGACTTGATTATCGGTGGAGATGTTACACATTTCTCCAATGGAAACACGAAGTTTCCCAATGCGGGTGTGAATACTACCGGAGCTAAAATCGGACTGGTCTACAACTTCAACCGTGAGGAATCCGATTTGACCAAATCTTTGGTGACTCCACTTATTCCCCGTTTCCCGCGTCACATCAGTTATGACCTTGTCATGTTCGGTTCATGGCGCCGGAAAGGAGTATATGTAGACAGTGGAAAACAGATTGCTTCCCCCGGTAGCTATCCTGTGGCGGGATTCAACTTTGCCCCGATGTACAATCTCGGTTATAAATTCCGTTTCGGAGTTTCGTTGGACGGTGTCTATGACGGCAGTGCCAATGTTTATATCGAAGATGTCATTTCAGAATATGGAGACAGCAGCGGCTCACGCCGTTTCTGTAGGCCGGGAATCCAGCACCAGTTAGCCTTGGGCGTTTCGGGGCGTGCGGAATACGTGATGCCTTATTTCACTATTGGCGTTGGGCTTGGTTCGAATGTATTGGGGCGTGGAGATTTGCGAGGGTTATACCAAGTATTTGCTTTGAAGATGAATATCACCCGGAGTTCATTCCTTCATATCGGCTACAATCTTCAGAATTTCCAGACCCCTAATTACCTGATGCTTGGACTTGGTTTCCGTTTTCATAATAAATATCCGAAAGTACGTCACTAAAAAAGCCGTATTTCATCGAAATATACTAATTTTGCGTCACTAATATAAAACACTCAAAATGATGAAGAAAATACTGTTACTCGGTTCAGGAGAACTTGGAAAAGAGTTTGTAATCTCAGCCCAACGTAAAGGTCAGCATATTATTGCTTGTGACTCTTATGCAGGAGCTCCGGCTATGCAAGTAGCCGATGAATTTGAAGTATTCGACATGCTGAACGGCGAAGAGCTGGAACGTGTCGTAAAGAAACATCAGCCGGACATCATCGTGCCGGAAATTGAAGCTATCCGCACAGAACGTCTGTACGACTTCGAGAAAGAAGGAATCCAGGTTGTGCCCAGTGCCCGAGCCGTCAACTTCACGATGAATCGCAAGGCCATCCGTGACCTTGCAGCCAAAGAACTCGGACTAAAAACTGCTAAATATTTCTACGCCAAGACACTGGAAGAACTGAAAGATGCTGCCGCTAAAATAGGTTTTCCTTGTGTGGTGAAACCTTTAATGTCCTCATCCGGTAAAGGACAGTCTCTCGTAAAGAGTGCCGATGAACTCGAACATGCCTGGGAATACGGATGCAGCGGTAGCCGCGGGGATATTCGTGAGCTTATCATCGAAGAGTTTATCAAATTCGACAGCGAAATCACTTTGCTGACCGTTACCCAAAAGGACGGTCCTACCTTGTTCTGCCCGCCTATCGGACATGTACAGAAAGGTGGCGACTACCGTGAAAGTTTCCAACCCGCACATATCGACCCTGCTCACTTGAAAGAAGCGGAAGAGATGGCGGAAAAAGTAACCCGTGCCCTGACAGGCGCAGGATTGTGGGGAGTGGAATTTTTCTTGAGTCACGAAAACGGAGTTTATTTCTCCGAACTTTCTCCACGTCCGCATGATACGGGTATGGTGACACTGGCTGGAACACAAAACCTGAACGAATTTGAGCTTCATCTTCGTGCGGTACTTGGTCTGCCTATTCCGGGTATCAAGCAGGAGCGGATAGGGGCAAGTGCCGTTATTCTATCTCCGATTGCCAGTCAGGAACGTCCTCAATACCGTGGACTGGAAGAGGTGACAAAGGAAGAAGATACCTATCTCCGCATATTCGGTAAACCGTTTACTCGTGTCAACCGTCGTATGGGAGTAGTGCTCTGCTACGCTCCGTCGAATTCCGACCTCGACGCGTTGCGTGATAAGGCCAAGAAAATCGCTGAAAAAGTAGAAGTGTACTAAAAGATACATTTATAAGGAATGATATGAATCCTGTACGGAAAACTTTCGTGCAGGATTTTGTGTTTTCATTAAAACACATTTAATCTTTATTAAACTATGAAGAGAATTAGGAATATAGTATTGTGCTCGAACACAAAACTAGTTGTTGTTGCTACTATTTTAGACCTTTGTTAATGCGCTGATTTTAAATGGAGATATAGAAAACTATAAGCAATTATTTAGTTTATTGTTATTTTGTTATTGTAAACTGTTTCTTTTAGTTTATTTGTAACTAAAATATTTCGAAATTGTTCTTTTTGTAGTATTTATTGGGCTAATAAGTGTTATCGAACGACAAATAATGACAAAGGAAGAACAACCTCACGGATTTGTTTCTACATTTGTGCGGTTGTTTATTTAACTATTTCTTTTGATGATAATTTGTTAGAAATAGAAAATAGATGAACAAAAGCTGAACTTAGCTGTTTATTATAATAGTAAAACAGGTAAAACGCGCAACGTTCCTTGCCATACTATTTTTCAATAGGAATAGAGAAAGAATAATATAAATAAAAGATTGCTTATGTCACAGATTATCGGACATATCTCTCAGGTTATCGGCCCAGTGGTCGATGTGTACTTTGAAGGTACGGATGCAGAACTGGTACTACCGAGTATCCATGATGCATTGGAGATAAAAAGGCCAAACGGCAAAATACTGGTTGTAGAAGTGCAGCAACACATCGGTGAGAATACGGTACGTACCGTAGCAATGGACAGCACCGACGGACTTCAACGCGGTATGAAGGTGTATCCCACAGGTGGTCCCATCACAATGCCCATCGGCGAACAGATTAAAGGCAGGTTGATGAACGTAGTCGGTGATTCTATCGACGGTATGAAAGACCTGAACCGTAAAGGCGCATATTCCATCCACCGCGATCCCCCTAAATTTGAAGACTTGACAACTGTGCAGGAGGTACTCTTCACAGGTATCAAAGTTATCGACCTGCTCGAACCGTATGCCAAAGGTGGTAAAATCGGTTTGTTCGGTGGTGCCGGAGTGGGAAAGACTGTGCTAATTCAGGAACTTATCAACAATATTGCCAAGAAACATAACGGATTCTCCGTATTTGCCGGAGTAGGTGAGCGTACTCGTGAAGGTAACGACTTGCTGCGTGAAATGATTGAATCGGGCGTTATCCGTTACGGTGAAGCATTCAAGGAAGGTATGGAGAAAGGACACTGGGACCTTTCGAAAGTAGATTATAACGAACTTGAGAAATCGCAAGTATCACTGATATTCGGTCAGATGAACGAACCCCCGGGTGCACGTGCTTCCGTAGCATTATCCGGTCTGACGGTAGCGGAATCTTTCCGTGACGCCGGAAGCGAAGGCGAGAAGCGTGATATTCTGTTCTTTATTGATAATATTTTCCGTTTTACACAGGCAGGTTCGGAAGTGTCCGCACTTTTGGGGCGTATGCCTTCCGCTGTTGGTTACCAACCGACACTGGCTACGGAAATGGGTGCGATGCAGGAACGCATCACATCTACCCGCAAAGGTTCCATCACCTCTGTACAGGCAGTATATGTGCCTGCCGATGACTTGACGGACCCGGCTCCTGCAACAACTTTCAGCCACTTGGACGCTACTACCGTGCTTGACCGTAAGATTACAGAACTCGGTATCTATCCGGCTGTAGACCCCTTGGCTTCTACTTCCCGTATTCTCGACCCGCACATCGTAGGCCAGGAACATTATGACGTAGCGCAAAGGGTGAAACAGATTTTGCAACGCAACAAGGAATTGCAGGATATTATTTCCATTCTTGGTATGGAAGAACTTTCAGAAGAAGACAAGACGGTAGTGAACCGCGCCCGTCGTGTGCAGCGTTTTCTTTCGCAGCCGTTTGCCGTAGCCGAACAGTTTACGGGTGTACCGGGTGTGATGGTGTCTATTGAAGATACGATTAAGGGATTCAAGAGGATTCTGGATGGTGAAGTGGATTATCTCCCCGAACAGGCTTTCTTGAATGTCGGAACAATCGAAGAAGCGATAGAGAAAGGTAAGAAATTGCTGGAACAGGCAAAGAAATAAAAACATAGAGTGATGAAAGAACTGCATTTGAGTATAGTATCGCCCGAGAAGAGCATATTCGACGGAGATGTGAAGATTGTCACATTGCCGGGCAGGATTGGTTCGTTTTCCATTCTTCCGGGGCATGCGCCTATCGTCTCGTCATTGAAAGCGGGAACGCTGAGTTACACGACGATGGAAGGAGAGGAGCATACAATGGATATTCAGGGTGGTTTTGTCGAACTGAGTGACGGGACGGTTTCCGCTTGCATTTCCTAATGTAAACGAAACGGAAGTCTCTCCAAATGAAGGAAGGCAGACATCACACAGGATTTGGAAAAAACGAGATTTAATAAGTACAGTAAGAAAAACACAGTGACATGGTGAACATTACTAAAACGAAACGGAATTTTATCGGTTTGCATACTTTGTTTGCAATCTTAAGCGCGGCGCTTGGAGCGGTTATTTTACACTTTGCTCTGCCGGGGCATTATTTTGGAGGATATCCGTTCATTCCGGTTTATTTCTATTTATTCGGGTTGTTTAGTATCTATATGTTCGACGCGTGCCGGCTGCATGCCCCGCAGAAATTGTTACTGTTGTATCTGGCGATAAAGATGGTAAAGATGATTCTTTCTATTATTCTGGTCTTGATTTATTGCCTTGCCGTACGTGAAGAAGCCAAGGCATTTTTGCTGACGTTTATCTCGTTCTATTTGGTATATCTGATATTCGAAACCTGGTTTTTTTTCTCATTTGAAGTGAACCGGAAACTGAAGAAGAAAAAATAAGAAGAAAAATGAAACAGTTGCATAACATAGTAGCTCCGTTGGTTCTGTTCTGTCTGATGATGGCAGTCGGCCTGCCGGTTCTTGCACAGGAACAGACAGGGGAAGTGCTTTCACAGACGCAGGATGCGATTACTCCCCAAGAGGAGGAAGAGAATACGGTGGACGTGAAGGAAATCGTGTTCGGACATATCGGCGACTCATATGAATGGCACATTACGACATGGGGCAAAACGCACATTACTATACCATTACCTATCATCGTTTATAGTGGTAGTACAGGTTGGCATGTGTTCCTTTCTTCACGTCTTGAAGAGAATGGCGGCACGTATGAAGGGCTCTCCATCGCTCCCGAAGGAAGTAAGTATGAAGGCAAATTGGTAGAATATAACGCGGCAGGCGAGCAGGTTCGCCCCTGGGATATTTCTATTACGAAAGTGACATTCGCTTTGTTATTCAACAGCGTATTGCTGCTGGTTATTGTGTTGAGCGTAGCGCATTGGTACAGGAAACGTCCACAAGGAGCTAAGGCGCCGGGGGGATTTGTCGGATTCATGGAAATGTTCATCATGATGGTGAACGACGACATCATCAAGAGTTGTGTCGGACCGAACTACCGGAAGTTTGCCCCGTATCTGCTGACGGCATTTTTCTTTATCTTTATCAATAATATGATGGGGTTGATTCCATTTTTCCCCGGTGGTGCGAACGTGACAGGAAATATTGCCATCACAATGGTGCTTGCAATATGCACTTTCCTGGCAGTCAATATCTTCGGAACAAAGCATTATTGGAAAGATATTTTCTGGCCGGATGTCCCCTGGTGGTTGAAAGTGCCTGTGCCGATGATGCCGTTCATCGAGTTCTTCGGAATCTTTACGAAACCGTTTGCCTTGATGATTCGTCTTTTCGCCAATATGCTGGCGGGACACATGGCGATGCTGGTACTCACTTGTCTGATATTCATCTCGGCAAGCATGGGACCCGCGCTGAATGGCACGCTGACAGTGGCTTCCGTATTATTCAATATCTTTATGAATGCGCTTGAACTGTTGGTCGCTTTCATCCAGGCTTATGTATTCACCATGCTTTCGGCTGTGTTTATCGGACTGGCACAGGAAGGAGCCAAGGTAAAGGCGGAAGACAAATAGAGAAATAAAAAGAGAGCAAATAAAAAATATAAACCATTTTTAAAACTGAAAATTATGATACTATCAGTATTGTTACAAGCCACTGCAGCAGCAGTAGGAGTAAGTAAATTAGGTGCAGCTATCGGTGCAGGTCTTGCAGTAATCGGAGCTGGTTTGGGTATTGGTAAAATTGGTGGTTCGGCTATGGAAGCTATTGCGCGCCAGCCGGAAGCATCAGGTGACATTCGTATGAATATGATTATCGCAGCCGCTTTGATTGAAGGTGTGGCATTATTGGCGGTAGTAGTTTGTCTGTTGGTATTCTTCCTCTAAGCCTATGTCATTATTATTACCTGATAGTGGCCTGTTGTTCTGGATGTTCCTCTCATTCGGGATTGTGTTCGTGATATTGGCGAAGTACGGTTTTCCCGTCATCATCAAGATGGTGGAAGGCCGTAAGACCTATATCGACCAGTCTTTGGAGGTGGCGAGGGAAGCCAACGCTCAGTTGTCCAAACTGAAAGAGGAAGGCGAGGCGTTGGTGGCTGCCGCCAACAAGGAACAGGGACGCATCTTGAGGGAGGCAATGGAAGAACGTGACAAGATTGTTCACGAGGCCCGTAAGCAAGCCGAGATAGCCGCACAGAAAGAACTGGATGCGGTGAAACAACAAATTCAGATTGAAAAGGACGAAGCTATCCGCGACATTCGTCGCCAGGTGGCTGTTCTTTCGGTCGACATCGCCGAGAAGGTACTCCGCAAGAATCTTGCGGATAAAGAGGCTCAGATGGGCATGATTGACCGGATGCTGGATGAAGTATTAACCCCGAATAAGAACTAAAGAAGATGGAAGTTGGAATACTCTCAATGCGTTATGCGAAAGCGATGATTGAATACGCGCAGGAAAAAGGTGTGGAAGACAGGGTATATCAGGAATTCCTGATGTTGTCTTACAGTTTCTGTGCCCAGCCCGGTCTGCGCGAAGCACTTGAAAATCCTGTCATCACAACGAAGGAGAAATTGGCACTGGCCTGTACGGCTGCCGATGGTGACGGTAAGTCGACGAGGGAGTTTGTCCGTTTCATCACTTTGGTACTGAGAAACAGGCGTGAGGGCTATCTGCAGTTTATCTGCCTGATGTATCTGGACCTTTACCGGAAACTGAAACATATCGGAACCGGCAAGTTGATTACCGCTGTGCCTGTCGATAAGGAGACGGAAGACCGGATTCGTTCCGCAGCTGCGCATATCCTGCATGCTGAAATGGAACTGGAAACGGTGGTAGACCCGTCTATCGAAGGCGGATTTATCTTCGATATTAACGACTACCGGCTGGATGCAAGTGTTGCCACGCAGTTGAAGCGAGTGAAACAACAATTTATTGATAAGAATAGGAGAATTGTATAATGTCTGAAAATATAAGAGTAAGTGAAGTATCCGATATATTGCGCAAGCAGCTCGAAGGAATCAATGCCAATGTGCAACTTGACGAAATCGGTACGGTGCTCCAGGTGAGCGACGGCGTTGTCCGTATCTACGGCTTACGGAATGCCGAAGCGAATGAATTGCTGGAGTTTGACAATGGTATCAAAGCAATCGTGATGAACCTCGAAGAGGACAATGTGGGTGCTGTGTTGCTGGGTCCGACGGACAGAATCAAAGAGGGATTTATCGTGAAGCGTACCAATCGTATCGCCTCTATCCGTGTGGGAGAGGGGATGCTGGGACGTGTCATCGATCCGCTGGGAGAACCGCTGGACGGCAAGGGACTGGTCGGTGGCGACTTGTATGATATGCCGTTGGAACGGAAAGCTCCGGGAGTTATCTTCCGTCAGCCGGTTAACCAACCGCTGCAGACCGGATTGAAGGCTGTTGATGCCATGATTCCTATTGGTCGCGGACAGCGTGAGTTGATTATCGGTGACCGTCAGACGGGAAAGACTTCCATTGCGATTGATACGATTATCAACCAGCGTAGTAATTTTCTGGCAGGCGACCCTGTATATTGTATCTATGTGGCTATTGGTCAGAAGGGTTCTACCGTTGCTTCTATTGTAAATACGCTTCGTGAGTACGGGGCGCTGGAATATACGATTGTAGTAGCCGCTACGGCGGGTGATCCCGCTGCATTGCAATATTATGCGCCGTTCGCAGGGGCTGCTATTGGTGAGTACTTCCGTGATACCGGTCGTCATGCATTGGTTGTTTATGATGACCTTTCCAAGCAGGCAGTGGCTTATCGTGAGGTTTCCCTGATTCTTCGCCGTCCGTCGGGACGTGAAGCATACCCGGGTGATATTTTCTATCTGCACTCCCGTCTGTTGGAGCGTGCGGCAAAGATTATCAGCCAGGAAGAAGTGGCACGCGAAATGAACGACCTGCCAGACAGTCTGAAAGACATCGTCAAAGGTGGTGGTTCTCTAACCGCACTGCCTATCATCGAAACACAAGCGGGTGACGTTTCGGCTTATATCCCTACGAATGTGATTTCCATCACGGACGGACAGATATTCCTCGAAACGGACTTGTTCAACCAAGGTGTCCGTCCTGCTATTAATGTCGGTATATCCGTATCACGTGTAGGTGGTAACGCTCAGATTAAGGCGATGAAGAAAGTTGCCGGAACGCTGAAGATTGACCAGGCGCAGTATCGCGAACTGGAAGCTTTCTCCAAGTTCAGTAGTGACATGGATTCGATTACGGCTTTGACCATTGACAAGGGACGTAAGAATGCCCAACTGTTGATTCAGCCTCAATACAGCCCGATGCCCGTAGAGCAGCAGATTGCTATTCTCTATTGTGGTACGCACGGTCTTCTTCATGATGTTCCCTTGGATAAAGTGCAGGACTTTGAACGTAGCTTCATCGAATCTCTGCAACTGAACCACCAAGAGGATGTATTGGATGTATTGAGAACCGGTGTTATTGATGATAACGTGACTAAAGCTATCGAAGAGACTGCCGCTATGGTCGCCAAACAATACTTGTAGAAAATTGAAAATTGAAAATTGAGAATTAAAAAATAAATGCTCATAATAATTCGTGAGGCAGTTGACATAATTCTCTTTATTCTTCATTTTCCTGTGTTTAATTTATAATTTTTAAAATAAAAAATATGGCTTCACTGAAAGAAGTAAAAACCAGAATAAATTCGGTAAAAAGTACCCGAAAAATCACTTCAGCAATGAAGATGGTGGCTTCTGCCAAATTACACAAGGCACAAGGAGCCATCGAGAATATGCTTCCTTATCAGAGGAAGCTGAATAAGATTCTAACCAACTTCCTGAGCGCAGACCTTCCTGTTGAGTCTCCTTACGTGAAGGTACGTGAGGTGAAGCGTGTAGCAATCGTCGCCTTCTCTTCGAACACCTCTCTTTGTGGTGCTTTCAATGCCAACGTCATCAAGATGCTACTACAAACGATTGGCGAATACCGCACCTTGGGACAGGACAATATCTTGATTTTTCCGGTAGGTAAGAAAGTGGATGAGGCCGTAAAGCGTATGGGATTCCAACCGCAAGAAACTGCTCCCACGCTTTCCGACAAACCGACTTATCAGGAAGCTTCCGACTTAGCGCATCGTTTGATGGAAATGTATGTGTCCGGTGAAATAGATCGCGTAGAAATCATCTATCACCACTTCAAATCAATGGGCTTACAGATTCTTCTTCGTGAAACGTACCTTCCTATCGACCTGACGCATGTCATAGATGAAGAGGAACTAAAAGACAAAGAGGAGGTGGAAGAGCATGAAATAGCCAATGACTATATCATCGAACCTAACGCTGAAGAATTGATTGCTAACCTGATTCCAACAGTATTGAGCCAGAAATTGTTTACCGCAGCCGTTGATTCGAATACTTCTGAACATGCTGCGCGTACATTGGCGATGCAGGTAGCTACTGACAATGCAAATGAGCTGATTCAGGATTTGACAAAGCAATATAACAAGAGTCGTCAGCAGGCGATTACGAATGAGTTGTTGGATATAGTGGGTGGTTCTATGAAGTAATGTGATGTTCTTTCTTTTTGGTTCTTTTTCTTTCGTCTTGATACGAAAGAAAAAGAATATTTTCAGTATCTTTGCCGAAAATAACAAACTTTCATGAAAAATAATCCTGAACTGCAACTTGCTTGGCAGTTCATTGAAAATACAGGTACACACCTGTTTCTAACCGGGAAAGCCGGAACCGGAAAAACGACATTTCTAAGACGATTGAGAGAGCATACCCCCAAACGCATGGTCGTATTGGCTCCTACGGGAATTGCGGCTATTAATGCTGGAGGAGTGACAATCCATTCTTTTTTCCAGTTATCTTTTGCACCGTTCGTGCCGGATACTACTCTTAACTCGGCACAGATACACTACCGTATTAACAAAGAGAAACGTAACATCATTCGGAGCATGGATTTGCTTGTGATTGATGAAATCAGTATGGTACGTGCGGATTTGTTGGATGCGGTGGACGCTACTTTGCGGCGTTATCGTGACCGTGAGAAACCATTCGGCGGCGTACAGTTGCTGATGATTGGAGATTTGCAGCAGTTAGCCCCCGTTGTGAAAGACAGCGAGTGGGAGATGCTGCGGCATTATTATGAAACGCCCTATTTCTTTGCCAGCCGTGCGCTGAGGGAAACCACCTATATGACAATTGAACTGGAAAAGGTGTATCGTCAGAGCGATACTTTTTTTCTCTCCCTGTTGAATAAGATACGGGAGAATAAAGCGGATGATGAAGTCTTGAATGAATTGAACAAACGGTATCAGCGAGATTTTCAGCCCCCAAAAGAAGAAGGCTATATCCGTCTGACGACACATAATAATCAAGCACAGCGGATTAATGACCGTGAATTGGCATCTTTGCCCGGGAAGGCTTATAGTTTCCGTGCTGAGGTAAAAGACGAATTCCCCGAATATTCCTATCCTGCGGATGAAGTTCTCACTGTCAAGGAGGGGGCGCAAATCATGTTCCTCAAGAATGATGTTTCTTCGGAAAAACGGTATTATAACGGTATGATTGGAGAAGTGGTGACTGTCAACGAAACAGGTATGTTTGTACGTGGCAAGGATAGTGAACATGAGTTTCAACTGTTGCAGGAAGAATGGGGAAATTATAAATACGTATTGAATGAAGAGACGAAAGAAATAACAGAGCAGATAGCGGGAGTATTCCGCCAGTATCCCATTCGACTGGCTTGGGCTATTACAATTCATAAGAGCCAGGGATTGACGTTTGAACGTGCTATTATTGATGCACGTAGTTCTTTTGCACATGGGCAGACATACGTAGCTTTGAGCCGATGCAAGACTTTGGAAGGAATGGTATTAGAATCTCCTTTGCGCCAGGAAGCTATCATTAGCGATAGTGTTGTCGATAACTTCACGAAGGCAGTGGAACAGAATAAACCGGGAAGCAAGCAGTTGAATGATATGCAGAAGGCCTATTTCTTTGATTTGTTGAGTGATTTGTTTAATTTCTATTCTATCGACCAGGCTTATAAACGTCTGCTTCGCATGATAGATGAAGACCTTTACAGGCTTTTCCCGAAGCAACTTGCCGATTACAAGGCATTGGAACCCCATATCAAGGAAAAGATAGTGGAAGTTGCCCATCGCTTTCGCAACCAATATACCCGGCTGATAAATGAAAGTGAAGATTATGCCGGAAATCAGGAGTTGCAGGAACGTATCTGTTCCGGTGCTCAATATTTTCGTAAAGAGTTGGAACCGGTTCGTTTGTTGTTTGATAAGACAAATATGCCTCTTGACAATAGGGAATTAAGGAAGCAACTGAATGAACGTCTGCAAACACTGGATGATGCGTTGTGGATTAAAGAATCTTTATTGGACATTATATGTACGTCAAGTTTCACCGTTTCGGACTATCTGAAGCAGAAAGCGAAAGTCATGTTGAGTCTCGAAGGAGATTCTTCAACTTCTGCTTCGTCTTCCAAGGCTCCGAGAGAGAGAAAAGAACAGAAAGAACGTGCGGCAAGCAGTCGTTTCGGGAAGGTGGAAGTGGCTGTTCCTACGGATGTTATGCATCCCGAGCTTTATCGTGCTTTGGCGGAATGGAGAGCAGAAAAGACACGTGAAGCTAATGTTCCTGCTTATATCATTATGCAGCAGAAGGCATTGATGGGAATTGTGAACTTATTGCCGGATACTCCGCAGGCATTAGAAGCTGTTCCTTATTTCGGAGCGAAAGGTGTGGAGAAATACGGACTTGAAATTTTGGGGATTGTTCGTAAGTATATGAAAGAAAATCAAGTGGAACGACCTGAAACCAAGAAGATGTTTATTTTGGAGAAGAAACGTAAGAAAAAGGAAGAGAAAAAAGAACCGAAGAAAGAAACGAAACTGGTCAGTTATGAAATGTTCTGCCAGGGGATGAGCATAGAGGAAATAGCTAAGGCGCGTGATTTGGTGACAGGAACGATTGCCACACATTTGGAGCACTATGTCCGTGATGGAAAGATAAAGTTGGAGCAAGTGGTGTCGGCAGAAAAGGTAGAAAAAATAGAGAAGATTCGCCGGAAGCAGCAAAAGTCCGGACACTCCGGAGTAGTGGATGTGAAAGTGGCATTAGGAGACGAGGTCTCCTATGCCGATATAAAGTTTGTATTCGCAGCCAACGGTGTTCAATGTTGATTCCTTTAGAGATTACAGAAGAAAGAAACGAATACTGGGACGCTCATATCAATGAGGATGCCATGCAAGATGGCGATAGGAATCATTTCTTTTCCCGAATATCTGCTAATAGAAGGCAATAGTACATCCATGGAATTGACTCCCGCCGCAGAGATGGGAGCCAATTTCCCGAAATACTTCTTGATGAGCGGAGTTCCGAGAAGTGCCATCATTTCACGGAAGATATTAGTCAGCAAGGCGATTGTTCCCAGTTCAGTAGCCAGTTGCAAGCCGATAGACGGCTCTTTGAACTGGGTGATGAGGATAGAGGAAAGCGAGTAATACGCAAATCCGCTTCCCACTGCCATGCAGTCGAATACACTCCATTGGCTTAACAATATGCTTGCCAGGGCAGAGAACAACAATGTACCGATAATAGTTCCCAACGGAATCAGCAACATCTTGGGATGCAGATGTGAGATAATAGCTTTCAGATTCTTGTTGGAACCGATACTGATACCTACTTGTAGCATCAACGCGTACAATATGTACATGGAAATGGTGTGTGTATCAAATTGGAATTTGTTAAAAGCCCCCATGATACAGCCTACGCAGAAGAATACTATTACAATCAGACTTCCTTTCATTGTTCGCCCCCTTTCTTGAAAAATAGTTGTAAAACCAGCCGGGCAGCAATCAAGCTTCCCAGTACGCCCGATACGGCAAGAATAATTGCTTGTTTGCCGAATTTACCGAGATTGTTCACTATCAGACTGTTAGAACCGATAGATACACCGAGTATGAAGAGTAAAAGGAATATTGTAAGAGAAATTGTCTTTTCTGTCTTTTGCAGAATAGTCCAGTTACGCAATACATAACCGATGCCGATTCCTAAAAACATGGTAGATATAATAGAAAACATATTGATATATTTTGGTTAGGTTAAACAATTGAATAAGTCACACAGATGATTCTCCAAAAAGATAATTCATCTTATTGAAAATCAGTAGTAATACTACTTGTGAATAATAGAATAAATCAACAGGTAGTTCCTATAATAGAAGAAAGTGAATTTAGATGAATCCGCTGAACCAATGTACATGCACGCAACATGACTTACAGAAATTAGGAATTTCCGCAAGAAATTTGGAAGCGTTATGTATTTGTAATATTTGATTCATCATTGGTCTTTTTAATTTCGGTGCAAAGATAAGAATTTATTGCATATTTTCAAAATAAATATGCAATAAAACTATATTGCCAAGTTCTGGGCAGACCTGGCAATATGTTGTAAAAAGTTGGTAGTGTACTTTTTATCTTATATACAATGTAGGATAATTATATGTTTTCCCAACCAATAAGTACTTCTTTTAATTTTCGTGGATTATATCCTAGTATTGTCCGTGCTTTCTCTGTGCTCATTCCACTGAAACGGGGACGGGGAGTGGTTTCCTGCATCTCTTCCGTAGTAGCGGGATGAATGAGCGAACGGTCTAGTTTCATATGGTCTGCCACTTGGAAGGCAATCTCTGCAATAGTCAGACATTCGTTGCCACAAATATGAAAGATTCCGTTGGCTGCGTTTTCTATCAGTAGTTCTATTCCGTTTGATACATCTCCAACGTAAGTCGGAGTCCGCCATTGGTTGGACACAACACGGATTTCCTGTCCGGCTTTCAAACGATTCATTACTAATTGGACGATATTTCCATGTTGTCCAGGTAGTGCTTTTCCATATACAATTTCTACACGGGCAATGGCGTAGTTGCTGCAAATCCCGGCAACCTTTTCTTCTCCTTTCCATTTGGTAAAGCCATAATAGTTTACGGGAGCAGGAGCATCTTCTTCCGTATATAATTGCCCTGCACTTTCATCTATCTTGCCATCAAAAACGAAATCGGTAGATAAATGGATGAAACGGCTCTTATATTCTTCACACAAATATGCCAGTTGCTCTACTGCCGTAACATTAGTAAGATAAGCCTCTTCATGGTGCGTTTCACAATAGTCGGGGACGGATAAAGCGGAGCAGTTGATAACTACTTCGGGGCGTACCTCTTTAAAAAGGTCTTTGGCATCTACTTCATTCCGTATATCAGCTTCAATGAAATGATAACTTTCTGACTTCTCCGAGGTTGGAAGAATATCCGGGTGCAGTGAGCATCCGGTCACGTTATATTGTTTGTGAATGGATAAGTCGTTCAGTAACTGGCGTCCGGTGAATCCGTTGGCACCGATGATTAGTATATTTTTCATAAATTCTTTTATTCTGCTAGTTCTCTGTTATTTTAATGAGTAGCTGCATACCAGGCCGTCTCTGCCTCTACTCATTGAATAGTAGTATTCCGTTTTCTTTTGTATTAGGCATAAAAAAAGGAGCAACGCCTTGCTCCAACCTTTGTTAACCTTAAATCTAATACTATGAAAAACACATTGCAAAGGTACGGACTTTTGCGATATTAGCAAATAATCCAAGAAAAAAAGTATGTTTCATAACATAGATTAAGAATTTGATATTTCAATTCAAATTTTATTAAGACTTTTTCTCGTTTCGCAATGCTTTAATAATATTTTATTGGGGATGGGAATCCCCGTTTGATAAACATCATCAATTGGGTATTCTGAATTCATTGGGCGAACAGCCTGTGATTTTTTTGAACAGACGGCTGAAATAATGTGAATTAGAGAATCCCAGTTCCTCTGCAATCTGATTAAGTGGTTTATCGGTATTCTGCAACCAGTCTTTTGCAATCTCGAAACGCTTGAACTGGATATACTCATTGAACGATTTCCCTGTTTCATATATCAGCAGGTCATTGAGATATGCAGGTGATAAATGAAGGAATTTAGCGCAATATTCATAGGAAAGCATACCGGTTGACTGAACTGCTTTCGTACTGATATGAGTGTCTAGCAGACGACTAAGTCCTTTGACAATTTTCTTATTAGCCTCATTACGTGTGATGAACTGCCGTTCGTAAAAACGGGTGCAATAATCCAACAGCAACTCGATATACTTTGAAATGATTTTCTTGCTATGCCGGTCGATGCAGCGTTGGAGTTCCTGATTAATCTTTTCCAGAAACTCCAGGATAATCTGTTTTTCACGTTGCGAGATATGCAGCGCTTCTTCGGGGAGATAAGAGAAAAAGGTATAATTGTGTATATTAAGCCCCAGGGGAGTGCCGCAAATCAGGTCGGGATGAAAAGCCAGTATCCATCCTTTGGAAGGTAACCTCTTGTTTTTCGCTTTCATGCTGATTGATTCTCCCGGAGTCAGGCATACAAGAGTTCCGTCCGAGAAATCATAGCACTGATGCCCATATG
Organism: Bacteroides acidifaciens; assembly: GCF_903181435.1. NCBI lineage: Bacteria > Pseudomonadati > Bacteroidota > Bacteroidia > Bacteroidales > Bacteroidaceae > Bacteroides > Bacteroides acidifaciens. The sequence continues at coordinate 1,363,732 of NZ_CAEUHO010000001.1, forward strand.
CATAAGCCTCACATTTACATTCACTTAACAGAAGTGTATAAAATCCGAATTTAATATCCGTATGAGGAGACAAGTCCGCCTTTGAGAGGTCAATGACACTGACCAGCGGGTGCAGTGTCTTGCTTCCCAGACAACAATTACATTGATGCACGGTTCCTATCTTGAGTATTTTATCTCCCATGCCGCTAACGTTCTCCTTTATTTCTATTATTACGTCTTAATTTAATTGCTTATATTCATTCGGAGTATGTCCGACGTGTTTCTTAAAGAGCCGGCTGAAATGTTGGGGATACTGGAATCCCAGTTCATAGGCTATCTGGCTGACCGTTTGCGTACCTTCTAATATCCGCTCTTTGGCAAGTTCAATGATTCGGCACTGGATATACTCTTGTGCAGTCTTGCCCGTCTCTTTTTTTATCAGGTCACCAAAGTAATTGGGAGAAAGACATACCTTGTCCGCAAAGTATTTTACGGAAGGCAGCCCTTCATTCATCGCCACCTGTCCTTGGAAATATTCATCCAGCAAATGCTCGAACCTTACAATAATATCTTTATTTGCCTGGTTGCGGGTGATAAACTGCCGTTCGTAGAAACGCATACAGTAATCGAGCAGCAGTTCGATGTTGCGCACGATAAGCTGCTTGCTATGTTTGTCAATAGCATGTTCCAGTTCGATTTGAATCTTATGTATGCAGTCAGTTACGATTTCCTTTTCCTGGTCGGACAAGTGTAAGGCTTCACTTACCTCATAGGAAAAGAAAGAATAATTCTTGATATTCTGTCCCAGTGAAGTTCCCCGTATTAAGTCAGGATGGAACAGGACACCGATAGATTGGGTACGAACCGGCGCCTGATTCCGGTTATCTATTCCGATAACTTGTCCCGGAGCCATACAAACCACTGTCCCTTCCTGATAATCATAATATTTGCGACCATATTTTAGGTCTCCACATTTTGCGTCTTTCAGAAACAGGGAGTAGAATCCGATGTTCATGTGATAGTATTCCACTGTTTTTGTTGCTTTTGAAAAGTCAATCACATTGACCAAAGGGTGCAAAGTCTCCAGTCCGAACAGTTGGTCGTATTGGTCAATCGTTTCAATTCTAGTAATTTCATCCATACGGTTTACAGTTTTATCTGTAGGCAAAGATAAGACATTTCAGAACATCTTTCTTATATCCCATTTGCAAATCAGTAATATAGGTACAAGAATCAGTAATTTATATACAACCTTAGCTGTGAATGGCAGAATTTAATATCTTTGTTCCAAGAATTTAAATACTTGTTTTTATGAAAGCATTAGTCCGTCCCAGCCACACTTATAACGGCACGAAACCGCCTGTCTGCGTGCATGGAAGCAAAGGCAACTGGCAGATTTTGAAACGTATCCTCGACGGGAAGCCTGTGATTATTCCCGGTGACGGGACATCACTGTGGACATTGACACACTCCAAGGACTTTGCCAAAGGATATGTAGGATTGATGGCGAATCCTCACGCCATAGGAAATGCCTTTCATATCACTACCGATGAAAGCATGACTTGGAATCAGATTTACCAAACGATTGCCGATGCCTTGGGAAAACCTTTGAATGCATTGCATGTCCCTTCCGATTTCCTTGCCTGACCCGGAATTTGATATATGGTGTGATAGAATAGCGGCTGCAATGCATGCAGCGGATGAAGCCTTTTTAAACAATCCGCGTTGATTTCAGCGTCAAATTAGTATCAGTAGCAGTTTAGTAGGGGACATTGTGCCCTTGCTGCACCTCAATGCGTATCCCGAAATTGCCATTAGCGGATTTGAGCTCGAATGCTCCCCGGAAATTATTCTTTTCCCACGGCATAGCACTCCGGTTGGGCACTCTCCAACCGTCTTTATCATAATCTCCGTACGTATTGATTCTCATTCCGTTTTTCAACTTGAAAGACCCCATCTGCATGAACTGCGGAGAAGACGACAGCCCCCAACCATATCCGAAACCGGAAAAATAAGAGGAAGAAAAAGCATCCGTAAATCCTTGTGAATATGTGGCATCCGTATTCAAACGGAATATCTGGTTGTAATCTTTGCTCATATCCGGCATGCTCAAATCAAACTTAGGCAGTTGCGGGGCAGTGACATTCATTAATCCCATATCCAGCAAAAAGCCGCCAAACTCCTTGATATTAGCCGAAGGAGCACGACGGATACTATCGGAAGGAATTTCTGACTGTGCGGATGCAAAACCGACCGACAATATCAACGAAAGAAATAGAATCAGTTTTTTCATCTTCGTAAAGGTTGATTTACGGCAAAGATAGAAAATTTTAGTCTGACTATCTGTTTTCGTTATATTTTCTTAGAAAAAAACGGGAAGAAATTGATACTTCCCGTTTCAAATAAACTTATGATATGGATGCCTTCCACACCTCGGCATACTCTTCCAGTACCCGCTTGATGCTCTGCCCGATTTTTACATAATCGGCTTCATTCAAATTGGCAAGCGATACGCGGACACTCCATTTCGGGCCGGCGAAACCGCCGCCGTTTAATAGCACGAGTGAAGTCTCATTGGCGAGGCGGAACACTACATCCAACGGATTGTATGTCTTTTCCAAGTAGGCAACGAAGTCATCTCCATAAAATTTCCTTGCCCATACCAGCATGTCTATTTCAGAATAATATCCGGCACGCAGCGGGTCTTCCACCAGTGTGAAACCGGTATTATCCCATAGTGCATGCAGGCGGCGATGGATAATTTCCTGCATCTTTGCTTTATATCGGTCTTCCTTATCAAGCAGCGAGAAGATTGCGAACAAACTCATCTGCATCTGTTGGGGCAGCGAAAGTCCGGCGGTATGATTCAGTGCAATTTGCCGGCTGTCAGCCACCATGCGGTCGATGAACTTCATCTTTTCCGGCTGCAAACTCAGACTGGAATAACGCTTGTTCAAGATTGTTTTCTGCTCCGCCGACAGGCGGGCAATCATTTTGTCGTAGATGTTGTCTTCGTGTAGAGCAATAACTGCGTCTCTCCATCCCGTAGCTCCGAAATATTTGGAGAAAGAATAAACGCAAAGCGTATTATGCGGTAGTTCCGCCATCAGCGAACGGAAGTGCGGGATAAATGTCCCATACACGTCATCCGTAATAATCATCAGGTTCGGATTGTCATTCTTTACGATGTTGACAATACGGGCGGCAGTCTCCGCGCTGAGCGCATAACTGGGCGGATTACTCGGATTAGTGATAAACAGTGCCTTGATTCGCGTATCTTTCAGCTTGTCGATATCCTCATCCTTATATTGCCACGTATGCAACCCGTCGGCTGTCATCTGGTCGGCAGATATTTCAGTGACATCGAATTGGTAACGCCGCAGTTGCGGAATCTCGATATAAGGCGTGAAAACCGGGACCATCAAGGCGATGGCATCCCCTTGGTTCAGCAGGAAATTCTCTTGCAGCGAATCAAACAGGTAACATATGGCAGCCGTCCCCCCTTCGGTAGCGAAAAGGTCGAAAGTCCCTTTCGGCGGACGGCGGTCGCACATTTCCTGGGCCAAATAATCCTGTACGATGATTTCTGTAAAATGCAAGATACGGTCGGGCACGGGATATTGGTCACCGATAACGGATTCCGCCCATTCATGCACCAGTGTGTCCGGGTCGGCAGCGTGTTCCATCAACATATAGTTGTATCCCTCTTTCAGCAAATTGGCTCCCGCCGCCTTTTCGTTCTCTTTCAGGAAAGCCTCGAAGCGTGCGGCAATCCCTGCTTTTTGCGGAATACCGGCGATTCCTTCTTCCAGTGAGAACGCCCGGCGACACTCGCAAAGCCCGAATTGTCCCAGCAGGAAAAATGCTTCACGTGGTTCGGTGGCAATCCAGTTCGGATTACCTCGTCCGGCATTCAGCATGGTGTGTGCTATCTTCTTAATACTTTCATCCGCCATATCGATAAGCTTGTTCTTAAGCTCGAACGGACTGATGGACTCCATTTTCCTGGCATAATTTTTGGTAATGGCAGGGTCATTTGTTTTCTTTTCCATAATGATATTATTTATATATTCTCGAAATAATTGAGTTGATTGAACGGGACGTTACATAAGCAGCACGATGACCACTCCCCAAATAATCAGCAATGTGTTGCCGACAGCATACGTCACAGTATATCCCAGGGCAGGCGTGTCACTTTCCACCGCATCCTGAATGGCGCCTAGTGCGGCAGTTGTGGTACGTGCCCCCGCCGTGCATCCCAAAGACAGGGCAGGATGGAACTTGAACAGATACCTTGCCATCAGCAACCCTGCAAGAAGGGGAATGGCTGTTGCCAGCGCGCCGACGATGAACAGGCTAACCCCCACTTCCTTGAATCCGGCTATAAAACTGGGACCTGCGGCAATGCCGACTACCGCGATAAACATGTTCAATCCTACATTGTTCAGTACCCATAAAGATGGTTCGGGGATACCACCGAATGTAGGATGCTTGCTGCGCAGCCAACCGAATAGAAGTCCGGCAATCAATGCTCCGCCACTCGTCGAAAGGCTGATGGGAACACCGCCCAGATGAATGGCAAGCGCACCGAAAAGTCCGCCGAGCAGAATACCCAGCCCGACAAAAATCATATCCGTCTGATTGGTCGGACGGTCTACATATCCCATCTGTTTGGCGGCGGCTTCCACCTCGTGCTTCATTCCCGTCAGTTCGAGAACGTCTCCCGAATCTACCACTGTCTGCGCAAGTACGGGAACATTGATACCCGCACGTTTGATACTGCGGATACTGACGCCGTGCATAAACTTCTGTGCCCGAATAGTCGCGACCTTTTCACCGGCGAAAGTCCGGTGTGTAACCATTACCGGAAGAGTCTCCGCCGGAAAATCGAGCAACTGGGCATCAATCACTTCCGGGCCAATCCAGTCCTCTTCGCCGATAACGAATTCCCTTCGTCCGCTTAGTACGACTTCATCTCCCGATTGGAGAATCATGTCAGGACTGACTTCCTTCACAACTCCTTGCTGGCGAACCCGCTCCACAAATAAACGTTTGTCTTTCTCGTTCAGATAAGTTTCCAGTTCGCTGACTTTTTTCCCTTTGCCAAACCACTTGTTCGTTATTTTGTAGGCACGGAACACCACCGGACGAAGGGCGGGAGAGAAGCCCGGTTCGTCGGCTTCCGAAGTCCCCATCTGTGCTTCCAGTTCCCTGCAGTCAGCTTTCACCTTTTCCAGTCCGCCGAGCATCTTGGGACCGAGGGAAGCCAGAATCCATGCGGAGCCTGCCGTACCGAAAATATAAGTTACGGCATAAGCCACCGGAATGGCATTGATATATGTAGCTTTCTGTGCTTCGCTGATACCCAACTGGTTAATCGTGTCACTAGCCACACCGATAACCGCTGAAATAGTCTGTGACCCTGCCAGCAAACCGGCAGCTTCGCCCACATGATACCCCATGATTTTAGCAAGAATCCACGGTGCCACCAAGCTCACGACACACATCAGCACGGCGAATCCTACCTGAGGCAGCCCATCCTTTTTCAGCCCGCGAAAGAACTGCGGTCCTACCTTATAGCCGACGGCAAACAAAAAGAGTAGAAAAAATACGGCCTTCATCGGGCCGTCCACGGTAATGTTCAATTGTCCCACCAATACTCCTACAAGAAGTACGCTGGTCACCGTTCCTAAAGAAAACTTCCCTATCTTGAGCCTGCCCAACCAGAATCCCGCAAAGAGAGTGAGAAAAATGGCAAGCTCAGGGTGTACCCTTAGTTGATTAATAATCCATTCCATAATTAAGTTGTTGTTTAGGTTTATGTTACTTACAACAGTATTGTGCGGAAAGAGTTTGTTACTCGACGTAGATTTGTTACTTTTGCATTTTCAAAATAAAACTAACCATATTCTGTATGAAATCAGACATAGAAATAGCTCGCAGCATTGAGCTGAAGAAAGTAAAGCAGGTTGCCGAAAGTATCGGAATTCCTCGCGAGGAAGTGGAAAATTATGGTCGCTATATCGCAAAGATTCCCGAACAACTGATTGATGAAGAGAAAGTAAAGAAAAGTAATCTCATCCTGGTGACTGCCATTACGGCCACAAAAGCGGGTATCGGTAAAACTACAGTATCTATCGGTCTTGCCTTAGGCCTCAATAAAATAGGAAAGAAGGCGATTGTTGCACTTCGCGAACCTTCTCTCGGGCCATGCTTCGGCATGAAGGGCGGAGCAGCCGGCGGCGGATACGCCCAAGTACTCCCGATGGACAAAATCAATCTCCACTTCACCGGAGACTTTCATGCCATTACCTCTGCGCACAACATGATTTCCGCCCTGTTGGATAATTATCTTTATCAAAACCAGGCAAAAGGGTTCGGGCTGAAAGAAATCCTCTGGCGTCGTGTGCTCGACGTGAACGACCGTTCATTGCGTAGCATCGTTGTCGGGTTGGGACCGAAGTCGAACGGCATCACACAAGAGTCCGGTTTCGACATTACACCCGCCTCGGAGATTATGGCAATTCTTTGTCTCTCCAAAGACGTGAACGACTTGCGCCGCCGTATTGAAAATATCCTGCTCGGATTCACTTACGATGACAAGCCTTTCACAGTCAAAGACCTGGGAGTGGCAGGAGCCATCACCGTATTGCTGAAAGATGCTATCCACCCCAATCTCGTTCAGACCACTGAAGGCACTGCCGCTTTCGTACACGGCGGACCGTTTGCCAATATCGCCCACGGTTGCAACTCCATCCTGGCTACCAAACTGGCAATGTCTTTCGGCGACTACGTAATCACAGAAGCCGGATTCGGTGCCGACCTCGGTGCGGAAAAGTTTTATAATATCAAATGTCGTAAAAGCGGGCTTCAACCACGCCTGACAGTAATCGTCGCTACTGCGCAAGGACTGAAAATGCATGGCGGCGTCAGTCTCGACCGCATCAAGGAACCGAACATGGAAGGGTTGAAAGAAGGATTGCGCAACCTCGACAAGCATGTCCGCAATCTACGTTCTTTCGGTCAGACAGTGATTGTTGCTTTCAATAAGTTCGCTACCGATACGGATGAAGAAATGGAACTTCTTCGCCAACATTGCGAACAACTGGGTGTAGGCTTTGCCATCAACAACGCATTCTGTGAAGGCGGAGAGGGAGCAGTAGACATGGCACGCCTGGTAGTGGATACTATCGAAAATAAACCGTCCGCCCCCCTGCGCTATACATACAAAGAAGAAGACAGCATTGAGCAGAAGATTGAAAAGGTGGCTACCAATATCTACGGTGCAAGTGTCATCACTTACAGCAGCATTGCCCGCAACCGTATCAAGCTGATTGAGAAAATGGGAATCACCCATTATCCCGTCTGCATCGCCAAGACGCAATACTCATTCTCTGCCGACCCTAAAATTTATGGTGCAGTGAACAATTTCGAATTCCACATCAAGGATATTGTTATCAATAACGGTGCGGAAATGATTGTGGCGATAGCGGGAGAAATTCTCCGTATGCCGGGACTTCCGAAAGAACCGCAGGCATTGCATATCGACATTGTGGATGGAGAAATTGAAGGGCTGAGTTAACAACAGTTGAACCGCAAGGAAACCTTGCTCCAACGCTACGTTGGTAAATCCCCGTCTTTCCTTATAAATCAATAGGGAAAGACGGGGATGCTTGTATATAGAGTCCGGTACGCCTTTTTTATATCTCTTCCGGCATACCGTACGATTGGATTCATTTTGTTGAAGAGATATTTTATATCCTTTTTGTAATATGGAAAACGAAATTCCTGACAGATAGTTCGGAGAGCGGAGTTAATAAATACAAAAAAAGTCTGTCCTTTTCACAAAGAACAGACCCATGAAAATTCACAAATCAAATTTTGATAACCCAAACAGCTATCAAATAGAAAATATTTTTAGTAAGCAAAAAGAGGATATTTCTTCATTGTCTCATTGACACGTGCACGCACCTGTGCAATAACCTCTTCATTTTCTACGTTAGACAATACAGTCTCAATCATTTCAGCGATTTCGAGCATTAAGTCTTCCTTAGCTCCACGAGTCGTGATGGCAGGAGTACCCAGACGGATACCGGAAGTCTGGAAAGCCGAACGGCTGTCAAACGGAACCATATTCTTGTTTACGGTAATATCAGCAGAAACCAATGCTTTTTCCGCTACCTTACCTGTCAAATCAGGATATTTGCTACGCAGGTCTACCAGCATGGAGTGGTTGTCGGTACCACCGGAAACGATGGTAAAGCCACGGTCTACGAGAGCCTGTGCAAGTACAGCTGCATTTTTCTGTACCTGTTTAGCATATTCCTTGAATTCAGGTTGCAGGATTTCGCCGAAAGCTACTGCTTTGGCAGCAATTACGTGTTCCAGCGGTCCGCCTTGGATACCGGGGAATACGGCAGAATCCAACAATTGAGACATCATTTTGATTTCACCCTTCGGAGTTTTCTTACCCCATGGATTGGGGAAGTCCTTACCCATCATGATGACACCACCACGAGGTCCGCGAAGTGTTTTATGTGTAGTAGAAGTGACGATATGTGCATATTTTACCGGGTTTTCGAGTACTCCGGCAGCAATCAGGCCGGCAGGGTGAGCCATGTCAATCATCAGGATGGCGCCTACCTTGTCAGCGATTTCGCGCATACGTTTGTAATCCCATTCGCGGGAGTAAGCAGAACCGCCACCGATAATCATTTTCGGTTTCTCACGCAGAGCGACTTCTTCCATCTGGTCGTAGTCAACGCGTCCTGTTTCCTGATTCAGGTTATATTCGCAAGGAGTATAGATGATGCCCGAAGTGTTCACCAATGAACCGTGGGAAAGGTGTCCGCCGTGTGCAAGGTTCAATCCCATGAATTTGTCGCCCGGATTCAGGACAGCCAGGAAAACCGCTGCGTTAGCTTGCGCTCCTGAGTGCGGCTGTACGTTTGCCCATTCGGCTCCGAAGATTTCTTTCAGGCGGTCGATAGCGATTTGTTCGCTTTGGTCTACAACCTCACAACCACCATAGTAGCGTTTGCCCGGATAACCTTCTGCGTACTTGTTGGTCAGGCAAGAACCCATTGCCTGCATTACCTGGTCACTCACGAAGTTTTCTGATGCAATCAGCTCGATACCTTTCAGCTGACGTTGATGCTCTTTTTCGATGATGTCGAAAATTAAGTCGTCTCTTTTCATTCTTTTATAAGTAAGATTAAAATTCTAATTCGAGATACCTATTTTTAAGCGCACAAAGTTAATGAAATCAAAGAATAATTGACAATTGCCCCTTGACAATTGACAATCTTTAAATATTCATCCCTTTGAACCGCTACTCTTTATTTTTCAATTCTCAATTTTCAACTCTCAATTTATCAAAGGAAGAATCCCAGTGAAAAACTTAACGCGCTGTCGCGACGGTGGAAAGTGATATGGCTGACTCCCGTACTACCGTCGGAATTGATATTGTCATACACAATGGATTTGGAAATATTTCCCACTCCTTGTTCATAGCGGAAATCGAAGAAGATACGGGAAATATTGACGCCCACGCCAATCACCGCACTGACATTGAACGGATACAACTTCTCATGAATACCTTTCTGGTCGAAGTTCCTGAAAGTGATTTCGTTCTGCTTTCCCCATAAATAGCGGAGTTTCGGTCCTGCAAAGATAGACATTCCATACGGCCCCTTCTTCACCACATTGTACCCGTACAAGACAGGGAAGTCAATGCTGTGCAGTACAGATTGCACCGAGGCATAATCCGGCTCGATGGCGGGATGCTGCGAGCCCAGCTTGTCGAAAGTAATTTCACATTTGGTTACATTGTACGATACTTCCGGCTGTATGAAATGCTTCTTCATATTGATGCGCATGAAGAGGGCACCGAAATAGCCGATTTTATAGTTATTCTGCACCTCGTCAATCGTCACGTCCTTAATCTTCAACTCGGATACCATGAACATGGAAGAGTTGAATCCCGCCTTGATGCCGAAATTGATTTTCTTGGTATTGGGGCGATCCACTCTGTCTGAGTTGTAATTCTGTCCAAAAGCCATGCAGGCTACGGCCAGCGAACCGAGAAGAAGGATTTTGCGTAACATACTGATTTATTTTTTCTTTTCTACACTCCAGCCGAACTTGCCGATTTTCTCTCCCAAATCATAATATCCGCCATGCACGTATACCAGCGGATTAGCTTCCGCCAGTTCGAACTTTCCGGTTTCGGGATTCAGGTTCCGCTCGTCCGCACGCACATTCACTACATCCGCGATAAACATATCATGCGAGCCGAGAGAAACAATTTCCTTCACACGGCATTCGATGCAAAGGGGAGACTCTTCAATCAACGGCGCGTTCACTACGCTACATCGCCCCGGAGTGAGCTTCATCTCTTCAAACTTATGATAATCACGTCCCGAACGGACTCCGCACCAGTCGGTGGCAAAAGCCATGTCTTTCGTTGTCAGGTTAATGACAAACTCCATGTTCCGCTTGATAATCCCATATGAATGCCGTTCCGGACGTACGGATATATAACACATGGGCGGATTCGTGCAAATCGTACCCGTCCATGCTACAGTGATAATATTATATTCACTTTCTTCCTTTCCGCAACTGACCAGTACAGCCGGAAGCGGATAAATCATTGTTCCTGGTTTCCAGTCTTGTTTCACTTCTTTAATAGAAAATTGCAAGTTGAAAATTAAATGATTGTGATTTCCTCACGTTTCTGTTCTTTCTCGCAATAATGGCATTTCACGATACAGTTGTCCTTGTCTATCACATGGAATAGCGTAGACATTGGTTCATTGTTCGTGATGCATTTCGGATTGGCACATTTCACGATTCCACGAAGTTCATCCGGCATTCTCACTTCCTTCTTTTCCACCACCTCATAGTTGCGGATAATGTTCAACTTCACGTTCGGGGCGACTACCGAAATACGGTTAATCTCCTCATCGCAGAAAAACTTGTCCGCAATCTTGATGATGCCTTTCTTGCCCAGCTTCTTGCTTTCGAGATTGAACCCGATAGTGATATTGCTTTTCATTTGTTCCACGCCGAGCAGTTGCACTACGGTGAAGAGCTTCTCAGACGGGATATGGTCAATCACCGTCCCGTTTTCCAGGGCGGCCACTTGCAGTTCTTGTTTATTTTCGCTCATAATAAAATATCGTTTTTAACGTCATCTAAAGTGATACCTAACACATCGCAAAGAATCGCTTCGCGGGCATACAGACCGTTTTGTGCCTGTTGGAAGTAATATGCTTTCGGATTATCGTCCACGTCGTAAGCAATCTCGTTGACACGTGGCAGCGGGTGCAATATACGCAGGTTCGGACGGGTATTTTCCAGCATCTTGTTGCGGAGAATATACACGTTCTTCACCCGTTCATATTCCATCAGGTCGGTGAAACGTTCGCGTTGCACACGGGTCATATACAGAATATCGGCATCAGCGATAATCTCTTCGGAGAAGTCCGTATGTTCAACGTATTTTATTTGGTGAGTCTTGCAATAGAGCTTGTATTCTTCCGGCATTTTCAACTCTTCGGGAGCGATAAAGTGGAAAGTGGGATTAAAGTGGCGCATTGCCATCAATAGTGAATGTACGGTACGTCCGTATTTTAAATCGCCTACCAGAAAAATATTCAGGTTCTCCAACGTACCTTGCGTCTTGTAGATAGAGTAGAGGTCGAGCATGGTCTGCGACGGGTGCTGGTTGGCTCCGTCTCCTGCATTGACGATAGGCACCGGAGCCACTTCACTGGCATATCGTGCCGCTCCTTCGAGATAATGGCGCATGACGATAATGTCCGCATAGTTGCTCACCATCATAATCGTGTCTTTGAGTGTTTCCCCCTTCGAAGAGCTGGTTGCTTTGGGGTCAGTGAATCCGATAACCCGTGCACCGAGACGGTTGGCAGCTGTTTCAAAACTCAGGCGGGTGCGGGTAGAAGGCTCGAAGAACAGGGTTGCTACAACCTTTCCTTGTAATAACCGGCGGTTGGGGTTCATTTCAAACTGCTTCGCCATTTCGAGCATGTAGAGGATTTTTTCTTTAGAATGTTCGGCAATGGTTACTAAACTTCTGTTTTCCATTTTGTTATATTTTATGTGGATAGAACTTGTTTTACCGGAGTGTAAAGGTACGAAGAATTTGTGAGAAGCACAGATTTTTCGTACCTTTTTTATCACCTTTTTATCAGCCGGCTTGTTTCCGTCCGCCGGCTAACACCGCAATGATGTATTTCCCCGGTGCTCCGATTTTATTCCAGGACGTATTGGAAAGCAGTTTCCACACCTGCGTGCCTTTCCTGCCATAATCCGACAGCCGGAGAATCGTCTGCCTCTCTTTCGGGTTTGTCACTTTGTGGCATTCCAGGCTTTCTATCAGCCCGGCTATGTTGTGCGTAGCCTGATTGTAAGCATACCCCGGAATCTCAAACGAAGCATCGCTTATTTCTTCTTCCTCAAGATTTTGTTTAGTTTGTTTTAGTTTAGTTTGTCCGGAAATGTCCTCATTTTCCGGGTTCACGTCCTCTTGAGTCGAAGAAATGTTTGCATTTTCATTGTTCATCACCTCCTTTTGTTTCCCTTTTCTCCTTTTTGTCTCTAATATATAAGGTAATTGGGAAAAGTCAATTTTCCGCCGTGTAGTCGCTTCGAACCATACTTCCTGAATCCGTTCCGAGGTCAGTACACCATATTGCTCGTAAGTCTCCTTATGGAAAAATCCCTTTTCCAATAGCAGTCCCATAATTTTTACCATCATTTCCTCATTAATCCCGCCACCCACTTTACGGACGAAAATCAGGCTTTGTTCTTTTCCCCAAGAGATGTAATATCCCTCTTTATAGATTTTGCAAAGCAATCGCAGAACGACATAAGAGGCTAAAACGCCAAATTTTGCTTCCAGCAATTCCATAACTTCTTCATCGAAAAAGTTGGCCGGTGTAGGGAAATAGGAGATTCCTTTGTTTATCATACTCATAATTCAATATGTTTTACTGAAAATTAAACGATTGCTTTCCATTCCATCAGGTTGCTGATTCTGAATCTTCTCCATCCTTGTTGTTCCTCACTCCAGTAGACAACAGACTCCTGCTTTACTGTTAACTTGAACTCCCGATGAAAGAATTTTTCGTATCCTACCAATGTACCTTTTTCCAGGCAGAATGTTCCGTCCTGTTTCTGAAAAGCTATCATTACATTTCCATATAGCATGCGTTTTACCAATTCCATACACTTCAGTACGATTCTTTCCGCACATATTTCCGAAATTCCTTTTTCGGCGGCAATACGTTTTTTCCATATTGACATGTAGTCTTCAGACTTTTTTTTCTTACAATATTTTCTCATTATGTAATTTTTATTTAAAATTGATCACTCGTGTTTATTGCATAAACTTCCCCCTATCGGGATAGTGACGGTATGCTGCAGATATAGCGTCACTATCCTCGTCTCATAGTGACGCCATCGCGACTGGATAGCGTCACTATTTTTTTAGTAGAAGTTTACTGTTTTTCAGCCGGCGGAAAACGGCGGCAAAAGTAGAGCTTGTATCTCAACTGCACAATTATTTTTGTAAAAACTTATTAGAGCCCTTCTCTTTAGCCTGTCTTTCCTTCTCTTTCTGTTGCTCCCGGAGAACTCCTCTGATTACGGATAGCTTGGTTTTTATGCTGCTGATTTCCATTAACTTATACCCACCTTGCTTGGAGACGTACAAGTGCTCTTTTTTATGGATTTGTTTGGCTAAATCTTTTAGCTTTTTTGAGTGCTCCATATGAACGTTTCCCTCCTCAAATTTTTGGAGATATACTGTGAGAAGTGCCGTTTCATCTCCGGTCAGTCCGCCTCTTTTTTCCAGTTCTTCTTCACTGATGATTTCCGCTTTCTTATATCTGCTGCCACTCTTTTCCCGATTTTGGGCATTGTTTTTTACTCGAGTTTTCGCTTCTCTTTTGGGTGTCTTTTTACTAGCCATAATTTGCTAATTTTTACTTTAGTTAAAAATATTAAATATTAAAATATACTTTGGCAAGTGTGCGATAAAGCTGCGAAAAGATTTGTTTTTTTGCCGCTTGCCAAATGGTATATATATAAAATAACTAGTGATGCAAATGACAAGTAAAAATGGATTTAGCCGGTGTGGAGAGCTCTACATCGGTCGTTTGCGAGAGGAGGGTCGCCATTCCACGGCGCATGTTTATAAAAACGCCCTCTTTTCTTTCAGCAAATTCTGCGGCATATCCAATGTGTCGTTCAGACAAGTCACCCGTGGACGTTTACGATGCTACGGGCAGTATCTTTATGAGTGTGGCTTGAAGCCCAATACGATTTCTACGTATATGCGTATGCTCCGTAGTATTTACAATCGGGGAGTGGAAGCAGGGAATACCCCTTACGTGCCGCGATTGTTCGGTGATGTCTATACGGGGGTCGATGTCCGTCAGAAAAAAGCTTTGCCAATTGACGAATTGCACAAGCTTCTGTATGAAGACCCGAAGTCGGAGCGTTTACGTCGTACGCAAGCCATTGCCACCCTGATGTTTCAGTTTTGCGGAATGTCGTTCGCCGACTTGGCTCATCTGGAGAAATCGTCTTTGGAAAGCAATGTTCTGCGTTATAACCGTGTCAAGACCAAAACTCCCATGAGTGTGGAGGTGTTGGACAGCGCAAGGGAGATGATTGAGCAACTACGGAACAAGCAGGATTCTTTGCCCGGTTGTCCGGATTATCTGTTTGATATTCTCCGTGGTGACAAGAGACGGAAAGACGAACGTGCTTACCGTGAATATCAGTCCGCTCTCCGCCGGTTTAATAGTAATTTAAAGGATTTGGCAAGGGCGTTGCATCTGAAATCTTCGGTTTCTTCCTATACGCTTCGTCATTCCTGGGCTACTACCGCCAAATACCGGGGAGTCTCAATTGAGATGATTAGCGAATCATTGGGGCACAAATCTATAAAAACCACACAAATCTACTTGAAAGGCTTCGGGCTTAGAGAACGTACAGAGGTAAATAAAGGGAATTTATCTTACGTTAGGAACTACTGCGCTAGCAGATAATTATAGTGTAATATATTGGTAATCAGTGATAATAATCACCCGTTACTTCTTAGGTAACGGATTTAAATTTGAGGCAAAGATAGACAAAAACATAGATAGCATACAAATATTTCTTCACTTTTTTTAGTTTTATCTGAAACATAGGGCAAAAAACTATCTGAACATGAAATCGTGGATTTTTCATGTTCAATCATTTTTATTGCCTAATCCGAAGAGGCTTCTCGTTGATTATAAGGCAATTTCATCTTTTCTCCCCTGTCTATGTGTGTAATTTCCTTTTTCATTGTTGTATGTGACTTATCCGTTACCTAAGAAGTAACGGACAAATATGGGGTAAAAAAACATGATTTTAACAAAGAGAAAATCAGTAATTGCTGGGCCTAGTAATGGGACAGGGGAAGGCGTAGCACACTCTAAACGTTGGTATGTAGCTTTGGTTCGCATGCATCACGAAAAGAAAGTCTCGGAACATTTATCTAAGATGGGGATTGAGAATTTTGTTCCGGTTCAACAAGAGGTTCACCAGTGGAGTGACCGTCGTAAAGTAGTCGAATCAGTCTTGCTTCCAATGATGGTGTTTGTACACGCTGATGTAAAAGAACGCAAAGAAGTCCTTTCCTTTTCTACAGTTAGTCGGTATATGGTAATGCGTGGTGAGAGCAGTCCGACTGTCATTCCTGATGAGCAGATGGCTCGTTTCCGTTTTATGCTTGATTATTCCGAAGATGTCATTTCCATGAACAGTGCTCCTTTGGCACGTGGTGAAAAGGTTCGCGTCATCAAAGGTCCTTTGACGGGGCTTGTGGGTGAACTTGTCAATGTTGACGGCAAGAGTAAGATTGCCGTCCGGTTAAATATGCTTGGATGTGCTTGTGCTGACATGCCAATGGGGTATGTAGAACCGGTGAGGTCTTGATTTTAATTTCTGATTGCATCTCTGATACACAATTTTATTCGTTTATACTACAATGGAAAAAACATTAAGGGGTATAGCTCAATACGCTCGTAAGAATTATTTGAGTTATTGGATCATTTTGGGTATTGATACGGTGGTATCTGTTTTATGTTCATTGGTCGCTTATGCCGTTATTCATTATATGGCGCATGTTCCGATGAGTGACCGGGTGCTTTGTCTGTTGGTTGGCGTTTCTTTGGCGGCAAGTGTTGCCGGAGCCTTGTTGTTTCATACCTATCGCAATACTATCCGCTTTTCTCAGGCACGCGAGCTTTGGCGTATCATGTGCGCTGTATTATTCAAGATAGGATGTTTGTTCGTGATTTCTTTTTGGATCATATCCGACACACAACTGCTTGATAATTATAAAGTCTCCTACCTTCTGTTTGACGGTCTGTTGACACTGGTTGCGCTGACGGTCTTTCGTGTTTCGCTTATCATCACTTACGATCTTTTGTTGGATTGGGTAAATAAAAAGAATACACGTATCCTTATTTATGGTGTTGACGAAGAGAGTGTGGCCTTGAAGTTACGTCTCCGTGACAGTGCGCATTATAAGGTCGCAGGCTTTTATGTTTATGGCAAAAACAACAGCCGTCGCCACTTGGCGGATCTTCCTATTTATTATTTTGAGAACGAAGCGGATGTTGACTATATAATACGCAAGCGTGGTATTAAGGGTATTCTGTTTGCCCGTTATGAGGATACCCGTCTGGAGGAGAACCGCCTTTTGGAGTATTGTAAAAGCAATAAGCTTAAAACTCTGATTGCTCCCACTATCAGTGAGGCGGATTCCGACGGTAATTTCCACCAGTGGATACGCCCCATTAAGATTGAAGACTTGTTGGGTCGTGCTGAAATAAACATCAATCTTCGTCAGGTCGCCGAAGAATTCCAGGGCAAGGTTGTGTTAGTAACCGGTGCTGCCGGTAGTATCGGCAGTGAACTTTGCCGTCAGCTTGTACAGATGGGCATTCAGAAACTCATCATGTTTGACTCTGCCGAGACTCCTTTGCATAATGTCCGTCTTGAATTCGAGAAGAATTATCCTGCCATAGATTTTATTCCTGTGATTGGTGATGTGCGTGTGAAAGAACGCGTACGTATGGTATTCGAGCTCTATCATCCACAAATTGTCTTTCATGCTGCCGCTTACAAACATGTACCTTTGATGGAGGAAAATCCTTGCGAAGCTGTTCTGGTGAATGTCACAGGTTCCCGTCAGGTAGCTGATATGGCAGTAGAATATGGTGCTGAAAAAATGATCATGGTCTCTACTGATAAAGCCGTTAATCCTACCAATGTGATGGGGTGTTCTAAACGTCTGGCGGAAATCTATGTACAGAGTCTGGGATGTGCCATCCGTGAGGGTAAGGTTAAGGGACATACGAAATTCATCACTACCCGTTTCGGTAATGTCTTGGGTAGTAACGGTTCTGTGATTCCCCGCTTTAGGGAACAGATAGAGAATGGAGGACCTGTTACAGTCACTCACCCTGATATCATCCGCTTCTTTATGACTATTCCTGAGGCTTGCCGTTTGGTAATGGAAGCCGCTACGATGGGAGAGGGTAATGAGATATTTGTCTTTGAGATGGGTAAGGCCGTTAAGATTGTGGACTTGGCTACCCGTATGATTGAACTGGCTGGTTATCGTCCGGGAGAGGATATCAAGATAGAATTCACCGGCTTGCGCCCTGGTGAGAAACTTTATGAAGAAGTATTGAGTGATAAGGAAAATACAATTCCGACCGAGAATAAAAAGATTATGATAGCTAAAGTCCGTCGGTATGAGTATGCCGATATCCTTGATACGTACACAGAGTTTGAGAGACTTTCCCGTGCGGTTAAGATTATGGATACGGTCAGACTGATGAAGATAGTGGTTCCTGAATTCAAATCAAAGAATTCTCCGCGATTTGAGGTATTGGATAAAGAACAATAAACTAGAATATATTATGAACAATTCATTTTGCATTGCTGTGAGTATGCGGAAAAAAGCCGGAGGGATACTTTCCTGCCTGTTTGTACTCCTTCTGCTTGCTTCCTGCCAGTCATACAAGAAAGTCCCCTATCTGCAGGACTCAGAAGTTGTGGGACAGGCTGTTCAACAGGAAACTCTGTATGATGCCAGGATAATGCCTAAGGATCAGCTTACTATCATGGTGTCATGTACCAACCCTGAATTGGCAGCTCCTTTCAACCTGGGAGCGAGCGGTTCCGCCGGTATGATTGCCGGAAACTCACAGGGTGCTTCCCAATCTTCCCCACAGACTTATCTGGTGGATAATGAGGGTAATATCAATTTTCCTGTATTGGGGATATTGAAAGTAGGGGGACTGACCAAGAAAGAGGTGGAGCAAATGATAGTGGAGAAACTTAAACCTTATATCAAAGAAACTCCGATTGTTACTGCCCGTATGGTCAACTATAAAATCTCTGTGTTAGGAGAGGTCGCTAGTCCTGGTACATTCACTATCAGCAATGAGAAAGTGAATCTGTTGGAGGCCTTGGCCATGGCGGGTGATATGACCATTTATGGCATGCGTGACAATGTAAAATTGATTCGTGAAGGTGCCGACGGTAAGCAGCAGATTATAACGTTGGATTTGAATAAGGCTGAAACTATCCTTTCCCCTTACTATTGGTTGCAGCAGAACGATATTATATATGTAACTCCTAACAAAGCGAAGGCACGTAATTCAGATATCAGTAATAGCACAAGTCTTTGGTTCTCTGCTACTGCTATTTTGGTGTCATTAGCGAATATATTAGTAACAATCTTCAAAATCAAAAAGTAGCATTGTAATATGGTTGAGGAAAGAAAAGAAAGAACAGGGGCACAATCCGAGGAACAGATCAACATTCAGGAAATCCTTTTCTGTTATCTGATTCACTGGCCGTGGTTCGTGGTTTCGGTAATAGTCTGTATTGCTGTTGCATGGGGATATTTGCGTCTGACAACACCTATATATAATATTTCCGCTACTGTTCTGATCAAGGATGAGAAGAAAGGTGGTGGTGCGAATATGTCTTCCGAACTGGAAAAAATGGGGCTAAATGGTTTTGTCTCTTCATCAAGTAATATAGAGAATGAAATTGAGGTTTTGACTTCCAGGACATTGGCAAGGGAGGTGGTCAGTTCTTTGGGATTGTTTGTGACTTATATGGACGAGGACAGGTTTCCTAAAAGGGAATTGTATCGCACTTCCCCAGTTCTGGTAAGCCTGACTCCACAGGAAGCGGACAAGCTTCCGCAGACAATGGAGGTGGGTATGGTTCTGCAACCTTCCGGTGCGACGGATGTACAGATTAGGGTTGGAAAAAAGGAGTACCAGAAACGTTTTGAGAAATTGCCTGCCGTATTTCCGACCGATGAAGGTACGGTTGCTTTTTTTGCGAATAACGATACCTTGTCACCTATCCGTTCGGAAAGTGTAACAAAAGAA
Source organism: Bacteroides acidifaciens (assembly GCF_903181435.1). Taxonomy (NCBI): domain Bacteria; kingdom Pseudomonadati; phylum Bacteroidota; class Bacteroidia; order Bacteroidales; family Bacteroidaceae; genus Bacteroides; species Bacteroides acidifaciens. The sequence continues at coordinate 1,383,195 of NZ_CAEUHO010000001.1, forward strand.
CGTCATATTACTGCTTATATTAGCAGGCCTTTTTCTGTAGCGAAAGAATATGCAGATTTCCTGTCAATAGCTCCTACCTCAAAGGCGACTTCCGTAGTGACTGTTTCACTCAAAAACTCGAATACTCAACGCGGTAAGGACTATATAGACAAGCTGCTTGAGATGTATAATATCAATGCCAACAATGACAAGAATGAGGTTGCTCAGAAAACGGCCGAGTTTATTGACGAACGTATAGGTATCATTTCAAAAGAATTGGGCAGTACGGAACAGGATTTGGAGAATTTCAAGCGTAGTGCGGGTATTACGGATTTGAGTAGTGAGGCCCAGATAGCTTTGGCTGGTAATGCCGAATATGAGAAGAAACGTGTGGAGAATCAGACACAGATAAATCTTGTCATGGATTTGCAAAGATATTTGCAGGGTACCGAATATGAAGTGTTGCCTTCGAATGTCGGTTTACAGGATGCTAGTGTAGCGGGTGCAATTGACCGGTATAATGAAATGGTGTCCGAACGTAACCGTTTGTTGCGTACATCCACGGAAAGCAACCCGGCAATTGTAAATCTAAATGCCAGCATCCGTGCGATGCGCGGCAACATACAGACCACTTTGGATGCAACGCTGAAAGGCCTGGAGATCACTAAGGCTGATTTGGCCCGTGAAGCAGGCCGTTATTCCCGTCGTATCAGTGACGCACCCACTCAGGAGCGTCAGTTTGTGAGCATTGCCCGGCAGCAGGAAATCAAGTCTGGTCTATATCTGATGTTGCTCCAGAAACGTGAAGAGAATGCCATTGTCTTGGCCGCTATAGCCAATAACGCCAAGATTATAGACGAGGCACAGGCGGACGGTGCTCCGATTTCTCCGAAGCGTATGATGATTTATTTGGCGGCTTTGGTATTCGGAATAGGTATTCCGGTAGGTATCATTTATCTGATAGGTCTGACCAAGTTCAAGATAGAAGGTCGTGCAGATATTGAAAAATTGACTTCGCTTCCTGTTATTGGTGATATTCCATTGGCAGATGAAAAGACTGGTTCTATTGCAGTATTTGAGAACCAGAACAATCTTATGAGCGAGACTTTCCGCAATGTCCGTACCAATCTTCAGTTCATGCTTGAAAATGGTAAGAATGTGATTTTGGTGACTTCTACCATTAGTGGTGAAGGTAAGTCTTTTATATCCGCCAATTTGGCTATCAGTCTTTCCTTATTAGGGAAGAAAGTTGTGATAGTTGGTCTTGATATCCGTAAACCGGGCTTGAACAAGGTCTTCAACATACCTAAGAAAGATCATGGTATTACTCAATTTCTGACTAATCCTGCTATAAATCTGATGGATTTGGTACAGTCTTCTGATATAAACAAGAACTTATATATTCTTCCCGGTGGTACAGTACCTCCCAATCCGACTGAGTTGTTGGCTCGTGATGGCTTGGAGAAAGCTATTGAAACCTTGAAGCAGAATTTTGACTATGTGATATTGGATACTGCTCCTATAGGTATGGTGACAGATACTTTGCTTATAGGACGTGTGGCGGACTTATCCGTCTATGTATGCCGTGCTGATTATACTCGTAAGGCAGAGTTTACTTTGATTAATGAACTCTCTGAAAATAATAAATTACCTAATCTCTGTATTGCTATCAATGGGTTGGATCTTCAGAAAAAGAAGTATGGTTATTATTATGGTTATGGTAAATATGGCAAGTATTATGGCTATGGTAAACGCTATGGCTACGGCTACGGCTATGGAGAACATAAGTCAAGTAAAAAGTAAATATCTCATTTTTTAATAATCTGCTAGAGAAGATAATTAGTCTTTTTGCAATATATGTCAGAACTACAAATAAGTAATTCGCAATCAAACAATAGGCGGATAGCAAAGAATACTGTTTTACTTTATTTTCGTACACTTTTTATCATGATGATTACGTTATACACAAGTCGTGTCATCTTGAATCAACTCGGAGTGGAAGACTATGGTATATATAATGTTGTAGGTGGTGTAGTTGCAATGTTTTCAGTAATATCTGCTGCTCTCTCTTCTGCTATTAGTCGTTTTATTACTTTTGAATTAGGCAGAGGTGATACATATAGGTTGAGCACTATCTTTTCTACGAGCATCAATATTCAGGTGGGAATATCCCTTATCGTTTTGCTCCTTGGCGAAATTATAGGTGTATATTTTCTTAATTGTAAGATGTCCATTCCTCTTGAACGAATTAGTGCAGCTAATTGGGTCTTTCAATGCTCGCTTATCACCTTTTGTATTAATTTGGTTAGTGTTCCTTATAATGCTTGTATTATTGCTCATGAGCGGATGTCTGCGTTTGCTTATATCAGCATTCTTGAAGCAGCTTTGAAACTAGTTATTTGCTACATGCTTATTATTTCGCCATGGGATAAGCTTATCTTCTATTCAGTTCTGATAGTTGCGGTATCTGTCATTATTCGTTTTACTTATAGCATTTATTGTAATATCTATTTTGAAGAGAGTCATTACAAATGGAAGTATGATAAGGCAATTTTACGAGAAATGACAAGTTTTGCTGGTTGGAATTTCTTTACGAATGTAGCATATGTTTTTAACACTCAAGGTGTCAGCCTTCTTATAAATATTTTTTTTGGTGTTACACTAAATGCCACTCGAGGAATAGCTTCGCAAGTTGAAAGTGCAGTAATGCAGTTTGTTAACAACTTCACCACTGCTATTAATCCACAGATTACCAAGTGTTATGCAGCTGGTGAGAAAGAACAGATGTTTACCCTCATTTGCCGTGGAGCTAAGTTTTCATATTTGCTCCTTCTAATATTTGCACTTCCTCTTATGATTGAGACTGAATACATTCTTACTTTATGGCTTAAGATTGTGCCAGAACTGACTGTCATTTTCGTTCGTCTTACACTGATAAGCGTAATGGTTAATATACTTGGGAATAGTTGCTATACTGCTTGTATGGCAACAGGGAATATCAAACGATATGTGATATGGGTTACATTTGTGGGTTTACTTGTTTTTCCTTTTACTTGGATTGCTTATGCTTGTGATTTATCAGCGGAGAGTGCTTATATTATTTATATCTTGGTTTATGTGGGTGTGGATATTACTCGTCTTTACATCATGAAAGGGTTGCTTCATTTTCCAATAATAATATTTGTAAAGAATGTCTTGTATCCTATTACTTTTACTACAGTTATCGGAGTTATTCTCCCTGTGCTTGTGGTAATGCATATGCAATCGTCATTCTTTCGTATGATTGTCTCTTGTTTGGTTAGTTTTATTTCTGTAGGATTAGCTGCTTGTTATATAGGTTTAACCAAACATGAGCGTGAAATGACATTTGGGAAAGTCTGGGCAAAAATAAAAAAAGGATAATATGTCAGTAGTAAATAAATTGAAGTACATGGTTTCTTTTCTTCTCCATGGTAACCCCAAAAAGACTATAGCCAACATCAGCTATCTTCACCCTAATCACCAGTTGCAAGGTAAGAAGATTATTATTACTGGTGGTGGCAGGGGACTTGGTTTTGCTATGGCAAAGAAGTTCAAGGCCGAGGGGGCAGTGGTGCTGATTGCAGGAAGAAACGAAGGTATATTAAAGGCAAGTGCCGAAGAAATTGGTTGCAAATATCTTTATCTTGATGTGCAAAATGTCGATTCATTCAAATCTTTCATAGATGAAGCGGACAAACAGCTTGGTGGTGTCAATTGTATCGTAAATAATGCAGGAATTTCTCTTCATGAAAATGGTTTCCTTGATGTTTCTTTAAAACAGTTTGACTCTCAGTTTGACACAAATCTTAAAGGAGCTTTTTTCTTGACTCAATGCTTTATCAATAAATCAAGGGAAAATAAAACAGAAGGTACCAAAAATATACTTTTCACTTCTTCAGAGACTAGTATTACAGTTGATGAACGTCCGTACGGATTAACAAAAGCTGCGCTTAATAGTCTTGTCCAAGGACTTGCTTATCGTTATGTGAATGAAGGTTATCGTATTAATGCTGTTGCTCCTGGAGTTACAGTATCTGATATGGTGGGAGCTGGAACTGATGGAAATCTCACCTGTAATTATAACATTACAGACCGTTACTACTTGCCTGAAGAAGTGGCAGAAGTTGCTTGTTTTCTTCTCAGTGATGCTTCTAATTGTCTCAATGGGCAGATACTTGTTTGTAATGAAGGAAAAACGCTTAATGCTCGATGGAAATAATGATATAATAATGAAAAAGAAATACTATACCAACGAACGGAATGTGCAGATAGTCATAGCATTACTTAAAGCTTACAACATTCGAAAAGTGATTGCGTCTCCAGGTACTACCAACATGACATTTATCGGTAGTATTCAGAATGATCCCTTCTTTGAAATTTATTCATCAGTTGATGAACGTAGTGCTGCTTATATCGCTTGTGGACTTGCAGCAGAAAGTGGTGAACCTGTAGTAATTAGTTGTACAGGGGCAACCGCATCCCGAAACTATATGCCGGGACTTACAGAGGCTTATTATCGCAAGTTGCCCATATTAGCTATCACTTCGCACCGTGGGGATGCTTCCATTGGACATCTGGTAGATCAGCAGATTGACCGCCGCAACATACCTAATGATATTGCGATGACTAGTGTAACAGTTCCTCTTGTTAAAGAAATAGCTGATGGATGTTATTGTATGAATGAGGCTATCAAAGCTATTCTTGCCCTTCGTCAGCACGGTGGTGGACCTGCTCATATAAATATGCATACGGGGTATTCACTGGATTTTTCAGTTAAAGAATTACCAATTGTACGTAAAATTGAACTACATACTGCTTTTGATAAACTTCCCGAGCTTCAGGAAGGTAAGCGTGTGGCTATTTTTATTGGTGCTCATAAACCTTTTACTGTAGAAGAGACAAATGCCATTGACCACTTTTGTGAAGCGCACGATGCAGTTGTTTTTTGTGATCATACTAGTGGCTATCGTGGTAGGTTCGAGACTCATTTCTCTCTCTTTTTCACACAGGATAATTATCGTTCGCCTTTTTTGAGTGCGGATATCCTAATTCATCTTGGTGAAGTTTCAGGAGATTTGGCACGCATGAGTATCGGTGGGGTATGGCGAGTTAGTGAGGATGGAATTCTTCGCAATACTTTCGGTTGTCTTACTCATATTTTTGAGATGCCAGAGAGTTATTTCTTCGAGGTATATACTCCAGAGAATTACACACCTTGTACAAATTTTTATGATGCATGTCAGCAGGAACTTAAGGGAGCATTAGCTAAACTTCCTGAACTCCCTTTTAGTAATGTATGGATGGCTCAACAGATTCATGACGGATTACCGGAGAATAGTTATTTTCATATGGGGATTTACAATTCTCTTCGTAGTTACAACTTTTTCTCTCTTCCAAAGTCGGTTATATCTTCATGTAATGTTGGGGGATTCGGTATTGACGGTGGTGTGTCAACCCTTGTGGGGGCTTCTTTAGCCCATCCTGACAAGTTACATATCGGTATTTTTGGTGATCTTGCTTTTTTCTATGATATGAATGTTTGTGGCAATCGTCATGTAGGTAATAATGTTCGTATTTTACTTGTCAATAATGGTAAGGGTAACGAGTTTAGAAATTATGGTCATTATTGTTCCATTTTGGGAGAAGATGCCGATAAATATGTAGCGGCCGCTGGGCATTATGGACAGAAATCGTCAGTTCTTGTTAAGCATTATGCAGAAGATTTGGGTTATGAGTATTATCAGGCAAGTACCAAAGAGGAGTTCCTTCTAAATGTCGATAAGTTCTTGAATCCAATTATTGGTGACAAGCCAGTCATTTTTGAAGTATTTACTACTACCGAGGGTGAGAGTAATGCTATCCAGATTATGCGCACTTATCTCAATGATTATAAGATAATCATCAAGAATAAGATTATAGGAACTGTACGTATGGTTCTTGGAAAAAATGGAATAGAGACAGTCAGAAAATTGTTAGGTAAATATTGAATATGAGAATAGGGATCCTTACTCAGCCACTCTATTGTAACTATGGTGGTCTTCTCCAATGTTATGCGCTTCAGCATACTTTGCAACGTATGGGGCATGAAGCTATTGTTGTACGGCGTGAATGGAACAGGCAGTATAGTTTTAAAGGGGCTTGCATCTATTACGTTAAGCATATAGTGAAGATGCTGATGGGTAAACGTGAGTCTTGGCATTATTATGTGGCTCAGGAGAAGCGTGATTATATAGCTCAGAATACATATAAGTTTATAAATAAGCATATAATTCCTTACTCTAATTATTGTTATTCTACGGAAGAATTGAGAAACGAGGTAGAACGGCTGCAGTTGGATGCTATCATTGTAGGTAGTGACCAAGTATGGCGTCCTCATTACTCTCCTTGTCAGCCTAATTATTTCCTAGATTTTCTCCCTCTGGATAGCCGTATTAAGCGTATCAGTTATGCTGCTTCTTTTGGTGGTGATGATTGGTTGTTTTCTCCAGAACTGACTGCTCAATGTAGCAAACTTCTTAAACGTTTTGATGCTGTTTCCGTACGTGAGCAGTCAGCCATAGGGCTTTGTAAAAAGTATTTTAATGTGGATGCTGTACAAGTTCTCGATCCTACAATGTTGCTTGAATCAGTGGACTATAAGGTAATTATAGGTTCATGCTCAAAAGACAGAGGTAGTCTCTTTTGTTATATATTAGACAGAACAGACGAAAAAAATAATATAATTAAGAAAATAGCGGAAAGGGTAGGGAAGAAACCATTTGAATCAATGCCTGAGTTATCGGATGAGGTTTATAATCTCTATGGCAAGATAGATAAATGTATTTATCCTCCTGTTGAGGATTGGGTATCAGCTTTCATGGAGGCTGATATGGTTGTTACTGATTCATTTCATGGGACTGTTTTTAGTATCATTTTCAATAAACCTTTTTGGGTAGTAGGTAACGAAAGTCGTGGAATGGCACGTTTTCAGAGTCTTTTGTCTATGTATGGATTGGAAGATAGATTGATTACTGCCAAATCATTGCAGGAGATTGACTTTAATACAGCCATTAAATGGGACAGTGTCAATGAGAAGAGAAGAATGTTACAGGTGAAATCAAAAGAGTTTATCACAAAAGCATTATTATGAATACGATAACTTTCGGTCGTGATAAGACACAAATACTTAAAGGTATTGCTCTGTTATTGATGCTTATTCACCATACGAGTAATCCTTCGTATTGGTCGGAGAGAGGGACGTCATTGTATTCTTATTTTGAACATCAAGTAGCATCGACAAAAATGTGTGTGTATATTTTTGCTTTTCTTGTTGGCTATGGTTTCTTTTGTTCAAAGAACAAGACATTGAAATATAGTCTCAAGCGCATACTCCTGTTGATAGTACCCTTTTGGACGATGCTATTTTGTATGTTTATTCCTGCTGCATACGCATCTGGTGAATTTTATGATGTATTGGACTGTAATGCAATAGGGAGTAAAAATGGTATTGTAGAGTTGTTCTACAATATGTTTGGTTTCGTGGAGACACTCAATTGGTATAGCTGGTTCGTTGGCTTCTATTGCTTTAGCATGCTGCTTATGCCTGCACTACATAAGTTTTTTCAGAAGTTCCAGTGTTTTGGATGGTTGATTGCTATTATAGGTTTCTACATACTTGCTGTAGGCATTCACTCCATTCGTGATTGGGATACTATGCCTATCGTTCACATGATGTTCATAACTTGTACGCTCATACCTCTGATTATAGTGGGCTATATGTGTGCGATGTGGAATGTGCAAGGCAAGATCCCTACATGGTTTGAGGGTAGGGAGCATATACCATTGGCATTGCTTACTATTGCAGCAGTATTGGTAATAAATGCTTTCAGGATCTATACTGCAGGCTTCTGCATACAGGCATTCTATACTCCACTGCTCATCTTTGCTATTGTTGGCATTTTTAATAGTATCAATGTGAAGTGGTTGAGCAAGGGATTGATGCAAGTTGGCGACATCTCGATGTATATGTGGTTTTTCCATGCCATCTTCTTTACTGAGTCGGTTAATCTCTATACTAAACGATTAGTCTTCAGTCCTATACATAGTTACTTATACACTCTCTTCATGACCTTTGTACTAACCTATATCGGTTCGTGGATAATTAAGAAAATTATTTCACCTATATTGAATGTGATTAAATGAAATTTAATATTGTATTCTCGTTTCCTGTACATGAGAAGTTTTAGGTAATTATAGATTGATTGTTAGATATTACTACTTCTAATCAGAATTGTGCAGTTATTTAACTCATTCAGGTGAAATGATAAAGATATTCAAAGACAAATTTGGTAAATAATAAACAATATGAGACGTCTACACATTGTTATGCCTATGGCTGGCGAGGGCTCTCGTTTTGCCAATGCGGGCTGGACCACTCCGAAACCCCTCATCGAGCTTAACGGTCAGCCTCTGTTTAAACGTGCTATCAGTAGTGTGGTTGCTGAGGGTATTGAGATGAAGTATAGCTTCATCGTGCGTCAAGAACACATCAATAAGTATGGTATCGATGCAGGTATCAAATTATTCCTGCCTGAGGCTAATATCTTCTCAGTAATGAAGACTACCCGTGGAGCTGTTGAGAGCTGTCTGATTGCAGAGAGTGCTATTGCAGATGATGATGCCGTCATCGTGATGGATTGTGATTTGGAGTTCAGGAGTGTGAAGTTCATCGAGATCATTAAACAGATCCTTTCTCTGTCGATGGAGGAAGCTAACGGTGGTGCTCTTGTCAGTTTCGAGTCCGAGCAGCCTAAGTACAGTTATGCAGAGGTCGGTGAGGACGGTTGCGTAATACGTACAGCCGAGAAAGAGGTCATCTCCAATCACGCCCTTTGTGGTGCTTACCTCTTTTCTACAGGTAAGCGTTTCAAGGAGATCGCACATCAGTTGCTTAATGAAGCTGAGTTCAAAAAAACCGAGTACTACGTGAGCCTGCTATATAACTATATGCTGGCAGCAGGGGAACGCGTTCGGCTCGCACCTATGGAAGAATACTACTCATACGGAACCCCCGAAGAACTGCAAAGATATTTGTTATGATTAAGGCAATAATTACAGATTTTGATGGCACACTGGTCGATACTTTTGAGGCTAATCTTCGCGCTTATCAAGAAGCGTTTGCTAGTATAGGCGAAACGCTTACTCCAGAGCGCTATCGTGAGTGTTTCGGATATCGCTTTGAGCACTTTATGTTAGAAATTGGTATCAATGATGTAGCAAAAGTAAATGCAATCAAAAAGGCGAAGAAAGAAGCTTATCCTAAGTATTTTGACAGTCTTCGTCCTAATAAGGCGCTAATCTCATTGATCGAGACTTTCAAAGTAATGGGAGCAAAGACGGCAATAGCCTCAACAGCTCGGAAGGAGAATCTCATGAATGCAGCTACATTCCTTGGAGTTGATAAACATTTTGATTTGATTTTTGCAGGAGTGGATGTAAAGGAAGGTAAACCATCACCAGAGATTTATCTTAAAGCGATGGAAACTCTTGGTGTCAAACCTGAAGAAACTTTGATATTTGAAGACAGTCAAGTTGGTATTGATGCAGCAAAGGGTTCAGGAGCGCAATGTATGGTAGTCTCGGAGAAACAGTTTTTGTGATTTGAAATATTTTAAGAAATGATAATAAGTATTTTAAAAGACAAGACAACTGTTTTGAAGGGGATAGCAATTGTTTTCATGATACTCCATCATTGTTTGATTAAGGAGTTTTATGCTGAACCGCCAGTTCATCCATTGCATATTTTTTAGTGTTGCTACTAGAGGCGTTTTCCAAGATATGCCAATATGGATTAACTCAGTACCTATAGTTTTCGTTATTGTAACGTTGATTTCTTACGTTATTGCAGCAATGTTGATAAAATCAGAAAAGTTATTGATTAAGTTAAAAGTAACGTCTTTTAAAAGAAGAGTATGAAGATAGAAGTTAAAGGACATAGTGGATGCCAGATTGATGTGGTCAATGAGGGCAATGAGATTTATGTGTATAAATCCACGGCAGATCCAAAGTACATTAAGCGCCTTGTTTTGCAGGCAGAGAAACAACGTGCAGCAGCAGAGATAGAACATCAGCATATCCGTGTGCCTAAAATTTACGATATTGAGAAAACTGATGAGACCGTTGTGGTCAAGATGCAATATGTGTACTCTAAAAACTTCATCGAGTTCTTCGAGCAGGCAGGCTTTGAGCAAGTGGATTACCTGATTGGTGCATTGGAGTACTTTGTGGAACATGAGATCAGCAAAAGCAAGCTGCAGACTGTATCTTCTAAGATATTTCAAGATAAGTTTTCCGAAATCAAATGCAAGTGCGAGCACAATCCACTCTATCAGGATGACGAGCGTATTGCTTCCATTCTTAGCCGCTCTGAACAGGTCTTTACTAATCTCAAGGACATGCTTATTCCCGTAGGACTTTGCCATGGTGACCTCACCTTTAGCAACATCCTGTTCAATGGTAACAACTACTATCTCATAGACTTCCTCGATAGCTTTCTCGAGACCCCCTTGCAGGACATTGTCAAGCTTCGTCAGGATACCCGCTATCGTTGGTCACAACTGATGTACACCAAGCGATATGATGCTGTCCGTCTGCATATTGTGCTCGATAAGATAGACCGCGAGATTGATTCCTACTTCAGCAATAAGTATGAGTGGTATCGTACTAACTATCCTGTTATGCAGCTCATGAACATCCTCCGCATTCTGCCGTATGCGCATGAGGAGAAGGTCCTCTGTTTTCTCAAGGAGACTCTTGAGTCGCTACTTGATGGTTTAGATGGTAAGAGATATGTGGAGAATGTAGGAGACTGTGGAGAAGGTACTCCTTCTCAAACTTTCTCAAATCCTCTCAATACTCGCAAGAGCTTGCTTGTTCCCGTAGCCGCCGACAAACCAGAGTATGAAAATGGGCTTCCATATGTCTTTGGTTTGGACAAGGATGGCGTGATCATTTGTATAAAGAGCATCATGGGGTTGGAGCTCGAGAAGTTCGATAATATCTATTTTACTGTCCTTCGCAAGCATAATGAGCGCTTCTTTGTGGCTGACTCACTGAAACTTCAGTTCAAACGTCTCGGCATCAAGAACGCTAAGGTAGTGGTGCTCGATGAACCCACGCAGGATCAAGCTGAGACTATTTATCGCACCATCATGCTGGAACGGATAGAGGATAGTATCTTCATCAAGGATGCCGACTGTTTCTTTCACACCGACCTTACCGATGGGAATGCTGTAGCCATCTTCCCTATTGAGCAGTTGGAGGTTTTGTCACCTAAAGACAAGAGTTATGCAGCTGTTGATGATATGTACTATCTTACCAACATCATCGAGAAGACTGTGGTGGGTCGCTACATCAGTGCTGGCGGTTACGCTATCAAGCGAGTGGAGACCTTCCTATACTACTATAACTGTCTTCGTCAGTATGGTCGTCTCTACCTCTCCCACATAATCTATGCTATGCTTCTCGACAAGAAGCCTTTCCGCCCGATGATGGTGGAAGAGTATAAGGACTGGGGAACACAACGTGATTTGATGAGATACGAGTAAGTATGTTTAATAAGTCCCGAATCATCAAATTAGAAGATTAGCGAACAACAGTTCTCACATTCGCTAATTCGTGATAAGAAGAATCCAATGATTAATGTACAACGGAATCATACAATAGACTCACTGAAGCTGCTGTGCGCGACACTCGTAGTGTTCATACATTGCGAGTATCCATATAAAGTTAATGTGTTGCCTGTCACCGAGGTGGCTGTACCTCTGTTCTTTGCCCTCTCTGGCTACTTCATCTTTGGTGCAAAGCGTAAGTGGGAACGCATAGGTCGTATAGCCAAGATCTTTGCTTGGAGTGCAGCACTCTATCTACTCAAGACCGAAATGGTTCAGCTGCTGACTATTCATCGGCCTTGGATGCCTACATGGAAGAATATCACCGATCTGATCCTTTTCAACGATGTGACATTCAGCATACACCTTTGGTATCTGCCTGCCTACATCTACGTGTTGGTTATAGTCTTCCTTATAGATATGTACAATGTGTGGCGATGGGCGTTCTGGTCGATACTGCCTCTGCTGCTGACAGGCGTATTCGTCAAGTATAATATAGCTGATGTATGCCCTGAGGATATTCAGTATTTTCGCAATGCCTATTTCAATGGTCTACCGTACTTCCTTTTGGGAGCTTGTGTTAAAATTACCCTCCCCCATTTTGGAGGTAAGTGCTTGAAAAAAAGTGGATTGCAACTATTGCTTGCGTTAGTAATAGCCGGATTGTTTTTAGCCCGTTACTATTTAACAGGAAAGGATTTAGGTATGCTTGCGCTTAAGGAGATAAATCTGATGCTACTCACATACGGCATTGCTCTCCTTGCAATGCTAACCATACAAACAAAGGATAATATCATATCGACCTTGGGGCGCAACTATTCGCTCTACATCTACATCTTCCATATACTCATTATGCAAGTGTGCGAAGTCGTAGCGATGCGACTTCCCGAGTCGATAGAAAATATATATATGTATTTCAACCCGCTGGTGGTGGTTCTGCTCAGTATAGAATTTACCTACCTGCTGGGGAAACTTAGAATAATAAAAGTATGAATAATACTCCTTTGGTGTCTATCCTCTTACCAAGTTACAATGTAGAGAAGTTTCTACCTAAATGTCTTGATTCCATTATCCATCAGACCTACAGCAATTTGCAGATCGTGCTGATAGACGATGGTAGTGAAGATAATACTTGGAGCGTGATGCAAGAATTTGCAGCCAAGGACAAACGTATTGAGATATACCACCAGAACAACTGTGGTGTGGCCATCACACGCAACCATCTGTTGGACAAGGTGAGGGGTGACTATGTGCTTTTTGTGGATTCCGATGACTGGATTGAGCTGGACATGGTGGAGCTCTTAATACAAAAAGCACTTACTACAAACTCGTCCATCGTGACATGTGGTATGGTCAAAAATGATAATTCGTTCGACAAAAACACCCAAAACGAGGTAGGTTGGGAACAATCTGAAGTAGTTTTCGAATTTCTTCGTCATGTGCGTTTTAACGGTTCATTGTGGAATAAACTTGTTGCGACGAGTTTATTCCACAATGTGCGATTCCATTGTGGAATCTCCTACGGAGAGGATGCGCTATTTGTATGGGGATTATTACAGAATGCGGATAAGGTAGTACTGATTGACAAGATACTGTATCATTACAGAATGAATGATAGCAGTATCTCTCATGCATCTTGGACACCAGAGAAGAAGGGATCGAATCATCAGGTCTGGAAACTGATAACTGAAGATGTAGCCAAACTATGGCCGCAATATCTTGATGTAGTCAAAGTGAGAGCAGCCCTCGAAGACATGTGGGCTTTGTATTATGCATCGACTACATCATATGGATATGATGAGCATATCTATATGCGTCAGCAAAATGTGAGATGCAACTTGATGTTGATACTCAAGTCAGATATCCCAACAGCCAAAATGAAGTTGTATGCTATTGCGGCATCCATATCGTTTAGTTTATTAAAATATATACACAAATGATACCAAAGATTATTCATTATGTTTGGTTTGGAAACAACCCATTCCCATCCAAAATACAGAAGTGCATAGATAGCTGGAAAAAGTATCTGCCGGATTACGAGTTCAAACTTTGGAACGAAGAGACTTTTGATGTCAACTCGTGCCAGTTTGCAAAGGAAGCCTTTGAACTGAAGAAATGGGCTTTTGTATCAGACTATGCCCGCATCGAAGCTATCTATAAATATGGCGGCTGGTATCTTGATACTGACATCGAGATACTCAAGCCTATTGCACCGTTGGAAGTTCATCGCGTAGTATTGGGCACCGATGAGGATGGAGCCATTACCGCCATGTATGGTACAGAACCGAGACACCCCTATTGGAAGAAGGTGCTTGACTACTACAGAACTATGTCTTTTGTTAAGCCAGATGGTTCACTCAATATGGCAGTTGTAAACGAACACCTGCAAGAGGTGCTTGTAGAATATGGCTATGTACATAAGAACAAGTATCAGGAATTGAAGGAGGGGATTATTCTCTATCCCGACGACTATTTTCATGTGGTGAGTTTGGAGCGAGGAACCAAACATCAAACTGAAAATTCATATGCCATCCATTGGCAGACGATGACATGGACCTCCAAGACCAGCCACTTTGTGCGCTTCATTCGAAAGAAACTCCTCATACCTATCTTTGGAGAAGGCTTTTTGGACTTCTATAACAAATTACGTAAACTGAGAAAAAGAAAATAAGATATGCAAAGAATCATTTTCATCAATCTGCATACCAGCTGGATGCTTGTGCGTAACTCGCAGGTCATCTATTTCAGGACTTCGGCAGCTCTGAAACATAGATATATTCTTGATTATCTGCTTGATAGTGGAAAGTATGAGGTGTGCAACTACATCACTGAGCATGGGTTCTCACTCGTTCCTAATGATGGTGGCGCCTTGAATAAGTTCCATTGTCTCAGGTTCTGGGAGAATAAGAATATTCTGAAGAAGAACGGCATCGATCCTAAGAAGGTAACCATTCTGACAAAGGCAAGTGACATCCGACTTGATGACATCGTCATCCTCTATAATATCATGGGTAAGAGCAACTATGAGGTGGCTGGTGATATCAAGGCATTCAAGGCTCTAAGCATGCTTCATTTCCATGGTCGCAAGACCGAGAATGCATGCATGGAGAAGGCCGACTTCCAGTGTTATTTCAACGAAGTGGATCTGAGTAAGTCTTCTGAACTCTTCCGCAAATATTATCACGTAGAGCGTCCATGGGTGATTATACCTTTTGTGTTTGCTGAGCGCTTTAGGAACATGAAGCCCTTTAAGGAGCGTCAGAACAAGTGCTTTTCCACAGGTACTATCACCTATAAGGAGCATGAAGAGTTTGTGTCTGTCTATGGTGACCCTTGCGACCAACCTGCTCGTAAGTTCGTGAAGGATTATCCGGACTTCTTCAAGGACACAGTAGATTGCTACAGTAGCGACTATATGGAGGACAACGTAGGTAAGAAATATGTAGATGGCGAGAACTATTTTGTGCGTATGTACAAGAAGTTCTATAACCTCACCCATGTTGGTCAGCAGAAGAAATACTTCAGTTTCAATATGGTGGAGAAGTTTAACAATTACAAGATGCATCTCCTTGGTGAGGAGATCCTCGGTGTTCCTGGTATCGGCTATGTAGAGGGCATGGCATGTGGTAGCGCTTATATTGGTCTCGACTCGCCTATATATCGTGATCTTGGTCTTATTCCCGGAATACATTACATTGCTTACGATGGTACTAAAGAAGGTCTCCGTAAGACGATAGAGTTCTGGCAGAAGTCTGAAAATCAAGACGAACTAGAGAAGATTGCCAAGAGGGGATGTGAATTTGTGCGTATGAATTTCTGTGGTGAAAAGGTAGCTAAAGAATTGATGGCAACTCTTGTTAGCCAAAAGAATAATTGGCTAAAGGAGAATTAACGATGATTCCAGGATCATATTATTTATTTATCTACTTGTTCATAGTAACGATTGCCACCTTTTCAGTGTACAATCGGTATAGGATGAGCAGTAGTGGAGTGTTAGTCAAAGACAGTTCTAGCAACACACTTATTCTTGCATTGCTTTGTACAATCTTTATTGGACTGCGCCCGAATGATCCGGTATTTGTTGATACGGTAGGTTATGTTGCAGGATACTATTATCATTTGCATGAACCTTTTGTACTATCAGCAGATGTGGAGAATTTGCTGTTCGAAAACATTTATTGCTTCTTTGCATCATACGATCTTGGCTGGCATACTTTGTTCTTATTTATGGCAAGCATATATTTTATAGGAACGTATCTTGCCTGCAAAAAGTTCTTCCCTGATAACACGCTGATTGCATTTGTTGTGTTTTTAGGGGCTTTTTCCACTTTTTCATATTCTGTAAATGGTGTGAAAGCAGGAGTTGCTGCAGCTTTGTTCCTATGTGCTTTAGCTTACAGGTCTGATAAGCCAGTTATTGCTTCCATTCTGGCTGTTGCTTCATGGGGGTTCCATCATTCTATGACCCCTTGTGTATTGTCTTTCTTTATTGTATGGTTCTACAGCAAGCCTAAAGGGTATTTCTTGTTCTGGGTACTGTGTCTTGCGTTGTCGGCTGCTCATGTAACTTTCTTCCAGACATTGTTTATGTCCTATTCTGATGCTAAAGGTGCCTCATATCTTGATGCTGAGAATATGGCAGGTTGGGAAGGTAAGACGGGCTTTCGCTTAGACTTTGTGGTATATAGCGCAATGCCGGTTTTAGTTGGTTATTGGGCAATATTCAAGAAAAAGATAGATAACTTGAAGTACAATAGAGTTCTTTGTACCTATCTCTTAATGAATGGTATTTGGCTCTTGTGTATGTACGCAGGTTTCACCAATCGTATTGCATACCTCAGTTGGTTTATGTACCCTATTGTATTGGTCTATCCGCTACTGGATGAAGAATGTGTCTGGGGCAGTTCGAGGTTTAAGACTGTAGCCCTTTTTGCTGGTCTTCACCTTGGCTTTACTTTGTTTATGAACATTATTTATCTGTAATATGTATGAAATATAGAATTTCTGTTATAATGGGCATATACAATTGTGCTCCAACATTGCGTGAGGCCTTTGACTCAATACTTGCGCAAACATATAAAGGCTTTAAAGTCATTATGTGCGATGATGGGTCGAAGGATGATACATACGCTATTGCTAAAGAGTATGCTAATAAGTATGAGAACTTCATTGTAATCAAAAATAAGTATAATATGAAGTTAGCAGCTACCTTAAATCATTGCATTGAGTATGTTGATACTGAATTTATAGCTCGTATGGATGGTGATGATATCAGTGTGCCGAACCGCTTGGAGACGCTTATTAACTTTTTGGACGCTCATCCCGAGTATGCTTTCGTTAGTAGTGCCATGACACACTTCGATGAGAGCGGTGATTGGAAGGTGACACGCAAGGAACCGGAACCAACAATCAACTCATTTAAGCGAACTTCACCTTTCTGTCATGCTCCTGTGTTGATGCGTACAGAGGCTCTTCGTGCTATTGGCAACTATACGGCAGAACCGAAGGTGGAGCGAATGGAGGATTATTACCTTTGGCATAAGTTCTATTGTGCAGGTTATAAGGGATATAATCTTCAAACCCCTCTCTATAAGATGCGCGATGATAAGAATGCAACTATTAGAAGACATGGAATATCATCTAACTTCCGAGGTTACAAAACAGATATGGAGATTTTGAAGAATCTTGGCATTAAAAACTATTGGTTGGTGCCTACAATGAGGTTCCTTAGAACGCTCCTCATCCCCAACTTCATGATGCATAGACTAAGAAAGATTAAAGCTAAATTCCAAAAGTAATATGTCAAAGGTTTCCGTGATTGTTCCTGTCTATAAGACGGAGAAATATATTGAGAAGTGTGCCGTCAGCCTTTTTGAACAGACTTTGGAGGATATTGAGTTTATCTTTGTAAATGATGGTTCTCCAGATAATAGCATAGTTCTTCTTAAAGAAGTTATTAGTCGATACCCTAAGCGTGAGAGTTCTGTTATAATCCTAAATAAGGAGAATGGTGGTCTCGCTTCTGCAAGAATCCATGGTCTTCAGCATGCTACTGGAGACTACATCATCCATTGTGATGGCGATGACTGGGTGGATACCAATCTTTATGAGTCGTTGTATAGGAAAGCTATTGAGACTGGGGCTGAGGTGGTGATGTATCCTGTTACTGAGGAATGGGGGAACCATTCTTTTGTGAGAGAATTAGGGGATTTAGGTGATAGCTGTCAGGATGTATTGAAGAATTGGTACAAGAACTGTGTGCAAATGTACACAGTTAATAAGCTTGTGAAGGCGAACGTATATAAGGATAATAACCTTCTTCCATACGAAGGTATAAATATGTGGGAAGACAACGGCTTGATGCTTCGAGTATTTTACTATGCTAAGGGGCTTGCTCAAATAGATAATGCTACATATCATTACTTTAGAGGCAATGAGCAAGCACTTACACATAACTATGGCCGAAAGGCTGTTGATCAGATGATCAAGTGTGCTGGTTATTTGTACGATTTTTATGAGGAAAAAACAGACTTCAAGGAATACGAGAAGACTGCTTTAGCTATAAAGTTCTTTGCAAGAATAAACCTCATCACCACCACTTTCGGTGGTTTACGTGAATATTACCAATTGTTCCCTGAGAGTGATGCTGTCATTCCTTTCATCAGTGATAATGCTTTCTCGTCAAAGGGTATTATACGTTTCAAATTTGTTAAGTATAATTTGGCATGGCTTTTTGTACTTCTATTTAAAGTTTCATTATGGGTGAAAAAGTAAGACAATCCAACTTTGAACTACTTCGCATTCTATGCATGTTTGTAGTATTGACATCACATTCTTTGATGGCAATGTATGATCTGTAAACATGCGCTGATACTTTTTGCTACATCCGTATTGACATTTTGGTTGTTTGCAAATCTGAAAATCCAAAATAAGGCTATCAATTGGGTATCAAATTCTGTTCTGGCAGTTTATTTGATATCTTCATTGCCGTTTTTTGGACTATGTTATTATAGGTGGCTCGTGCAAGTGAATGAAGCATATACTGGTGTAATTGCTTTACTCTTAGTTGTGGGAATAATGGTACTATTCTATATTGCTTGCATATTAGTCGAACATCTAAGAAAATAGATTATGCATTCACTTGGGGATAAAATTATATCCTTTCTCGAAAGAAGGCTTATTTTGACGTTTTAATATAGTTATGTGTCTTGGGAGCTATTCGTATTTCTCTCTCACATTGATCTGCTATGGTGGTTGAAGCCTTAGGGACGACAGGGATTCAAAAAAACAAGAAGATTTGAATGGGTTCAATCGCTTGGTTTGTATTATTTATATTTGGATTATAGTTTGCATCTTCCTGGTACTGTGGTTCACAGTATTGGGAGGTTAGGGGCATAGTTTATGACCATTGGCTTTAGGGTATTGGTGAGCATTCATATTGAGATTCTACAGTTGGGGATAGGAACTAGTATGTGCGAGATGTATGATGTCTTATGTAATAACATTTTAAACAAGGTAAGTAAGAAAAACTTTTATGTAGCGCTTATATTAATTATTGTTATCATTTTCCTTCTGTATAAACTATGTGCTAATGCAGGAAGTGCGTAATAATGTGATAGTGGGTCGGTAGACTGGTTAGGCGTAGGGAATAATGCAGGTGGTATTGTGATGGCATTTCTCTTTGGATTTTTCATTTTGCGCATGTGCTCAATTGTACAATACAGGAGAATCGACAAAAAATGAGACTCTCCGTTCATACAATTATAAGCAACAGTTAAGGCATGATATACATAATAAACTTGAAACTATGATTTTAGAAGAAGCTTGTATCCTTTTAGGTTATTGCGCTTCGTTCTTCTTTAATTAATCTTTTAAGAATATGAAAAAAGCATTAGTCTTGGCGTCGGTGGCGTCAATGATAGATCAGTTTAATATGCCGAATATCCGGTTGATGATAGAACTGGGTTATAAGGTGGATGTGGCATGCAACTTTGTGGAGGGTAGCACGTGTAGCGATGAGAAGGTGGCGGCACTAAAGTGTACCTTGGCGAAGATGGGGGTGGAGTGTCATCAAGTGGACTTTGCCCGTAATGTGCTAAAGGTGGGGCAAAACCTGAGGGCGTACCGTCAGACGCGTCATCTAGTGAAGGAGAACGATTATGACCTGATACATAGTCATTCACCCATAGGTGGCTTGCTGTCGCGTATTGCAGCCCGTGATATGCGGGGCAAGGGTACGAAGGTGATCTACACCGCCCATGGTTTTCATTTCTTCAAGGGTGCTTCATTGCAGAATTGGCTGATATTCTATCCTATTGAGAAGTTCAGCAGCCGATGGACTGATGTACTAGTGACTATCACTTACGAGGACTATAAGTTGGCGCAGGAGAAGATGTACGCTAAAGAGGTGGTGTATGTGCCTGGAGTGGGTATTAATACCAAGGCTTTCAATCCAGCGGCAGATTATGCTGAGGTGCGTGCTGCTAAGCGTAAGGAATTGGGTATTGGCGATGGCGATATCTTGATGCTGAGTGTGGGTGAATTAAACAGGAATAAGAATCATGAGGTGGTACTACATGCGATGGCTTCCTTGGGTGACAAGCGCCTGAAGTATGTGATAGCTGGACGTGGGGTACTGAAGGAACATTTGGAGCAGTTGGCGACAGAGCTAGGTATCAACGAACAGTTACAGTTGTTGGGGTTTCGCACGGATGTTCGTGAGTTGTTCAAGGCTGCAGATGTGTTTGCGCATCCGTCGTACAGAGAGGGATTGTCGGTGGCTGTGATGGAGGCTATGGCGAGTGGGTTACCGGTGCTTTGCTCTCGTATTAGGGGTAATACGGATCTGATAGATGAGGGTGAAGGGGGATTTATGTTCTCTCCTGCCAAGAGCGATGAGGTGACTATCGCTCTAAGTAAGATTATGGTTGCCAAAGACTTGAAGACCGGGGGGGCGTACAACATTGAAAAGGCCAAGAGCCTGGACGTTGGGGCTGTGATGGAAATTATGAGGGAGTTGTATAATCCTGTCAATGTGCTTTAGACTCCTATTGGGGTACTAAGGACATTGATGTGGAGGAGAATGAGTTTAATAAAAATAACAACATATAAATGAAGAAAATTCTTATTACCGGTGCGGGTTCATACGTGGGTGAGAGTGTGCGTCAGTATATTTTAGCAAGTGCTCCCGGAGAGTATCTGTTTGATGCGGTGGATACCATGGAGGATAATTGGAAGAAGGTTGACTATAGCAGGTACGATGTAGTGTTCCATGTAGCAGGTATCGCACATGTGAATGCGGATCCGAAGATGGAGCAGCTGTACTACAAAGTGAATCGTGATTTAGCCATTGAGGTGGCGAAGCACGCGAAGGTGAATGGCGTGAAGCAGTTCATCTTCATGAGCTCGCAGATTGTATTCCACGAGAGTCGGAGTTTGAAGAGGGAGGTACTGACAGCTCATAGCAAGCCGAATCCTAATGGATTCTATGGCGACTCGAAGTTGCAGGCGGAGAATGGTCTGAAGGCCTTGGTGCAGAATAATTCTGAAGATATGAAGATATGCATTTTACGTCCATGCATGATCTATGGTGCTAACGCGAAGGGCAATTTTTCACGTCTGGTGAAGTTGGCTTGCAAAATTCCTGTCTTCCCGGAGTGGCATAACAAGCGTTCTATGCTCTATATCGATAACCTTGCGGAGTTCGTAAAGCAGGCTATTGAGCATCAGCTAGCAGGCACGTTCTATCCTCAGAACAGAGAATTGGCTGATACTGTTGAGATTATCCGCTTTTTTGCCAAGGCGAGGGGGCATAAAATTTGGATCACTCGTCTATTTAATCCTTGCGTTTGGTTGGGTAGTTTCATACTACAGCCAATCAACAAGATGTTTTCCACCTATTATTACGACCCTCAGATGTCGAAGATGGACTTTGACTATCAGTTAGTTTCTTTTGAGGAAAGTTTGAAACGTGTGGCACAATCGTTAAAGAAATAGTAGTATATGAATGTGGTTGTAACTTACGGAATCATCTTTATGATTCTTCTTGTATTGGAGTTGGCGTATTTCAAGATCGCTGACAGGTTTAATATCATCGATAAACCGAATGAGCGTTCGAGCCACTCAACGAGCGTGCTGAGGGGGGGAGGAATCATCTTCCTGCTAAGTCTATGGATTTGGTCTGTCTTTTATGGCTTTCAGTATCCATTCTTCCTCTTGGCAGTTACCCTCATTGCCGGAGTGAGCTTCATTGATGACATCCGTTCGTTGCCAGATAGTGTGCGGTTGGTGGCTCAGATTGTTGCCATGACGATGATGTTTGGACAGTTGAATATCCTACACTGGGATATGTGGTGGATTGTGATCATTGCGCTTATAGTGTGTGTGGGCGCATCGAACGTGGTCAATTTCATGGATGGTGTGAACGGTATAACTGGGGTGTATGCAATGGCATCACTTGTACCTCTTGCTTTGTTAAATAACACGATTTACTTTGTTAATCAGTCGCTCATTTATGTGGTGTTGATTGCAGATGTGATATTCTGCTTGTTCAACTTCCGCCCGAAGGGTAAGGCAAAGTGCTTTGCGGGTGACGTCGGTTCTATTGGCGTAGCTTATATCTTGTTGTTTATGATAGGTTTGTTAGTCTTAACAACAGGAGATGTGACTTATCTCATTTTCCTTCTCGTCTATGGTGTGGATGGCTGTCTGACTATCTGTCATCGCATCTTGCTACACGAGAATCTAGGGGAAGCTCATCGTAAGCATGCCTATCAGATTATGGCTAACGAACTGAAGATCGGGCATGTGAAGGTGGCATCTCTGTATATGGTGGTGCAACTGGTGCTCTCTCTCGGATTTATCTATCTCTGCCCTGATACAATATTCGCTCATTGGGTATATTTGATCAGTACATTGATTGTATTAGCTATTGCTTATGTATTGTTCATGAAAAAGTACTATCATTTGCATGAAGAATATCTCGCATCATTGAAAAAATAATAATTATGGAATTTGATAAAGATTTTTTAGATACGCTTTTTGAACAAGCTGTGACCAATCCTCGTTTACGTCAGAACTTCGATTTGCGTACTTCGCCTGCCGATACGAGTCAGCGCATGCTCAATGCATTGCTGCCGGGGACGGTTGTGCCTATTCATCGACATGAGTATACTGCCGAAACGGTAATCTGTTTGTGTGGAAAGTTGGATGAGGTAATCTATGAGGAAGTAGTTTCGTATGAGAATGGTACGGAAGAACTTCCACAAGGTATGGATGCACAGGATGTAGCCCGTAAGGTGAAATATCGAGAGATACAACGTGTCCACCTCAATCCTGCAGAATCCAAGTATGGTTGCCAAATTCCTAAAGGTGCATGGCATACGGTAGAAGTAATTGAGCCTTCGGTGATATTTGAGGCCAAGGACGGAGCGTATAAATGAAGCTACGTGACTATATCTGTATTGAAATACTTAAAGAAATTACGATACGTTCAAATTGAACACTAACTAGGATAATAAATATGCTTAATTTTCAAAAAATAATAGATACTATCTCTGAAGCATTTAGTATTCTTGATCTTTCTTATATCATTTCTGGAACTTTGACCTTTTTAATCATTCTCTTGAATTTACATATACACGACATTCATTTGGAACTGATAAATAATTCTGTAATGATTTGTTGTTGTATTTTTCTTGCATATATTGCTGGAATATTCTCATGGATAGTAGGAAAAGCTATACGATGGAGTATTCAAAGGGGGATTAATGATGATTTTGAAAAAATATATAATGAAACAATAAATGCTTTGGGGGCAAACATAGATGTGGATACCTTTACTCCTGTTTCAAAGAAAAAAGATGCGTATACATACATGTGGATTGAACTGCAAAAAAACGAGAATGCGAAAGATAGGGTCAATTTCATTCATCGTTTCTGGGTAATGCAGGCTATGTTTGAGGGATTAATGACTTCTTGTTTGGTGGCATTTGCTGCGGTGTTAGAACTGAAATATAGTTTTGGCGAAAAGTTTGCTTGGGGCTATTTTGTACTTTTAATAGCATTGTGCCTTATTTTGTTTTGGCGATGTATGATAGCTGCCAAAGAAAATGCGGAAGTTCAAATACGTGAAATTATATTAAGTTACTATAGCTATATTAAATCGAATCAAATTTGGATACTATGAACAATACTAAAGTCCTTTTAGATCTTTCAAAAATGAATTATTCGGATGCCGCGGCATGCGAAAACAATAATTTAATTCATCAGTCAAAGATGGCTCAAATTATGAGTATATGGGATGGATTATATAAAAAGGCATTGGGAGCGCTTGATTATAGTAATGAACAAAATCAGGAGATACATCGACATCATAATGCCATTTCTATTTTTGCCAGCAGAGGAGCCGGAAAAACAACATTCTTGTTATCCGTATTAGCTAGAATAAAAAATGAATACGAAAATGTATTGTGTTTGAAACCTTTGGATCCTTCATTGATTGAAATGAAGCAGCATCCTTTTATCAACATCATTGCTGGTATTCAGGAATTGGTGGAACAAAAATATGATAAGGAAGAACGATATGATACAAGGAGAGAAGAATTTGAATATAAAAAGGAATTTGATAATAACTATAAAAAAATGTTGAGAGCTCTCCCCTTTATAGATGGAGTTGGCAAAAAAGGGGTTTATGAGGAGTGGGATGATGAGGAATTTATTTCTATCTTGGGAATGGAGAAGGCTGAAGCTTCTAATAATTTGGAGAAATCGTTTCATGATTATGTAAGGATGGCTTTAAAACTTCTGAAAAAGAAGTGTCTGGTCATTTCTTTTGATGATATTGATACAGAATTTAAAAGGGGATATGAGATTTTAGAAGTAATAAGGAAATACTTGACTTCTGCTCAGATTGTGACGATAATTACCGGTGATTTGGAATTGTACGGTAAGTTGGTGAGAAAGGCTTCTTGGAAATGCTTTGATTTGGCTTTTTTGAGAAAGGAAGTTCAATATGGGAAGAGAAAAAAAGAAGAATTTTCGTTGATGGTGGATCAATTGGAAAACCAATATTTGGTGAAGATATTGAAACCGGAAAATAGGGTTTTGTTAAAAACTATCAGAGAATATCTGGAGGAGGAAAATTATTCTCTTGAAGTGCTTTTTTCTTCTCAAAGAGAAATGGAAATTGATGAATGCTATAGTCTCATAATAGAACTTCTTGGGTTGGAAAAGAATAATTTGAAAGTAAGTGAAGAGATTATTCGTTTTTTAGAGGGATTGTCATTACGGGTACAGATCCGTATTCTTACTTTATTGAATAATTT
Organism: Bacteroides acidifaciens; assembly: GCF_903181435.1. Classification (NCBI taxonomy): domain Bacteria; kingdom Pseudomonadati; phylum Bacteroidota; class Bacteroidia; order Bacteroidales; family Bacteroidaceae; genus Bacteroides; species Bacteroides acidifaciens. The sequence continues at coordinate 1,408,168 of NZ_CAEUHO010000001.1, forward strand.
ATTAATAGCGCAGGGACGTTATGATAAAAGAAAGATGCTTGCTAAACCGGAACTATCTACCGGATTATTAGATATATTTTGGAATGATATCAATCAGAAATCTCATAATGCGAAGGCTTTGATTAAAGCAGGACCTATCTATACGATAGATATGTTGAATTTTCTAGTGAATACTAATGCTTTGTATATTGGAGCAAACTTTTTGCCTGAAACGAATGATGAAATTCTGAATAAAGCCTTATTTGCTATCGGGGCAAGATTTAATGAATTGGTGAATAGAAATCATTTCTTGATTTTTGATTACTGGATGCGTATTTCGTATGTGCGTGCAGTAAGTGAGAAAATGGGGGGGAAAAAAGACAACGAAATTCTTAATAATTTTTTAGGATTTACTCTTTTGGATGCAGATGCCGGATTGAATAAGAGTGTTGGACTGGCTCATGCATTTTGTAATTCTGTATTGAATAACTCTTTTAATGATGAGATAGATGTGTTGCCAGGGACTATTTTCATAGGAAATAAATCGCCGCTGCAATTATTGGAGTATAATTATATATTATCATTACTTCCAATGCTTGGTACGATGGATGCGATGAAAAAAGAAAGTGTATTTGTTTCAATATATAAGTTATTATCTATCATCAGAGATGCTTTGTTTATTTTTAATGAAACAGATAAGAATAAAACAGATGAAAATAAAGTTGCTAAGTTGGTTTTATTTTTGAATAAGCTGGGGCAGTATAGAAATTATTTGGAGCCGAATGATGGATTACATCCGCAAATATCTTCTGAAAAGAAAGAAGAAGAGCAATGGGGAGTTTTACAGATGAAGGAGCAGGGAGATATGGAATCTTTGAAAGGGCTGTTGGTGGGCTTTATGAGGTGGTCGTCTATGAAGGTTACAGTGTCTTGTCAATTATTGGATCGTATTTTTACACGTTTTTATTTTACTTTGGTGCATATTGACCAAAATAAAGCGTATTATAGTAATGTGGGTGAGAAACTTAATCTTTATGTCATAGCATTGTTAAATGCAGCTCTTGTTGAGGATGGAGCTGATAAAGGTTGGGAAGGATTAAATTTTAATAATGTAGGTGATATAGAACGAATCTATATTGAAAATGTACAAATAAAGAACTGTACATATAAAAAAAAGAGGCAAGTGAATGAACGAATATGTTTGTACGATTGGTTGGTTCAATGTCCACTGTTGACTTTGTTCTTGAACCCTTTTGTGGTTAGTTTAATAGAGCGAAAAACCGATGTGGAAAGAGTTATGTTGAGTGAGCTGTTGAAGTGTAATCGTAATTTCATATCTTTGGATTCATTGAAAACTATAAGGGGAAAATTAGAGCAGGGTATAGAAAAATGCCGTAATAATATTGATTGGTTAGATAACTTTTATAAATTGGAAGAATTGGAAGAGGAAATAGCTTTTATCCAAAAATATATAGATTCTGGAATGGATTTATGGGAAAGGAGGGAAAGACTGAAAAGAGAAAGGGATAAAATAAAGAAAAAAATAAATGGACCACTTGAGTTGGAAAGCGGAAAGATTATTACATACAGAACTAATAAGTCTTTGGTCAATGAACAGTATACGAATGAACAGCAGAACATGAAATCTTTGGTAACTAAGCTGGAAAATGTGAATAGTGAAATTATAAGTCTGAGTAAACGACAAGAGGGGATAGCAAGTTGGATTAAAGAGGAATATAATAAGGGGATGGAATATAAACAGAATTCAGGGAAGTCCGTTTATAATATATTAAATTCCATTCCTGTAAAATAAATGGGTATGTTGCCGATATTGTCTCAATTTCTGTGCGATAATGAAAGTTTATTTGAGTATGAACGTTGTCTGGATGGAAAGCATATTGTAGATTTTAGGCATATTTGTCGTAGACTTATTGCGGTAGAAAGACAGGCTAATCCCTTTAAAAGTGATATATATTATGAAAGTTTGGGGGATATGTATCTGACGAATTATGAGAACTTTGATGATTTTATATGGAGGATGCCTTGTGAATTGGCTGAGGAGTATTTATTTCGATCAAGAGATTCTTTATATGTAAAAGCGGAGCGTTTTGACGGATGGATGAATTTGATAACTCAAGTTCCACCTTCATTAATTATTGCAGCTAATTTTCTTGATGATTTTTCTATGTGTCTACTTCAGCCTAATGATATATTCTCTTTTGCAAAAAGAAAGCTGTCTATTTTTAAGTATACTGCACAATTGCTACCTTTTCTTCCGGATTTGAATTATTTGGTTCAAGAAGCGGGGGGATTAAATGATTTGCATATACATCTGAATGGAACAACAGAAACAGATGTTTTATGGAATTATATGCTACAGAATCCATGTCTTGTAGCTAAAGATTATTTGGAGGTTTATAATAGCAGATTGGCTGTGAGGAAATTATCAGAGCAGATTATAGCCGATTTTACCCCTATGACATTGTTGAAAAGACTTGAGGATGCTCGGGAAATTAGGAGGAAGATGGTTGTAATAATCGCTTCGGGGAATGATATATTCAAGCAGGGAACTGTAGATCGGCTAAAAGACTCTTTGATTCTCAGAAATCTGTGGGGAGAAGTTCGTGATGATAGTTCATTGGGGATATTGGTAGAAGAATTGTTGTTGTATTTGTTAGTAATGTATGAAATCAAACGAACGCGCAATATGGAATTGGTAGGATGGTTTCATCATTATTTGTTAATAAAGGGATTAGTACATAGATTTATAGTAATGCAACAAACACAAACGGGATTTTCACAGTTCCAGTTACTGACAGAGAATTCTTTTCGATATAGAGTAGAAAAACTATATAAAAATAGGTTTCTGCAATTATCCGGTTGTGGTGGACAAGTGTATTTAGGAACTTTGGAAGGACGTTTCTCACCCAAAGAATCATTGATTGAGAATAGCCGTTTAGTTGCAAGTATTATGAAAGGATATGAAAAAGCAAAAGAAGAGTCTGGACTGCTTGGAAAATCTAATCTATTATTAGTAGCTCATTTTATTAAAGAACCTGAATCAAAAAAAGTCAAAAAACTAGCGATTCGCCATCGTTTGCTACGGAAAAAATTGCAGAAAAAGGCGTTGGCGCTTGATGGCTTTTTACATAGGAGCAAATATAGTTCTAAGATTGTTGGTATTGATGCGGCTGCAAATGAATTGGATGCAGGACCGGAAGTTTTTTCTCAGATCTTTCGTTTTTTGAGAAAGAGAGGAATTGAGCATGTAACTTTTCATGTAGGAGAGGATTTTAGACATTTGTTGAGCGGGTTGAGAAGTATTTGGGAAGCTATTGATTTTCTGGAGTTGCGTTCGGGAGATAGATTGGGGCATTGTACTGCTGTCGGAATTTCTCCTGAATTATGGAGGACGCGAATAGGAAATATATGTTTTGTTTCACAAGGAGAGTGGCTGGATGATTTAGTTTTTGTCTGGGAATTAACGAAAGAATCTCATCATATAAAGTTGCAGAAGGTCATTTTGGAATTGGAAAGTAAAATTCATGAACTTGCATATAAAATATATGGAGATTTTTATCCACCTTATCTTTTATGTTTGGCATGGAAACTTAGAAAATATGATCCTTTTTTGTATTTAGAAAAAAAATATTCAAAGATTGCAGAATGGGACTTTGTGGAATCTTATAAGGAATACAAAAAGGTAATTGATATGTTGAAAAATGAGAAGGTGAGAAATTTGATGAATATGTATCATGCTCCTTTGTTAGGTAGAGGAAGTCGGGCTGAATACGATAAATTAATTCAAATAGAGACGACAGGGGTGATATCGGTGGATATCTTGGAGTTGCTTCAATGTATCATGTTAGAAAAAATGGCCAAGAAAGGAATTGCTGTTGAAGCTTTGCCAAGTAGTAATCTACGGATTAGTTATTATAGAGAATTGGGAGAGTATCATTTGAAAAAATGGTTGGAAGTGCAAGAAACGGATTGCTTGCTTCCACCTGTTGTACTGGGTACGGATGACCCAGGAATATTTATGACTAATATTTATAATGAGTATGCTAGAGCGTATTTACATTTGGAAAGTTGTGGATTTTCACCAATAAAAAGGATGAATGTAATTACTGATTTACAGAGGTCTTGCAATATTTATAAATTTATGGAAAATGGACAATGATAAGAGGGCTTGTATGGCATATATATGTGGAGTGGTATTAAATGTTAGTTCTTCATATAGTTCTGTTTATGATTTTGTGAGAGGAGAACATTATTACTATCAGAAACGTACCTTAGTGTCGGGAAATAGGATTCAAATATATGATTACAAGCGAAGAGGCTATATACAAGGGAAACTTCCTAATTTCTATGATTATGTTTCAGGATTTTATATATTGATAAAAGTAGAACGTGGAAAATTTAAAGGGTATGACTATGAGTCTGGTGCCTATTGTATGGGAGAAGTGCGTGGAAATGAGATTCGCATTTATGATTATGAAAAATCGGATTATTTTAGATATAAAATTTATTGAACTATATGTATGAAGAATTGTAAAACTAATATAGGAAGTATATATTTAACACATGAAAATATTGATAGATAACGGACACGGCAAGGAAACTCCCGGCAAATGTTCGCCTGACGGTCGTTTGAAAGAGTATGCATATACTCGTGAAATCGCAGACCGATTGGTAACCGGATTACAAAATGAAGGCATTGATGCTATGCGTATTGTGCCGGGAGAAAATGATGTGGCGTTATTTGAGCGTGTGAGGCGTATCAATGCAATCGGCAAAGATGCTATATTGGTATCAATCCATTGCAATGCGATGGGGAGTGGTGCTGAATGGATGTCCGCAAACGGATGGAGCGTATTTGTTGGTAACAATGCTTCAATGAATAGCAAACGGCTTGCCCGGCAATTGGCGCAAGCTGCCTTGAATCGGAAGGTGAAAGTACGTCGTCCGTCTCCGCAAAAGTTGTATTGGACTGCCAATTTTTATATCTGTCAGCAAACGAATTGTCCGGCAGTGCTGGTCGAGAATTTCTTTCAGGATAATAAGGAGGATGTTGAATTCCTTCTCTCGGAAGAAGGGAAGCAGTGCGTCACGAATATATTGCTGGAAGGTATTACGAACTATCTAAAGGAATATTAAAGAAATATGTAGGTCCCTGAACTCATGATATATTCATGAATTCCCTGCATTATACGAGTTGGGAAGGATACAGCGGTATATTCCTGATTTATCCCTCATATTGGCGTAAAAGCTGATATGTGTTTGTATGTATGATATATCAACTGTCTGTGAAGATGGTTGATATATCTATTTTAGGGGGTATGTTGATTAACGTTTTATTTTTATCGGATAGATCGTTGAAAAATGGTATAAATAAAGACGGAGTTTATGTGCAAGGAATGAATAATAATGCTATATTTGCAATATATATAAAAAGAAGAAAATGGCAACAGCATCCTTGAAAATACGTTTGGGCTATAATCAGGTCTTAGACTTGATACGTCAGTTGTCTGATGAAGATAAAATGAAGTTAAGCCGTGAATTAAAAGCAGAAACACGAAAGATTAAGTTGCAACATTTGTTGGAAGTATTCAAGAACGATGAGATTTCATTGTTGATATAGATGCTGAAATAGAATCGGTCAGTAAGGCAAGATATGAAAATAGATAATGAATCTCTATGGATTAGCTTTTTGATAGGTCGGAAACTTTCGTATCTCCTAAGCTTGTTATCACATCCAATTTTGAATTGGTCGTTTCCTAAGAACTCTTGGACGAAATACGGGAAGTTAGTTCACGACCAAAATTGATGAAGTATTTCTCTCAAGAACAAATTGCTTTGCTATTGGATTTTATGAGTGAAGACACTCAATTGTATCAATTAGAAAATATAATGCCCCGTTGTCGTGATCCAAAAGATGATTATCTTTTGGAGTTGGTTAATTGTTTATAAGCATCCGATAAAGTACACTGTCTTATTTTACAAATAGGGATATTCCTAAAGTAATAAAATTTAAGGCAACTAATTCATTGCGAGTTAGTTGCCTTTTTTGTATCTTTAAGCATTCCCCCAAAAAACGGTTTGACGGCCAAAACGGGGGTAATTAAAAATGAAAACACATGGTAAAGATACAAAAAATCTCAGAAATCGAACCTTGTTTAGGTTTTACCGAGTTCGATATGCTTAAAAAATATCGTCAAAGTTTTGCAACGAGTGAATTAGGTCGACTCCATTCTCTATTCCCTTTCTCGGAACTGGTCCGACAAATGCATTTGAAGTCCTCTCCTTTGGGGCGTAAAAGTTATTTTTCTCCCGAAGGTAAAATAGCCTTGATGGTCTTGAAGTCCTATGCCAACTTTTCCGATGCACAACTGATTGGGCATTTAAACGGTAATATTCATTACCAGTTATTTTGTGGTGTTCAGATTGATCCGCTTCATCCACTAACCAATCCTAAAATCGTTAGTGCAATTCGTCAGGAACTAGCGAATCGCCTTGACGTTGACTCCCTCCAGCTCATTCTTGCCGAGTATTGGAAACCTTATCTTGAGAACCTTCATGTCTGTATGACCGATGCCACCTGTTATGAAAGTCATCTGCGTTTTCCTACTGATACCAAACTCTTATGGGAAGGTATTGTATGGCTTCATCGTCATCTGTGCAAACATTGCCAGACCTTGCATATACAACGTCCCCGTAACAAGTATCTTGATGTACGCCGTGCCTATCTTGCTTATAGCAAACTGCGTAAACGCAAGAAATCACAGACTCGTATGATTACACGCAGGTTACTTCAGTTATTGGAAAAGTTACTTGACCAGCTGGAGCAGCTTCATTCATCCTACAGGAACAGGCTTACATTATCCTCTGATTACCAAAGACGTTTCTCGGTCATACAGACGGTCCTTGAGCAAGGGAAGAATTTATTTGCAGGCAAAAAAGTGTCCAACCGTATCGTGAGTATCGACCGGCATTACCTTCGCCCCATTATCAGAGGCAAGGAAACCAAATCCGTTGAATTCGGAGCCAAAGTCAACAATATACAGATAGACGGAATCTCCTTTATAGAACATATCTCCTTTAAGGCTTTTAACGAAGGAGTACGTTTGAAAGACTGTATTCATCTGCAACAACAACTGACCGGGGTTAGGGTTAAGGCGCTTGCGGCGGATTCAATCTATGCCAATAATGCCAACCGGAAATTTTGTACAAAATATCATATAAGTACTTCCTTTAAGCGTAAGGGCAGAGCTGCCAAAGATGAGCCGCTTCGGAAAATCTTACGGTCGGAACTCAGCCGTGAAAGAGCTACCCGCCTGGAAGGAAGTTTTGGAACGCAGAAACAACATTACTCACTGGCCAGGATAAAAGCTAGAAACAGGAAAACGGAAGTACTTTGGATTTTCTTTGGGATACATACAGCCAATGCGGTATGTATGATAGAAAAGGTTGAAAAGAAAAAAAGAAAGGCAGCATAATCGGATCAAAATAAGAGGAAAAACAGGAGAGGTTTTAACTTCCCCTAAATAAGACATGTACATAATGCATGGGTGGGAAGGAAAAAACAAGAATATGTAAACAATATTCTACAAAAAAGATAGAAGACTGGGAGAGTTGAACGAAAAAATCAAGAGAAAAGCTCACGTAAAGCAAAGCTTTTCTCTTGATTTTTTAGAAAGAGGAACATTTACTGAATATCCCTAATTAACAAAACTCGATTTAGGGCACTGAAAAGTGCCCTTTCAAAGGGGGATGCCCTAAATTGTGTGCTTACTTCCATATAGCCAAGAAGCTAACTTACAATCCCTGTGAAAGCCTCGCAAGCCGTTCCTTCAACAATTCGCCATACATTTCTTTTAATTCAGCACTTAGAAAAGAGTTTTGAATGACAGTCTCAAACTTGGGCAATAGTTTGATATACTTATTTATCAATCGTTCTACAATTACATTCTCTATACCCAGCGTGGATGCTGACCTAATAAAATCCTCTCTTTGAAGCTTTTTCTTCCGACCATTCAAGGTTAATGCCAACTCTTCGTCATCCTTGGGATTGATGATAACCGCATTTAGCAAATCGTAAGCAGGGGTCAACCGTATCATATCTGCCACCTCATACAAAGAGAAGTTCTTTAAGTGCATATCGTTATTCCCTGTCAACCAAGAGAAAAATACCAACTCGAAGAAATTGGTAACATCCATTTTAGGTAAAGACGAGTATTTCAAAACAGCCTTGCCGATACGTTCATAACTACTTTTGTATTTATGCTCTGTTTGCCTTTCTGTCAGTTGGCACATATCTTCCATCGCAATCTTCTCTCCAGTAGAAGTTCTGTCAATCCGGCGGGTAAGATAGCATAGCGTATCATCCGCCATCCGCATCAGTGTATGAGGGACTACCTCAATACGTGCCACCTCTGCAAGGTGCATGGTTAAATCCTCGACCTCAGGCATCATTTCATATTGCGAGGTTTGTGGTTTACAAATATAACCGCCCCATAGCCCGACAATGGTCAATCGTTTGTTGCCCTCATGCTCTTTCAAATGCAAGGACAGCTTCGGCTGAACACCGGTCAAAGAGGTTTGGTCTTGAATGATTTGCAAAGCAAGCTGATCAAGTTGTTCTGTCGTATAATCAAGAACTGGCAATGTTGTTGTTCCGAAGAACTTCTTTATGCAAGCCGTGTGCATGTCCTTTTCCCCTTTTAAGAGCGGACGATAACAATATAAGCAATTACACATGGTTTCCCTCCTTTTCTTCCAAAGGAATAACGCTTACTGCTCCGATACAATCTTTGCAGCATGTCAGCAACAACGCCATCCGGTCAAGAATACTGATGTCTGTATTCCGCAATGCAACATCCAACAGCCATCCTTCAGGAATCAAACCATCGAAAAATGGAAACAGCACAGGACTTGTATATGCTTCCTCCTGTAAAGGCAATGTCAGGCTAATAGCCTTTGCCGTTTCCGAAGAGAGATATTCCGGCAAATAGCAGAACTCATACCCGGCATCGTTTTCTGTCAGAATCCCAGCCAATTGGTCTTTGTAAAATATATGGGCTTGTCTCATTGATTATCTGTTTTAGAAGTGGCAACCATTTCATAATTGAAAAAGTCAAGGAGTTGATTCACCTTATCAAGGCGCAATGTTTCCTTTCCTTGTTCAAGGTCTCGCACAAAGCGCAATCCTACTCCCGACTTCAATGAGAGTTCTTCTTGCGTCAGGTTATACTGCTTTCGCAACATCTTGACCGTAGTAGAAAGACTATTCATAGTATCATACTTTATACCTTTTCAGGTACAAAGTTAACACAAATATTCGATATTATATCAGTATGGGTATAATTTATTGTTTTGCCACTGCAATTATATCAGATAGGGTATAATTTAAAGAAGATTGAGGCATTAATATTAAGGCTAAAACAAGTACAACACATCACAAAAGGGCTGAAAAGAGACGGTACAACACGTATATACAACGCGATGAAATACAGGGATTTGCATTTATCCCTACATTCTGTGTATTTGTCAAAACAGAGGTTGTACCGATTAAAATGAATGGTCACTGATAATCAGTGATGTAAATATCTATGTATTTGTATCAGTGTCATTCTTTCTGTATTTCTTTCCATTTGTGCGGTATCATCAGTACATTCATCAAACAATTTATAAAACAAATTGCTTAATGTACTACACATATACTCATGCAGGACGTAGCTCCACAGTCATTCCCATGGCAGAAGCTATTTTATATAATGTAGCAACGCTAGGAACAGTTAACCCGCGTTCAACCCTTGAAATATATCCTTTGTCAGCCCCAATGCGCTTAGCAAGTTCTGACTGCGTAAGACGTGCATTTTTTCGGGCTTCGAGGAGTATTTGGGCATTATGTGTTTGCATGATATATCAACTGTCTGTGAAGATGGTTGATATATTTTTTATAGAGCAACGAATGGTGTGATGAATAATTTTTAGTAGCTTTGTGAAAAATATGATTGATATGGAAGACTTGCAAAGATTATATCCTATCGGGATTCAGACATTTTCGAAAATACGTGAGGGTAATTACCTTTATATTGATAAGACGGAGTATGTTTACCAGATGACTCATTCAGCTTCTAGTTATATGTTCTTGAGCCGTCCGCGGCGTTTTGGTAAATCATTGCTCACTTCTACGTTGCATAGTTATTTCTCCGGTCGTAAGGAACTTTTTAATGGGCTGGCTATAGAAAATTTGGAGAAAGAATGGATAGAGTTTCCGGTACTGCATTTTGATATGAGCACTGCCAAGCATGCGGATAAGGAGCAACTGTTGCAAGAATTAAATCTGAAACTGTTTGAATATGAGCAGATTTACGGACGGTTGGATGAGGAAGTTAATCCCAATCAACGTTTGATGGGGTTGATAAAACGTGCTTACGAGCAGACAGGCAAAAAAGTGGTTGTACTCATTGACGAATATGATGCACCTCTACTAGACGTGGTACACGAACGGGAAAATCTTGATGCATTGCGTAATATAATGCGCAATTTCTATAGTCCATTGAAAGCTTGTGATCCTTATTTGCGATATGTGTTTCTGACTGGTATAACCAAATTCTCTCAACTTAGTATTTTTAGTGAACTGAACAATCTTGAGAATATCAGTATGGATGAGCCTTATGCTGCCATTTGTGGGATTAGCGAGGATGAGATATATTCTCAAATGAAAGAGGATGTGGATGAGTTGGCGAAGAATTTGGAGGTTACACCAGAGGTGGCCTTGATGAAGTTGAAAGAAAATTATGATGGGTATCATTTTACTTATCCGTCACCGGATATGTACAATCCATTCAGTTTGCTTACAGCTATGGAAAAAGGTAAGATTGGTTCTTATTGGTTTGGTAGCGGAACGCCTACATATTTGGTAAAGATGCTGGATAAATATGGTGTAGGACCTTCCGAAATTGGGATAAAAATGGTTGCGGTTGAGGATTTTGACGCACCAACGGAAAGGATGACAAGTATTATCCCGTTATTATATCAAAGTGGCTATATCACAATAAAGGATTTTGATAAGGAATTGGACTTATACACATTGGATATCCCCAATAAGGAAGTGAGAATAGGCTTGATGAAAAGTCTTCTTCCGCATTATGTCGGCAGTAAAGCTCCGGAAACCACGACTATGGTGGCTTATCTCTCCCGTGATATTCGTAATGGTGATATGGATGCTGCTTTACGTCGTTTGCAAACATTCTTGTCTACGATACCTCAGTGTGATAACACAAAATATGAGGGGCATTATCAGCAGATGTTTTATATTATATTCAGCTTAATAGGTTATTATGTAGACGTGGAAGTTCGTACTCCTCGTGGGCGGGTGGATATGGTGCTACGTACAAAGACTACGCTATATGTTATGGAGTTGAAGTTGGATAAGGATGCGGATATGGCAATGGAACAGATTGACTTGAAGAATTATCCGGAACGTTTTGCTTTGTGCGGATTACCTATTGTGAAGGTGGCTGTCAACTTTGATAGTGAACGTTGTACAATAGGAGATTGGAAGATTTTAAATGTCTGATTATATTACTGATTAATAATCTATTATGCACTTGATCGAATAAAAAGAGCTCCGCAAGGGGCTTTTTTCTTTTCTATGTGAGATAAAAGCCGCACCTTTGCACCGTTGATCAACGAAATGTGAATAAATAACTTGAATTTGAATCTTTAAAAAAACGTAGCATGAGTGTAATTTACAAAGTCATTACGCGACCGACAGATCCGCGTGTCCCTAATTCTCCCAAGAGATTTTATCCGCATCTGATTACTTTAGGTCAGTCTGTCAATTTGAGATATCTTGCAGAGAAGATGAAGGATCGTTCTTCTCTTTCTGTCGGTGATATCAAGAGTGTGATTCAGAACTTCGTGGATAAGATGAAGGAGCAGTTGCTGGAAGGTAAATCGGTGAATATCGAAGGTTTAGGAGTGTTTATGTTGGCTGCCCGTTCGAAAGGTGCGGAGCAGGCGAAGGATATCACTGCTAAAAGTGTGGAGAGTGTTCGTATCTTTTTCCAGGCGAACAAGGAGCTGCGTGTCACAAAAACTGCAACGCGGGCAGATGAGAAGTTGGACCTGATCAGTCTGGATGAATATCTAAAGAAAATCAGTGTTACTGTAGCACCGGAAGGTCCGGATGACGGTGGTGATGAAGGTGGCGGCGACGATGGGGGAGATGACGGAGAAACGCCTGACCCGGCCGCTTGATTAATTGACAGCTCAGAATTGGCTGTCTGGTAGTTTGTTTATGTTTAATTTTAAAAGTAGAATGTCTATGAAAAGAACTTGGAGTATGATTTTGAAAGTGATTATTGCTGTTGCTGGTGCGATTGCCGGAGTGATTGGTGTACAGGCGGCAGCGATGTAGTGGGTATCTTGTAGTTAAGATATATTTAGGTATGAATGGACAGGCGGGAAAAATCCCGCCTGTTTTGCGTTTTAGAGGGATGTGGTATTTAACAAATCTGAAATAATAATCAAACTCGTTGGCTGAATACTGGATTTTATCTACCTTTGCGTATTAATTTAATGCGTTTTTAAGTTAGAAAAAACATGATTCGAAAAATAATAAAAGCTCTTTGGATTTTATTGGCAATTGGAGTAGTGGCTGTGGTCGCTATATTTGTTTCCATCTCGAAAGGTTGGATAGGATATATGCCGCCTGTCGAGGAGTTGGAGAATCCGAGTTATAAGTTTGCGACAGAGATTTTCTCTGAGGATGACAAAGTGCTGGGGACTTGGTCGTACAGTAAGGAAAATCGCGTATATACTGCTTATAAGGAACTGTCGCCCAATATAATTAATGCATTGATTGCTACGGAAGATGTTCGTTTTGTCGAACATTCGGGCATTGATGCCAAAGCATTGTTCCGTGCATTTGTAAAACGTGGTTTGATGTTCCAGAAAAATGCGGGTGGGGGTAGTACGCTGTCTCAACAGCTTGCCAAGCAGTTGTTTACGGAAAATGTTGCCAGAAACACTCTACAGCGTCTTTTCCAGAAACCGATTGAATGGGTGATTGCTGTGAAGCTTGAACGCTACTACACTAAAGAGGAAATTCTGAGTATGTATCTCAATAAGTTTGATTTCCTGAATAATGCTGTCGGTATCAAGACGGCTGCACACACTTACTTTGGTTGCGAACCGAAGGATTTGAAACTGGAAGAGGCGGCAACTTTGGTAGGCATGTGCAAAAATCCGTCGCTATATAATCCGGTGCGCTTCAACGAACGTTCTCGCGGACGTCGTAATGTGGTGCTCGAACAGATGCGCAAAGCTGGATATATCACGGAAGCTGAACGTGATTCCTTACAGGCTTTTCCGTTGAAGTTGACTTATAACCGTGTAGACCATAAAGAGGGTTTGGCTACTTACTTCCGCGAATATCTCCGTGGTGTAATGACTGCCCCGAAGCCGGTGAAGAGTGATTATCGCGGTTGGCAAATGCAGAAATACTACGAGGATTCTCTTTCTTGGGAAACGAATCCGCTGTACGGCTGGTGTGCGAAAAACAAGAAGAAAGACGGAACGAATTATAATATCTACACTGACGGTCTGAAGATTTATACTACCATAAATTCACGTATGCAGCAGTATGCTGAGGATGCTGTAAAAGAGCATTTGGGGGATTATCTGCAACCGGTATTCTTCAAGGAAAAAGAGGGAAGCAAGAATGCTCCTTATGCAAGGTCATTGTCGGAGAAACGGGTGGAAGAGTTGCTGACTAAGGCAATGAAGCAGACTGAGCGTTACCGTTTGATGAAAGAAGCGGGAGCTTCGGAACAAGAGATCCGGAAAGCATTCGACAAGCCGGAAGAAATGACTGTCTTTTCATGGAAAGGGGATAAGGATACGATTATGAGCCCGATGGATTCTATCCGTTATTATAAGTCTTTCCTGCGTACAGGATTCATGTCGATGGATCCGATGAACGGACATGTGAAGGCTTATGTGGGCGGACCGAATTATGTGTATTTCCAATATGACATGGCTATGGTAGGACGCCGCCAGGTGGGATCTACTATCAAACCATACTTGTACACGCTGGCTATGGAAAATAATTTCTCTCCTTGCGACCAAGTACGCCACGTTGAGCAGACGCTGATTACAGAGACGGGAGAACCATGGTCACCACGTAATGCCAGCAACAAGCGTTATGGAGAAATGGTAACTTTGAAATGGGGGTTGGCTAACTCCGACAACTGGATTTCCGCTTATCTGATGGGCAAACTGAATCCATATAATTTGGTGAAATTGATTCATAGTTTCGGTGTACGCAATAAGGCTATCGACCCGGTTGTTTCACTTTGTCTGGGACCTTGTGAAATTTCTGTCGGCGAAATGGTGAGTGCTTATACTGCTTTCGCTAATAAGGGTATTCGTGTAGCTCCGTTATTTGTGACTCGTATCGAAGACAGTGACGGTAATGTGATTTCTACATTTGCACCGCAGATGGAAGAGGTAATCAGTGTTTCGAGTACATATAAAATGCTTGTTATGCTTCGTGCCGTTATCAATGAAGGAACGGGTGGACGTGTGCGCCGTTACGGTATCACTGCTGATATGGGTGGAAAGACAGGTACGACCAATGAAAACTCCGATGCTTGGTTTATGGGATTCACACCTTCGTTGGTATCCGGTTGCTGGGTAGGAGGTGACGAACGCGACATTCACTTCGGTAGAATGACATATGGTCAGGGAGCTGCTGCCGCATTGCCTATCTGGGCAATCTATATGAAGAAAGTATATGATGACCCGACTTTGGGATACGACCAACAAGAAAGATTTAAACTTCCTGAGGGATTTGACCCTTGCGCCGGTTCGGAAACACCGGATGGAGAAGTGGAAGAGATAGGGTTGGACGATTTGTTTAACTAATCTTCCTCTCCAACCATGCATAAGTGTGTCATCTGCATTGGAAGTAATTACAACCGGAAGGAGAATTTGTTTTTTGCCCGGCAGAAGTTGGCGGATTTGTTTCCTTCTATCCGTTTCACGTCGGAACAGGAAACACAACCTTTGTTTTTCAGAAGTCCGGCATTATTTTCCAATCAGGTAGCACAGTTCTTTTCTGAAGCAGAGGAAGAGAAAGTAAGGAAGGAGTTGAAAGCCATCGAACAGTCTGCCGGCCGTCGTCCGGGAGACAAGAAAGAAGAAAAAATTTGCCTGGATATTGATTTGCTTACTTTTGACGACCGGGTGTTGAAGCCTGAAGACTTGAAAAGGGAGTATATCATGAAGGGGTTAGAAGAATTAAAATAGATTCAGATATGAAATTTCTCGGAATAATACCTGCCCGTTATGCATCCACGCGTTTCCCTGCGAAACCGTTGGCTATCCTGGGCGGAAAGACTGTGATACAACGTGTATATGAACAAGTAGCGGGTGTCTTGGATGACGCCTATGTAGCTACCGATGACGAACGGATTGAAGCGGCTGTCAAGGCTTTCGGGGGGAAGGTGGTAATGACTTCTGTTCATCATAAAAGTGGTACGGACCGTTGTTATGAAGCTTGTACCAAGATTGGCGGTGATTTCGATGTCGTTGTTAATATACAGGGTGACGAGCCTTTTATCCAACCTTCGCAATTGAATGCTGTAAAGGCTTGTTTTGAAGATCCGACTACGCAAATAGCTACACTGGTGAAACCTTTCACTGCTGACGAGCCGTTTGCGGTACTTGAGAATGTAAATTCTCCGAAAGTGGTAGTCAATACAAACTGGAACGCGCTTTACTTCAGCCGTTCTATTATCCCTTTTCAGCGTAATGCCGAAAAACAGGATTGGTTGAAAGGGCATACCTATTATAAACATATCGGCTTGTATGCTTATCGTACGGAAGTGCTGAAAGAGATTACCGCTCTTCCGCAATCTTCTCTTGAAGTGGCCGAATCGTTGGAACAGCTTCGTTGGCTGGAAAACGGATATAAGATAAAAGTAGGTATCAGCGAAGTGGAAACGATTGGGATTGACACCCCTCAGGACTTGGAACGTGCAGAGGAATTTTTGAAGAGTAGAGGATAATCTTATGGACCGCACGATACAACCTGAAATACAAACCCTGAAAAACTTTCAGATACTTGCTCCTGTCCGGACTACTTTGCCGAATGGTATTCCGCTGACTGTCATCAATGCCGGTGAGCAGGATGTGGTACGTATGGATATACTTTTTGCCGGGGGGCGATGGCAGCAGTCGCAGAAGCTGCAAGCCTTGTTTGCCAACCGGATGCTTCGCGAGGGTACTGCGAAATATACAGCGGCTACCATTGCTGAAAATTTGGATTATTATGGTTCGTGGCTTGAACTGTCCAGTGCTTCGGAATATGCTTATATCACTGTCTATTCGCTGAATAAGTATTTGGCGAAGACATTAGAGGTGGTGGAGTCTATGATTAAAGAACCGCTTTTCCCGGAAAAAGAACTGCGGACTATCCTGGATACGAATATCCAACAATATCTGGTCAATACTTCCAAAGTTGACTTCCTTGCGAATCGGAGTCTGCTGAAGTCTCTTTACGGGGAACAGCATCCATGCGGAAAGATAGTAATGGAAGAAGATTACCATGCCATCACCCCGGATGTGCTTCGCGATTTCTATGAGCGGCATTACCATTCGGGCAATTGCTCTATATTCTTGTCTGGCAAGGTAACGGAAGATACTATCCGGCGAGTGGCGGATACTTTCGGAGTGCCCTTCGGACAACATCAATTACAGATGCCGAAAGTAAGTTTTCCTTTTGCTGCCGTTTCTGAAAAGAGGATTTTTACGGAACGTGAGGATGCTATGCAGAGTGCCGTAAAAATGGGATGTACCACCATCACTCGTGAACATCCGGATTATCCGAAGTTGCGGGTATTGATGACTTTGTTCGGTGGCTATTTCGGTAGCCGCCTGATGTCTAATATCCGCGAAGAAAAAGGATATACCTATGGAATTTCGGCAGGTATCATGTTCTATCCTGATAGTGGTGTGCTGGTTGTTTCGACGGAAACGGATAATGAATATGTGGAGCCGTTGATACAGGAAGTGTATCACGAAATAGACCGGTTGCATCATGAACTTGTGTCGGTTGAGGAATTGACGATGGTACGCAATTATATGCTAGGTGAGATGTGCCGTAGCTACGAGTCGCCTTTCTCTCTTTCGGATGCATGGATCTTTATTGCTACTTCCGGTTTGACGGACGACTATTTCTCGCGTTCCCTGCATGCTGTGAATGAGGTTACACCTGCGGAGATACAGGATTTGGCACAGCGTTATTTGTGCAAAGAGACATTAAAAGAGGTCATCGCAGGTAAAAAGTTGGCATAATTTGTTTTCCGGTAGGGGAATTTATAAGAGAGAAATTGTATCTTTGTCCAAATTGTAAATCTAAAAAGAGTAACTACTAAAATAAATGAGGAAATATCTATATACTACACTTTTATTGGCTCTCCTTTCACAAGCGGGAGCAATGGCACAAGAAAATGAAGGAAAAAAAGGCGGATTTTTCGGAAAAATCAAAGATACATTCTCTACTGAAATAAAGATTGGTAACTATACTTTTAAGGATGGTAGCGTCTATACAGGTGAAATGAAGGGACGTAAACCGAATGGAAAAGGAAAGACGGTCTTTAAAAACGGTGATGTCTACGAAGGAGAATACGTGAAGGGGAAACGTGAAGGATACGGTATTTATATGTTTCCCGATGGAGAAAAGTATGAAGGGCAATGGTTTCAAGACCAGCAGCATGGAAAAGGTATTTATTATTTTATGAATAATAACCGTTATGACGGTATGTGGTTTCAGGACTATCAACATGGTGAAGGGACAATGTATTATCACAACGGCGACTTGTATGTAGGCAACTGGGTGAATGACAAGCGTGAAGGCAAAGGTACTTATACCTGGGCGAACGGCGCTAAATATAACGGTCACTGGAAGAACGACAAGAAAAACGGCAAAGGTACCATGAACTGGGATGATGGCTGTAAGTATGACGGTGACTGGAAGGATGATGTACGCCACGGCAAAGGGGTATTTGAATATACCAACGGTGATAAATATGAAGGAGACTGGGCGGATGATATTCAACATGGTAAAGGTACCTACTTCTTCCACACGGGCGACCGCTATGAAGGTTCTTATCTCTTGGGCGAACGTACCGGCGCAGGTGTTTACTATCATGCTAATGGTGATAAATATGTAGGAAACTTCAAAGATGGCATGCAAGATGGTAGAGGTACTTTTACTTGGTCGAATGGTGCTGTGTATGAAGGTGACTGGAAGAATAATAAACGTGACGGAAAGGGTGTCTACAAATGGAGCAATGGTGACGTTTACGAAGGTGATTGGAAAGATAACCGTCCGAACGGGCAAGGTACTTTGAAGACTGTTGCGGGGATGCAATATAAAGGTGGCTTCGTTGATGGACTGGAAGAAGGGCAGGGTGTGCAAATCGACAAAGATGGCAACCGTTTCGAGGGCTTCTTCAAACAAGGAAAAAAGAATGGTCCTTTCGTGGAAACTGATAAGGACGGAAAGGTTATCAAGAAAGGAACCTATAAATTTGGAAGACTTCAATAAATTGAGAAATTGAGAATTAAAAATTGAAAAATTCTATGCAACGCCATGGCGTTAGCTCTTATTTCTCAATTTTTAATTCTCAATTTTTAATTTAGATTATGTATTGTGAACTGATAGATTCGTTATTCATAACGCGTTTGATAGTTTCTGCAAACATATCAGCAATACTCAACTGTTTTACTTTCGCGCATTTCTTGGTGTAAGGGATACTGTCGGTAAACACCATTTCAGTCAGACCGGACTCCTGTACACGGAAAGATGCCGGGTCGGACATCACACAGTGACTGGCAATGGCACGTACGGATGCTGCACCTGCTTCCATCATGATGTTGGCAGCTTTGGTGATTGTTCCTGCGGTGTCTACAATATCGTCAACCAAGACAACGTTTTTACCTTTCACATCACCAATGATTTGCATGGAAGCGACTTCATTAGCTTTTTCACGTGACTTGTTGCAAAGTACCAATGGAACACCAAGGTATTTGGAGAAAGTGCTGGCACGTTTTGAACCGCCTACGTCTGGTGTAGCAATCACCAGGTCTTCCAGTTGCAATGACTGGATGTAGGGGAGGAATACGGCTGATGCATACAAGTGGTCTACCGGGATATTGAAGAATCCCTGAATCTGGTCTGCATGCAAGTCCATGGTAATCAGTCGGTCGATACCTGCAACAGAAAGCAGGTCGGCTACCAACTTAGCTCCGATAGATACACGGGGTTTGTCTTTTCTGTCCTGACGGGCCCATCCGAAATAAGGGATTACGGCTACAACGCTCTTTGCAGATGCGCGCTTTGCAGCGTCAATCATCAGGAGAAGTTCCATTAAGTTGTCTGAGTTAGGGAAAGTGGATTGAACCAGGAATACGTGTGCGCCACGAATGGACTCTTCATATGAAACCGCAAATTCACCATCGGCAAAATGGGTAATGTTCATATTTCCCAGAGGGCAATCCAGGCTTGCGCAGATTTTTTCTGCAAGATATCTCGAGTTCGTTCCCGAGAATACCATAAAGGGTGCTTTTTCGCTCATTTTGTAATAGATGTTTTACCTATTTGTTAATTTGCCTGCAAAGGTAGGAATTTCTCTTATTATTTAGAAGGACTTATTGTATAAAAAATATTTTTCTCTCCAACTTATCGGAAATATTTGTAGATTTGCAATAAATAATGGAGTATATCCATTATCCGTTGTTAATTATCCAATGATAAAATGAGTTCACGCTTTCCTTTATATATAATAAGTGTAGTGCTGTTCGCCTCTTTCTTCTCGTGCACTGATATGGTGCCGACCAAAGAGGTGCGTCTGATTGACTCACTGAACGGGAAAGCATATGCTTTTCGTTACCGGAATCTTGATTCTTCTTATAAATATGCCGAGCAGGCTTATCGTCAAGTAAGCTTATATAAGTCGGGGAAAGCCGAAGCTTCAAATAACCTGGGATTCTGGGCTTACATGAACATGAATTTCGACCGTGCCGAAGCTTTGCACAAAGAGGTGTACAAACTGACCAAGAATGAACTCGAACTCTTGATTGCGGACATCGGGCTGATGAAAATCTGCCAGCGGACGGCAATGAACAAAGAATTTTATGACTACCGGAATAGTGCGCTGAAACGTATGAAGCGTATTCGTGAAGAGAGTGACTTGTTTGCCGACCGGCATGAGAAGCTCCGTCTGGATTATGCTTTCACGGAATTCTTCATTGTTTCTTCCATTTATTACTATTATCTCCAGCAACGGCAGGAAGCGATTGCCTCACTCAATCAGATTCCGGAAGATGAAGCACTGGCGGACACTAATCAGTTGCTCTATTATCATTATCTCAAAGGTTCGGCTTCTTTGGTGGAAGCTGATAAACCGGAGGATAGAAAGCTCCGTGAGTTCGACCATCTTTATTATACCTGGCGGATGGCTGTTCAGAGTAATCATTCTTATTTTGAAGGAAATGGTTTGCAAGGGCTTGCGAACCTGATGATTTCTTCTAATAACTTCGATTTTTTTCTGGCGAGGAGAGGACATGCATTAGACCAGTTTGACTTGCCGATAGATTCGCTTTTACCTTTGCGGCTGGCACAGCTTGCACTTGAAAAGTTCCGTGAATATGATGACTTATATCAGATTGCCGGAGCGTATGTGTCTATCGGCAAATATCTGAATACGCATGGGCGATATTCGGAAGCGCTGGATACATTGACGAAAGCATTGGATTGCGTGAACCGGCATCATATGCTTTATTATCATAACGAAACGGATACATTGGATAAGCTATATACGTTTGCAGAAGGGGATACGACTTATACCGGGGTGCCTTGGATTACGCAGGAGAACGTAAAGACTGTTCCCGAATGGATTTCAAGAATCCGGGAACAACTGAGCGTGTCGTATGCAGGGCTGGGGATGAAGTATGCATCTGACTACAATCGGAATATATATCTGGATATTCTGAACTTTACGCGTCAGGACAAGGAGTTGGAGAGCCGTTATGTTTCATTGGAAGCCGGTTCGCGGCAGATGACGCTTGTACTTTCTTTGGTGATTGCCGGATTGGTGCTGGTGGTTATTCTTTGGTGGTTCTTCAATAAGCGTTCCAAGATAAAGAATCAGATTGACGTAGAACGCCTGCAACAGATTCTCGGGCTTTGCCGCGATATTACTTCTTCTATTCCGATGAATGTTCCGTTGATTCAACAAGGGATAGACCAGTTGTTCGGGAAAGGCAGGATGAGACTGGAGATTCCTGAAGACGAAGAGGGGAAAGCGGCGCTTGTCCCTATGCATCGGCTGAATCGGGATGAAAAGGCTTTGGTGCATGTGTTGGAGCCTTATATTATTTGGGCAGTTGACAACGAGCAGATGGTGGAAGCATTGAGCGACGAACGGATGCAGTTGGAAAAGCAGCGGTATATCTACGAACAGCATATTGCGGGAAATAAGCGTCAGAATCTGATAAAGAAAGCTTGTATGGCTATTGTAAATGGCATCAATCCTTATATCGACCGTATTTTGAATGAAGTGCATAAACTTACGGAAAAAGGATATATTGATGATGAAAAGATAAAGAAAGAGAAGTATCAGTATATTGACGAACTGGTAACTACGATTAATGAATATAACGATATTCTGGCTCTGTGGATTAAGATGAAGCAAGGAACGTTGAGCCTGAATATTGAAACGTTCAGTCTTGACGAGTTGTTTGAACTGCTGGGGAAAGGACGGCGTGCCTTTGAAATGAAAAAGCAGACGTTGGAGATTGAACCGGCTGCCGTCATGGTGAAAGCAGACCGGGCGTTGACTTTGTTTATGATTAATACGCTGGCGGAGAATGCCCGTAAGTATACTCCGGAAGGAGGAAAGATTAAAGTTTATGCACATACTACGGATACATATGTCGAGATTTCCGTGGAAGATAACGGAAGGGGCATTTCGGAAGAAGATGTGGCGTGTATCATTGGTGAGAAAGTATATGATTCGCGTGTGATTGGAATAAAGAATGCGGAAGACCCTGAAGAATTGAAAGAAAACAAAGGCAGTGGTTTCGGGTTGATGAACTGTAAGGGAATCATTGAGAAATATAAGAAAACGAATGAACTGTTCCGGGTGTGCACCTTTGATGTGGAAAGTGAATTGGGGAAGGGAAGCCGTTTTTATTTCCGTTTGCCTTTGGGGGTACGTAAGGTGGTTGGTGTTTTGCTTTGCCTGTTGCTTCCTATGGGAATGGTATCCTGTCTGCATGGGCCGGTTCAGCCCATGTCGCAGGATGGAGATTCGATAGTGGTAGCCACTGATTCTACTTATGAGGATTTGTTGGATGCTGCCTCGGACTATGCCAATGCGGCGTATTTTGCCAATGTGGATGAAAATTACGGGCTTGCTTTACAATATGTGGACTCTGCCATGTTGTTGCTGAATGAGCATTATGAGAAATATGCGCGTCCTGGACGTTCGCATCGCTATATGAAACTCGTTGGTACGGGAATACCGGCTGAAGTCAGTTGGTGGAACGAAATGTTTGATTCGGATTATCATGTGATTCTAGATATAAGAAATGAAGCGGCGGTTGCCTTTCTGGCTTTGAAACAATTGGATGCATACAGTTATAATAATTCGGCTTTTACGGATTTATATAAGTTGCAGGGAGAAGACCAGACGCTGGAAGCATATTGCAGGCAGTTGGAGCGTTCGAATACCAATAAGACGGTAGGGATTATCCTATGTTTTGTCTTGTTGATTATTTCTTTGGTCGGGTATTATTTTCTGTATATGCGGAAGCGTTTGCAGAACCGGTTGAATCTTGAACAGGTGCTTGAAATTAATCAGAAAGTATTCGCGGCATCTTTAGTCAGGCCGCAGGAACAGGAGTATACGGAAGCGTTGCAACGGGAGGAAAGTACGCTCAAAGAAATTCCGCAGCGTATCGTGGATGAAGCGTTCGGTTCTGTGAATGAATTGCTGACGATTGACCGGATGGGAATCGCAGTATACAATGAAACGACGCATCGGTTGGAATATGCTTCGCGTCCCGGGCAGGAAATGCCGGAAATGGTACAACTGTGTTTTGATTCCGGTGAGTATCTCGTTGAACAATATCTTTTGGCTATCCCATTGAAAGTGGAAGTTGGAGGGGAACATCAATGTGTCGGCGTATTGTTTCTGGAGCGCCGGGAAGGTTCGGAACAGGAAACTGACCGTTTGCTCTTTGAGCTGGTTGCGCGTTATGTGGCTATTGTGGTATTTAACGCGGTAGTGAAACTGGCTACGAAATACAGGGATATTGAGTCGGCACACGAAGAGACGCGTCGGGCTTCCTGGGAAGATAGTATGTTGCATGTGCAGAATATGGTGCTTGACAACTGTCTGTCTACGATTAAACATGAAACGATTTATTATCCGAATAAAATCAAGCAGATTGTAGGACGACTGAATACGCTGAGTCTTTCAGAAAAGGAAGAGCGCGAAGCAGTGGAGACTATGACCGAACTGATTGAATATTATAAGGGCATATTTACTATCTTGAGTTCGTGCGCTTCCCGTCAGTTGGAAGAGGTTACTTTCCGGCGTACGGTGATTCCGGTGCAGGAACTTTTTGATGCTGCCGGGAAATATTTCAGGAAGGTAATGAAGAACCGGACGGAGAGGATAGAACTGGAGATGGAACCGATAGAAGCGAAGGTGATAGGAGACGTGAACCAGTTGCGTTTTCTATTAGAAAATCTGATTGACGAAGCGTTGACGGTTCGTCAAGATGGCGTATTGCGTTTGCAGGTTCGCAAGGATGATGGATATATTCGTTTCCTCTTTACGGATACGAGACGTGAAAAGAGTGTAGAGGAATTGAATCAGTTGTTCTACCCGAATTTGGCACGCATGACTTCCGGTGAGAAAGGGGAATTGTGGGGTACGGAATATTTGGTATGCAAGCAGATTATCCGTGACCATGACGAATTTGCGGGACGCAGAGGATGCCGTATTAATGCCGAGCCTGCTGCGGGTGGAGGATTTACGGTTTATTTCACTGTTCCGTGCAGATAAAAAGAAAACACATAAAAGTTATTAGATAAGGAAATGGAAGAACAGAAGTTTAAAGTTATTATTGTAGAGGATGTAAAACTGGAGTTGAAAGGTACGGAAGAGATATTCCGTCACGAAATACCGAATGCGGAAGTGATCGGCACTGCCATGACCGAGAGTGAATTTTGGCCGTTGATGGAGGCACAGCTTCCTGACTTGGTATTGCTGGATTTGGGACTGGGTGGTTCTACTACTATCGGGGTGGATATTTGCCGGAATATATTCAAACGTTATAAGGATGTCCACGTACTGATTTTCACTGGTGAAATATTGAATGAAAAGTTATGGGTGGATGTACTGAATGCCGGTGCCGACGGAATTATCCTCAAGACGGGAGAATTACTGACCAAAACAGATGTACAGGCTGTGATGGACGGTAAGAAACTGGTTTTCAACTATCCGATTTTGGAAAAGATTGTAGAGCGTTTCAAAAAGTCAGTTGCCAATGATGCGAAGCGTCAGGAAGCGGTAATCAGCTATGATATCGACGAATATGACGAGCGTTTTCTCCGCCATCTGGCATTGGGATACACGAAAGAGATGATTGCGAACCTGAAAGGTATGCCTTTTGGTGTGAAATCATTGGAAAAAAGGCAAAACGACCTTATCGGACGTCTCTTTCCAAATGGAGAAAGAGTAGGAGTGAATGCTACCCGATTGGCTGTTCGTGCTTTGGAATTGCGCATTATTGATTTGGATAATTTGGAAGCCGACGAGGAATAGACAAAGGGAAACTGACGAAGAACAAATCTGAAAAGCGATGAAGACAAAATGGCGCATGCCCCATCCTGCAACGATGTTCATGCTACTGACAATGGCAGTGGTCTTTCTTTCATGGATATGTGATATCTATGGATTGAAGGTGACATTGCCACAGACCGGTGAAGATATTCGTGTACAAAGCCTGCTGAGTCCGGAAGGAATCCGCTGGTGGTTGAGGAACGCTATCAAGAACTTTACAGGGTTTGCTCCGTTGGGCATGGTGATTATTGCCATGTTCGGATTGGGAGTTGCCCAACACTCCGGTTTTATTGATGCATGTATCCGTATGGGGGTGGGCAACCGCAAGGAGAAGAGGAAAATTATCTTGTGGGTGATTGTTCTAGGATTATTGTCGAATGCTATTGGTGACGGTGGATATATTATCTTATTGCCTATTGCCGCTATGCTGTTTCAGTGGGTGGGACTTCATCCGATTGCGGGGATTGTGACGGCTTATGTCTCCGTTGCCTGCGGGTATAGTGCCAATATTGTGTTGAGTACGATGGACCCGTTGCTGGCTCATACCACACAGGAGGCAGCGTTGGCACAAACGGGCTATCAGGGGAATACGGAACCTCTTTGCAATTACTTCTTCATGAGTGCTTCTACGATAGTAATTACTGCCATTGTTTACTGGGTGACTCAAAAATGGCTTCTTCCCAGATTGGGTAAATATGAAGGAAGTGTGAAGGTGGAAGCCTATCGTCCCCTGTCCCGTAAAGAGAGACGTGCCATTATGATTTCTATCATCATAGCGGCTATTTATGTAGCTCTTGTTTTATGGCTTACTTTTTCCTCTTACGGAATTCTGCGGGGTGTGAATGGAGGTTTGATGCATTCGCCGTTCATTGCCGGTATTTTGTTTCTTCTCTCTTTGGGAGCAGGTATCACGGGTATGGCGTATGGTTTCAGTTCTGGTCGCTATCGCACAGACAATGATGTGATTGAAGGGTTGACGCAGCCCATGAAACTTCTAGGCGTCTATTTCGT
Source organism: Bacteroides acidifaciens (assembly GCF_903181435.1). Lineage (NCBI taxonomy): Bacteria > Pseudomonadati > Bacteroidota > Bacteroidia > Bacteroidales > Bacteroidaceae > Bacteroides > Bacteroides acidifaciens. Next base: position 1,434,093 of record NZ_CAEUHO010000001.1, read on the forward strand.
AATTGCTTTCTTTGCCGCTCAAATGTTCGCCTGTTTCGAGTATTCTCATTTGGACAAATGTCTTGCCATAATGGGTGCTGAGTTGCTTTCTTCCTTTGAACCGGCTCCATTGGTAGCTTTGGTCCTATTTATCCTGTTTACGGCATTTATCAATCTGATTATGGTATCTGCCACTTCCAAATGGGCTTTCATGTCTTTCATCTTTATTCCGATGTTTTCGCAGATGGGAATCTCGCCGGACGTAGCACAATGTGCTTTCCGTATTGGAGATAGCTCGACAAATGCCATTACTCCTTTCTTATTTTATATGCCTTTGGTGCTGACTTATATGCGGCAGTATGATAAGCAGATTACGTATGGCACATTACTTAAATATACCTGGAGATATTCATTGGCTATCTTGTTTGCCTGGACGTTACTGTTTATCGTTTGGTATTTGCTGAAAATACCGGTGGGTTTATAATACAAAGAGAGATTGCAAAGTTCCGGTTTTATCAGCCGGAATTTTTAAAACGTTTAATATCAGCTATTTAAAAGAAAAATCCGGTAACATATGAATGTTACCGGATGTTAACTGTGATTCCGAAGCGATTCGAACGCTTGACCCACGCCTTAGAAGGGCGTTGCTCTATCCAGCTGAGCTACGGAACCATCCTTATTTGCGGATGCAAAGGTAGTGCTTTTTATGAAATTTCAAAAACTTTTCGTCACTTTTTTATTTATATTTTTCTTTGTGGCTATGAATCAGTAATTTATGCAGGGATAATATTTCATCTGTTTATGCATTATAAGATGTATGGATAGCGAATCATTGTTTTTACGAAGAATAACGAACGTTATATTGCTTTCAAAAAGCTCAAAAAACTTAAATAGGGTTGTGTTTTTGTATTATAAGGTTTACTTTTGAACAATAAACAACTAAAAACACATATAAGTTATGAAGAAATTTATTTTTTTATTTGCATTTTGTATTACTGTAACTAACCTTTTTGCGCAAACCGATCCTATTCAAATTAAGAAAGAAGGAAATGATGCATTTAATGCAAAGAATTATCCCGTAGCGTATGCCAAATTCAGTGAATATTTGAAGCAGACTAATAATCAAGATTCAGCAACGGCTTATTATTGTGGTATGGCTGCTGATGAAATAAAGAAGTATGCTGAAGCGGTTACATATTTTGATATAGCCATCGAAAAGAAGTTCAATATAGGAAACGCATATGCTCGTAAGGCGGCGGCTTTAGATGCATTGAAGAAGACTGATGAATATGTAGCTACATTGGAAGAAGGATTGAAAGTTGATCCGAACAATAAGGTAATGATAAAGAATTATGGCCTTCATTTCTTGAAAGCAGGACTTGCTGCCCAGAAAGCAGGTAAGGCTGAGGAAGCAGAAGAGAACTTTAAAAAAGTAATCCCTTTGAATCATAAGTCTTATAAGACGAATGCTCTTTACAGCTTGGGAGTTCTTTGCTACAATGACGGAGCTAATATTTTGAAAAAGGCCGCTCCTTTGGCAAATTCGGATGCTGATAAATATGCAGCAGAAAAAGAAAAAGCTGATGCCAGATTTAAAGAAGCAGTAGATTATTTGGAAGAAGCTGCCAAAGTATCACCGGAAAACGAAAACGTGAAGAAAATGCTTCCGCAAGTGAAAGCTGCCATGAAGTAATTAGATTTTTATAAAGAAGTATGAAGGGTTGCCGATAGACACATTTGGCAACCCTTTTTTATTGCATTTTTTCTAATCCATACTTTTTTGTGTACTTTTGCCGTTCCTAACACAGAAGGATTTTATGCATTTATATACCAAGAAACAGGCTGTCAAGCAGATGAATGAGCTGGGAGTATCTCGTCGCCCTTTTATCTTTATTATAAATTACCTACAAGACGCTTCTTACGTAGAAGATGTTTCGTCCGTAGATTCTGCAGAATTGCTTTATAATCTGAATGGATTTACCAATCAACCGGTATCAGATAAAAGCTATGAGGATTCTTTTCCCAATAATAAGGAAAAACATATTCGTTGGAAATCGTTGCCCGAATCTTTTGACGCTTATAGGCATTCATTTCATATCGTTCAAAGAAATATTTTTGCAGGAAACAGCTTTCTCACAAACTTGACTTGTCGCACTCCGATAGAAACCAACCTCACTCTGAAAGATATTTATTCCCGTTCGAAAGCTACCTATAAGTTATGGTTAAAAGATTCGTTTACGGTATTTTCTCCTGAAATATTTGTCAGAATCCATCAAGGAAGAATTTGCTCTTTCCCAATGAAAGGAACTATCGACGCTTCAATTCCTGATGCCGCCCAATTCCTGATAAATGATCCGAAAGAAGCGGCAGAACATGCCACTATTGTAGACTTGATACGGAATGATCTAAGCATGGTTGCCAATCAAGTATCAGTATCCCGCTACCGATATATTGATACTTTACGGACTAACCAAGGCTCTATCCTTCAGACAAGTTCGGAAATTCAGGGAACTCTGCCGAATGATTATCAGGCGCACTTAGGTGATATTATTTTTAAGTTATTGCCCGCAGGGTCTATAACAGGGGCTCCGAAGAAAAAAACAATGCAGATAATTCAGGAAGCAGAAACCTATGACAGGGGATTTTATACAGGCATTATGGGATATTTTGACGGTGAAAATCTGGATAGTGCTGTTATGATACGTTTCGTAGAGCAGGAAGGGGAAAAGATGTATTTCAAAAGCGGCGGTGGAATTACCTGCCAAAGTGATGCGGAAAGCGAATATAATGAAATGAAACAAAAAGTATATGTGCCTATTTATTGAAACCATCCGGATAGAGGATGGAAAGGTTTATAATCTTGACTATCATATAGAACGTTTTGATAGAACGCGTGCGACCTTTTGGAAAGGCAGCGCTCCAATTGATTTGCGGACGTTAGTTTCTCCGCAATCGTTGGAAGGAATATACAAATGCAGAGTTGTATATGGCAGAGAAATAGAAGAAATCACCTATGTGCCTTATCAGATGCGGGACGTTTCTTCTTTGCGCTTGGTGGTAGCTGACTCTGTCGACTATACGTATAAAAGCACGAACCGGGAAAATTTGAATGCCTTGTATGCCCAAAGGAAAATGGCGGATGATGTTTTAATAGTGAAAGACGGTTGTTTGACAGACACCTCTATTGCTAACGTGGCGCTCTATGACGGGAAGATGTGGTGCACTCCTTTTCGCCCGTTGCTTCGGGGAACAAAACGCGCCGAGCTGTTGGACAAGAAGATTATTGTAGAGAAAGATATTCCACAGGCACATTTGGGAGAATATTCTAAAATCATGTTATTCAATGCAATGATTGACTGGGGACGTATCATACTGCCTGTTGATGATAAACATTTAATTCTATAAACTATTATTAACTGAAATATACAGATAAGTGCAGAACAAAAGCCCCTTTTGTACTGTTATATTTATGTGTTTTTCATAGTATTAGATATAAGATTAATTAAAGAGATTGTACTCCACTTGTGAAAGCTAAAGTACGTCAGAGACAGAAGAGTCTGTTTTTTTGATAAATGTGTTAGAGCATCGGTTTACCAGGCCGATGCTTTTTTTATGCCCTTTTGTTCCCTTTTGTAGTTTATATGAAATAAAATTTGTACGTTTGTAGGATAATAATAGAAAATGATAAAGATGAACATACCCGTTATCTTTCAGTTTTTAAAAGATCTTTCCGCGAACAATAATCGTGAGTGGTTTAATGAGCATAAGGCAGAATATGAGGTAGCCCGTGCTGAGTTCGACAATTTTTTGGCAACAGTGATTGCGCGTATTTCTCTGTTTGATGAAACAGTCCGGGGAATCCAACCCAAAGACTGTACCTATCGTATTTACCGGGATACCCGTTTCTCTACGGATAAAACACCCTATAAGATACATTTCGGCGGTTATATCAATGCGAAGGGCAAGAAGTCCGACCATTGCGGATACTATGTGCATCTGCAACCGGACGGTTCGATGCTTGCCGGAGGAAGCCTCTGTTTGCCTTCCAATATATTGAAAGCTGTCCGCCAATCTATTTATGATAATATCGAGGAGTTTGTTTCCATTGTAGAAGACCCGGAATTTAAGAAATATTTTCCAGTGATTGGAGAAGACTTCCTGAAAACAGCTCCTAAAGGTTTCCCGAAGGATTTCAAGTACATTGATTATCTGAAATGCAAGGAATATGTCTGTTCCTATAATGTCCCCGATAACTTCTTTACCCAACCGGATGTATTGGAGCAGATAGATAAGGTGTTCCGCCAATTCAAGCGGTTTGCTGATTTTATTAATTACACGATTGATGATTTTGAATAATACCTAATATATAAACTTTAAAATTGAACTTATATGGTAGTAGATACTTTAGAAAATCTGGAGAAATATGCGTCTTTAAATCCTTTATTTGCACAGGCTATTGAATTTCTGAAATCTCATGACCTTCAAGCCATGGAAATCGGTAAGACAGAATTGAAAGGAAAAGATCTGCTGGTGAATATTGCACAAACCAAGCCAAAGACCAGAGAAGAAGCCAAATTGGAAACACATAATGAGTTTATAGATATTCAGATTCCATTGTCAGGAACAGAAATTATGGGTTATACTGCTGCTAAGGACTGTGTTCCCGCAGATGCTCCTTATAATGTGGAAAAGGATATTACTTTTTTTGAAGGATTAGCCGAAACTTACGTTGCCGTGAAACCGGGAATGTTTGCTATCTTCTTTCCTCAGGACGGACATGCTCCCGGCATTACCCCGGATGGTGTGAAGAAAGTAATCGTAAAAGTAAAAGCATAATCTAAATTCAATTCTGATATGGAAAAGACACTTAATCTTATCAAAAATGACCCTTGGCTGGAACCTTTTGCCGATGCTATTACAGGTCGCCGTCAGTTTGTGCTGGACAAGGAAGCCGAACTGACTAACAAAGGCAAACAGACTCTTTCGGACTTTGCGTCAGGTTATCTTTATTTCGGATTGCACCGTACCGATAAGGGATGGACTTTCCGCGAATGGGCACCGAACGCTACGCATATATACATGGTAGGTACATTCAATAACTGGGAAGAAAAAGCTGCCTATAAGTTGAAAAAACTAAAGAATGGCAATTGGGAAATTAACTTGCCAGCCGATGCTATCCATCATGGAGACTTGTATAAACTGAATATATATTGGGATGGCGGTCAAGGTGAGCGTATTCCTGCTTGGGCTACACGTGTAGTTCAGGATGAACAGACCAAGATATTCAGCGCCCAAGTATGGACACCGGAGAAATCCTATAAATTCAAGAAGAAAACGTTTAAGCCCAGTACGAATCCTTTGCTGATTTATGAATGCCATATCGGAATGGCGCAGCAAGAGGAAAAAGTCGGGACCTATAACGAATTCCGCGAAAAGATACTCCCGCGTATCGCTAAAGAAGGATATAACTGCATCCAGATTATGGCTATCCAGGAGCATCCTTATTATGGAAGTTTCGGATACCACGTATCCAGTTTCTTCGCCGCCTCCTCCCGTTTCGGGACTCCCGATGAGTTGAAGGCATTGATTGACGCTGCTCATGGGTTGGGGATTGCTGTGATTATGGACATCGTTCATTCACACGCTGTAAAGAACGAAGTGGAAGGATTGGGAAACTTTGCCGGTGATCCCAACCAATATTTCTATCCGGGCGGTCGTCGCGAACATCCGGCTTGGGATTCTCTTTGTTTTGACTATGGTAAGAACGAAGTGATTCATTTCCTGTTGTCCAACTGCAAATATTGGTTGGAAGAATATAAGTTTGACGGATTCCGTTTTGATGGAGTGACATCAATGTTGTATTATAGCCATGGATTGGGTGAAGCTTTCTGTAATTATGGAGATTACTTTAACGGTCATCAGGATGATAATGCAATTTGTTATCTGACATTGGCCAATGAGCTGATTCATCAAGTGAATCCGAAAGCAATAACAATTGCAGAAGAAGTTTCCGGTATGCCGGGATTGGCTGCGAAAGTGGAAGACGGCGGCTACGGATTCGATTACCGCATGGCTATGAACATTCCTGATTATTGGATTAAGACAATCAAGGAAAAGATTGATGAGGACTGGAAACCTTCCAGCATGTTCTGGGAAGTAACCAATCGTCGTCAGGATGAAAAGACCATCTCTTATGCAGAGAGTCACGATCAGGCATTGGTGGGAGACAAGACAATTATTTTCCGTCTGATTGACGCTGATATGTATTGGCATATGCAAAAGGGAGATGAAAATTACATTGTCAACCGGGGCATTGCTTTGCACAAAATGATACGTTTGCTGACATCTACTACCATTAATGGCGGTTATCTGAACTTTATGGGAAATGAATTTGGTCATCCTGAATGGATTGATTTCCCGCGCGAAGGAAATGGATGGTCTTGCAAATATGCCCGTCGCCAGTGGGATTTGGTAGACAACCAGAATCTGACTTATCATTATATGGGCGACTTTGATGCGGAGATGTTGAAAGTAATCAAGAGCGTGAAAAACTTCCAGGCAACGCCTATTCAGGAAATATGGCATAATGACGGTGACCAAGTATTGGCATATGGACGTAAAGATTTGATATTCGTCTTCAACTTCAATCCGAAACAGTCATTTGTTGATTATGGTTTCCTGGTAGAGCCGGGAGCATATGAAGTAATACTGAATACAGACAATGTAGTATTTGGCGGAAATGGCTTGGCAGATGACTCTGTTGTTCATTTTACGATTACCGACCCATTGTACAAACGGGAAAAGAAAGAATGGTTGAAACTCTATATTCCTGCGCGTAGTGCCGTAGTGCTTAGAAAGAAGAAATAATTATTTGTTCTAGAATAAAGAACCCTCGCAGATATTCAATGATTTGCGAGGGTTTTCTTTATATATATTATCCGGCAGTTTCCCTAGTTGATAAAGAATGTACTTGGACCAAGAATATCATGCATATAACTGACATTGCGTGTTTTCAGCAGTATTCCTTTCGGAGTATAAAATAACTGGTATTTAACGTCAACATTATCTTGCCCTACTTTGATTACAAGGATTGCCTGCCATTTAGGAAATTCTACCATAGTTACATCTTCCACCACCCAACTCGCATAAGAACTGAATGTAAAGGCATTATAGACTATAGGTGTCAGTCGGTCGAGACTGACAAGGTCGGTCTGTGTCATTGCCCATTGTCCCTGTGTATCGAACCATACATTTTTAGTAAATCCATTCATTACAAAGTTCGCGCAATAATATCCATCGTCCTGCGACCAAGCTATGTCATTTGCTTTCGGATACATTTTTCTGAAAGTCACTTGCACATTGTCGGGAGGGGTGCCTGCGAAAGCAGATATGGATAACAGCAAAAGCAGCAAGAATACTCCAATATTAATTTTCTTCATAAGCTTTGAGTTTAGAGGGTTATTTATTTACCTAAAACAGCCTTTGAGAACATTTGTTTTGATATACATAAAATAACCCGGTCATTATGAGTGACCGGGTTGCAATGAACTTATAAATCTTAACTTTTACTTACCTTTCACTTAAAAAGTAATTTTCAGTATCTTTCCATTGTAGGCTCCGACCGATACATCTGTCGGTTTATATGGCAATAAGCAGATTTCTTCTTTTGCGCCACTTATCAGGTCTATAGCTTGATAAGACTCCATCTGAGGAATCTGCAAAAAGTCGAAAGCATGTGAAGGTACATTGATTGCCACATCTACCAGTTGACTGTCGAAATTGACAATGAAAAACAATAATTCATTTTTGTATTTCCGCATAAAGGTGTATTGCTTACGTTCGTTGAAGCGCCAGCCGTTTATGTTGGCATACATCAAGTCAAAGAATACTCCTTTGCTGATTGCCGGTTCCTCATTACAAAGTGTCAGTATTCTCTGATAGATATCATAGAGCCGTTTGTGGTCTTCAGTAAGCATCTTACCGTCAAATTTACCACCATTGCGCCAGCGGCGGATTGTGTCTACGCTCCAATAGTCAAATATGGTAGTCCTTCCGTCTCTTCCACTGAATCCTTCACTGTCCATTCCCATTTCTCCGAATTCCTGACCGAAATAAATCATCATAGGATTCGTATTCATGCATGCCGAAACAATAAGTGCAGGAATTCCTTTGCGCGGATTGCCGGCAAAGAAGTCGGAAGCAATACGTTGCTCATCGTGATTCTCGAGGAAGTTAAGCATTCTCTTCTCTATTCCGTTCAGGCTTTGCCAGCAATGCGTGATGGCAGCAGCGGATTCATATCCGCATGCTACATTGCGCAACGTGTCATATAAGCCTACCTTATCATACAAATAGTCAAATTTGCCACGCATCAGATAGTTGCGGTATTCATTCGGATTGTAGACTTCAGCGATGAACAGAATTTCAGGATAAGCCTCTTTTACTTGCGGAATAGCCCATTCCCAGAACTCAACGGGGACCATTTCGGCCATATCGCAACGGAAGCCATCGATATCTTTAGACGCCCAGAAGAGAAGGATGTCCAACATCTTTATCCATGTGTCCGGAATCGGGGAGAAATGGCAGGTGCCACCATTCTGATAATCCACCCCATAATTCAGTTTGATGGTTTCATACCAGTCGGTGATATTAGGAGTGGCGTCAAAACGATTATTGCCTGTTGCTTTAGCAGGGAATTCGTGATAAGGTTCTGTGGCGCCGTCTTTCATGTCAAACTGTGCATGAAGTTCTGCTTGCGGAATATAATAAAAATTATTATAAGGGCTGAAAGAGAGGCTTGAGTCATCGTTGGCGCCCAGTTCCGTAGTGCCATCCGGTTGCGCGTCCGAATGATATTGGCGGGCTACATGGTTGGGGACAAAGTCTATGATAACTTTCAGTCCCACACGATGTGTTCGGTGCACCAAGTTCTCAAATTCCTTCATACGTCCCGGCACGTCGTTTGCCAGATCCGGGTCAACATCATAATAATCTTTGATAGCATAAGGCGAACCGGCTTTGCCCTTCACGATAGCGGGATGATCCGGGCTGATGTTGTATCGGCGATAATCTGTCTGGGTAGCATGTTCGATAATTCCTGTGTACCAAATATGCGTACTGCCCAGTTTCTTGATTTCTCCAAGTGCTTTGAGAGTAAAGTCTGCCATTTTACCGCAGCCGTTGGTGGCTATATCCCCGTTGTAAACGCAATGGTTATTATTATTGCCGAACAGGCGGGTGAACACTTGATAGATAATTATTTTATTCTCGTCATTCATATAGAGTAGATTTTAATATTCGTATTCATTGTTCTTCTCGGAAAATAGGGGCTATTTCCATATTTTCCCCTTTTTTTCCAGTAATTGATTCAGTACTCCGTTGGCTGTATTATATCCTTGCTCAAATATTTCTTCCGCTTTTTCCAATTCCGTATTACTGTATCCGTAGAGGTTGTAAGGTTCAATCAGTAAATCGCATTTATCCCTTTCGGGGAAGGTGTTGGCACGGAACATAAAGTGGAATGAGCGCATGGCGATGCTGACAATATTCATTTTATAATCTTGTGCCATGATTGGACTTACATTGACTGCTACCACTTTGTTGCATACTCTGCGGAGGGTAGAAACCGGAAGGTTCATCATCAATCCGCCGTCTACGTAGTTCGTTCCTTCAATGTTGACCGGAGCGAACATGACAGGCATACAACACGAAGCGGCTACCCGTTCGGCAATTGAACCACGGTGAAAGTGAACCATACGTCCGTGGTCAAGGTCAGTTGCTGTAATGATTAAGGGAATCTGAAGGTCTTCCAGATTCTTTGCTTTTACATTGGTACGGAGAAAATCAATAAATTCGCAAAGGTCGAATAATCCTTTCTTGGGGATTACCAGTTTGGTCAGATCCTGAAATTTGTGCCCGGAAAAGTAGTCCAGCACTTGGTGAGGTTCATTACCGTCTGCGTAGAAGACTCCCGCAAGAGCTCCGGCGCTAACTCCGGAGATAATATCCGGTTTGATATCATGCTCTAAGAGAGCCTGCATTACGCCCAAATGAGCGAATCCTTTAATAAATCCTCCACTTAGAGCATAACCTATCTGATATTTCCGGTTCGGCCAATTGTTTGTATATACCTCCATGAGTTTTTTTCTTTCTTTAATTCGCTACGAATTTAGTGAATTTATTGAAAGTAGAAGGAATATAACAGATAGTTTTTACTATGCCGGATGGAAACTTTCCTCTAATGCTACGCTGGTCAGAACCCGAAATCGTCTATTTCAACCTTGTGCTCTTCGCTTTCTTTGAATGGTTTCGCTTCTTTTTGTACCGGATTGCCTTCAATATAGATAGCGCGGAACGGACGGGCAGGACAAACATATTCCCAACCAATATTAGGCTTTACGACCACCTTCTGTCCCGGTTTGACGAATTGCTTCATACCACCCAGTTCGCTAATGGCACGACGAAACATGGCTTCCGGCTCTCTACCCATGACGGCTACCAAGTCAGGGTTGGCTCCGCTATTTCTATTTTAGTTTAGAGTTTTGCAATCGCTTTTAACAGGGCATAGCCACCAAACCACTGGATCAACATTCCCGGAATACCGATACGGAAATCTTGTACCGCTGCATGGAAGTTACCGAGAATCGCCCATTCAAAAGCAGTTCCTATGATCTGATAGGAGAGTACGACACCAAGAACGCCCAATAAAGAGACAGATTTCAGTGTTCGTGCGGCGAGAGCGGAAGCTCCGGCGAGCAAAGTGGATTTTATCAGTATAACCGGAAGTGCGGCTTCTGAAGGCATGGCAAACAACAGATGGTTAATAACAGGAGAAAGAATCGCAGTCAGTAGTCCTACGCGGAATCCATACTTATAGCCTGCAACCAATGTGAAAAAATAGATAGGCAGTAGGGTAGGACCACCGTAAGGTGTAAGATGACATAGTTGTGGAAGTACAATGTTGCCTGCAATAAACAGCAGAGCGAACAAGTAAGTTTTTACATTGCTGTAATTCAGCGAGTAGAGCTTGGCAGATGTTTCCATTTTCGTTGATAACTTTTGTATTTAATAGAACGATAATATCTTAAAAATTAGACTTTCTTCTATTAAAAAGGTTTAATCTGGGAAAAGAACTATTTGCTTATTTTCTTAAAAATAGGACAGAAAAGTTTCAAACCCATTTGAAACTTTTTGTTTCTCGGCGTGAAACACTTTGTTTCCCAGTGTGAAACGAATGGTTTCTCGGTGTGAAACAAAGTGTTTCAAGGCATGAACGTAGTTGCTCTACAAAGTTAGAATAAAAAAGGATAAGTACAAGTGAATCAGAAGTTAATATCGGATACACTTTTCTTACATTCTTCCAGCTTCCTTAATCCTTCTTCGGATAGTTTGGGGTAATGCAAGTCCAGTTGTTTCATCCGGTCGCAGATAATCCGCCCTACTGCGTAGCGCATGAACCATTTATTGTCGGCGGGGATTACGTACCACGGAGCCAGTTCGGTAGATGTTTCGGTCAGTACATCTGCATAGGCTTTCATATACTCATCCCAAAACTGGCGTTCCTTGACATCTGCGGAAGAGAATTTCCAGTTTTTGGCTTTGTCATCCAATCTTTCCATAAAGCGCTTTTTCTGTTCGGCTTTTGATACATTCAGGAAGAATTTCAGGACAACAGTTCCGTTTTCCGTCAGATAACGTTCGAAATCATTGATTTGCCGGTAACGGCGTTTCCAGAAGTCAGGGACAATGTCTTTGACGGTTTCTATACCCGGCAATTTGCCGGACAGTATAATTTCGGGATGCACTTTGGCGATAAGCACGTCTTCATAGTGAGAACGGTTGAAGATTCCGATTCGTCCTCTTTCCGGCAGGCAACGGTTGATACGCCAGAGATAATCGTGATCCAGTTCTTCGGCAGAAGGCTGTTTGAACGAAAACACTTGGCATCCTTGCGGGTTGATGCCGGACATGACGTGTTTGATTGTTCCGTCTTTTCCGGCCGCGTCCATGGCCTGAAAGATAATAAGAATTGAGTAGCGATCCTGTGCGTAGAGCATGCTTTGCAGTTCGGAAAGTTTCTCTATGTCCTGTGCCAATTGGTCTTTGGCATCCTGTTTGGATAGTTTGCCAGTGAATGACGGATCAAAATCGGAAACGGAATGTTGCTTTCCGGGTTTGGCAAGCAGGTCTTTTAAAATGTCCTTTTTCATGGGATTGTAATTTGAATGTTTCTACTGAAAATAAAACAGCCGGGGCAGTCAATTAGTTTTTCGCGCAAAGGACATTTTTCGGATTTATAGTGCCGTCCCTTTCTTTGGTACGAACAGGTTTGTCATATCCGCCTGTTCGAGAGTGAGCAACTCTATCTTTTTAGAAATACCGCCTGCATATCCTGTCAGGCTGCCGTTGCAACTTACAACCCGGTGGCAGGGTATGATAATGCTAACCGGATTGTGTCCCACCGCATTGCCTACCGCTTGCGTTGACATGGACGGCAGTCCGTTCCGGCGGGCTATTTCTTTGGCAATATCCTTGTACGTAATGACTTTGCCGTAAGGGATTTCTTTTAATATTTTCCATACGGAGAGACGGAAAGGAGTGCCTTCCAAGTGTATGTCAGGCATGAAGCCGGGATTCTTTCCGCTGAAATAGCAATCGAGCCATTCTTTGGCTTGCTCAAATACAGGCAATGCTTTTTCTTCATGTTCAGGAGACAACGAAGCGGCAAAATATTTCTGCCCGTCAAACCACAAACCTGTCAAGAAATTACCGTCACTTGCGATTGTTATTCCGCCGATAGGGGACTGATATTTGTAAATGTATTGCATAACGTTATATATAAGGTGGTGTCTTTTACAAAAGTAGCATTTCATTTTTAAATGAAAGGTAGTAAGGAAATAATTAAATCTTTTTTATTTGTTTTTCTATCTTTTCGTTATCTTTGGCGATTAACAAACCGTTTTTTAATCATACAACAACGAAAAACAACCGATCATGAATCAAGAGTTATCAATGAATGCCAATAAATTGGTGGCATTTCTCAAGAAGCCGACTTCTGAATTTACCAAAGCCGACATCATTTCATTTATCCAACAAAACGACATCCGCATGGTTAATTTCATGTATCCCGCGGGAGACGGTCGTCTGAAAACTTTAAATTTTGTCATCAACAATCAAGCTTATCTGGAAGCTATCCTTACTTGTGGAGAACGGGTAGACGGTTCGAGCCTTTTCTCTTTCATCGAAGCGGGAAGTAGCGACCTATATGTTATTCCTCGGTTCCGCACGGCATTTGTCGATCCGTTTGCTGAAATACCTACGCTGTCTATCCTTTGTTCTTTCTTCAATAAGGACGGAGAACCGTTGGAAAGCTCGCCGGAATATACGCTTCATAAAGCCAGTAAAGCATTTACGGACGTGACGGGAATGGAATTTCAGGCAATGGGTGAGTTAGAATATTATGTGATAGCACCGGATACGGGTATGTTTGAGGCAACCGACCAGCGTGGTTATCATGAATCGGGGCCTTATGCCAAATTCAATGAGTTCCGTACACAATGTATGTCTTATATCTCACAGACTGGCGGGCAAATTAAGTATGGACACTCTGAAGTGGGTAACTTTACTTTAGAAGGCTATATCTATGAGCAGAATGAGATTGAGTTTTTGCCGGTTCCTGTTGAACAGGCAGCCGACCAGTTGATGATTGCCAAATGGGTAATCCGTAACTTGGGATTCAAATATGGATATAATGTCACATTTGCTCCTAAGATAACAGCAGGTAAAGCGGGTTCCGGTTTACACGTCCATATGCGTATCATGCAGGACGGAAAGAATCAGATGTTGAAAGACGGCATTTTGTCGGAAACAGCCCGGAAGGCTATTGCCGGAATGATGGAGCTTGCACCTTCAATCACAGCCTTCGGAAACACGAATCCCACTTCATACTTCCGTCTTGTTCCGCATCAGGAAGCGCCGACGAATGTTTGTTGGGGTGACCGCAACCGTTCCGTATTAGTACGTGTACCTTTGGGATGGGCTGCAAAGAAGGATATGTGTACATTAGCGAACCCGTTAGAAACGGAAAGCCATTTTGATACCACTCAGAAGCAGACAGTGGAAATGCGCTCACCGGACGGTTCGGCAGATTTGTATCAACTGCTTGCCGGACTGGCTGTTGCCTGTCGCCATGGTTTTGAAATAGAGAATGCTCTGGAACTGGCTGAAAAAACGTATGTGAATGTGAATATTCACCAGAAAGAAAACGAAGATAAGTTGCAGACATTGGCTCAATTACCGGATAGCTGCGTTGCGTCTGCCGATTGTCTGGAACAACAACGGGCTATTTTCGAACAATACAATGTATTTAGTCCGGCAATGATTGACGGCATTATCCGTAAACTCCGTAGCTATGAAGATAAGACACTGCGTGCGGAATTGGACGGAAAACCGCAGGAGATGCTTGATTTGGTACATAAGTATTTCCACTGCGGATAATGTAGTATAACTGATATATAAATAAAAGCCTGTCTTCCCGAAGCAAGACAGGCTTTTATTTTCCACAATTACACTCCTCACTTTCCACACAATTCCACACTAATTCTACAATTTAATATATCTGTCTATTTTGTATTTGTTTGATTTATAGTGTTATATGCGTTTGTTTGATATCTGGCATCCGCTTTGCGATATGATAAGTGTAGAGATAATAAATAATGGTTTTTATAATTCACACTTAAAAAATTACGATTATGAAAAAGGTATTAGTAGCAGTAGCATTGGTAATGGGATTGGGTAGTTCTGTAGCATTTGCACAGGAAGTGATTAAAACTACATCTGTAGAAATGCAGGCTCAAGCTCCACAGGACGAGTTTACAAAGATTGACCCTAAAGATCTGCCGGAAGCAGTGACACAAGCTTTGGCAAAGAATTACGAAGGTGCCAGTATCAAAGAGGCTTATGTAGCGGAGAGAGAGAATGGTAAGATTTACAAAGTAGTTCTTACTACGGAAGATGTTCAGGAACTGACAATCCTGATGAATGAAAAGGGCGAAGAAGTGAAAGAATAAAGCAATACTTCGAATGTAGTAATAACTCATTTATAAAATTCCTGGTTCGTGATGAATCGGGAATTTTTTCAGGCATGCAGGATAGTCATCTACATATTCTCCGGCAAAAGAATAGTTTTGTCTACCGGATAATGTCCCAGTAAGCAATTGTCAATATCTCCCGAATTGGCTCTTTCGATACGAATGATGTTTTTATCAAGTCATATGAGAAGGGAAAATCTCCGGTAATAGAGGGAAATAGCGTTAAGTATTGGACTATTTTCATAAAAAAGATGTTTTACGAAAAGAAAAAGGAGAGAATATAGTGCAATATCTATAAATAATGCTTTCCTTTGCAACCAACAACAATAAAGAGGTTTATTGCGATTTGATTATTTTACATGAATCTTCTCATTTATTTGAGCATATCCATCTCTAATTTAGATCTTCCCAAAACTTTCTTATTGAATTATTAATTTTTTATATTTGTATTTTATGAATTTGTACATTGGAAATCTTAGCTATAATGTTAAGGAATCAGACTTGAGAAATGTAATGGAAGAGTATGGAACAGTTGCTTCAGTAAAGTTAATCACAGACCGTGAAACTAGAAGATCAAAAGGTTTTGCGTTTATCGAAATGCCGGATGATACAGAAGCTAACAATGCTATCAAACAATTGAACGGTGCTGAATATGTAGGTCGTTCAATGGTAGTAAAAGAAGCATTGCCAAGAAACTAAGACTGGAATATATAGCCAATTATAAAGAAGGGCGTGTCAGGTAAACTGGCACGCCCTTCTTCTTTATGCAATGCCATGAGCACTGACAGTGCCGTCTATCTTCTTAATCAGACCTTGGAGTACTGCACCCGGTCCACATTCTGTGAAATCAGTAGCACCGTCGGCAACCATGTTTTTCACCGATTGAGTCCAACGTACGGACGCTGTCAACTGGGCAACCAGGTTCTTCTTGATTTCTGCAGGGTCGGTATGAGGAAGAGCATCTACATTCTGATATACCGGACATTTGGGAGTATGAATTTCTGTTGCCTTGATGGCAGCTTCCAATTCTACTTTAGCAGGATCCATCAACGGAGAGTGGAAAGCACCGCCCACTTTCAACGGAAGGGCACGTTTTGCTCCGGCAGCCTTCATCAGTTCGCAAGCCTTTTCGATACCCGGTATGGAACCTGAGATAACGATTTGTCCCGGACAGTTGTAGTTGGCAGGTACACAAACTTCACCTTCTGCATTTACAGAAGCACAGATTTCTTCTACTTTTTCGTCCGGCAATGCGATGATGGCAGCCATTGTGGAAGGAGTCGCTTCACAAGCTTTCTGCATAGCCATTGCACGTGCGTAAACAAGTTTCAATCCATCTTCAAAACTCAAGGCTCCGGCAGCTACCAAAGCGGAGAATTCGCCGAGTGAGTGTCCTGCTGTCATTTCCGGCTGGAAGTCGTCGCCCATGCAAAGGGCAGAGATAACGGAATGAAGGAATACGGCAGGTTGAGTCACTTTTGTCTGACGAAGGTCTTCGTCTGTGCCGTTGAACATGATATCTGTAATGCGATATCCAAGGATATCATTTGCTTTTTCAAACAATTCTTTTGCTAAAGCTGAGTTTTCATACAGGTCTTTACCCATTCCCACGAATTGGGCGCCTTGACCGGGAAATACAAATGCTTTCATATTTTTATTATTTAATTGATTTTTAATTGCGGGTGCAAAGTTACGTATTTTTATGATACGACCGCACAAAATGTACACATTTGTGCAATGGGGGCGGGAAAATGCCATAACGGACCGTTGCCGTGACCGATATGCAAATCCTTTCCTGCAATGATAGCCTGAGTGATATAATTCTTGGCATGCTGGATGGATTCGCGCATAGGGTAACCTTTTGCCAGACAGGTAGCAATGGCGGAGGAGAGGGTACAGCCCGTTCCGTGCAGATTATTGCTTTCTACCTTTTTCTCTTTATATATATGGTATATGGAGTCGGCAGTATGTAGGAGGTCGAACATGTCGTCTCCTTCCAAGTGGCCGCCTTTTATTAAAATGCCGGTATGGAAATTATCCGTCAATATTTCGGCTGCTTCCTGCATTTGCCGGATATTATGGATACTTTTACCCGTGAGCACGGTGGCTTCGTCTATATTAGGCGTAATTAAGGTGGCAAGTGGCAGCAACTCTTTCTTTATCTCTTCGATGGTTTCGTCCGTCATTAGCTTTCGCCCGCTGGTGGATACCATTACCGGGTCGTACACGACATATTTCGGTCTGTACTTTTTCAGACAATCAGAAATGACATGGACAATCTGAATATCATGTACCATGCCTATCTTTATTGCGACAGGTTGGAGGTCTTCCATCACAGCCTCTATCTGCCCGCGGACAATTTCAGGAGACATAGCTTGCACGGCGCGTACTCCCAATGTGTTTTGTACGGTGACTGCGGTGATAGCCGATGCCGCATATCCGCCTAAAGCCGAGATTGTTTTTATATCTGCCTGAATGCCTGCACCACCCGAACAATCGGAACCGGCAATGGATAAAATGACTGGATGACGTTCCATTTTAGTTTTTTTAATATTTACTCTACAAAGATAGAATAAAAAACGATAAGGTACAAAATGACATATCGTTTAAAGTACAATAAGTACCTTTGTTGCCGTTCAGTGGAATCTATATGAAAAGTACTGATAATAAAGCGCAAATCCAGTTTTTGTACTTTATACAATTACTAATCTCCGAAAGAACTAAAATACATATTGTAAATCATAAGATAACACTAACTATTCATATTGTATGATGTATGATATGTATTACAATGAAAAACAATGTTTTATAGCATATTTGTTAATCTTGTTTTGATGATATTTCCCCTCTATATTTGCATCGTCTTAAAGAAAAAGATATGCAGAATATACAGAAAAATACACCTTTGGCAAACAATCACATATCAGTAGACTGTGTGGTGATTGGTTTTGACGGAGAACAACTGAAAGTGTTGCTCGTAAAACGTGCAGGTGAAGATAATGGTGAGGTATATCACGATATGAAACTTCCCGGAAGCCTTATATATATGGACGAAGATTTGGACGAAGCTGCGCAACGCGTGTTGTTTGAACTGACAGGACTTAAAAATGTGAACCTGATACAGTTCAAAGCATTCGGTTCTAAAAACAGAACCAGCAATCCCAAAGATGTGCGTTGGCTGGAACGTGCCATGCAGTCGAGGGTGGAACGTATTGTGACTATCGCTTATTTGTCGATGGTGAAGATTGACCGCGCGTTGGATAAGAATCTGGATGAGCATCAGGCTTGTTGGATTGCCCTGAAAGATGTCAAAACATTGGCTTTCGACCATAATTTGATTATCCGGGAAGCGATGACTTATATTCGCCAATTCGTGGAGTTCAATCCTTCTATGTTGTTTGAACTGCTTCCACGTAAATTTACGGCTGCACAATTGAGAACTCTTTTTGAGTTGGTATATGACAAAGCAGTAGATGTGCGTAATTTCCATAAGAAAATAGCCATGATGGAATATGTAGTTCCTTTGGAAGAAAAACAACAGGGAGTGGCTCACCGTGCCGCCCGTTATTACAAGTTCGATAAGAAAATATATAATAAAGTGAGACGGTGATAATTTAGTGATTAACGATTAGTGATTAATGCCATGCGGATACCAATTATCAATCATTAACTACTAACTATTAATCATTATCATATCATTGTTAACCATTAATCACTAACCATTAATCACTAAAATCATGTTTTTATTAGGTTATGACATAGGTAGCTCGTCTGTAAAAGCGAGCTTGGTAAATGCTGAAACAGGCAAATGTGTATCGTCTGCGTTTTTCCCGAAGACGGAAGCGAATATTATCGCAGTGAATCCCGGATGGGCGGAACAAGACCCGGAGAGTTGGTGGGAAAATCTGAAGCTGGCCACTCAAGCTATTATGGCTGAATCGGGCGTAAGTGCTGCCGAGATTAAAGCCATCGGTATCTCTTATCAGATGCATGGATTGGTATGTGTTGATAAGGATCAGCGTGTGTTGCGTCCTGCTATTATTTGGTGTGACTCTCGTGCTGTGCCTTATGGACAGAAAGCATTCGAGACAATCGGAGAGGAGAAATGCCTTTCTCACCTGTTGAACTCGCCGGGTAACTTTACAGCTTCCAAATTGGCATGGATTAAAGCAAACGAACCAGCCATCTATGAGCAGATTTACAAAATAATGCTGCCGGGTGATTATATCGCCATGAAACTGAGCGGTGAAATCTGTACGACAGTTTCCGGACTTTCGGAAGGTATGTTCTGGGATTTCAAGAACAACCGGGTAGCTGATTTCTTAATGGATTACTACGGATTCGATTCGTCTTTGATTGCGGATATTAAACCTACTTTTGCAGAGCAGGGTCGTGTCAACGCTGCGACAGCCAAAGAATTAGGCTTGAAAGAAGGCACTCCGATTACATACCGTGCCGGTGACCAACCTAATAATGCCCTTTCTCTGAATGTATTCAATCCGGGTGAGATAGCTTCTACGGCAGGAACATCGGGAGTAGTTTATGGAGTAAACGGCGAAGTGAATTATGACCCTCAATCACGTGTCAATACCTTTGCGCATGTCAATCATTCAACAGAACAGACTCGCTTGGGTGTACTGCTTTGCATCAACGGAACAGGTATTCTTAATTCATGGGTGAAGCGTACGATTGCTCCCGAAGGAATATCTTATAATGAAATGAACGTCCTGGCTTCCAAGGCGCCTATCGGCAGCGCGGGAATCAGTATCCTTCCCTTCGGCAACGGTGCCGAACGTATGCTGAATAATAAGGAAATCGGTTGTAGCATTCGCGGGTTGGATTTCAATGCACATGGCAAGCATCATATTATTCGTGCTGCCCAGGAAGGTATCGTGTTCTCCTTTAAATATGGTATTGATATTATGGAGCAGATGGGTATTCCTGTGAAGATGATTCATGCCGGACACGCCAATATGTTCCTGAGTTCGATATTCCGTGATACTCTGGCAGGAGTGACGGGAGCCACTATCGAACTTTATGATACGGACGGTTCGGTAGGCGCAGCGAAAGGTGCGGGCATCGGCGCAGGTATCTACAAAGATAATAACGAGGCGTTTGTCACACTCGACAAACTGGACGTGATTGAGCCTAATGTAGCTAAACGCCAGGAATATGCAGACGCATATGCCAAATGGAAATATCGCCTTGAAAAATCAATGGCAAGCAAAATACCGGCTCCGGTTCTTTCTTCAGATAAGTAATTGACAATATAAATAATAACCATTTAAAAAATAAAAAAGAATTATGGCAACAAAAGAATTTTTCCCGGGAATTGAAAAGATTAAGTTCGAAGGTAAAGATAGTAAAAACCCGATGGCATTCCGTTACTACGATGCTGAAAAGGTAATCAACGGTAAAAAGATGAAAGATTGGTTGAGATTCGCTATGGCATGGTGGCATACATTGTGCGCAGAAGGCGGTGACCAGTTCGGTGGCGGAACAAAACAATTCCCTTGGAATGGTAATGCAGACGCAGTTCAGGCTGCAAAAGACAAAATGGACGCAGGTTTCGAATTCATGCAGAAAATAGGTATCGAATACTACTGTTTCCATGATGTAGACTTGGTATCCGAAGGCGCAAGCATCGAAGAATACGAAGCTAACCTGAAAGAAATCGTAGCATACGCAAAGCAGAAACAAGCTGAAACAGGCATCAAACTGTTGTGGGGTACTGCCAACGTATTCGGTCATGCCCGCTATATGAACGGTGCTGCTACTAATCCTGATTTTGACGTTGTAGCCCGTGCTGCCGTTCAGATTAAGAATGCTATTGACGCTACTATCGAACTTGGCGGTCAGAACTATGTATTCTGGGGTGGACGTGAAGGTTATATGTCTCTTCTGAACACTGACCAGAAACGTGAAAAAGAACATCTCGCTCAAATGTTGACTATCGCTCGCGACTATGCCCGTGCCCGTGGCTTCAAAGGTACTTTCCTGATTGAACCGAAACCGATGGAACCGACTAAGCATCAGTATGACGTAGATACGGAAACTGTAATCGGATTCTTGAAGGCTCATGGCTTGGATAAAGACTTTAAAGTAAACATTGAAGTAAACCATGCAACTTTGGCAGGTCATACTTTCGAACACGAACTTGCAGTAGCAGTAGATAATGGCATGTTGGGTTCTATCGATGCTAACCGTGGTGACTATCAGAATGGTTGGGATACAGACCAATTCCCGATTGACAACTACGAACTGACTCAGGCTATGATGCAGATTATCCGCAACGGTGGCTTGGGCAATGGCGGAACAAACTTCGACGCTAAGACTCGTCGTAATTCTACCGACCTGGAAGATATCTTCATCGCTCACATTGCAGGTATGGACGCTATGGCGCGTGCATTGGAAAGTGCGGCAGCTTTGCTGAACGAATCTCCATACAAGAAAATGTTGTCCGACCGTTACGCTTCATTTGACAGTGGTAAAGGTAAAGAATTTGAAGACGGTAAATTGTCTTTGGAAGACGTGGTTGCTTATGCTAAAGCAAACGGCGAACCGAAGCAGACTAGCGGCAAGCAAGAACTTTATGAAGCAATCCTGAATATGTATTGCTAATTAAAATCTAATACTAAGGTGATAAAGCAGCAGTTCAACCACTGCTTTATCACCTTCTTTTATATCTAATCCAACTACTACACACTACTTATCCAATTTATACAAACTATGAACAATACAACGAACGAAGGAAGCAAACTCTATTTGTATTCCATCACATCCGTTGCTATCCTGGGCGGACTGCTTTTCGGTTATGACACGGCAGTTATCTCCGGAGCGGAAAAAGGCTTGGAAGCTTTTTTTCTTTCAGCCTCTGATTTCCAATATAACAAAGTAATGCATGGAATCACTTCTTCCAGTGCATTGATAGGTTGCGTACTTGGTGGTGCGCTCTCCGGCATATTCGCTTCCCGTCTGGGACGCCGTAATTCGTTGAGGCTCGCTGCCGTACTCTTTTTCCTTTCAGCATTAGGTTCTTATTATCCGGAATTCCTGTTTTTCGAATACGGAAAACCGAATATGGACTTGCTGATTACGTTTAATCTTTATCGTATCTTAGGTGGTATCGGCGTTGGACTGGCATCTGCCGTTTGTCCGATGTATATCGCGGAAATAGCCCCTTCCAACATTCGCGGAACTCTTGTTTCGTGCAACCAGTTTGCCATTATCTTCGGTATGCTGGTGGTGTACTTTGTGAATTACCTGATTATGGGCGACCATCAGAATCCTATTATTCTGAAAGATGCTGCCGGAGTCTTATCAGTAAGTTCTGAGTCTGATATGTGGACTGTACAAGAAGGATGGCGCTATATGTTTGGTTCGGAAGCTTTTCCTGCTGCATTTTTTGGTTTGTTATTGTTCTTCGTGCCGAAAACTCCCCGTTATTTGGTATTGGTACAACAGGAAGAAAAAGCCTTTTCTATTTTGGAAAAAATTAATGGTAAAGCAAAAGCACAGGAAATCCTTAATGATATCAAAGCTACCGCCCACGAAAAGACAGAAAAACTCTTTACTTATGGAGTGGCAGTAATTGTTATCGGTATTCTTCTTTCTGTATTCCAACAGGCTATCGGCATTAATGCGGTACTTTACTATGCTCCGCGCATTTTTGAAAATGCAGGCGCAGAAGGTGTCGGTATGATGCAAACGGTTATTATGGGTATCGTAAACATCATCTTCACATTGGTTGCTATCTTTACAGTAGACCGCTTCGGACGTAAACCGCTATTGATTATCGGTTCTATCGGTATGGCAGTAGGGGCATTTGCAGTAGCAATGTGTGATAGTATGGCTATAAAGGGAATCTTTCCGGTAGTTTCGGTTATCGTATATGCCGCATTCTTTATGATGTCATGGGGACCAATTTGCTGGGTATTGATTTCGGAAATCTTCCCGAATACAATCCGTGGCAAGGCAGTTGCCATCGCTGTAGCTTTCCAATGGATATTTAATTATATTATATCTTCCACTTTCCCGGCATTGTACGATTTTAGTCCGATGTTCGCATACAGCCTTTATGGAATTATCTGTGTAGCTGCCGCAATCTTCGTTTGGCGTTGGGTGCCCGAAACGAAAGGCAAGACACTGGAAGATATGAGCAAGCTTTGGAAGAAAAACAAGTAAATTAGGTTAGTGTAATTTCATCAAGATTATGACATCATGCCAATGGTATGGTGTCATAATTATTTATATGCATATCTTTCAGTGAATCAATAACTTATTTTGTATGATTGATGTAATAACCAACAGTTTTGCATTTTTGAGTAAATACATAGTCTGACAATGCGCTTATCTTTGCATTGTAAAATTTGAAAAGTCACATTATTGAAAGATTATGATAACAGAGCAACATAAAGATACCGTTTATTTTTCAAACCTTTTTGCAAGGCACTATCCTGAAATTTATAAAGAACTATCCGATATTCTTTCTCGTCATCATGTAGCACATGGCGCGTTGATGCACACTAAAGATTATTGGTGCCGGGATTACATGCCAATACAATGGGGCTACAAAACTTATATTCAATTCCGCTATGAACCAGATTATTTAACTGACAAGCCACAGTATAAAACTAATATTGAGCCTGTATTGAAGGCTATGAGGAACAGGATGAATATTACGCAATCTCCACTTATAATTGATGGTGGAAATGTGGTTGTGTGTGAAGTAAAAGAACCATATATGAAAGATTGGAGACCAATTATTGTTATGACAGAAAAGTTATTTCAGGAAAATTCTCAGATTGAAAGGGAAGAAGTGCTCGCAATCTTAAAGGAGAATTTTTATGGGGCGGAAATTGTATTTCTTCCATGGGATAAATCTGATGTTTGTGGTCATACAGATGGGATTATTCATAATGTTGGTGATGGCAAAGTTTTGGTTAATCTGAATGTCTATCCCCTGAAAATAGCACGAGAGATGAGACGTAGATTGAGTAAATGTTTTGTGGTTGTAGATTTAAAACTGAGTAAGTATCATCATAATAGTTGGGCATATATAAATATGCTTCAGACACGTGACGTAATCATTGTTCCCGGACTTGGACTACCGACAGACAGAGAAGCTTTAGAACAGATAAAAGAATTGCATCCTTCCTATGAAGGTCGAATCTATCAAGTAAATATCGCTCCGATTGTAGAGAAATGGGGAGGCGCATTGAATTGTTTGTCCTGGACTATGAGTGAATATGTATCTGGCTTAGAGTGGTTGCTTGAATATGATGAATAAGTCATGGCTATCACTATAAGATAATTCATAAATTTAAAATCTAAAAATTATATGATATCAGCATTACCGATTTCTAAACCTATACTTTATATTGATATGGATAATGTTCTGGTTGATTTTCAATCAGGTATAAATAAATTGAGTGAATATGAAAAAAGAAAATACGAGGGACGATATGATGAAGTACCTGATATTTTTGCAAAAATGTGTCCGTATGAAGGAGCAATTAATGCTTACTATCATTTAGTACGTTTTTATGATGTGTATATTCTTTCTACAGCACCATGGGATAATCCTTCAGCTTGGTCGGATAAACTTGTATGGGTGAAAAAATGGTTAGGTGGCTATGGATATAAACGGTTGATTCTTAGTCATCATAAAAATTTAAACAAAGGAGACTTCTTGATCGATGATCGTCTCAAAAATGGCGCGGAGAATTTTAGTGGTGAATTGATCTTATTTGGTTCGGAACAGTATCCGAATTGGGATTCTGTTGTTGACTATTTGATATCATCTAAGTGAAAAATAAGAAAGTTGATATATTTAACACAACTCTATACTAAAAAGATTATCTTTACCCAAGAAAATATTAATATTATAATAGTTATGGATACTTTAAAAAAAGAAATTGCAATATTAAGGCAATGTAGTGACTTTAAGGAAATAGAGAAACAACTTCAAGTAATTAATAAGTTAATAGTCACAAACTATATGTTTGAACTGAGTAATGGGTTACGGATTTATCCAATTGAAGTAGAAGCTTATTTTAAAGATTCAAAGTTTAATGATGAGTTTGTGCATGGAAATGAACTACAAAGGGATAATTATGGAAGATTTTATGTTCATCGCATAGGTATAACGGAGAATTCAAAAATTAAAGGTGGAACAAGAGGAGGCATTGATATTTGTTTATCTGATGATGTTAATGTATATTATGGTATTCTAATAAGAAGCGCAAAGTTTGACGATGGTACAACTAAATTTGGCCCGAATAATATTTTAAAATTTATTATTGAGGATAAGAACGTAGATTATAAAACTTTGGAGAAAGAATTTGTTTTAAAAGAAGCTACTGAAGATTGTCGTGATAGAGAAAATAAATCAATTATCTTACATTCGACACGCGTCGGCTTGGGTAGAAAGCAAAGTGATGATTTCAAAGATTTGCAATTACGGACAATAGTGGGGGTACTGCTCTCGTCTTATCCATATAAAGAAAAGGAGAATGTATTCAGGAACTATATCGTTAATGAAAATATATCAAAAGAAGAAGCTGAAAAGATCTCTATTGACATTCTTGGATATTGTCCTAAGTCTTTGATAAAAAGCATATATGAGGTATTATAGCTATTAATTCTATAAGGGTGATGTGTATTTATTGCCCTTATATGAATTATTGAACAATTGGAATCCAAACTTCAGTAAGGAGCTCTTTCACCTCTGTGTCAGTGGGGGAATTCAGGTAATGTTCTAAAATTGGAGTTTCTCCTAAGCA